>CAZXIX010000025.1:0-39324 GCA_964640855.1 uncultured Saprospiraceae bacterium
AGGTGCTGGAAAACATTGGAACAAAATACCGAATCTCTTTTGAGTAGGTACTTAGATATCTGATAGCATTCCCCCCCTCATCACTCCCCCCGTCGATGCAAATAATCCAATGCGAAATAGCAGTAGGCCCGCACACCTGTTTTCAAGCCCGCATCATCGACGAAAAAATCGGGGCTGTGGTGCGGCGCTGCTTCCTCTACGCTAACCCCTTCCGGCATACCGCCCACCCGAACAAAGAGCGACGGCACCTCCCGGCTGTAAAATGCAAAATCCTCCGCACCGGTCACCGCCAGGGCTTGCTCGATATTGCCGTCGGCCGCTTCAGTTAAAGCAGGGATGCTTTCTTCCAGCAAGGGGACATCGTTGTAAGTCACCGGCCCGTAGGGCATCACCTTCAATTCCGCTTCTACCTGGTGGGCCTTTCCGGTAAACTCCACCACTTCTCTCAGATCGGCCAGCACCTGCTTGCGCATCTCCGGGTCCAGCGTCCTGACGGTTCCCACCATTTCCACCTTTTCCGGGATGACATTGTTGCGGTTACCCCCCTGGATACTGCCGATCGTGACGACCGCAGCAGCTTTCGGAAGCTCACTCCGTCGGCTTACCACCGTCTGCATGGCCGTAAGGATGTAGGCGGAAGCCGTGATGGGATCCGCCCCTTTCCAGGGATAAGCCCCATGGGTCCCTACCCCTTTGACGGTAATCGCTATCTTATCGGCAGCCGCCAGTGCCCCTCTCGGGGTATAGGTAATTTTCCGGACCGGTAAATCGCTTTGAATGTGAACGCCAAACATCGCGTCCACATCCGGGTCCTTCAGCACGCCTTCCTTCACCATCAAATCGGCGCCCCCTTCCTCTCCATCGGGAGCACCCTCTTCGGCCGGTTGAAATACGAACTTGATCGTCCCCGGAATTTCGTCTTTCATTTCAGAAAGTATCCGGGCCGCTCCCAGCAGCATAGCTACGTGGGTGTCGTGCCCGCAAGCGTGCATAACCCCCACTTCCTTCCCATTGTAAGTTGCTTTCTGTCGGGATGCCCAGGGAATGTCCACTCGTTCTGTAATCGGAAGGGCGTCCATGTCCGCTCGCAAGCCGACGACCGGTCCGGGTCGCCCGCCTTTCAATATGCCTACCACCCCCGTGTGCGCAATGCCTTCCTGGACGTCGATGCCCCAGCTTTTCAGCTTTTCTGCCACGAGGGCTGCCGTTTCAAATTCCCGGTTGGAAAGCTCAGGATTCTCATGAATGTGGTGTCGCCAGTCGACCACCTCCGACTCCAGGGCCTCGGCCGCCTGGTTAACGTGCGTTTTCCATTCTTCATCCTGTCCATAAAGGGTGAGCGAAAGGATGACCAGCCCCAAGGTTATTATCTGCTTCATTCGATTCCTTTTTTACTTCCTCAAAAGGTCCGAAAAGAAGCTGAAATGGCAAAAGGGGATTCGAGATTAAACGCGACTGTCGGTCGCGGATGCACGAAAGCACCTGCGACTCCGCCGCGTTTGCAAGTTGACATTTTCTTTCCCGCAAAAAGAACTCTTCAACTTGTCAAGGCGGCCAAAGGCAGCTGCTTACTGCTTGTTAGCGAGGACGTAGCTCTCCTGATCATTGCACCACCCATAAGGCCAATCTCCGCGCTCAAACCTAAACTCCGGCCAGCGCCACTCTTTGCTCCTTAATCCGCTCAGAGGCCAGATAATCTTCGAAGGTCTGCAGGCTGTCGATCATACCATTAGGGGTAATTTCGATGATCCGGTTTACGACGGTATGGACCAACTGGTGGTCATGGGAGGCCAGGATCAGATTGCCTTTGAAATCCCTCAGCGCATTGTTCAAAGCGGTAATGGACTCCAGGTCCAGGTGGTTGGTAGGCTCGTCCAACAGCAAGAAATTGGGCTGGGCCAGCATGGCCTTGGAAAGCATACATCTGACCTTTTCGCCTCCGGAAAGAACGCTGCTCTTTTTGTAAACTTCTTCGCCGGAAAACAGCATACGCCCCAGGAAGCCCCGGATGAATTGCTCATCCTTTTCCTCGGAATACTGCCGGAGCCAATTGATCAGATCCAGATCGTTTTCTTTTGAAAAGTAGGCCTCGTTCTCGTTGGGCAGGTAAGCTTTTGTGATTGTCTGACCCCAATCGATCTTTCCGCTGTCGGGCTCAAGTTCGCCGGCCAGGACATCGAAAAGCGCGGTAATGGCCGATGAATCCGGTCCCAGCAAAGCGATCTTTTCTCCCTGATTCATGGTGAAGGTGACCTTGTCAAAAAGGATTTCCCCCGCCTCGTTTCGCTTGCTCAATCCCTCCACATGCAAGATCTGATCGCCGGGCTCCCGCTCGGGTTGAAAATGGATAAAAGGATATTTCCGGGTAGAAGGACGGATATCTTCCAGCGAGAGTTTTTCCAGCGCCTTTTTCCGGGCAGTCGCTTGCTTGGATTTTGAAGCGTTGGCGCTGAATCGCTGGATAAACTCCATCATTTCCTTGCGCTTCTGTTCTACCTTCTTGTTCTTGTTGGCAATCTGCTGGGCCATTAACTGGCTGGACTCATACCAGAAGGTGTAGTTCCCCGTAAACTGCCGGATCTGCTGAAAGTCGATGTCCACAATATGGGTACAAACCATATCCAGAAAATAGCGGTCGTGCGAAACCACGATCACGGTATTCTTAAAATCCGCCAGGAAGTCAGCCAACCAAACCACGGTTTGGGCATCCAGGTCGTTGGTCGGCTCATCGAGCAGCAGCAAATCGGGTTCGCCAAACAGGGCCTGCGCCAGCAGCACTTTCACTTTTTCGGAGCCGCTCAGATCTTTCATCAGGCTGTAGTGCTTATCTTCGGAAATTCCCATCTGACTGAGGAGTTCGGCCGCATCGCTCTCGGCTGTCCAGCCTCCCATCTCGCCGTATTTGTTCTCCAGCTCCGCAGCCCGCAGCCCGTCAGCATCGGTAGCATCGGGATTCATATAGATGGCCGTCTTCTCCTGCAGAATATCGTACATTTCCTTATGGCCCATCATCACGGTGTTCAGGACCTGCTCTTCCTCAAATTCGAAGTGATTCTGCTTCAAGACTGCCATGCGGTTGCCCGGCTCCAGACTTACTCCCCCCCGGGAAGGATCCCGTTCGCCCGACAAGAACTTCAGGAAAGTGGACTTGCCCGCTCCGTTTGCACCGATCACACCGTAACAGTTCCCGCGGGTAAATTTCAGGTTGACCTCGTCGAAAAGGACCCGTTTCCCAAATTGATGTCCCAAATTGGATACTGAAAGCATGGATTTGTTTTTTCCTTATTTACAATTGAGCTGCAAAGGTACGGTTAATTGATCACGAATCCCGGATGGAAATGGAGTATTGGTAATCGGGTATTGGGTATCGGGAAGACTATTTCAGGGATTGATTTTTAATCGCTGACACACTTAATTGAACTCTCCCTCTGCCAACTGAACCACCGCCAAAATCAAACCACGGGAAGTTTTTTTTCAATTTCGTCCCTATCCTTTTCTGCCCATTCCGGTAGCATTAGCTTTTCGCCCAAAAAGGGTGCCGGCTCATCTACCGTAAAACCCGGAGCAGAAGTCGCTATCTCGAAAAGCACACCCGCCGGAATCCGGAAGTAAATGGACTGGAAATATTTTCGGTCCTTGATCTCCGTTGCCTTCAGCTTCAGTTCCCCTGCCACGAATTCCCGAATGTGCGCCAGCTCCGATTGGTCTTTTACCTGAAAGGCTACATGATGCACTATACCCATTCCACCCTTACCCTTTTCTGCTCGGGGATCTTCCCACAGCATCACTTCCCGGCCAGGGCCTCCCTCGCCGATCCGAAGCAAAGCCTTCTCCCCTTCTTCCCCCACCAATTCGAAGCCAAAATACGTTTCCAAAAATGCGATCGTGTCCCCCAGATGCTGAACCCGAAGACCGACCTGCCCCAAACCCCGAATCCCGAAAGGGGCACCCACTCCGCCCCCCACAGCGGGCGGGCGATCATCTTGTGCGTACCCTCGTATTTCGATTTCCAGTCCGCTTGGGTCCCTTACGGCAAGACCGGCGCGGCCGAATTCCTCCACCAGCCGATACGCCTGGCCTTTCGCCCGAAAACGTTCTTGCCAGAAAGGGAGCGCAGATGCCGGTACCGAAAATGCAGTGGCATACACCTGGCCGTGGCCGGGCGTCCCTCGGCGGATCCCCTGCCCGGCATAGGGAAAGGTGGTGAAAACCGTACCCGGCTCACCTTCCTGCGGAGCGAAGTAAAAATGGTACACTTTCGGATCGTCGAAATTGACGGTGCGTTTCACCATGCTTAACCCCAGGGTTTCCCGGAAAAACTCCAGGTCCGGCCCCACTTTTTCGGTCGTGGCTGTTACGTGATGAAGTCCCAAAAGCGATACACCCGTTTGTCCGATCATCGTGGCTGTGATTCTCCCTGAATAATGAAGTACAGGGCTCCGGATAAGGTTCGGGATACCCCTTCACAATCCCATCTCCAGGCTTTCAAAATAGTCGACTCCCGGACAGAAAGATAGTATGTCCATTGACAAATCAATGGACAAAACAAAAATTGTACCGATCGGTCTAATTAAAAAATAAGATATGAAAACCCGACTCTTCGTTTCGTCGGCCGCACTGCTGGGCTTGATCCTCATTGCCCTGATCTGGAACAGCCGGCTGGCCGATATCCGTCCCGATAGCCTCCGAAACCAAGCCGAATCCGAAACTAAAGGCCTGGAAGCGCAGGGGCGATACCTGCTCGAACGGGCCTGGAAGGCTCAAGGCATGGATTCCTTTTTCGTACACGACACCTACACGGCCATAGGTACGGACGAGTGGAAGGGGCTGCTCGGTCAAGTGGGTAAACTCTGGCCCGAGGCCAAAGCCCGCCTGAAGCTGGACTTCGATGCCGGAACTTTCACCAGCCGGGTCACTTTTTTGGACGGCAAGCGGCAGGGAGATGCGGCCGGCCAGCAAGACTGGGCTTATTACGAGATCCGATCGGACCATCTCCTTTTCCAGGAAGAACCCGACCCGCGCCTTTCCTTCGGATTGAGTGCCTTCCAATACTTCTTCGAGTTAGTCGATCGATTGGATCAGGCTCCGATCGTGTATTATGCCGGCCAAGAAAGATACCGCGGGAAAACCTATGACCTGGTTTTTGCTACCTGGGATACCCCTGCCCCTCATCCGGAACACGATCAGTATTTGCTTTTCCTGGATTCCGAAACTCATCGTTTGCAGGCGGCTTCCTATACCGTGCGGGACAATTACCTACCCGGCGCATCCCCTCTGTACGGCTCCATTCTGTTTGATGATTTTCGGCAGATCGAAGGAGCCTGGATACCCTTCCGGCAAACGGTTTTTCTGAATGGGCTTTCCGAGAAAACCGATCAGTTCCTTCATGAATTGACCCTGGACTCTTTCGCCTTTGATACCGTAGCGGAGGAGGATCTGTACCCGAAACCCAGCCATCCCAGACTTGGGGACGCCAAGCCCGCCCCTTTCCTGCACAAAAAGACTTCGAACGCACTCCCGGGGATCCCCGGGCATCTCCCGGGAGTGGGTTCGAATTTTCCTCTTGCCATACTTATCCCCGCTCAGGGAAGGGTTTCCATTTTCAATTTTCATCTATTTTTACGACACTATTCCGGGATGGAGTGATCCGATCCGGGGAAAAGCCTCCCGGACCCGATGATTCCGATCCCCTAATCGAGTCTGCAGGTACATGAAGTTGAAAGTTGGAATTTTTTTTGGAGGCCCTTCCAGGGAAAGAGAGATCTCATTTGCCGGCGGTCGTACCGTTTACGATAATCTGAACGCCCAACTCTTCGAACCCGTTCCCATCTTTGTGGACCAGGCCCGCCGGTTCATCATCCTCGATTGGCAACATATTTACAAGGGAAGCATTCGGGATTTTTACCCTCCTTCTTCTGTCCTTACCCAAAAGTTCGCCTCTTCTTTTCAGATCTATTCCGAAAGTCTGACCGGTTTGTCGGGATCGGAGCAGGAGCAATTGATCGGGGAAGTAGGTGAACCGATCCAGCCGGAAGACCTGCCCCACCGGATCCAAATTGCTTTTCTGGCCTTGCATGGCGAGTATGGGGAAGATGGGGAAATCCAGCAACAACTCGAGGATCTGGGTATTCCCTATACCGGTAGTGGCGTGAGAGCCAGCGAGATCGGAATGGATAAAGCCCTCCAAAAAGAATTAATGTCCGAAAAAGGATTTCCTGCTCCCCGGATTCGGGTTCTGCCGCGAGACGCTTGGGTGCAGCGGGATTCGGACAAGGACCTTTACCAGGAAGCCGTGGCGGAGATCGGATTCCCCCTGGTGATCCGTCCGTCCCGCCAGGGCTCTTCCATAGGGGTTTCCATCATCGACCGGGGAGCCGGATGGGAGGGCTTCCGGGAGGCCGTCGACCGGGCCTTTTTTCGGGAGCGCATCCCTTTGCAGGATTGGCTGGCGCGATCGGAATACGACCGGCGGGATCACATCCGGCTGCTGACCGATATTCGGGACGGTCTCGGTTTTCCGATGGACCTGAAAACAAAAATCACCATCGAAACGCTGTTCCACCCGGATCAACTCAAAAGCAAGCTGGATGAGCTGGCTGAAGAAGATCCCCAGAGAGAGATTCTCCTAGAAAGCCATCACAGCGAGCACAAGGTGTTGCTGGAAGAATTCATAAACGGCAGAGAATTCTCCTGCATCGTGATCCGCCTGGAAGACGGTTCGGCCGTCGCCCTTCCCCCAACGGAGATCCTGAAAGGCGGGCCGGTTTTCGATTACCGCTCCAAGTACATGCCCGGCATGTCCCGAAAGCGAACGCCCATTGATCTGCCGGCCGATAAAATTCAGGTCATCCGGCAAGAATGCGAACGGCTGTTTGTCGAATTGGGCTTTCAGGTCTATGCCCGCATCGATGGATTTATCCAGAAAGACGGCACCGTTTACCTCAATGACCCGAATACCACCTCGGGGATGCTGCCTTCATCTTTCTTTTTCCATCAAGCTGCCCAGATCGGATTAAACCCTTCTCAATTCCTGACCTATATCATCCGTATCTCTTTGCAGGAAAGGCTGAAGACTCACCCGGAACAACGCGCCTGGAAGGCTTTGCTGACCGAACTGGATGAACAGATCGGCCGCCTGCAGGCCCTCCAGCAGCAAAAACTAAGGGTGGGGATCGTACTGGGAGGATACTCTTTCGAACGGCATATCTCTGTGGAGAGCGGACGGAATATTTACGAAAAGCTGGCCAGCAGCGAAAAGTATTTGCCCTACCCCATTTTCCTGAGTCGCGAGCAAGGAGAATTGAAGTGGCACCAAATTCCCGTAAATCTTTTGCTAAAAGATAATGCCGACGATATTCGCGATAAGCTGGCTTATCGCAAGACCCACCCGGTCGTTGGGGAAATAAAGGAAAAATGCATCTCCCTTACCCGAAAGTACGGGTCGGCAGAAGTTATTTTTCATCCGGAAGAATGGCATTACCCGGATTGGAAAGAAAAGGTCGACCTGGTTTTCATTGCCCTCCACGGCAGACCGGGAGAAGATGGCGAGATCCAAAGTCTTTTGGAACAAATAGGTATCCCCTACAATGGATCTGGTCCGGAGTCCTCCGCCATAACGATAGACAAATTTCAAACCCTCGATCTGCTTCGCCAAAAGGGTTTCAAAACGGCACGGCAGGAATTGGTCCACAAAACGGATTACCTCAAGGCACCGGAGGAAAAAATGAACGCGATCGAGCAGGGATTCGGATACCCCTTGATCGCCAAACCTGTGGATGACGGCTGCAGTTCTGCGGTCCAGCTGATCCGGGACCGGGATCAGTTGCAGGCCTACATGCAGTTGCTTTTCCGGGAACCCGGAGATGAAAGCCTGCCTCAAAGGAAGAAACTTAAAATCCGCCCCCGGGAGGAGTTCCCCCTCAAAGAGGTGATCCTGATAGAAACGGTGATCCGGGCGGATCAAGCCATCCATTTCCTTGAGATCACCGGAGGGATGTTGACTCATCCCGGATCCGACGGGCAGGTGAAATACGAAGTTTTCGAACCGTCGGAGACTTTGGCGACCGGAGAGGTATTGTCCCTGGAAGAAAAATTTCTAGCCGGAGAAGGACAGAATATCACCCCGGCCCGACTGGCGCCGGAGCCCAGGCACTACGGGATCGTTGCCCGGCAGGTGAAATCCGAATTGGAGAGAGCCGCACGCCTGCTCGGCATAGAAGGCTACTGCCGCATAGATGCTTTTGTGCGCGTTTTCCCCGGCAACCTGGCTGAATTGCTCATCATTGAAGTGAATTCTTTACCCGGTATGACGCCGGCCACGGCGATCTTTCACCAGGCAGCCCTGAATGGATATAAACCTTACGACTTCATCGACAGGATCCTGACCTTTGCGCTGAACAAAAGAGAATACCACAAAAACAGCTTACCTTCAACTGTCCCTTTTAATGCACCTGTCATGAGTTCAACCGATCCGGAACCCGTAACGGACCCGACATCTCAGGAAAATCAGACCGCTGCCGGGCCGAATAAGCCTCCCGGGCCACTGGAACCGGTCAAACGCTTTTTTGAAAGGATCTGGGGCTATACCTGGGAATACATTTCGTCGCCTTTCTTTCTGAAAAACCTGATCGGCCTGATCGCCGCCATCATACTTCTGTTCTCTCTTACAGGATTGCTGTTGCGCTGGTACACCCAGCATGGAAAGTCCTACGAAGTCCACAACTACCAGGATATGAAGCTAGAGGACGCCACCAAACTGGCCGGCAGCCGGGGATTTCGGGTAGAAGTCGATACGGGTTTTAATCTGGGCAAAGCCCGCGGAGTTGTCCTGCAGCAAACGCCTCTTGCCGGGAGCCAGGTCAAAAAGAACCGGACTATTTATCTGGTGATCAATGGGAAGGAAGCTCCCTTGGTGAAGATTCCCTCGCTGGCCGTAGTTGACAATTATGCCACTTACTGCGCCGATGCCCTTAGCCGGGAAGTAGACTGCAAGGTCAGAGCTGAGGAATACAACGGCAAGTTGGCCAAAGGGACCATCGAACGCGTGTACCTCAACGGAAACGACATTACACGCCGGCTTCGCAACGGCGAAATGCGCGTCCCTAAAGGGAGCACCCTCGAAATGGTGATCACCACCCGTTCTTCCCAGACGGTTCCTCTTCCCAACCTGGTCTGCCTGACCTATCGGGAAGCTCAGTTTAGTCTGAGCGGCAACAACCTGGAGGTGGGACGAGTCTTCGGTAATCCGGCGGATATGGAAAACGCCTACGTCGTTCGACAAGAACCGGCTTTCGCCCCCGGAAAAAGCGTCAGCATGGGGATTCAGGTAGATCTTTACCTCAGTGATAGCCCGCCAACCGATTGCAATGACATTCAACAATAAGCAATAAGCCAGCCGGCCAGCAACAGCCACCAAACCATGGAAGACATAAACGTAAAGGAACTCAAAGAACGCATGGAGCAGGGAGATGAGCTCCTTTTGATAGACGTCCGCGAACCCGACGAAAATGCGGAATTCAACATCGGAGGCAAACTAATTCCCCTGGGGTCTCTGATGCAGCAGGCAGAGGATGAACTCGAGGACGAAAAAGAAAAGGAAATCGTAGTCTATTGCCGATCCGGTAACCGAAGCGGAATGGCCAAGCAACTCCTCCTCCAGATGGGATTCCCAAAGGTTCGGAACCTTTTGGGAGGAATGCTGGAGTGGCAGGATACCTACCCGAAGGGATAAGCCCCGTACCGGTACAACCTATTCGAACCTACCCTTAAAAAGGAGACGGATAACCGGTTTCGGATTGTCTTTCGACCGGCTTAGTCCTTTTTTTGTGTACGTAGGCTTCTATTTTGTGTTGCGTCTTCAATTCGCGCACCAATTCCTCCGCCCGGGATTCGCTCGCGAAATGATCGACCCGCACAACGTGGTAGGTTCCCCGGTCCATGGGTCTGACCGTAGCGCCCGGATAACCCAGTGATCGAATCCGCCGGGCATGATCTTCCGCAAAATCTTTTACGGAAAAGGTTCCGGCCAGGACCATGTAATCTCCCTCCCCGGTCGGCTCCGTTTTGGTGTCAACTTTTCCTCCCACAGGAGAAGATGGGCCAGAATCAGGCTCTGTGTCCGAAAAGAAAGAGGAGGTATCGGCGGGCAAGCCGTCATCTTCATTCGGAAAAGAATACATATCGCCTGGGAAAGAATCGTTTCGGGTTTGAGGAGTATCCAGAACACGATTGGCAGGAGTAGGATCTTGTCCTACATAAAGCTGGTAGAGTTGATACCCCAGAAAACCGAGGGCCAGTACCAGTACCACCACAATGATGGCAGTAGTGACATCAATTTTTGACATAGTGCTTCAATTTTTCAGTGGAATTGAGGTCGGCCGCAGACCGTTTTTCAATTCTTTATGCCACTAAAATACTAATATTAAAGGTAAAAAGGTTCCCCGAAAATCAATCCCATTGAATTCGAAGGCCGTCGAAAGCCAGATGTATCCCTTCGGGAAGGCTTTTTTCTACCTCTTGGTGAAAGCCCATACGATGGCTCATATGCGTGAAAAAGGCCCGTTTAGGACCGATCTGGCGAACCATATCCAGAGCTTCTTCCAGATTGAGGTGGGAGTGGTGAGGGTTGTGATGCAGAGCGCTGATGATGAGCGTATGCAACCCTCTGACCTTGTCCAGCTCTTCCGGCTCGATCGATTTGAAATCCGTCAGGTAGGCGAAATCCTCGATTCGGAAACCCAAAACGGGCAGGCGGCCGTGCCAATACTTGACCGGCAGGATCTCTACGCCCCCGACCTGAAAGGGTAGCTTGGGATCCAGCGTCTGAAATTGGATCCGGGGAGCGCCGGGATACGCATTTTTGGCAAACACATAAGAAAAACGCTGCCTCAGTTGATCCTGGACCTGCTCAGTGGCATAGACTTCCATGTTTCGGCCGCTCATGAAATTGAAGGGTCTCACATCGTCGAGCCCGATCACGTGATCGTTGTGCTCGTGCGTGATCAGGATCGCATCCAGACTGCGGATCGATTCCCTGAGCATCTGTTGCCTGAAATCAGGTCCGCAATCGATGACCAGGCTCAGATCCTGGGTCTTCAGATGGATGGAGGTACGGAGACGCTTATCCTTCGGATCTTTCGACAGGCAGACGGGGCAATCGCAACCGATGACGGGAACGCCCTGTGAAGTTCCGGTTCCGAGAAATGTTACTTCGATGGTGATTCTTCTTGGGCCTTTTCTGGTTCCGTCTTGCTCCATTTTCGGAAGATCTTGGCCCCGTTCTCAGAAAGGGACGATTCATCTACTTCGAGCGTACGGAGGATCTCCGCCAATGTGTTTACCCTGGCATCGGTATCGAAAAATTTATTGATGACAGCTACCCGTTGATCTTTAACCACACAATAACCCGACTGGAAATTCCCTTTTTCATATCGAATGGTGTACTCCATCTCCTTGAACAATTCCTCGATCTTCTTGAGCGTATGCTTGGTATATTTACTCATAACGTTTTTTCTGAAGCAAATCCGAATTTCGCTAAAATTACCCAAATTGACGATGCAGAACGGGCTCGAAGCCGCTTCGATCTTCGGAACGTTCATCCATTTTGCAGGCGGCTTTGGTCAATCATTTTCTTTCTTCATGTCCCGAATGTCCCATCACAACCCCGTAGGACCTGCATTGTTGAGTTTGGTCCTCATCCTGTTTCTGGCCCCCCCGGCAAAGGGCCAGCAACGCTTCAAAGCGGCCCCTCTGCTCGGGTTCAACCTTTCGCAGATAGACGGGGATGACCTGAGCGGCTATCACCGGATCGGTCTGGCGGCCGGAGGCCGGGTAGGGGCGGTTCTGCATCCCCGTTGGCGACTGACCCTGGAGCTGCAATACATTCAACAGGGATCCAGCCGAGGCCGGAACGAGTTCAGCGGCAGCCTGGACAAGGTTGCCCTTCAATTCGTGGAAGCCCCGCTCATGGTCCAGTTCCTGGAATGGAAGTTCCAGATCAACCTGGGGGCCTCCTACGGGCGGCTTATCCAATACAGGGTGATCGACAATACGGGTTCTGACGTCTCGGACCAGTTTACCTACCAGCCGGATCAATTCTTCATCCTGGGTGGCCTCACCTTTCTTTTCACGGACCATGCCGGCATTGACCTTCGCCTTTCCCGGGCCCTGACCAATTTGCAAGGCATGGAAGGGGGAGGGCGGCTTACCAGCCGAAACATTACCGTACGGTTCCTGTACGAGTTTTGATCCGGAGAAGGACCGGCTTTTCCGGGATTTGCCCACCCGAGCGATCAAAGTTTGCAATGCCGTTCCAAATGAACCTATCTTGAGAGCTTATTTCCAAAAGGCTTCTCGCCCCAACCAAAATGCTATGGACGAGCCGATCGCTGTAATCGACCTGGGCACCAATACGTTCCACCTGCTGATCAGTCGGCCGGGGCCCAACGGCTCAGGTTTCGAAGAGCTCTACCGGGAACGGCGTTTCGTCAAACTGGCGGAAAAAGGCATCGAATGGATCCATCCCGACTCTTTCCGGCGGGGCCAGGAGGCCTTGGCCTATTTCCGGAAACGGCTGGACGAATACGGGGTAACCCATTGTAAAGCGCTGGGAACGGCTGCCTTGCGAACCGCTTCCAACGGCCCCGAATTCCAGCAACAAGCCTGGGAACAGCACCGTATCCGGGTCGAGCTGATCAGCGGAGAAGAGGAGGCAAGGCTGATCCAGCAGGGCGTAGCCCTGGCGGTGCCCCTCAAATCCGAAACCGATCTCATAATGGACATCGGCGGCGGCTCGGTGGAATTCATCCTGGCCAACCGGGACCGGGTCCTTTGGTCCGCCAGCTTTCCGGTGGGAGTAGCTGTCCTGTTTCGTCATTTTCAGGCACACGACCCCATCCTGCCCGAAGAGCTAAAACAACTTCGGCAGTTTCTGAAAAAGGAGCTGGAATCCCTTTCGGCCATCCTCCAGGAGCATCCGCCCCGGCGTCTGATCGGTGCATCCGGCACCTTTGACGTATTGGAAAACCTGGCCGTGAAAGAAAAAGAGCACCCCCTTCGGGCCGAACTGCCCATCGATCATTTTCCCGCCATCTATGATCAACTCATTTACTCCACCCTGGCGGAGCGAAAACGGATCGAAGGCATCCCCATGGAACGGGCAGAGATGATTGTGGTAGCCATGGAATTACTCCGATGGGTGATCACCCGATCCCGGGTCGCCGAGATGGTTATCTCCGCTTACGCGATGAAGGAAGGAATTATGAAGGAAATGCTCGAAGGCAAGGATTAAGCCTTACTCTCCCATTTCACCCGGCTCTTGACCTCCCATCTGGTTCTCCCGGTAAAGGCGGTCGAACATAGCCTCCACGCGGTACATTTCGTCGATGGTGTCATCCAGGTAAAAAGAAATATCGGGAATCCGGCGCAGTTGGCGCTTCAAGCGATAAGCCAGACCCTGACGGAGCCGGTTCCGCTCCTCCTCCAAGGTGAGCATGACGGCCTGCTTGTTTTCGGTGTTGTACACGCTCAGGTAAATTTTAGCCAGGGAAAGATCCGGTGTCATTTTTACGGAGGTGACGGTGACCATGGGCTCGGTCCCATAAATGTAACCTCCTTCGTGCTGCAATAAAACGCCGAAATTGCGCTTTACCAGCTCGGCAACTTGCCGTTGTCTTTTGGTTTCCATGTCTCGTCAGGTCTTTTACCGATTCGCTTTAGAATGCGGTTATACTACACTTGATTTCAAAAGGTTTTTTGCCGGAAAAGGTTCCGTCAAAAAACAGAACCGGCTCACTTAAAGATTGATAAAAAGAAGGGAATATGCAAAAGGGATTTCGACGCAGAAGTCCGGAGATCCGGGAATCCTTTTCTGGAAAGACCCGATACGCAAGGGGAAATCAGCTGCTATGCCTGGGTAATCCCGGGGATAGACTTACGGGATCCTTGACCCGCTGCTGTATTTCCGGTGGTTGAAAAGTGGTCTTTCCGCAGAAGGAAATACGGATCAGATAATTTCTTTGAGGAGTAGGGGGTCCGGATTCAGAGAAGAAAAAAGCTTGCGCTTGAGGCGTCCGTTGCTGCGGTTGATGAGGCGTTGGGACATTTTATCGATGGCAACGGTCGCGAAAACCGTCTGCATGAAGGCTTCGATCAGGTCGTCGATCCCCAGCCCCAGTTTGTTGAAATCTTTTTGGTCCATGATGATGAGGCGGCTCACATCGGATTCCCAGCTGTTGTCCCCCCTCTTTACGGAAAGATTGGTACCGAGAATCGGCCAGGTAGGCTGATCATCCAGGTGGTCGGGCAGGGGCAAGTCGGCCCGGCGGGAATACATGCCGAGCGGGCGAAAGCCTTCCTTCGTAAAGTGGATCATGACCCGGGGATCGGATCCGAAGGTCTCATTCTTTTTATTCGGTAAGGTACCGACGTGGTACAACTTTCCTTTCTCAGTGTGCGAACTCCAATGCCTATTGCCGATCAGGCTTTGTACCAGAAAGTTTTCGTAGCTGTGGGCCGACTGCATGAAATGATCCAGCTCAGCCTCATTCGTGATCAGATAGATGCCTTGGCCGGCATTGGCATAAGGATTTTTGACCACCAGATGCCCCCCGAAGCGCTGGTACCAGAAAGGGACCTCCTCCACATGAATATCCCAATAGGTTTCAGGGGTTTGGATCTGAATGCCTTGCTCGTGCAGGTCCGAGTTGAAAAAATCATAGGCTTTGGACGCCAGAAGCTTATTGCGCCCCCCGGCCAGGCAGACGATCAGGGGGTTGAAAATGGCAGTCCGCGAGAAGGCCGGCAGGCGGTTCCAGGGTTTCTGGGTCAGGTACCGAAAGGCAAAGCGAACCGGTTTCCACTCTCCATCCACCCGAATGTAAAACAGATCATCCTCGATCTTGATGTGATCGTTTTCCTGTCCGTTGAAAAAGGGAACAAAAAAGACCTCTTCATCATAGAATTCCGACAAGGCAAAGGCGTAACCGGAGGCTTCCATCAGATTTTTATCGTAAAAAACGGCGAGTACGCCCGGAGGAAGGCGTTTCCCTTTCAGAAAAGACTGGATTCCGCCCCGCACCAGCCGGCCGTATCCGCCGTATTCGTCCTGATCGGAGAGCTGGGGAGTGGACTTCTGACCGGACGGACAGGAGTTCGTTTCGATCAGGACCATGCTGCGCTTTCCTTCCTCGGTGGCTACGTTGATCAGATCGGCCCCGGACCAATTGAAGAAGCGGGGTTTGAAAAAAAGCATTTCCCGCAGATAAGCCTTGTCGACGGTGGGATGCAGATGGCAATAGCGCGAAACAATCTGATCGACCCCCATTTGAAAGAAATAGCGGACCAGGGGAGTCATCTGGGCATGCAGGACCTTGGGATACCAGTGATTCTCATGGCTGTATTCGGAATGATGAATCCGTTCGATCATGAAGTGTCGGGTTAGGGTAGGCAGGGAATGACCTGCGGGTTTAACCCCAAATGTACAATCCGGCTTCCGGTTTGGTTGACTGGATTGGTACTTTTCCCGATGATCACCCCTTTTTCCGGAGCCCGATACTCCCGTTCCTGATTGCCGAAGATATCGCGCACGGTAGCCAGGCGGTCCCCTTTCTCCACCAACTGGGTCACTTTAGGGCGCACATATAGGATACCGCCCACGTCGGTGTATATCCAGGTGGATCGATCACACAGAATGGTCGTTTCCGTAGAGCAGGTTAGCTCTCCGGATTGCATATCCAGGTCGTAGAGGACGTTGGTGATGCCTTCGAGCCCGTTTTCGATCACGTCTTTCTGGAAAACGTGCGGATCCTTCATTTCCACCGTTATCGACTTGATCCCCATGCTGGCTGCCGCACCTCGAAGGCTGCGGTCCGAGGGTTCGTCGTTGAGAATGATGTCCGGATTTTGCAAGCGAGCCATCCGGGCCGTATCCGGGTCGGACATGTCCGCACGTACGTAATAGGAATTGACCCGGCCGAAACTGGCCGTATGCAGATCGATCAAAAAATCGAACTGCGTGACGATGTTTTGGATAAACCGGTAAATGTAGGTTTCACTGACGTTCCCGTGGAGCTTGCCGGGAGCTATCCGGTTGAGGTCCACATCGTCGATGAAGCGCCTTTGCTCCATCAGCACTGCCGGTATGTTTACGGCTAGCACGCCCACCATGGTGCCGCGCAATTGATTGACATCCAGAGCTCGAAAGATCTGCTGGATGACGGGAATCCCATTCAGCTCGTTGCCATGAACAGCTGCCGTAAGTCCGAGTACCGGACCGTCGGCCTTACCCCGTGCAACCAGGATCGGAACCCGGATGGGCTCCCCGATTCCGTTGTCGATGATGTGAAACCAGGTTTGATGGATCTTTCCCTTGGCAAAACGGCCCAGGTTAAAACTCCCGATCTCTTTTTCTGATGGTCTGACCAAATTTTTTTTCAAAAATACACTTTAACCGATTATTCCGGTTAGCTATTTCCGTTCACCGGCCTCTCTTTCCTCTAAAGGAAACTGCCCTTGCCGGCAATGAGCTGACAAGGGCAGATGGAAAAGGGGGCAGAGCCGGTCAATTCAGGATACTGCGGTCTTTTTCTTCGTAACCGAACAGCTCTTCCAGCGAGATCTCCCGGACTTCGCCGTATTTATCCAGGGCAACGAAATTGATCTTGTTCCGATCGCCGATCAAGGCCACGTTGTAAGATTTGCCCTTGACGTGCTTTTCGTGAAAAGCCTTCAGGTCGTCGAAAGTCATTTTCTGCACCCGATCGTAGACCTTTTCCCGGATGTCGTAATCCAAACCTCTTTCCCGGGTATTGATGTAGTCGAACAACAGCGAATTTCCTGTGATGCGTTGGCTTTCAATGGTTTTGAGAATGGACTTGCGCGCGTTTTGGAAGCTCAGTTCGGATTCCGGCAAATTGTTTATCAGGTCGACCAGGGCGTCCATGGCTTCCGGCTGCTTGTCCGCCTGGGTACCCACGTAGGCCATGATGTAATCGTTGCGATCCTTGCGGGAACCCTGGTTGTAACTCGAAAATACGGAGTAGGCCAGTCCCTGAGCTTCTCTGATCTCCTGGAAAAGGACGGAGCCCATGTTGCCACCAAAATACTCATTGAAAACCCGCACTTCAGGGGAAAGCTCCGGATCGTATTTCTGACCCTGGCTTTGGAAAAGGATCTCTGCCTGGACCATATCGTAGTGCGTGAAGAAGACCTTGGGGTCGGCATTGTCCAGCTCTGCAAATTCTTTTTCCGCCGGCACCGGGTTCAGTTTTTCAGGGATAAAATGATCTCTTTCCAACGCGGCTACGGTCTCGTTCAGATCCCGTGGGCCGTAGTACAGGATCCGGTGCTCCGTGTTGAGGAGGCCGGAAATCCGATCGAGCAGCGGCTGAGGGGTCAGAGCATCCAGTTGGTCATTGGAAAGCACGTTGGTGAAAGGGGATTCCGCTCCGTAGCGGGAATAGTTCATCAATCCTTGCCAAAGGATGGTCCCCTTGTCTTTCTTGGCATCCGAACGGGCCTTATGCATATCGGAAACCATATTCCGAAGCACTTCTTCGTTGGGCTGCGGATCTTGCAGAAGCGATTCCAGTAAGGCGATGCCCTTGTCCATGTTCTCGTCCAGCCCGTTGAGCTGAATATAGATCCGCTCATTGGCGGAGAAAACGTTGAAGCCACAGCCCAGGCGGTAAAATTCCTTTTTGATTTCTTCGGACGGCCTTTCGGAAGTCCCCAGGTATTCCAGGTATTCGAGGGCGATCCCGATGGCGGGGTCCTCGTTGGTTCCGTAGTCGAACAAATAGGTCAGATAGAAGAGCGAATTGCGGTCGTTTTGGTGATACAACAAGGGTACCTTTCCTTTCAAATCCGCCTGCTGGATCTCTTCTTCGTACCGGACAAACTTGGGCTCGATGGAGGGCACTTCCCGGCCCTCGATCCGGGAGGCAAATTCCGATTGGGAATCCCGATCCACGTCGACCTTGGTGATCGAGGGCTTTTCGACCTGAATCTTGTTGGGGTCCTCTCCCTCGACCTTATAGACCAAGCCGTAATTTTCCTGATACCATTCATTGGCGAAGGATACAATATCCTCCTTGGTCAATTTTTCCATGGCATCGATCCGGGAAATGTACCGATCCCAAGGGATTTCATTGGTAAAGGCCATGACCATCGCATTGGCACGGGCGTAATCGCTTTCCAGCTGGCTCATCTGCGATTTCTTGAAATCATTGACCACTGCCTTGACCAGCCAGTCTTCAAAGTCTCCCGCCTTGATCTTTTCAATCTCCCCCAGAAGAAGATCACGAACCTCTTCCAGCGATTGTCCCTCGCGGGGCCGGCCCTCAAAAATGTGCAGCGAATAATCGTTCATGTTGTCCACGTAGGAGTAGCCGCTCAGAATCTTTTGTTGCTGTACCAGATTGAGGTCGATCAGACCGGCCAGACTGTTGGCCAGGAGGTAGTCGACCACCTCCAGCTTGATGAAGTCGGGGCTGGAGGTGCCCGGCGCCCGGTAAGCAAACTGGACAAAAGCCGGATTCGGCCCGTACACGGTATCCATAGACAGGGTTTCCTTGGGCTCCGCAACGATGGGTTGGTACTCCTCTATGCCGCTCGCGGGAATGGGCCCGAAATATTGGTCCACCAAACGGATCGTCTCTTCCGGGTCCAACTCACCGGATAAGCAAATGGCCATGTTGTCCGGGACGTAGTATTTTTCGAAATAGGCATTGATATCGCTGATGGAGGGATTTTTGAGGTGCTCAATGGTGCCGATCACGGTTTGCTCGCCGTAGGGATGGCCTTTGAACATCTGGGCATAGAGGTTTTCGTAGGCTTTCCAACTGTCGTTATCCAGACTGCGATTTTTTTCCTCGTAAACGGCCTCCAGTTCCGTGTGGAAAAGCCGGTTGACGATCATGCTGAAGCGATTGGCCTGGATCTCCAGGAAGTTTTCCAGTTGATTGGAGGGAACGTTCTCCATATATACGGTCCGGTCAGTCGTCGTATAGGCATTGGTGCCCTGCGAACCGATGAGGGACATCATCTTGTCGTATTCGTTGGCGATGGCGAATCGGGAAGCCTCATTCGAAACCGCATCGATTTTGGCATAATAGGCTTTCCTTTCCTCCGGGTCCGCCAATCCGCGGTAGGTTTCAAACATCATTTCGATGGAATCGAGGTAGACTTTTTCGGATTCCCAGTCCTTGGTGCCAAAGTCTGAAGTACCCTTGAACATCATGTGTTCCAAATAATGGGCCAGGCCAGTGGAGTTGGCCGGATCGTATTTTCCGCCGGCTTTGATGGGCATCAGGGCCTGTATGCGAGGCTGCCTGTCATTCGGGCTCAGATAGACCTTCAAGCCGTTCTCCAGGGTATAGATCCGGGTATCGGATTTATCGCCGGGGACATACTCATAAATGTAGCCGTTGGCGTCCGTTTGGGTCTCCAGGCTCATCTTGCCGTTCTGGGTACAACTCAGGACCGCACCCAACAGCAGGGCCAAAAAGAAGGTGTTCATTTTCATGTGAGAAAAATTGAATATTGAAAAGGATTAATCAGTTCTTTATCAACGTGAAAACGGAGCTTTTAACCTAATTTCGGGCCAGAAATTTTCGGCTGATCGCATTCTGAGAATTACTACCGCAAATAAGCGGAGGAAAAAACACTTTGTTCTCAAATACAGGTTGAAGAACTGCAATATTTGTTTTCATCACATTCCAAAACCCAAATTATGCGCTCCATTTTTCTATCGTTTGTTTTACTGAGCTTGTTATCTGCTTGTGGCGGAGGCGGGTCGGATTCGAATCAAAAAGATCCTGCCACTTCCGAGTCGGAGGCAGAAACCGCAACCGAGACCCAGGATCCCTTGAAAACCTGGCAACTTAGTTCTTATGGTCCCAAAGATGCCTTGATGCCTGTCGGAGAAGGAATCGAGGTAACGCTTCGGATGGATCTCAAGGAAGGAAAGGTATCCGGCCTGGCCGCTTGCAACAATTATTTCGGCAGCATAAAAGAGGATTCCGAACCCTACCGGTTTGGGCAGATGGGATCCACGCGCAAGATGTGCGCAGATGAGGCCGTCAATCAAATGGAGACCACTTTCCTCAGTATGATGGAAAAGGTCCAATCCATGAAGATTGAAAACAACACGCTTTTGCTGGAGGTGGAAGGAGACCAAATGCTGGTGTTCAACCCCAGATAGCCGAGCTGGGCCTGAGTCCGGCAAAGACAGGTTGATCCCTTTTCCGGTAGCGATTGGCCCGCTAAAAAATCAACACGACCGCAAGAAGCCCTGCCCTTCCCGGCAGGGCTATTTTTGTCGAAATTATCCATCTGGCCTTTCGCCCCCGACCATTCGATAGCCGGTTTTCCCGGGCAGCAGACCGGATGGAATTTCCGGGCCAGACTTTTGAGGAGCAGGGCTACGGCCTACTTTCCTTACCTTTTTACCCTACTTTTGACCAAGAATTTGCTTCTCAGGGCATGCCATTCCAGAAATCGGTCCTTTTGATCTTAACCAGCCTGATCGCTCTTCAGGGAGCGGCCCAGGTCGATTCCATTGTTTTGAAGACGGGCGAGGTGCTGATCGGGGAGATCAAGGGATTGGATAAAGGGGAATTGACCCTTGGGACGGACTACAGCGCCAAAAACTTCCGGATTAAATGGCGGAAGGTGCGCCAGGTATTCAGCCAGAGCCAGTTTCTGGTCAGCCTTTCAGACGGCTCGCTGTTCAACGGGAAACTGGAAAGCCTGAACGAGAAAGAGGTAAGGTTGCACGCTCTCAGGGCCGAACGATTGGTCCGCATGAATCGCATCGTCCATTTGCAAAAATTCCAGCCCGCTTTCAGGAACCGGATCGATGCATCCATTGCCTTCGGCACAACCCTGTCTAAAGGAGAGAACCAGATTCAGTTCAGCTTGAGGAGTTATATCGGCTATACCGGAGAGAAATGGAGCGTAGGTAGCAACTTCAATGGATTACTCTCTTATAGGGATAATGCCAACAATGTACGAAGGGCCGAAGCGGACCTGTCGCTGCGCTATTTGTTAGGCAGGGATTGGTATTTGAACCCCCAATTCAATTTCCTAAGCAGTTCGGAATTGGATCTGGATTGGCGGATCTCGGCCCGGTTGGGAGTGGGAAAATTCCTGATCCATTCCAACCGTTCCATCCTCACAGTCAACTCCGGCTTTAACGTCAACCTGGAAGCCGTTTCCGTAATCGATAGTACGGATACGTCCCCCCAGCCTGTTCAGGACCAAAGTACCAGCTTCGAGCTGTTTTTGGGAGGCGATCTCAACCTGTTTGACATCAAAGACTTCAGCCTGACCGCCCGAGCCGTCTTCTATCCCAGCCTTTCGTTGTTTGGACGCGTGCGTACGGATATTTCGCTCGACCTGGCCTACGATCTGCCTCTGGATTTCTTCGTGCAATTTGGTGGCACCCTGAACTTTGACAGTCGCTCCCGGAATCAGTTGGACTATGCCCTTCAGACCACAGTAGGGTGGAAATGGTGAGGCGATTAGGTGAAAAGTACCATAAAATAGGTAGATATTACCAGTCCGTATTCTGGCATTTTAGCGCGTTTTCTCTACCAGATCACCCATTTACGGCGACTTCGCCCCCGATCAGTAGAACCGGGATTCATCGGAAGCCTGCTTTCTATACATTAGAACTGTCTATTCAACCCCCCTTCTTTCCAAAAGCCGATTTAACCGATTACATCTGCCGGATGGGAATGCCTAAGACCCGGCCGGCATTATCAAAATGTATTCGCTCCGGAATGCAGCAGAGCATTCTTCGCGATAAAATCGTGCTACAGTAATGTTAGAACCTTTCCGCCCAGACTGAGGAGCCCCCTTTTGGATGTTGGCTTCCCCGATCTGATTGAAAATGATGGAACAGCTTTCCTGTTCTCATCGACTACTACATTTTTTAATCCCATGCAATGGGGGCCGGCTGGTATCCAACTTCTTGGCGAGGGTCGGAAGGGTTTTTTTAGCACGGAATCGAGGGGCTGTCAACACATCCCCTTCAAGAAATGACACGTCATCGGACCTGAATCCGTTGGCTTTAAGAATAGATTTTAGGGTTACTCGGTGTACGGAAGCCCACGCTCTGATTCTCTGGAGGTGGGCTCTTTTTTTTGGAAAAAAACAATGTCCTTACCCCTCCTCATCTTCCGATCCCTGACCGATCGTCAGGCGGTTTCCCCAGGGGTCCTGCACATCAAAATCCCGCATGCCGTAGTCGCGGTCGCCGATGGGATGAATGATCTCAACCTCCTTTGCGGCCCATTCTGCGTAAATCAGGTCCACATCATGCACAAATACATAAAGAAAACTCGGGCGCGGGGAAGGTTGTGACACGAGATGGATCGAAACCCCTTCGCCCCGCCGAAGGACACCGTAGCTGGGTGGATCTTCCCAAAGGAATTCAATGGTGAACCCCAGATTATCGCGATAAAATTCAGCTGCTGCGCGGACGTCCGGTACGGCGAAAATGGGTGCCGCGTGAAAGAAAAGATCTCCTTTTTCCATTTTCGTATAGGTTGGTTTAGGTTTCGGGAAGGCTTCCCGCTTTTCCCGGCCGGAAGCCTTCTGCGTTCATTTCGATTGCCACTAAAATAATCCTTTTACTTGACATGTAAAACAATTTGTTTTAAATTATAGCGGCATTCAAACCTTATTATCCATTACAAACCATCTTCATGACAACCCGAGAAGTCGCTCAACAACTGGTGGATCTCTGCCGGAAAGGCAAGAATCAGGAGGCCATTCAAAACCTGTATCACCAGGATTGCAAAACCATCGAAGCCATGCCGGACCCACAGGGCAAGCAGGAATTCCAGGGTATGGACACCATCCTGGGTCGAAATCAGTGGTGGGGGGAAAATCACGAGGTCCATTCCGTAGAAATCGGGGACCCCTTGGTGAGTCCCGGCCACTTTGCCGTTCATTTCAAGTACGATGTTACCTCCAAACCGATGGATAATCAGCGTATGACACTCGATGAAATCGGCGTCTATGAGGTACAGGACGGAAAAGTCGTTAAAGAGCAGTTTTTCTACTCGGCCATGTAGCCTGTTCTTCAGCGCAAAACCCAAATCCTTCAGGGGGAGTCTACATACTCCTCCTTTTTAAATTCCTCCCGCTAGTTCCCGATTCTTTCTATCTTCTTTGACGAACAAAAACCGGGATATGCAAATCGGGATCATAGGTCACGGAAACGTAGGAGGAGCATTGGCCCGAAACTGGGCAGGCAAAGGCCATCAGATCCGCATTGGAGCGCGCGACCCCCAAAGCAATAAGGTGAAGGCTCTGACGCAGTTGGATAAAGTGGAGTCGGTTAGCATCCCGGAGGCGGCTCAGCAATCGGAGGTAATCCTGGTAGCCATCCCGGCCCGCGAGGCCCCGAATCTCGCTTCGAAGCTGGGAGATTTGTCAGGAAAAATCCTGATCGACTCCACCAATTCCATCGGTCCGCCATCCGGGCCCTACCCGACCGCTTTTCATGCCTTCCAGGCACTCACGGATGCGGAAGTGGTGAAATGCTTCAATTCTACCGGTTTTGAAAATATGGCCGACCCGATCTATGAAGGGAAAGGGATTGACATGTTCATGGCAGGGAACAGTAGCCGTGCCAAAGAAGCGGTCCGCCAACTGGCACTGGATGCCGGTTTCGGAAATTGTCACGACTTCGGGAATGCCGAACAGGTCAAGTTGCTGGAGCAGTTGGCCCTCTGTTGGATCAATCTGGCCATCTTCCAGAAACAGGGCCGAAACATCGCTTTCAAAGTCTTGAGAAGGTAGGGAGCAAATACATAACACAGGCCCCCGCCGGCTACCCGACGAAAAAACAGGCCGCTTCACGGAGAAACGACCTGCTGTTTTCCTGGGTGATTTCGAAGCTGAAAGCCTCTTCTAGTTCTGATAGTAGAAGCGTTCGTGTACGATCTTGTCGCCTTCCCAGCGCTGGACAGCTACCTGCTCCATGTTGGCGCGATTACCGTCCTTAAAGGTTACGTCCATTGCGGATTCAACGGTCGTGATACCTGCCTCTTCATCCGCTGTAATGCTCTTGACGTCCAAACCGTGGAACTCCTGGATGGAATTCAGGAATTGGGCTTCGTACTCCCGGCAAGACTTTTTGCCCTCCCGCGTACCGCGGGGCTCGGTCATTACGACCTCTTCCGCATAATACTGGTCAAATGCTTCGAGCAATTGACCCTGTCCCAACTTGTTGTAAATGTCTTCGGCGCGTTGCTTGTAAGTCATGACGATTATTTTGTGTTTTGACAATTAATGTACCTACACAATTTTAACCCGTTCCCTCCCCATTAGTTTGCCGCCCGGGGCATCTTTTTTTTTGCAGCAGCCCGTTCCGGCTGACAGGATCTCGATTTCCAGGGGATGAGAAACTTTTCGGATCCAAAAGCCAGGCAGTAGAATCTATTTATCGGCCCGAACTGTTTTCCTAATTCGCCAAAACCTGATTTCCAATGAGATTTTTCCTTTTACTTCTCGTTTGTTCTTTACCTCTTTTGAGCGTTGGACAAGAATCCAACTTCGAAAGCAACCTTACGGGCTTTTTGGCCTTCAATGAGAATCGAATTTTGCAACTGGCAGAAGTTTTTCCGGCGGAAAAGTACGACTGGTGCCCCTCGGAGGGCATCCGATCCGTCAAAGAAACCCTACTTCACGTTGCCCAGGTCAACTACATGGCCATGATGCAAATGGGTTTTCAGCCCGAAAAAGAAATGGACTACATGGGGCTTGACAAAATGGAGGCTGACAAAGCCCAAACGATAGAGATCGTCAAAGAATCCTTTGCATTTGTCAATAAGAACATCTCCGAAATTCCGGATCCCGAATACGGAGAAAGGGTAACTTTTCCCTTCGGTGAATTTTCGAAGCGGGCGACCCTCATGCTCATACTGGAGCACGGTGGAGAACACAAAGGGCAGCTGATCGCTTATGCGCGGATGAATGATCTCTCCCCTCCCTGGAGCAATTAAGGGAAGTAGCCAATAGCCTGGGTGCTCAGCCACAAAGCGAAAATAAAAGCAGGCGGCTTTCCTTGTGGAGAGCCGCTTTCTTTTTTTACCCGACGTGAAGAATGCCTATTTTAGGCTCTTATGTTCAGGCATACATGAAACCTCTTTCTGAAAGCAAAAATCGAATCACTGTATTTCGTCGGCAGGAAAAGCGAAACGCTCTTCTTTTGTTGATCCTTTCAGGGGCGATCATCCTGCTGGTGGTCATCATCTGGTTCTTTTGGCAAAAGAACATAAGTGCAGGCTTGGCGACCGGAGTCGCATCCGTAGCCGTAGTAGGCCTCTGGAAAGCCGTGCAGGCCTTGAGAAGGCTTTCGCAAAACCCCCTCGACCCGAAACTACTCGAACTTAATCCGGAGTTGGTCTGCCAGCAAGAGGTGGCCGTACTGGAAGATCGCCTGGTGCTGCTTCGGAAAAGCAGGCAAATGGAACTTTTCCTGATCGGGCTGGGCATCTTGACTTCATTGATAGCCGTGGTGATCACCGATGGCTTCTTGGCCGGTGTCGGAATCGGGATTTCCCTATCGGCTGCCCTCCTTTTGGTTTTCACCCTTTTCCATCTTTGGCGGATCGATCTGTTCATTCTGGAGTCGAGCGATTGAGCGGGTAAGAGGCCCCTGCCCTACCGCTTTTGGGCCCCCCTGAACCAATCCGGTCGGTTGGTCAATACCCAGTTGGTTCGCGCGTCGTAGAATCCTCCCTCTGGAAATACCTTCAGAAATACCTCCTCGAAAAAGGATCGCGTCTTTTTCTTGTCCTCGGCCGTCATGGACAGGCGATTGTACATAAGCAATCCGCCTGCAGAAAGCCTTTGCCTGGCGTTTTCCAGAAAGATATGAGTCTCGAAGGCGCTGGGTATCCGGTCATCCTGAAAAATATCCATACAGATCAAATCGAAGGTCCGCCCGGATTGCTGAACAAATGTGAGGGCATCGGTCGTGATGATCTCGATGGGGGAGCGAAGGTCTTGAAGGACGTAATGATGAGCCAGCCAGCTTACGGTTTCGTCGATTTCAACGGCGGTGTAGCGGTAGGACTTCCGGAAGCGTTTTTCCAGCATATCGGGAATGCTTCCCAGGCCCAGCCCCAGGAGCAGTACCTCATGGCCCGATAGTCGGGAGAAATCCAGTGCGCGAAAGGCGAACTGAAAATTGGTGTACAGATCGCTGAACGAATAAATGGCCCCCTGGGTGGATAGCATGAACCTTCCCCGACTGAGACTAACGCGCAAATAGGGATTGAAAGGAGATTGAGTTTCTTCGATCGTAATGTCGGACAGATAGCTCAGACCTTTTTTCCAGATCGGAACGCTCATGGTAATGTTATTCCCAGTTGCGGAAACTTGCCGTATCCTCAAAAATACGAAGCAGGATCAAACGATCCTCAATACTGAGCTCCAGCCCGCGGCGATTCATCACGCGCTCGGCTGTTTCAAAAGCCTTGTCGGTCCGATAGGTGGTCAGCCCTTTTCGCCCTCCCCAGGAGAAAGAAGGCAGAAAATTGCGGGGAAAGCCCGATCCGAAAATATTGGCAGAGACCCCAACCGTCGTTCCGGTATTGAACATGGTATTGATTCCGCATTTGGAGTGGTCTCCCATGAAAAGTCCGCAGAATTGCTGACCCGTCGGCTGAAACGTCTCCGTGGCATAATCCCAGAGTTTGACCTCTGCATAATTGTTTTTCAAATTACTGGTATTGGTGTCGGCGGCGATATTGCACCATTCCCCCAACACAGAATTACCCAAGTATCCTTCATGGCCCTTGTTGGTGTTGCCGTACAGAATGGCGTTTTTGATCTCCCCGCCGGCCGTACAATGCGGGCCGATCGTGGTGCCTCCATATATTTTCGCTCCCATTTTCACCCGGGCGCTTTCGCCTATGACCAGCGGCCCCCGAAGCATGCATCCCTCCATAACTTCAGCTCCGCTCGCAACGTAGATCGGCCCTTGTTCAGCGTTCAGGATCGAGCATTCTACTCGAGCACCCTCTTCGATAAAAACCTGGTTTTCCCCCAGCAACCGGTTGGTTGGGCTGGGCTTAGCCAGCCCCGCACCAGTAAGCAGGCGCTCCACATCTTCTTCGATGGCCCGATGGTTATGTAAAAATAAATCCCAGATATGATTGACCTTAATAAAGTCCGTCCCTTCCAGATCAAATCCTTTCAGCTCCTGAATATCTGCATCGTTGATCAATCGCTCAAACTGCCTTTCATCCAGCTTGGCTGCGATGAGCTCTTCGTTCAGCAAAAAGGCCTCGTTGAGGTCCATTTGACGAAGCAGAGTGACCAGTTGCACGGAAGGCAGGGCCGATCCGTTGATCACCAGGTTCTCCGAACCAAATTCGATAGGGTATTTTCCAGCGAGATAATCCTGGGTAATGTAAGAGAGCTCAGCATCGGGAAAAGCCAGACGCCATTTTTCGGAAATGGTCAGGGCTCCCATGCGCAATTCTGCCACCGGGCGGGTGAAAGTAAGGGGCAAGAGTCGATCCCTCGTTTCGTCGTCAAAAAGAATGATGTGCATGAAACTAGCGTGGGTAAAAGGTGACTAACAAAAAAAGTCCCTTCCGTTTCCGAAGGGGACTTTTGAAGGAATCTAATGTGCCAAAAGATTACTTTTTGGCGTATTTGGACTTGGAAAATTTCTTGTTGAACTTGTCGATCCGGCCAGCCGAGTCAACAAACTTCATTTTACCCGTGAAAAAAGGATGAGAATAACTCGAGATCTCGACCTTGATCAAGGGGTACTCGTTGCCGTCCTCGTACTGAGTAGTCTCTCTGGAGAGAGCACAGGAACGGGTAAGAAACTGGTCTCCTGTGGACAAATCCTGGAAAACGACCAGCCGGTAATTATCGGGATGGATATCTTTTTTCATGCTTCGCTGCTTTCTACCTTTCAAATGGATTGCAAAAGTAGGACTTTTCTTTGAAAAAGTAAATATTTGGTTTTCCATTCGCATAGATTGAAAATCAGGAGGGGATACCATCCTTTTTTCCAACTTCCAATTCTTCTTCATGGAATTTCCCATCGGTCTGAAACGCCACGCTGCCATGGTCATTCTGCGCCACGAAGACCATTTTCTTCTGATCCAGAGGGCGCGGGAGCCCAATCGGGGAAAATTTGTTCCCGTTGGCGGCAAACTGGAACCCTACGAAAGCCCGGTCAAAGCAGCCCGGCGCGAAACCCGGGAAGAGACTGGGATCGTTTTGGAGGACCTCACTTTTTGCGGGGTACTCGTCGAAAGCTCACCTACCTCCTACAACTGGACCTGCCACATTTATCTCAGCGATGTAGCCCGGGTACAGCCGCCGCCCAGCCCGGAAGGAACCTTCTTTTGGGTCCCCTTCCCCGAACTGGAGACATTGGATACTCCTCCTACCGATTGGTGGATCTACCAGATGGTGGCCCAGGAAAGGCCGTTCGTTCTGAATGCGGAGTACAACGATCGACTCCAACTGCTTTTCATGGACGATGAACTCAGCGGAAAGAGGCTGATCGGGTGATCCTTAAGCCACACAGCCCATCCACTAGGGAACCAGAAAAAAAATCGAGTTCGCCGCATTCGGATTGAGGTTGGGAAAAACCCGCCTGTCCAGGTTGGGATTAATATAATCGTTGGCGTAGAAGGACTCCCCGTAAGCCCGTGCATAAGCGGTTTGGCCCTCTTGAAAGCCGATATCCAGCAATTCATCGCGGTTCAGTGAAAAGATGAGTTCCCCGGATTGCGTCTCCAGCACGTTGCTGAAGGCCAGGTAGTTCTCCGGACCTGCATTACCGAGATTATTGATGAATACCCGAACGTAGCGAGGCCGATTGGGGTTTCCTGCCGGCTCCACCCCAATGATCAGGAATATGTCTCCCCCGACTATGCTGTCGCGAATACTCGTCGTTACCGTTGTTGATCTCTGGCCCAACCGAATGCTGGAAAGGTCCTCCGGCAGAGGCGCTCCGCTGATGCCCACCGGTACGTTGTAGATCCGCCGGATCCCGTATCCCTCTTTCTCAAAAATAAGGGTGTAAACCCCGGTGCGGATATCCTCTATCTGGAAAGACCCGTCGGACAAGGTCGTATCGGATAGGATCGGCAGGGACCCTCCCAGCGTGACAGCCATGCTATCGTTGGCAATAGAGTTCTGTCCGTCATCGAACAGGTTGACCTGCCCCTCCAGGCTGAACCTTCCGGAATCGCCATCCTCTTCCAGACAACCCGTCAGCAGGAATGCAAAGAGCAAAACGGGAAGCGGTAATATCTTACTCATTTTATTCATAATCGGATTTTTTGGATCGAGGCGTAAGATTGGGCAAAATTGAGGAAAATTTCAGTGCCGGCCCCGATTTCTTGGAGAGCTGGCAGACAAGTCTTCTCTTGATAATCCCGCCTGTTTGCGAAGAAATAAGGAAGAGCCCCACCAGGCAGCTTCGCTCTTAAATCCTACCTGTGCTGGTATCCGAAAGGCATTAGATCAAGGTAAGGCCGGCCTTTGCGGGGTCTTATGGATCGGGCTTCCAGGCAGTCGGGCTTTAAATCCTAGTCGATTTATTTTATTTTACCTATAGTTCAATGGGAACACCTAAAATTCGATATGGCCAAAATATTCGTCAGCTACAACCGCCAGGACGCCAGCATAGCCCATTCTCTGGTCACGGACCTCGACGCACTGGGCCATGAACCCTGGGTGGATAAAGAGTTGAGTGGAGGGCAACGCTGGTGGGATCAGATCCTCCAAACGATTCGAAAATGCGATATTTTTGTCTTTGTATTGGGTCCGGAATCTCTCAACTCAGTCGCTTGTAAACGGGAGTACAGCTATGCAGCCAGCCTGGGCAAACCCGTTTTGCCGGTCCTGATCTCGGATCAGGTCTCCACCCACCTCCTTCCCACAGCCTTGTCGCAGATCCAGTTCGTAGAATACCTAAATGCGGACCGGGAAGCCGCCTTTCGCCTGGCCCGGGCGCTCAATAAAGTGCCTCCGCCCAAACCTTTGCCGGATCCCCTGCCCGATCCGCCCGATGTGCCCGTCAGCTATCTGGGAAGCCTGATCGATGTGATAGACGGACCCAATCCATTGACTTTTGAAAAACAGAGCTCCCTGGTTTTTGATCTGAAGCGGGTTGCCAAGGAAGATCCCGAATCCAGGAAAGATGTCGTCGTCCTTCTCAGAAAGATTCGAAAACGCCGGGAACTGACGGCCATTGTAGCAGAGGAGATCGATGAACTTGTAAGGCGCTACCAGAAAATTCAGCCCGAATGGGCCAAAGCGGAGAAACCGGAATCGAAAGATCCAAAAACGGCCCAATCCCTGGTCGATACGGATACCGCCACCCAGCCTTCTGCTCCGGTAAAAGAAAAAGCTTCCCATAGCAAAGAGCCTCCCTCGGAGAAGACCGACACCCCATATCTCATCCCCGATCCTGGGGACACAAGCCCGGAGGAGTCGTCTGAGAAAATCTCTTTCGCGCTGAAAGAACGCTGGCCCGGTATGCTTTACTTTGGAATCGTGGCCCTCTACCTTATAGGCTTTATAGCATTCTTAAGCTACAGCCGCCCTGTTTCTACTATGAATTACTTGATGGATTACGGCAAACTCCCTATGCTATTTTGCACGCTCCTGGCTGGATTGGTCGCAGGGTTAATAGCCGGCGACGACCCTACGGCCAGGAGATGGTTCTATTGGGGCCTGGGAATCGCAGTGATCCTGAACCTGCTTAGTTTTACATTCCTTGGATTATAATTAAGGTAAAACGGAGGCCCATGATGACCTTTGGATTTTTCTATTTGCTACCGCTGATCGTACTCCCCTTATTTGCCTTCATAGGAAAAAGAAAATCTCTGCGGACAGAGACAGGGACCCAAGATCAACATCCCGAAAAATCCAAATTACAAAGTGCCCTACCCTATGTGGCCTGGGCTTTTCTGGGTTTCATCCTTACCGAGTTTATTTTTTTCTTTTCTCAATACACCTCTGAGTTTTTTGAAACCCTGGAGGAAGGAGCCATTATATTGGTTCTTCTGGGTATCGCGTTGGGCTACGTGGTAGGGGGCAAGCCCAAGTATCTGTTCTGGGGTATGTGCGGATGGCTGGCGGGAATACTTATTGGGGGGCTGGCGGATTTAGAGCCGGGAATAGACTGGGTAATTTCCGGAACCTTGACGATGGTATTTGTGGGTGTCGCCCGGCTTATTTACCGAAATAAGGAAAAGGCGGCCACCGACTGAACCGGCCTGGGGGCATTATTATCTTTCCTGGAATTCGCCCATCCACCATTTCAACAAAAAACCGGCTGAATCACTGACCCAGATCTCGCCTCCCAAAACCATCTGAATGGCTTCCTCGGGCGTGCGCAGCAGGATCTCAATTTCTTCGGTATCATCCAGACTCTGCCGGGAGTTGAATTCCAGACCCGCGGCCAGAAAGCACTGCGTGACGCTATTAGATTTGGTGGACGAGTTGGCCAGTTTGCCCAGGGGCTGCAGATTCTGAAGGGTGGTGCGAATACCGGTCTCCTCCTCCAACTCGGCCAGAGCTGCTTCTTCAACGCTTTGACCGGGCTTGGCCATGCCGCCCGGGAGCTCCGTGATCACCTCCCGGACGCCGTGTTTGTATTGCCGGACCAAAACGATCTTTCCTTCCCGGGTGATCGGCAATACCATGGCGATATCCGGTACGACCGACACATAATAATCAGCCACCACCTTCCCGTTAGGCAAGGCTACCGTATGTCGCTTGACCACATACCAGGAAGAGGGCGATACGTCTTCCTCTTCCAGCACTTTCCATTTTTCCATCTTTCTTCTTTATAACCTGGGAAGTTTCAAAGACCCCAGAGCCGCCAGCAAGGCAGCCCCGCCCACCAGCCCAAGGGCCACGTGCAATCCCAGCGCCTCCGCGACCAGTCCGACCAGCGGCGGCCCTGTAATGAAAGCGGTAAAGGTAAAGGTGACAAAAATAGCCAATCCGGCACCGGGCGCGTAACCCGGGCTGCGGGCAGCCGCTCCGAAAAGGACCGGAGCGATCAGAAAGGCTCCCAGGCCGACCAGTGTGAAACCGCTGATCACCGGTAAGGGAGAGGGTACGGACGCCAGCAGCAGAAATCCCGCAGCAATGGTCATGCCGCCTCGAAAAACCACCTTTCTGCCGCTCAACCCATGCAGGATGGCATCTCCGGAAAAGCGCCCCAGGGTCATAGCCAGCGAAAACCCGACAAAGCCCAGTCCCGCCAGTTGGTCACTAGCCGCCGTGTAATCGCGCAGATAAACGGCGCTCCAGTCGAATACGACGCCCTCCGACATCAGAAGCGGGAAGGCCACCAGGATCATGATCCACATGTCCCTGTTTGGCCACCGGAATACTTTTTGGCCTTGCTTTCGTTCGGGCTGATACCGATCGCCAACAGACAGCGATATAAAGGGTACCAACAGCAGACTGCCCCCCATCAGGAGTCCAAAATGAAGAGCCGGGTGCAGTCCCAGGGCCAATCCGAGCTGAAAAACCGCAGCGCCCACCAAAGCGCCCAGGCTGTACATGCCATGGCAGGTGGACATGATCTTGACCCCGTCTTCCTGTTCGATCTCGTTGGCCAGGGTATTCATGGTTATTCCCATAGGCGAAGCCATCATCCCGGCCAGAAACAGGTTCAAAGCGAGCAGGCTTACCGTGGGCATCATGGGCAACAACCCCATGGAAATGAGGAATAGGCTGGTCCCCAGGATCATGGGCCGGCGTAAGTCCAGCTTCTGCATCAGCCAGGCCGTGAGGGGATTGGCGATGAGGATGCCGGCGGGCATAAACAGAAGTACGAGTCCCAAACCGGCTTCGCTGAGGTGCAAACTATCCTTGACGTAGGGAATCACCACGGCCCAGGTACCACCCGCCAGGCTGTTCAGACCAAAGACCAGGCCGGCAGCCCGGGCCGCCGGATGGCGGACAAAGGTGTTTAAATGCCCCAACATGCACCCAAAATTAGAAGGCAGAAATCAGAACCCATTAATACATCTTTACCCAATACCGATACTATTTTAACCTAATCCGAACCAAAGTGGCCCGGGAGTTGTACATTGCTGCATACTGGTTAGCTTGCTCGCGGATCAGCTGGGGTTCAGGACCCGGCTTCCGGAAAGCGTATTCCCAGTCACCCAAATTAACCGGAAAACATGCAAGCATTACGGGAATTCATCAAAACCAACCCGGATCAGTCCTTCCATTTCATCCACTTCGAAAAAATGGAAGATAGCAGCGAATACTGGCATTTTCATCCGGAAAGCGAGATCGTTTTCATTCCCCACGGGCCCGGTCAGCGTTACATCGGAAATCACATCGGCCGGTACGAAACCGGGGAACTGGTCTGGATCAACAGCAACGTTCCCCACATGAGCTACTCCTATGGCGCCACCCATGCTCCGGATCAGTATGTCCTTCAAATGCGGGAAGACTTTGCAACCGATGTTCTTCCTCGCCTGCCTGAGTATCAATCCATTCTTCAGTTCTTCAAACAACCGGTTGCTGCCGTAGTTTTTGGCGAAACGACCCAGCGGGCGGTGGAAACCTACCTGAAGCGCCTGCCCGGAGCCGATGCCATGGACCGATGGATCTATCTCACCCACATCCTGCAGATCCTCGCCCAGGCGACCGACGTCGAATACATCAAGGCTCTGGCCAGTTCGCCCGCTCACCGGGATGCCCGGCTCCAGGTCATTTACCAACTGGTGGCCGAGCGCTACCAGGAAGACATCAGCACCCACGACGCGGCCCAGGCCGTGCATCTTTCGCTCCCGGCTTTTTGCCGCTTTTTCAAAAAGTGTAACGGCCGAACCTTCACCTCCTTTCTGCAGGCTTTCCGGATCGACCAGGCCTGCCAACTCCTGGACGAAGGACTGCCCGTAAATCAGGCGGCCGCCGACAGCGGTTTCTTCAACCTTTCTCACTTCAACCGGACTTTCAAATCCGAAATGGGCTGTACGCCCACCCAATACCAGAAACGCTTCGAAAAAGTGCCAGCCTGATTCAAGACGGCAAATTCACAGGAAGGAAGAGAATGACCAGGATGGCCCCGACAAACAGGACCAGCACATAGCCCAACGTGCCGAATGCAAAACTCAGGAGACTGTTCAGAATGCGTCGCCCCGACGGATATCGGGTGAACAATCGGTAATAGAAAAAAAACTGGTATCCGAAAGAAACCACCAAATACAGGATATTCAACGTCTTGACCGAATAAACATAGGGAGCTATCGGGACAAAGAATAGATTCTGAATGCCGATGAGATACATATTCAACACAATATGCTCCGTATAGAAAAACCCCTCCTTTCGGAAGAACAACCAGGTAAAAAAAGCATAGACGGGCAAGTTGAGCAGGATCAACAGGTTGAAGTATTTGGTCGATACGTAGTTGATCTTTTGAGCTTCCCGGGCAACCTCATCCCTGGTTTTCTCATCAAGTTCTCCTTCGTCGGAAGCCCCATAACCCGCTTCGAAACCTTCCCGAAAGGCTTCCTTGAAATAGCTATCTACATCGCTGAATTCCAAAAAGAAAAAAGCGGCGAGAGCAGCCGATAAAATGAGAAATCCTACCGGTTTGACGTATCGATTTCTTTCCTGCGAAAAAAGAATGGATCGTATAGCCTGTCCGGGCCGGACCAACAGATCCCGGATCGTAAAAAACAATCCCTTTTCCAATTGGAGTTGAGCCATGATCTCCTGTCCGATCCTTTTCCAGGTAATGCGCTCAACGGAAGATTCCATTCTCTCCATAGATCAATTTTTTCCCTGCTTTCCCCATCCAATGCCCCTTGACGGAGGTGAGATTTGAGAGGGATAAGATCAAAAATTGTCCTTCAAATTAAAATTTGATTTTACGCAATTCCCTTTTATTCCGTGCTACTTACCGCTCCGAAAGAGTCCAGGCATAAAAAAGTCTTTCCATCATCAATCGCCCGCTCTGTCGCGGTAAAATCTTCGTTTTACTCTCCGCCCGTTGACCATGAAGGCCCGACAACCAAGGATGGCACGGATGCAGGAAGCCGGATGCTGTACTTCTAAAACGTGATCTTTCCCTCATTAAGCATGCCTCTGAAAAGGAAAAAACTCTTGAGATTTTATGGAATTCCATTCAATTGCGCCTCTTAGTTATACAAGCTGAAAATAAACTCAATTCTCTCACCCAATCCATTCAGACAGATCAAAAATCATTGCTCATCCAAAAATCCAAGTTTACGATGAAACGAATGGTCAACTTTTTCCTCGGGATCACTTTGGCATTGACTCTGCTTCCCTCCTGCAACAACAACGACGGGGAGGTCAGCCCCCTGGCTTGCGGTGCCAATTTCAATTATCTGAACTCCGTAGAAGGGGAGCTTAATGCCGTGAACAATGCAATCACCCTTTATGCCTCCGATCCTTCGACGGGGAATTGCGACAATCTCAAACAAGCCTACCGGAACTACATCAACGCCCTGAAAGATGTGGAAGAGTGCGTCCCTGCTGCCGACAGGGAAGCATGGCGACAAGCCCTGGACGACGCAGAGGATAACGTAGATAACATCTGCTGAAACATTCGGAATCCCGAAAACCCGGCCCCGGACCCATTATCATGGGACGGGGCTTTTTTTAGCCCTCCCAGCCGGAATAGCTGATCTATTTCTTTTCCCCTATTCGCCCGTCCTGATTATTCCAGGCCATTGAACCAGACGTAGTAAGGATCTCCCTCATGCCCGGCGGGACCGCAAATATCCAGCCGGCCGTCCTTATCCATATCAAACAGGTTCCCGTTGTACAGGCCGCCGTTTTTCAGTGAATAGCCTTCCCAGAATTTATTGCTGCCCCGATTAAAATAAATGCGGACTTCCCGTAGATCGTTATCCGTTTCGACGAAATGGTCCCCGTTTTCCCCGGCCAGCAGATCCCAATCGCCGTCACCGTCCAGATCACCCAGTTGCAGGGTGTGAACGGCCGTCATGCCTTTGGCAATGAGATGCATTTCCCAACCGTCGCTTCTGGGGTTTTCGGAATCATACCAGACTATGGGATAGCCCGCTTTCTCCGAATGCGCCATGAAGATCTCTGCCCGCCCATCCCGGTCAACATCCCGACACACGGTTTTGGTGGCATTCCGGCGCCAGTGTTCCTCGATTTGAGTAAACCAACGAGAATCCACAACCCGGACTTCCCAATCCAGGGTCAGGTCGCCGCCGGGGTTCTCGATCCAGTAGCCATTGGCGGCAATATCTTCATCACCGTCACCGTCCAGGTCGCCGCAATCCATGCCCTCGTGCAAGCCCTCCAGAGAACGATCGACCACATGAGCCCAGTCCTCCTTTTGGTCCTGCCGAAAGACCGATAGATTGTGTTCGTTGCGATAGGTTATAGTGACCAGGTCCTGCTTGCCGTCCCGGTTGAAGTCCCGGATCTCGACATCTTTCACGAAATCGGGAACCTTCCCGATCCGGTGTTTTCGAAATGCGGTTCCCCCGCCCAGGTTTTCGTACCAGTACAACGTTGAGGGGAGGGTATCGCCGGTATAGTCAAACTGCCATTCTCCGGGATGCTCGAACCCCAGCAAATCGATATCTCCGTCCCCATCGATATCGGCCACCTCCGTATCGCCGGAAGAAAAATGAGTACCGGATGGATTGACCTCCTCGACCAAATGGTATACAAACATACCGCTCAGGCTGTCTTGCTCAAACCAGGCCAGCGGGCCGCCGTATCCCCCCTCCTGGACGGCAAGATCCGGTAAGCCGTCTCCGTTAATGTCCCCTATCCCAAACCCCATATAGGTACGGTCATGGGCCCGGTACATTTCCTGCCTGGAGAAGGCAAGCTGCTGGTCGGGCAGGGTGATCGGATACGCTGACCAACCGCTAAAGGTTTCCCCTTTTGCCACCAACACCGCCTGGAAGTGGACTTTCAAAGGAAAATAGCTGTCCAGGCTGACGATATCCGTCCCGAATTCCCATCGATCGTCTATTTGGCGGAGGGAATCGTCCCCAATGACGACCAGCATGCGGTCCACCCTCCGGGTCCAGTCGATGGAGTCCGTCCTCTGGCAGTCTGGCTCCCAGAAAGTGGACAGAGATTGCTCGGCCTGGTAGAGCCCGGGTTCGGTGATGCAAATCAATTGATTGCCCGGAAGTTTTTCTTTGAAATAATGACCATCGCATCCGCCTTCCCACTGAAAGCCCATCTGATAGAAAACCGGCCGCGAATCTGGTTTTTCCAGCAAGGAAACCCGAAAATAAACCTTACCGTCCTTGAAATTGAGCGGCTGCGTCCAGTCATCCGGAATTCCGGATGGCAATTCAAAACCGGAAAAACCCATTTTCTTGTCCTTTGTATCTCCTTGCTGATGCAGAATGATCCGGTCGATCAGGATGAACTCAGTGGATGGATCCGAATCCGTCTGACAGGAAAACAGGAAAAGCATAAAGGGAAAAACGAGAAGTTGGGGGCGCATGATCCGGTCGATTGGTTTCATCCTGAATGTATCCTTTTTTCATCCATTGCGCGGATCGACACCCGTCGGATCAAGCTAGGACGAGAAACTCAGGGATAAAACCCATACTCCGGCAATCATGTATTAAATTCTTTTTTCATATTGGATTAGTTAAACAAAAAATAAATTCAATCACTAAGTCCTGTTTTTCAACATCTTATATGTCTTGAATTAAAAATTTTAACACAATTTTATGAAAAAAGTGCCCTTGACGCCTCTTATAAGTGAAACTAAACCACAGTCATTTTTTAAATCAATTTTCAAACCAACAAACTTCAGTTAACATGAACCAAATCCGAAACTCCGTACTCCTCATTGGTAACCTGGGCAAAGATCCGGAAGTGAAAACTTTCGATAACGGGAACACGCTCGCCAAAGTCTCCATCGCCACCAATGAGGTTTTCCGCGACAGCAATGGCGACAAGCGCACGGAAACGCAGTGGCACAATCTGGTCGGTTGGGGTAAAACTGCCGAACGCATGGGTGGCTTGCTGACCAAAGGCAAGGAGATCGCCGTGCGGGGAAAACTCGTCCATCGCGATTATCAGGATAAGGACGGCAACAAGCGTTATGCCACCGAGGTCGTGGTCAACGAGTTTATCCTTCTGGGAAGCAAGCCGACCGAGAGCAAACCGTCCTGATTGCTTATCTGTCTAAACCTCAGTTTTGGAAAAGGCCCTCTTCAAGAGGGCCTTTTTTTTGCCCATAGGTCGGGACTTGGCGGTCCAGGGCTTGCTTCCGGTTTCTCAAAAACAACCATTTATCCCATCGGCGGAGCAGAGCGGCGGTCGCCCGGCTTAGCAAGCAAAAAAGAAGGGTAGATTTGGAAATAATGGAAAGAGAATCACCCTATTTTGCCAATTATGGGCCTCTATCCACTATTGGCAAGGGGGCAAAGCGTTTCAGATAAGCGAATCCACTAACTTGCCCAAAAATAGCATAGTGCTGCGATTAACTCTCCTTATTCATCTGGCTTTGCTGGGTCTTTACTTAAATGCGCAGAGCTTCCCGGAAAAGGTTTCCCTTACCGCTTGCAATTGTGCAGCGGAGGAAAAGATGCAGGGTGCATCCCTGCAGGAGCGGAAGATCCGATTGGAATACTGCATTCAGAAAGGCATCCTCACCCACAAGAACGATACCGGTTTTGCCAAGCTGGTCACTCAACAGGACATCGGCAATTTCACGCGAAAGATTACCGAGCTGATGAACGGGACTTGCCCGGTCCTTTTTTCCTATCCGACCGAACCGCAGGCGTACAGGACGGATAAGACGCCTGCACCTCCTGCCCTTTCGCCCACCGAAGCAGCCCCTCTTCAGGCAGATCTCGTGAGCCAGACTCCGGTCAGAAGAGCCAGCTCCCCTTCTGATTATTCCAGCTCCTACATAGGTACCTTTGTCGGCATCGCCGGCGAAGAGCTGGCTGAGATTCTGGTGCAGGATCCCAGCGGCCGCTATCAGAAGTTCCTGTGGCTCGAATATTTCGAAGGCTCGGATGCCTTGAGTTTCAACCCGGAATCCTTCAAAGGACGCAAGATCCGGATCATCTACGAGGAGAGGAGAACCTTCTCCTACCCCAAGAAGGATTACCTGAAAAATAAGGTCATTCTCCGCCTGGAATTCCTCGATTGATCTCAAGGAAACTCAATTCCGGGGAATTATGCCCCCGGGAAACACAACCAAACTCTCGTTTCCATCTTTTCCGACCGAAGCGACCCCAAAGAGATAATTATCGATCACCACATTCTCCAGGGTGAATTCCGTGAGGTCTCCGACAAAAC
>CAZXIX010000025.1:39334-41697 GCA_964640855.1 uncultured Saprospiraceae bacterium
GAGAATTGGAAATCGTTGATCGTCGTCATTTTCAAGATTGGGGTGAGGTCGTCTCTCGCCAATAGATCTTGAAACCGGCCAAATTCGGGTCGTCCGGACGCTCCCACTGCAAACGGGTAGAAGGGCGGACTGCCCCCCCGATACGAACGTTGTGGGGCTCTCTGGGCGCCCAGGCCAAACCGGCCAGAGTGATAATATTGACACCAGTCAACTTGGCGGCATACTCAAAATTCACGCCCTCCAATACATCGCCGAATTCGATACCATCCTCTACCCGGATGTCCTGATGCTGCCGGTTGTAGTTCTCGTGGGTTTCCATAATGCGGACCCCCGCAAAGCCTTGGTCGTTGAACGGACGGTGGTGACCTCCCCGACCGAAGCGATCGAGCCGATAGATCATATTGGCTTTCAGGTTGGTGAAGTAGGTGGAGGTCATCCGCGCCACATACCGGGCCAATTGCCTCGAGATACCATCTACCTCACCCCCATAAAACCGGCGGCGCTGGCGTTGTCGCTCCGTTTCCGTAACCGGAGTAGGCTCGGAGAATACCCGAAAACTTGTATTGTCGATCACTCCGTCTATGCCCTCGATGTTGCCGATCATATCGTTGTTGAGTACCCCGACAATCTCCCAGCCTACCTCCACGGCCGTCTCTGCCAGGAATCGCCCCCCGAACAAACCTTGTTCTTCGCCTGACAAACCTACATACATGATGCTTGTAGGAAACTTAAATCGACTAAGGACACGAGCGGCTTCGATCGTACCTGCCATCCCGCTGGCATTGTCGTTGGCACCGGGCGAATCATCCGTTGCATTCATAACATTCGAAATCCGGCTGTCGATATCCCCGGACATGATCACGTAGCGGTCGGGATATACGGTTCCGCGTTGTATGGCCACCACATTCACTATCCGGGTCGGTTCGGTAATGCGCTGGCTCATCTGTGGCGTCGCCATCCCGGAGTGATAAAATACTTCCAGGCAACCCTCACAGGCCTGGGATATTTTTTCAAACTCGGCTTTGATCCACCGGCGAGCTGCGCCAATGCCCCGCGTTTGGGATGTAGTGTCTGATAGCGTGTGGCGAGTCCCGAAATCAGCCAGACGCGTAATGTCCGCCTCAAGACGGTCTGCCGAAACCGCTTCAATCAATTCGTATATCCGCAAATCTGTCTGCGGTGGAACCTGGGCCTCTAGGGTGAAGATCGCCAGGAGGCAAATAAGAAGTACTATGTTTTTTGAAAGCATAGAAGAACAAGTGTTTGGGTAAAGGGTAAGCTTATCCGACCGGCTCCAGAACTTTTTCTTTTTCTTCCTGCTCAATGCGAGGGTCAATATTTCTTTTAATCTCCCTTTGCATAAAATACCAGGTAACGGAAAAGGCCAGAAAATCCGCCAGAGGGAAGGAAAACCAGATCCCGTCCAGGCCCATAAACAGGGGCAGGATCAAAACCAGGGGGATCAGGAAAAAGCCTTGCTTGGTAAGGGTGAGCAGGAGAGCCGGCAGAGCCTTACCGATGGCCTGAAAATAAGCAGCCCCAAGCAATTGCATGGCAATCAGGGGCGTCAGAAAAAAAACGATCCGCAGAGCCCACGGCGTATCCCCCAGGAGTTTGGGATCCGTCGTAAAGAGGGAGACCAGGTCCTTCGAAAAGATCATGATCAAGGCAAACAGGCCAACAGCGATCAAGGTGCCGGAGCGAACGGATAGATTGACGATGTTTTTGAGGCGGGCCCATTTTTTAGCTCCGTAATTGTATCCGGCCATGGGTAAAAATCCCTGGGTAATACCCAGCACCGGAAAGTTGGCAAACATCATGATCCGGTTGATGATCCCGTAAACGGCCACCGCCAATTCGTTGCCGTAGGCAAACAGGCTTTGGTTGAGCACGATGGTCAGCAAACTGACCGAACCTTGTCGGGCCAGGGTGACCCCGCCTATGCTGACGATCTCCTTGACAATGCTCCATCGGGGTTTCAATCCCGACCGGAAGACCACCAGCTCACTGCCTCCCCAGATGAAGAACCAGATCGTGAAAAGGGCGCTCATCCCATACGAAAGGGCGGTCGCAATACCCGCTCCTTCCAGCCCCCAGCCCAACCCCATGATGAACACGGCATCCAGCACCATATTGGCAATGGCCGGCACCAGCATGCTGGTCATGGCCATGCGGGGCCTGCCCTCAGCCCGCATTACGTTGTTGGACATCATAGCCCAGGCCAGGGCCGGCACGCCCATCAAAATGAGCCTGAAATAGATCTGCGAGGGCTCCAGGATGTCCCCGTTGGCCCCGAACAGGCGCAAAATGGGCACTTCCAGCAATCTGCCCAGCAAAACAAAAATTAACGCCAGTCCGAGGAC
>CAZXIX010000025.1:41707-44247 GCA_964640855.1 uncultured Saprospiraceae bacterium
AGGCTCACCATATTGCTGAAGGTCAGACAGGCGCGCTTGTGTTTGCCCGCCCCCAGGAAACGGGAGATCATGGAGCCGCCCCCCACACCGATGGCCATCCCTACAGAAGAAATCAGAAAGGTAATGGGCAAAACCACCGTAATGGCTGCAATACCCAGCGTCCCGACAAAGCGACCCACAAAAATGGTATCGACAATAAAATTGATGGACATGACCAGGATGCCGATCGATGCCGGTACAGCCATTTGCACCAATAGTTTACCTATCGGAGCAGTTCCCAATTCACTGGATCCTTTCATACCTGATTTCTAGCTAATGACTAATTGGAACGCCTGACACCCTTCAATGTTGGCCGATGATCAAAAACACTCAACCAATACAGGAGGTAGGTGTATATTAAATGACTCCCTATTCTGATTTCATATGAAAGTCGTAACCAAAACACCTGATCTACTACCCACTCTCCGATCCTTTCCGGACTTTGCCCATATTGATGCCGATTCGCTGAAATGGATGATCGATCGATCCGAGTATCGATTTTACGCGGACGGCGAGCACATCTTCCAGCCGGGAGAACCCATAGATCACATGATGGTGATCATGGAAGGTAAGTATTTTGTCCGGTTGGTCCGGGAGGGAGAAATGAAGGAACTGGGCATATGGCAAAAAGGGGCCGTGACCGGTGTGCTCCCTTTTTCGCGTATGAAGGAAGCGCAGGCTTACGGGACCGCCCAGGGCGATGTGTACGTGCTCGTCCTGCACAAAAAATATTTCACGGAGATGGTCAATGTGGATTACCACCTGACCCAGAATCTGGTGGCCATCATGAGCAACCGGATCCGGGAATTCACCAGCCTTCGTTTTCAGGACGAAAAACTCATGTCCCTGGGACGATTATCCGCCGGACTGGCCCACGAACTGAACAACCCCGCTTCGGCCATGAAACGAAGCGCCGAAGAGCTTTATCATAAAGTGCACAGCACACCCGAGAAATTCAAGAAGATCATGACGATGCGGGTGAGTCCGGAAGATACCGACCGGATCAACGGCATCATGTACCGGAAGCTTCAGCAGGAATCCTACCCAGACCTCAGCCTCATGGAGCGGGAAGAAAAAATGGACAACCTGATCGACTGGCTGGAAGAGAACGAAGTACCCCAGGCCGAAGATCTGGCGGATACTTTTGTGGATTATGATTTCAAAACGGAAGACCTGGAGGAAATCCGCAGCCTGCTGCGGGAAAGCGACCTCGCCGGGGTGCTGGCCTGGATCGAGAGCACGCTTTCTCTGGAGCGGCTGGTAGGGGAAATCCAGGAATCGGCTGACCGGATCTCCACCCTGGTCAAATCCGTCAAAGCCTATTCTCATATGGACCGGGCCGATGCGCGCGAAGAGATCGATCTCCACGATGGCCTTCGCAACACCCTTATTATGCTGAAACACAAGTTCAAACACGATCATATCGACTTGCACAAGGAATGGGACCCTCAACTTCCCCACATCATCGCGCACGCCAGCAGCCTCAATCAGGTGTGGACCAACCTGATCGTCAATGCCCTGGACGCTATGCCCGATGGCGGTAAACTGACGATTCGGACCCACCGGGACCGCGATTTCCTGTGTGTGGATGTCGAGGATACGGGAGTGGGTATACCGGAAGAAGACCTGACCCGGATCTTCGATCCTTTCTTTACCACCAAACCCATGGGAGAAGGCACCGGAATGGGGCTGGATATCGTCAAAAAAATACTGGACCGGCACAAGGCGACCATCCGGGTCCAGTCTCAACCCGGCCAAACGACTTTTACCGTTTGTTTCCCGTTGGCTCAGGTCGCCGTACCCCTTTAATCCAACTGCCCGAAAAACATGAGCACGGCTGAAAAACCCATTATTTTCTCCATCGACGATGATATCCAGGTACTTCGCTCTCTGAAGCGAGACCTTCGGAATGCCTACAAAACAGAATATCGGATCCTGAGCACCGAATCCGCGGAAGAGGCCCTTCAGGCCTTACCGGAACTGAAAAAGAAGGGCGAACAAGTAGCCCTGTTCCTTTCCGATCAGCGAATGCCGGAAATGCAAGGGGTTGATTTTCTCGAACGGGCCAGAGAGATCTTTCCCGATGCCAAGCGGGTATTGCTTACCGCCTATTCGGATACGGATGCCGCCATCAAGGCCATCAACGAAGTGCAACTGGATTACTACCTGATGAAACCCTGGGACCCGCCCCAGGAAAGGCTGTTTCCGGTCCTGAACGAGTTGCTGGAAGAATGGCACGCCGGCTATGTGCCGGATTTCCAGGGGATACGGGTGATCGGGTACCAATATTCCCCCAAATCGCATGCGGTCAAAGACTTTCTGGCAGGCAACCTGCGCCCCTATCAGTGGCTGGACATTGAATCCAATCCACAGGCACAAGAATGGCTTGATTTGCACGCTATACCGACCAAGGATCTTCCGCTTATCCTTTTCGAAGATGGCACGCATCTGGCAGACCCCGCCCTACAGGAATTGGCGACCAAGATCGGGCTCAACCCATC
>CAZXIX010000026.1:0-20609 GCA_964640855.1 uncultured Saprospiraceae bacterium
CTGCCTCGACGACGCAATCCCATCGATGCCCTTCAATTGCTGGAACCCAGGGGGCTCTGGCCTAAGGGATGGCAGCGATTGTTCCTTCAACTGGAACGGCAGAACACTCAGTTTTCCCAGCTCCCCTTGCTCTCCCATCGACCGGCAACGGATCTTGAAATCTTCCGGGAATGGGTTTGGCACCCGGACAAGCAATCGGCGGCCGGGAACGCTTTACAGGCCGACGGCTCCCTGCTGGTCCTCCGCGCTGCAAGCGACGCCGAATTATCCCCCTGGCTGGCCAAGTGGCTAAAGCTGAATCCCGATTATCGACCAGCCCTCCTGGTCCCGGAGCAACAGAGCCAGGCGGAACCCTACCTGATTCTGGATGGCCACCCTGCAATCGGTCTCAGCACGACCTCCCCCGCCCGGCCGGGCCAACAAGCCTTGAAACTGGTTCCGGCCTTTATCTGGGAGCCCGTCAACCCTTTCCAGGTACTCGAGTTTTTGAATCTCAGTCAAAAACCTTTGGATGCAGAGCTCTCTCGCGTCCTGGCCACCGCCATGGGAAAAAGCCCGGGCCTGGGAAGCCAGGAATGGAATCAACGAGTAGCACGATTTTTTGGCCGCTTGGCCGAAAAAGAAAAAACCGATCCCCGCACCGACACGGATTCCGTGCGGCTTCAATATCGAACCTGGTTCGAACGGAAGCGCTATCCGGAACAAGAGGCCGCCCCGGTAGAGGAAATCCTCCCGCTTTTCACCAGCTTGTACGCCTGGGCCTACAATCAGATCCAAAACGAGGAAAGACCCTCCCCCACCCTGATGGCCCTGGCCGGACAGGCACAACGCATGCAGGAGCTCTTGCAGGCCCATCCCCGGCCGGCCATTTCCCGGCTCGAACTCGAGCAACTGATCCGGGCCGTGTACGAAGGTAGCCCGATGATCCGCAACCCGGCGGAGGCCGGGGCATCGAATGTTTTTGTTTCTTCGGCCAGCATCCCCTTCCCCGTCGACCAGGTGGTTTGGTGGAGCTTTCTCGACCAGGGGTCCGATCCCTTCTTTTCCCGCTGGTATCATTCCGAAAGGGATTACCTGGATCAAAAAGGAATTGCCCTGATCCAGCCTTCCGAAGAAAGTAACCTTTCGCTCTTTCAGCAAAAGTGGCCGCTTAGCCGGGTCCGGCAGCAATTGGTCCTCGTTCTGCCTCAGACCCTGGCCGGGACAGAGGTGAACCCCCACCCGGTTTTTGCCATGCTCAAGGCCGCTTTTAACGATCTTTCGCCCATCACACTGGATCTGAACAAACCTGAGCGGATCCCTCCCATTTGGAAGAAGCGTTTTCAATTACCCGCCAAAACGCGACATGTCTGCCGGGAACTTCTCAAACCTGAGCCCTTCATCCGGCTCCGGGATCCGGATCGGCTCCTCCGCAAGCCATCCGAATCCTTCTCCTCGCTGGAGGCCCTATTGTATTATCCCTACAAATGGTTATTTCGGGATCAGTTGGGGCTTTATCCTTCGGCCCTGGTCAGCATACCCGAAGAAAAGACCCTGAAGGGCAATCTCTCGCATCGCGTATTCGAGCGATTGCTGGAGATCCCCGACATTCTGAACTGGGAGCGCGACGCTCTCCGGGCCCAGGTGGAGACCATTAGTATGGAGGTACTTCAGCAGGAGGGATCTGTATTTCTGATGTATGGAAAAGAACCGGATCGGGTGCGTTTTATCCGACAATTGCAGGAAGCCTGCTGGACATTCGTACACACCCTGCACGAAAGTGGGTGGACCTTGGCCGGGGTAGAAGAAACGTTGACGAGTCCTTTCGGGGACCTGAATCTGAGGGGCCGGCTGGACCTGCGGCTGCAAAGGGGAAAAGAGCAAGCCGTAGTCGACCTGAAATGGGGTGGAAAACAGTATCGGGAAGATCTGCTTCGCAACCATGCCGATCTGCAGCTGGTACTGTATAGCCGGATGGCATCGCCGGATCAATGGCCGGATACGGCCTACTTCATCATCCGTTCTTCCCTTTGGCTTACCCGGAGCGAGCGGATGCTCAAAGGCGTATTGCCGGTGACCGAAGGAGCGGATAACCAGGAGATCCAGCAATCGATCTGGGAAGCGATGGAAAGGACCTACGGGTGGCGCAAAATACAATTGGAAAAAGGGCTGATCGAGATTCGATGCATACAGACCTTGCTCGAGCTGGAAGAGGCCTACGGATCAGAATTACTTGATCTTCTGGAACTCCCAAACGACAATGCCTCCTTTGATGACTATGGAACCTTAATCCGGCAGTTCGACTGATTGGCAGGGAGCAAAGAAAACCCTTAACCTATCTCTGACGTTTGGAACAGTAAGATTCCGGGCAATTCAGGTATTTTTGCCCCCGAAAAGGCGAGACAAACAAAATATGACTCGAACCACAGAGGTAAAGGAAAATGTTGTGATCAAGTTCGCCGGCGATTCCGGCGACGGCATGCAATTGGTGGGCAATCTGTTCACCGGCAACACGGCGCTTACGGGTGCCGATCTGGCTACCTTCCCCGATTTTCCGGCCGAGATCCGGGCTCCGGTCGGAACCCTGGCCGGGGTTTCCGGCTTTCAACTGCGCTTCGGGAGCAATCCCGTTTTCTCTCCGGGCGACCACTACGATGTGCTCGTAGCCATGAATGCGGCCGCCTTGAAAGTAAATCTCGACCGGCTACGGAAAGGCGGTACCATTATTGCCAATACCGATGGTTTTGACAAGAAAAATCTTCGGCTGGCCGGTTACGAGGACGATGCGAATCCCCTGGAGGACGACAGCCTGAAAGGGTTCGAACTCCACCCCATTCCGATCACCAAGCTGACCCGGGAGGCCCTGGCAGATTCCTCTTTGGGGACCAAGCAAAAAGACCAGGTCAAGAACATGTTTGTCCTGGGCTTTCTCTACTGGCGGTTCAACCGAAACATGGAATCAACCGTCCAATACCTGAACCGCAAGCTGAAGAACAAACCTGACCTCCTGGAAGCGGACATCCTGGCGCTGAAGGCCGGTTATAATTTCGGCGATACGGCCGAAGCTTTCACGACCACCTACAAGGTAAAACCCGCCGAATTGCCGCCGGGCAAGTACCGGAACATCATGGGTAATGAAGCCCTTGTCCTGGGGTTGATCACGGCGGCTCAGAAAGCGGGGCTTTCCCTGTTTTACGGAAGCTATCCGATCACGCCGGCTTCCGATATCCTTCACGGCCTTTCTGCGCACAAGGAGTTCGGGGTGCGCACCTTTCAGGCGGAAGATGAGATCGCAGCCATCGGTGCGGCCATCGGTGCCTCTTTCGGAGGGGATCTGGCCATCACAGGTACTTCGGGCCCCGGAGTAGCGCTCAAAACGGAGGCTATGGGCCTGGCCCTGATGCTGGAACTTCCCCTGGTCATCATCAACGTACAGCGGGGCGGCCCCTCCACCGGACTTCCCACGAAGACGGAACAGAGCGACCTGATGCAATCCGTATACGGCCGGAATGGCGAGAGCCCGATCCCGGTCGTAGCAGCCGCCTCTCCTGCGGATTGTTTCCATGCGGCCTTCGAGGCTTGTCGGATCGCTTTGGAACATATGACCCCGGTCATCCTGCTGAGCGACGGCTACATTGCCAATGGCGCGGAGCCCTGGCTGATCCCGGATCCGGATGATCTGCCGGCCATCCGCCCGAATGTAAAGGCAGCCCCGGAAAACGGAGAGATCTTCATGCCTTATATCCGGGATGAGAGACACGTACGCCCCTGGGCCATCCCGGGCACTCCCGGACTGGCCCACCGTTTGGGCGGACTCGAGAAAGAAGCCAACAGCGGGAATGTTTCCTACGATCCGGCCAATCACGAATACATGGTCAAGATCCGGGCGGCCAAGGTAGATGCGGTGGCCGATTATCTTCCGCCCTTGCCGGTGGAAACCGGTGCAGAAGAAGGCGACCTGCTGATCTTGGGTTGGGGCTCTACTTACGGGGTCATCAAAACGGTCGTCAATCAATTGGCAGAGGAAGGCCACCGCGTCGGACACATACACCTGAAACACCTCAAACCTTTTCCCAGGGAATTGGGAGACAAGCTCAAAAATTACGAACGGGTAGTCATTCCGGAACTCAACAACGGCCAGTTGGTCCGTATGATGAGGGATATCTATCTCATCCCGGCTATTCCCTACAACAAGATTCAGGGGGTGCCGATCACCCGCTCGGAACTCAAGCACTTTGTGCTGGAGTTGTTGAAACATCAAGAAAGCAACGCATGAGTGTAGATACCACACAAATCCAACGTACCGCCAAAGATTTTGCCACCGATCAGGAGGTAAGATGGTGCCCCGGATGCGGGGATTATTCGGTTTTGAAACAGGTACAAACGGTTTTTGCCCAGGCCGGTTTTGATCCGGACAAGGTCGCCATCATCTCCGGGATTGGTTGTTCCAGCCGTTTCCCTTATTACATGAAAACCTACGGCATGCACTCCATCCACGGTCGTGCTCCCGCTGTGGCTACGGGACTGCGGATCGCCCGGCCGGAAGTCGATGTCTGGATCATCACGGGCGATGGAGACGGGCTTTCCATCGGAGGAAATCACCTGTTGCACATCCTGCGGCGGAACCTGGATGCCAACATCCTGTTGTTCAACAATCAGATCTACGGCTTGACCAAAGGCCAGTATTCCCCTACCTCCGAGATTCAAAAGCGGACCAAGTCCACTCCCATGGGTTCGATCGATCATCCGGTGAACCCGCTTACTTTTGCGCTGGGCTGTGATGCCACCTTCGTGGCGCGTTCGATGGACCGCGACCCGAAGCATCTGCAATCTATGATCCACCGCAGCCACGAGCATCGGGGAACTTCCTTCCTGGAGATCTACCAGAATTGCAACATTTTCAATGACGGTACTTTCCAGATGCTGACCGACAAGCAGACCAAGCCCCAATACACCGTTTTTCTGGAGCAGGGGCAGCCCCTCATCTTTGGTCGCGAAAATGAATGGGGCATCCTGCTGGACAGCTATCGCCCTAAAGTTGTCAACTACCGGGAAGCCGGGCTCTCTGCAAACGACCTTTGGATCCACGATGAAACGGATCAGGTGAAAGCCCAACTGCTGGCTCGCTTTTTTGATGATCCCACCGCAGAGAACTTTGAGTTTCCCCGCCCGTTTGGGGTCATTTATCGGCAAGAGCGACCTTGTTACGAAGACCTCCTGCATGATCAAATAGCCGAAGCCATCGAAAAAAAAGGGAAAGGAGATCTGAAGGAGCTATTGCATTCCGGATTGACCTGGGAGATCGGTTGAACAATCGAACGGCAAACATTCGAATACATGAATTAAAAACGAATGTTACACCAAGTATTGGAATCAACCAACAAACTGCAACCCCATACTTCTCGAAGGATTATTGGGATCTAGGGCTGGTTCCTGGATGATCATCCGGGTGTCGGTTGAGTAGTTGAGTAGGTATTGGGTATCGGGGATCTGGATTTTTCGGAACTGCGGGAGGATTTTCGCTTTAGGGAATCAAAGGGCGCAGGTGGGTATTCGGTATCGGGGAACACATTGAATATCCTATCGGTTTTTCGGAATTCATTTGTTCCATAATCGGACCACATCTCCTTTCCGAATTAGGCCTCCCTGGATCACGCGGGCACAGATCCCTCCGTGGCCGCGCATGGCATTGTAGCCGCCCGGCCCCAGGTTTTCCTCCATGCGGGAGCAAGGTTCGCAAGGGCCTGTCATTTCAAGGATGGCGTCCCCTATCCGGAACCGGCGGTTCTTGAAGGCCAGCAGGTTGATGCCGGAGACCACGATATTGCGACGGGTAAGCCCGGGATCAACGGAGGCTTCTCCCAGGATCGAAGCTACCCCACCCAGGTGTTCTTGCTGAATGAGGGTGACCTGACGCTTTCCATCGTTGGCTTGGTAGTGGTCGCCTGCCAGCCCCTTTCCTTCAAGAGCTTCTACTTCCTCTACTACGGCCAAATTCGATCTTTTCTCCGGCCGAATGCCGATCCATTCTACCGTTCCGACCTGGGGAAGCGTATCGATGAGGGTTTTTAAATCTGGTTTAACCATGAGAGTGATTGTTGAGAATATACGCTCCACAGTCTATCGAGGGTAAACATACAGTTTGGTCGGGCAAGCCTGTATTTGCACCGGCCGATTCCCCATTTACCCTTCTCGGGATTGCGTGGATTCAAGAGTTGAATTTCGCTCCAGGGCCTGGTGTAAAAACCGGTTTAACCGCAACATTTCTTCCTCTCCGAGTTTCTGCCCGGCCCGAGCGCTAAGGTAAACCATGATGACCAGAAAAGCCATAACGGGAAGCAGCCAAAGGATGCCGGCACTCATGCCGAGGTTCCACTGGGAAAACCCCATGACCATAACGATAACGGCAATAAATCCAAGGAGGGAGTAAAAGAAGACGAACATCAGCCAAACCGAGGGTTTGGGCCCAAACAGTCCGCGGATCAGACTCCCCTCCTCCTGTTCTTCCACTTCCAGATCGAGTTGGGGCGACCAGAAGTGCTGATCTTCTGCCGGGATCTTCAGGCTGACGTGGTGGTCCACGATCAAGCCTTTGATCGACAGGATTTCCTTGTCCAGGGCATTCCGGATACGCTGCAGGGTCTCCTCCCGGGACCAGGGAACTTCCATTTGAAATCGAGGGCGGACTTCCATAGGTATAGGAGATTAGGGTCTATTAATTTACGGAATTGCCCGGTCAAACAAAACCGAAAGACACTATACCTATCTCCTTCATGCGAGAGATTAGTACCTGAAAGTTGAGCTACGATGTACTCCAAGGGTCAACCGGCCTTACGCCGCTGAGGAGAACTGTCCTCCTTCATGCGGATGAGTTTGCTTTCTTTCCTCTCCGCAGGGACTCCCAATCGATAACCGAGCACAGCGCTGACTGCCACCAGCATGGTCAATACGATAAGCGCTATTTGACTCGTGTATACGGCCAGAATCCCTACGACCATCATGAAGTACCACCGCCAGATAAGTGTGGATATACGCAATTGGAACATGGCAATGGATTTTTATCCTATACACCTTTTTACCTGGATTTCCCACCAATCGCAATGATGATTGTCAGAAAACAGACTGATAATAAGCCATATAGCCCAAAGACTTTTTTCAAATGCCTGGTTGGCATCTGGCTTCCCTACCAGATCTTTTCTTCTTTCAAATATTTCTTCACGTAGTCGCGTATCCCTTCCTCCAGGCTGTAGAATGGCTTTTCATAGCCGGCCGCTCGCAACTTGCTCATATCCGCTTCTGTAAAATATTGGTAGGTGTCCCGAATGTCCTCCGGGGTATCGATGAAGCGGATGTTGGGCTCCAGGTCCATGGCCTGGAAGGTGCTGGCGGCCAGATCATAAAAGGTACGGGCTTTTCCGGTACCCAGATTGTAAAGACCGCTGGCCGGCATGTTTTTCCAGAGCCAATAAATGACATCCACTACGTCCTTGACATAAATGAAATCGCGGCTCTGCTCTCCGTCCTTGTAGTCGTCGCGATGGCTGCGAAACAGCTTCATCTCTCCGGTCTCCTTGATCTGGCGGGCGGTATGGAAAATAACGGAAGCCATACGTCCTTTGTGGTATTCGTTGGGACCGTAAACGTTGAAGAATTTCAGGCCATACCAGTGCGGGGGCGTGGTTTCCCGGCTTAAGGCCCATTGGTCGAAATCATTCTTGGACCGGCCGTAGGGATTGAGGGGTTTTAGTTTATCCACTACCGCATGGCTATCCGAGTATCCCTGTTCCCCCAGGCCGTAGGTGGCCGCGCTGGAAGCATAGATCAAAGGGATGTTATGCTTTGAACAGAGTTCCCATATTTTTTGGGTGTAATGAAGATTCAGATGGTCGAAAATTTCAGTGTCCTGTTCAGTGGTATCGGTCCGTGCCCCGATGTGAAAGACCACTTCCACCGATTTAGCCATTCGATCCAGCCAGGCGGGAAGTTCTTCCCTATCGACCTGCCCGATGTAGGATTTCTGGAGAAGATTGAGGTTCTTTTCCGGATGTTCGAATTCATCCGACAGCAACAGATTCAGGTGGCCTTCCAGGTTGAGCTTGCGGACCAGACAAGAACCGATGAAGCCGGCCGCTCCGGTTACGACGATCATAGAAAGGGTTTTGTAAGGGCTCAAAGATAGCAGTTGCACTTTGATGTTCCTTGACCAAGCTTGAATTCATGGATTCCATTTGCGAACGCTCAACCCATATTCTGCTGCGGCGGGATGTGTCCCGGAGGAAGCCAGGTTAGCTGAGGCGGTTTTTGCTTTTTGAGTATTTTGGGCTTACTGAAATAAATAAACCCTACGACTAAACCTGATAAACCCATGCGCCCACTTTTCCGCAGCCTAACTGGCTTCTTGATTATTCCTACACTCAGTCTCATTGCCTTCCCGGTCTTTAGTCAGCAGCAGCAATCCGAATCCAAAATCTCCAAATCCGACCTCCAGGATCTGATGGCGGAGGAAAAACTTTACCTGAGCGGCTATTCGATGGAAGGCCTGGAGGAAATGGAAAAAGAATTGATCCGGGATAAAAAGAAGAGAGCTCAGCTATTCCGTTTTTTTTCGGCCCAGGTTAGATTTATGGTGAAGCTCCAGCAGGTGAAGAAACCCTCGGAATCACTGGATGTAGCTCCATTCCTGGAAACAGCTGAGCAGCTTGGAGTCGGAAGGTTGGCAGAAAGGAGCTTTATCGATTTCTACTCGAATTTTTTGAATCAATACTCCACCTCCGGCAATCAAACGCCGGACAGAGAACTGAACTGGGTGGATACCCGAAATCTCCTTACGCTCAAACAAAAAGCTCTGGCCGACAACCGCTGGGAAGACTGGAAGAAAATGAATCAAAACCTGGAACGGGTACTGAGCATTCAACAAGAGAAAGAGGCCCCTGGCTTCTCTACCCCGCAAATAGAGGCGCTTTCCATACAAACGGAAAGTCTTGACCCGCCCAAGCTGCTTGTCTATCAGCCGGATCCGGATGTCTATAATCTGCGAGGCGCAGTAAGGGCCAATGATTTTAATTACACCATCAAGGGTTTTGCGCTTGCACGAGACGGCATTCGATCCCTTTTGATCAACGGAGATTCGGTACCTATATACTCCACGAACCAATGGGTCTATCCGGTCAAGCTGGAAGAAGGGCTGAACCTGTTTTTGCTGGAGGCACTTTCGGCCAACGGTCTGATCACCCGCGACACCTTGCAACTGCATTATGAGGGGCAAAGGGTTTCGCGCGATATCGAGCCCAAGCGTTATCTCCTCTCCATCGCCATTGAGGATTACGACTACCAGGGCTTGAGGAAATTAGAGTCTCCGGTGGCCGATGCCCGCGAAATGGTCCGGATCCTTACGGAGCGGTATGATTTCGAGGTCAGCGATACCCTATTTGATCATAAGGCAACCATGAAAAACGTTCGCAATGCGCTCAAAAAGCTCATGCGAGATACCCGCCCGCATGATGAGGTCATTGTATATTTTGCCGGGCATGTAGAATACGACCCTGATTTTGACCGCGAAGGCAAGTGGAAGTTGGCTGACGACTCCTTCAGGAATAGCTCCCAGCTTACGGTTTTCAATGATATTCAGGCAGATAAATTGCTCGTTATCTCCGATGCCTGCTTTTCCGGAAGCCTGTCTATGGACGGATTCGGAGCTAATCCCCCCAGGGAAGGTCGAGCCCGATGGCTGCTGGCCAGCGGCCGTCTGGAACTGGTGCGGGATGTTGGGCCCAATGGAAAGCACAGTCCTTTCGCCTACCTGCTGCTGGATTACCTGTCGAAACTGGATGATCCCAAAACCGCCTACGAAGTCGGAAAATACCTGGAGATCGAGGTGCCCAAGTACTCCAAACAAACGCCGCTGGTGCGTTCCCTTCCAGGAGATACCGGGGGCGAATGGACGTTTTCCCCCAGGCCAAATTAAGACCTGCCTGAAACCGGCTTTACAAATCCGGAAAACGAAGGCTGCTCAAGTCAAAAACAAAACCCGGCAGGACATCTTCTCCGGAAAGCTCTTCCGAGAAGGAAACTACCTGATCCGCCGAACCATTCTTCCGGTAAATAAAAGCCTGCTTTTCTTCGGGATCGATCAACCAGCCTAGCAAAGCTCCGTTTTCCATCCACTCCTTCAATTTGGCTTGTAAGCCGGAAAGTGGGTCGGATGGAGAGCGAATTTCCACCACAAACTCCGGACATTGAGGGAGAAATTTCTTCAATTCATCCCTTGTAAAGCCCTTCAGCCTTTCCAATGAGATCCAGGATGCATCCGGGGAACGGATGGACCCATTCGGTAGCATATAACCCCCTGAAGGACTTACGGTAATCCCCTTTACCCAATCTTGCTGCGCATTCCATCTTTCCAGCGCTGCATTAAACTTATTCTCAAAAAAACCGCCTTCTATACCCACCGGCGGCTCCATCACGATCGTTCCGTCCGCTTCCCGCTCGATGCGGTACATGTCGTTTTCCGAGCAGAACCTGTAAAACTCTTCCTCGCTCATGTCGCTTGGGAAACGGTGTGGCACAGGTAACTTATTCCTTAAGTCCGATAAATGCATCCCTTCTGTTTTTACCAGGGCAACTTCAAAGCTTTGAGGTCAAAAACAAGACCCGGAAGAACATCTTCTCCCATGAGTTGCTCTTCAAAGGAATCCACTTGCCCATTTGAATCGTCTTTCCGATAGACATAAGCTTTTTCTTCCACTGGATCAATTAACCATCCCAAAAGAGCACCGTTGGCGATCCATTCTGCCATTTTGGATTGAAGGTTCCTGATACGATCCGAATGGGACCGAATCTCCACTACAAACTCCGGGCATTGGGGTAGAAACTTTCTACGATCTTCAAGGGGAACTTTCAAATACCTTTCCATGGATATCCAGGAAGCATCGGCAGCCCGGGTAGCTCCATTTGGAAGTTTAAACCCCGCTGAAGGACCGGATACAATTCCTTCTTTACCAGTTTGAGATTCATTCCAGACTTTGAGTGCATATACCAGCTCAATTTCGTACTTGTCTGTATCAAAATGGACAGGCGGCTCCATCACGATCGTTCCATCCGCTTCCCGCTCAATGCGGTACAGATCGTTTTCCGAACAGAATTCATAAAACTCCTTGTCCGTCATTTGACTGGCAAAGCGCCTGGACCCCGTAAAGTTTTCCGGGTCAAAAGATACGTGCATAAACCATTTGTTTTTCCAAATTTAAACATTTTGTTTTAAAAATGAAAGTCCTGTTTTCGATTTACTGATGATTTCGTTTCGCCGCCCGCAGATAGTAGATCCTTAGATGGTAGATGTAGGGACAAGCGAACTTAGGGTTGATCATTTCTTCTTTGCGTACTTGGCGGTGAATGGGGAACCTCACCTGTAAACCGCAAAGAACGCTACGAAGGCGCTGAGGGCGCTATGGGTTTAGTGACAAATGGACTTGTCCACAAGACGGGTTGTCACTACAGGTAGCCCTTAGAGTATATCCAATTTAAAAATTTGGTTTTCAGTAATTTAAAAACCGGGCGTCCACTGTCTAGCTGTCGTGAAAACTGAACTCATAGTAAAAAGGATTCATTCTCGCCTCGATCTTGATAAGGGCCAGACCAGAGGCAAGAGACCAGAGACGAGTAAGTAAAAGAATTATTCTTCGGACACTCGTCTCCCGACTCTGGTCCGGGAGCAGAAGGATGACAACAAAAAAAGGCCCTTCCATTCCGGAAGGACCTTTTTCCTTTTTGCTCCGCGCATGGCCAGAGATTTAGCTTACCAGCTCGTCCTCTTCCTCATAGGCTTCGAGCGGCGGGCAAGTACAAATCAAATTGCGATCGCCGGCGGCATTATCGATGCGGCCCACCGCAGCCCAGAACTTGTGGCCTTCCCGTAAATACGGAAGGGGCCAGGCGGCCTTGCTGCGGCTGTAAGGGAATTCCCAGTTGTCTGAAGTGATGATCTCCAGGGTGTGGGGAGCGTTGTGCAAGACGTTGTTTTCCGGATCGGCCTCACCGGAAGCGATCTCGTCAATTTCCTTCCGGATCTGCAGCATGGCATCGCAGAAACGATCCAATTCCGGCTTGTCTTCACTCTCGGTCGGCTCGATCATGATGGTACCGGCCACCGGGAAGGACAAGGTCGGCGCGTGGAAACCGTAGTCCATCAAACGCTTGGCCACATCTTCGGCAGAGATCAAAGACTTGAAGGGCCGGAGGTCGATGATCAGTTCGTGTGCGGAGCGTCCCTTCTCCCCTACATACAGCACATCGTAGGCGTTGTCTTTCTCCAGTCTTGCCTTGATGTAATTGGCGTTCAGAATGGCATATCGGGTCGCATCCGTCACCCCTTTCTTGCCCAGCAGCCGAATGTAAGCATAGGAGATCAGCAAGACGCTGGCGCTGCCCCAGGGAGCGGACGAGACCGCGCTGATCCCCTCTTCTCCTCCGGTCGGCACAACCGGATGGGTGGGCAAGAAGGGCTTCAGGCTTTCGTTCACGCAGATGGGGCCCATGCCCGGGCCGCCGCCTCCGTGCGGAATCGCGAAGGTCTTGTGCAGGTTCAGGTGGCAAACATCCGCACCGATGAGGGCGGGACTGGTCAGGCCGACCTGTGCATTCATGTTGGCGCCGTCCATGTAAACCTTTCCTCCGTTGTCGTGGATGATCCGGCAGATCTCCTGAATGGCCGTCTCGAAGACGCCGTGGGTGGAGGGGTAGGTCACCATGAGGGCAGCCAGTTCGCTGGTATATTTTTCGGCTTTGGCTTTCAGATCCTCCAGATCGATGTTGCCTCGCTCATCGCATTTGACTACCACCACTTTCATGCCGGCCATGACGGCGCTGGCCGGATTGGTGCCATGGGCGGAATCCGGGATCAGGGCCACGTTCCGGTGGGTATCGCCATTGGCTTCGTGGAAAGCCCGGATGGTCATCAGACCGGAATATTCGCCTTGCGCCCCCGAGTTCGGTTGCAGGGAGCAGGCCGCAAAGCCGGTGATCTCCGACAGGTAGGCTTCCAGTTCTTCAAAGAGCTGCTGATAGCCGGTGGTTTGCTCGATGGGGGCGAAAGGATGCAGGTCGGCGAATGCCGGCCAGTTGACCGGGATCAGTTCCGTGGCGGCATTCAACTTCATGGTGCAGGATCCCAGCGGGATCATGGAGTGGTTCAGGGAGAGGTCCCGATCATCCAGCCGCTTGATGTAGCGCATCATCTGCGTTTCGGTATGGAAACTATTGAAGACCGGATGCGTCAGGTAGCCGGTTTCCCGGGTAAGAGCCTTCGGTAGGCTGTAATCGGCCGGCTCTTGTGCCTGAAAATCAACCTTCATTTCGTGCGCAGCGGCGAAAATTTCGCTCAACTCTTCGACATCTTCCAGAGTGCTCGTTTCATCCAGACTGATCTGGATCCGATCTTCCCCGAAAAACAGGTTAATCTGCCGCTCCTGGCACATGGCCCGGAGCATGTCTGCTTGCTGGTGGCTGATGGTCACGGCCAGGGTATCGAAAAAGGATTCGCTGGCCAGTTTGTAGCCCTGGGCCTTTAGGTTTTGGGCCAGGATCTGAGTAAGGGTATGCACCCGCTCGGCGATCGCTTTTATGCCTTTCGGACCGTGGTAGGCCGCGTACATTCCGGCCATGATGGCCAGAAGAGCCTGGGCCGTACAGATGTTGGAAGTAGCTTTTTCGCGGCGGATGTGCTGTTCGCGGGTTTGCAGCGCCATCCGGTAGGCCTGGTGGCCGTGGGTGTCGGTAGAGACGCCTATGATGCGACCCGGAATTTGACGCTTGTAATCTTCGAGACAGGCGAAGAAGGCCGCATGCGGTCCGCCATAACCCATGGGAATGCCGAAACGCTGAGAGTTGCCGACTACGCAGTCTGCGCCCCATTCTCCGGGAGGCGTGAGCAACGCCAGGCTGAGCAGATCGGAAGCCACCGTCACATAGATGTCTTTGGAGCGGGCTTCCTCCGTCAGCGCCCGGTAATCTTCGACGGCTCCGTCGGCAGCCGGATACTGCAGCAGGAGGCCGAAAACAGAATCATCCAGCTGGAAGGATTCCACCGGCTGGACCACCACCTCGATGCCGATGGGGCGCGCACGGGTTTTCAGGATATCTATGGTAGCAGGAAAGACCTTATCGGAAACCAGAAAGCGGGCTACCAGTTCTTCCTTCACCCGTTTGTTTTTGATCCCGTGGAACATAGCCATGGCTTCAGCCGCCGCAGTACCTTCATCCAGCAGACTGGCGTTGGCGATCGGCAGACCGGTGAGGTCGCTGACCATGGTCTGAAAATTGAGAAGAGCCTCCAGGCGCCCCTGGGCGATCTCCGCCTGATAGGGCGTGTATTGGGTGTACCAGCCCGGATTTTGAAAAATATTGCGAAGAATGACCGAGGGCGTAATGGTGCCGTAATACCCCTGGCCGATGAAAGAGCGAAATACCTGATTTTTCTCGGCTATGGTAGTCAGAAAATCCAGGAAGAGGTGCTCGGGCATAGCCTCCGGCAGATCGAGTTCGGTTTGCAGACGGATGCTTTCCGGCACCGTTTCATCGATCAGTTGATCCAGGGATTCCGCGCCGATCAGTTCCAGCATTTCCTGCAACTGATCCTCGGGAATACCTATGTGGCGTCGTACGAATTGGTCGTAAAAAGCGATTTTGCTCATGTGCTTGTTTCCCCTTTTGAGTTGGATTGGAATGTTACGCAAAGGTAAAGAACCCCTTCCGTTTTATGTTCAAGCATAACAACACTTAGCCTTCATTTGATGAGCATTTACCCTCCGATCCGGACAGATTTTGTAAAATGGAGGTAAAATGAAAAAGCCTCACCCGTCTGGGCAAGGCTTATCCTGATCAACTCTTAGCTAGACTAAAGGTCTTCGAGTCTGAATTTAACGGGCAAACTAACCCGAACATTGACGGCTTCTCCGTTTTGTTTTCCCGGTTTCCACCTCGGCATGGTTGTCGTAATTCGAATGACTTCTTCATCAAGGGCAGGGTGTACCGACCTGGCAATGCTCACGTCTCCAATGCTTCCGTCTTTGAAGACCGTCATGCTGGCCACTACGATGCCTTGCGCGTTGGCTTCACGAGCTTCGGCGGGGTAATTTATGTTTTTGTAAACAAAGTTGAGTAAAGATTGGTCAGAGCACTTTTTGAGGTCATTCCCGTTTAGTCCTTCACAATCCCCGAATTTGGGCATTTCCTGAACCACCTTAAATACCTCTTGTTCTCCGGCCTCCTGGTCCTTTCGATAGGAATCCGAATCAAAAACAGCTTGGTCTTCCTTGGAGCCCTTGTCATAGAGGGCCGGCTCCACATCTCTGACATTTTCACAAGCCCAGATCAAAACCAGGACCAGAGGGAGGGCCAGCAGATATTTCCAGCGCTTGTTTCGCTGTGATTTTTTTTGCGTCAACATTTGAATTCTATTTTTGAGTGAAGAATGATTCCAGCCGTGGGTCAGTTGAAACCCAGGACCTCTGAGGCATGGCTCGATCAGCAATTGCCCGTATCTCTTGACATTAGTCTCTTGGGTGGCTTCCTGGTCGGCCAGGTATTCGTGGACCTCAGATAGTTCCTTTCGAAAAAAGTACCAAAGCGGATTCCACCAGAACAGGATCCCGATCCCTTCCAACAGCAGCATATCGAGGCTATGCCATTGGCGGATGTGGGCTTTTTCATGCCGCAACATGATCTCGGCCTCCCCGCCATCCGTGGGGGCATCCGGGCTCCAAAACAGCAGGCCCAGAAAAGAAAATGGGCTACTTACCCGTGGGTGGCGGATCAGCCAGTATCCCCGGCAGCGAATCTTTTCGCCCTGACGCACCAATAGAAGGATCCGAAACAATTGCCGCAACAAACGGATCAGGGCCCATAAACCACCCACGAATGCCAGGGCCGGAAGCCATAGGTCCAGCCCTTGCCCACCGGATGTGGGCGAGGCTTCGAAGGAAGAATAGCCTATCACGACGACCGGCGGCAGTTCAACCTGGTACAGCGCCTGCCATTCGGGACCGGAAGCGAAAAACGGACTATCCAGCAGGGGGATGAGCCCGCCGCCGATCAAAGCCGCCAGCAAAAAAAGCGGTTGTGATGAAAGAATTTCTCCCGGCGGAGCAGGAAATAGTAGAAGCTGCCCAACAGCAGCCAACACAGACTTACGGCGATCAGATAAGGTAGGGTGATCATTCTTCTTCGCTTTTTTCCAGTTTCCGGATCAAGGCATTCAGATCTTCCAGGCTCAGATCCTCTTTCTTTACCAGGAAGGAAACCAGCCGGTTGGGAGAGCCTCCAAAGTAGTCCTGCACCAGGGTTTGCAACGATTGTTTGCTGTATTCTTCTTTGCTGATCAGGGGCTGGTACACGAATGTGCGGCCGAAAGCCTCATGCTCCAGAAACCCCTTTTCGTCCAGGATCCGGACCAGGGTGGAGACCGTGCTGTGGGGCGGTTTCTTTTGATCTCGTTTCTCGACCATGTAATTGCGGATATCCCCGACCGTGCACTTTTTGAGTGCCCAGATGATGTGCATGATCTCTTCCTCAGCCCGAGTCAGTTTTTTCATAGGAATGGAATTGGTTACAATTAATAACGTATTTTTTAGTTAATCAACTTCTGCCTTAGTCATTTGAGATTTTTTAACGTTTCCTCCCCACAATTCTTCCGCACTCATGAGATCTCCGGATGAACCCGCACATGAATAAGGAACCGGATCGCGTTTTACCTCTAAGAAACTATTGGCATCTTCGCCCCATTAATAAGAGTAGTCGTCTCAAAAACCGTTACTGTTTTTCAGCCAACCATGAAAAAACTGTTCTTCCTGCTTCTCCTCCCGGTCTTTTTCTCTGCGAAAGGTCAGGTCCTACAGGAACTGAAAAACCTGAATTCCCCCTTTCGCGAGACCAACCTTTCCATCACGCCCAATGGCAAGTATCTCTATTTTATGTCGGACAGGGGCGGGCAGCAGTGGTCGGAAAAACGATGGGACAACTGGTCGGTGGAGAGAAAAAATCAAACGGGGCCGGCCTATCGGTTTGATGGCGACATCTGGTATAGCCGGCGGGTCGATGGCGGGTGGAGCGATCCGGTTTGCCTGGGCAAGGTGATCAACACCTCCAACGGGGAAGACGAGCCCAACATCAGTGCCGACGGACAGCGGGTCTATTTCCAGAGCTGGGATAATTGGGTGAGGCGAGACGGGCCCTATTATATGGCCAAACTCGACGGAGCGCAGTGGGGAAGGCCGGTGGGCCTGGGTGGAGGCATCACCCTCTTTTTCATGGACCTGGAAAAACGTGCCGAAAGGCAGATGGTACAGGATCTTCGCGATGCCGAGATCCTGGATAAATTCATGATCCTGAGAGGACAAGGCCGATTCGAGGAGGCGGATCGACTCCTGGCTTTCAAGGGCATCGATATGAACGATTACGCCATCGGAACGGACGGCATGGCCGTATCGCCCGACGAGCGGAGTATGGTACTTTCCGTTTACGTACCCGAGAGGAAGGGCTTCGATCTCTACTTCAGCCAAATAGGCCCCGACGGATACTGGACCTACCCGCGTTCCATGAACATCAACACCTCCCGGGATGAGGTTTCCGCTTTCATCGCCAGCGACAACCGCACCCTCTACTTCGCCTCCGATCGGCCAGGCGGATTCGGCGGTTATGACATCTACAAAGCCACCCTGGAGCCCAATGGTCGGTGCAGTGCTCCCCAAAACCTGGGCCCGGTTTACAATAAGGAGACCGATGAATACGGATTCATCATCGACGCTGTGCAAGGAACGGGATTTCTGGTCTCCGATGGGGATATTTTTGAGATCGGCCTGGAGGAGGAAGCCAAGCCGGAAGAGAGTATTGTGATCAACGGGCAGGTAGTGGATCCCAAAGGCAGACCTTTGGAGGCGGTCATCTATTTGATCCATAGTTCGAGCCAGGACACGCTTTCGGTATCCACCAGCAACTCCCTCTCCGGTGAATACTCCTTTGCCTTCCTTCGCGAAGAGGGTCTGTACGATCAGGTTGCCATAGCCAAAAATGGTGAAAAGGGGAATGCTGCCTTCCGGGTCGAACCCGGCTCGAAAAGCGTCCTGAATTTTACGATCACCCTTGGAAAAGCTCAGCCGGCCCCTCCTCCGGTAGTGGCAGCACCTCCTCCGGCTTCCCCGAAGAAGGAATCTCCTCCCCCGCCGGCCTCCCCTCCACCCGCCGAGGATAAGAGTGCCCGCCTGGATACCCTGGAAACCGACGTTCTGAGCAGTTCGCCCAAAGCACGCGGCAGCGGCCAGGAAAGCAATACCTTCATCATCAACAACGTCCAGTTTGATGCCGACAGAGCGACGCTTACCTCCGGTTCCTTCCCCGCACTGGATAAACTGGCCAACCTCCTGAGATCCAAGCCGGGATTGAAATTCGAGATCGGCGGCCACACCAATATCCTGCCGCCGGAAGACTACTGCCAACAATTATCGGAAGAACGAGCGAAGTCGGTTTACGACTACTTGATCCGAATGGGTATCCCTTCTACCCAGTTGACCTACAAGGGCTACGGCAAATCCCAGCCCATCGAACTGGATAAGGACCTGGAAAAACAAAAGGTCAATCAGCGGGTGGAGATCAAGGTTCTGGATTAGGAAGCGAATCTTTGTTTTTCCGGGATACGGATGCTTTCCCCCCTTGTCAGGATCTCCGCTGCGCTCCGACCCGATACCTACTTAACCACTCAACCAACACCCAAAATCTTCGCGGCCTTTGCGTCTCCTTAGCGTCCTTCGCGGTTAAAGGAAGAAAGCCGTCCTTCACCGCCAAGCGCACGAAGAAGACGCCAAGAACGCCAAGAGCCAGTTACAAAAAAGGAACCCCTGACTTTCAGAGGAGAGAAGTTGGAACCCATTTGCCTGATCCTACACGAAAAAAGCCTCTCCGGAAGATCCGGAGAGGCTTTTCGCTGAGACGAATAAGACGGTACTATTCCAGGGTCCGCATAAAATTCACCAAGGCCCACATGTCTTCTTCATTGGGAATCTTCTTTTTGTAGCCCGGCATGTCGCCCCGGCCTTCTACGGTCTTGTAATACATTTCTCCGTCGGTTTGGTCATGGAAGGCTTCGGAAGTAAAGTCGCCTGAGGGCGTCTCCAACTGAGCCGCTTTCGGACCATCGCCCAGCCCCTCCTTGCCGTGGCAGGAGCGACAGTGTATTTCCCAGAGCTCCTCCCCGATCTCCGTCATTTCTTCATCTCCGGCAACCGGGTTCTCCATATTCTTATATTCGTCAGGCACCTTCCAACTGGGATCGATCTGGGTAAAGCTGGAACCAACCAGTACAGCACCCACGAGCAGCAGGAAAGAAAAAAATTTCAGATTCATGGTATAGATTGTTTTGAACGTTAAATCCTAAAGTAAATCTTCTGTCAAAATAAGTATTCGGTGCTCATTTATCAATAATTACAGGGCTTTAATCCTCAATGCTGGGTGCGAGCTCCCTTTCGGAACTTGAAAAGTTCGTAGATCACATAGAGATAATGCCCCCAGATGAAGGCCAGAATACCCATAAAAGCCAGGAACAGCCAAAGCGGCGGAGCGGGGCTCCAGAGTTCTCGGTTTTTTCCCGCTGCCAGTATCCGCTCTACGCCCCAGTCGGTCTGAAGCCAGTATTCGAGGGTCCCATAATCATCCGTATCCTCGGCGAAGGCTCGGATATCGATGGTGCCGTCTGCGTTTCCGGGTAGGTCCGTGGGGAACGAAAAGACGGCTTCACCCATTTCGTCCGTTTCCTCTTCGGCGATCTCCAGGGGAAGAGTCATACTTTTTACAAAGAGCTTGACATCCTCTTCAGCCACCGGCTCCCCCATACTGGTCAGGCGAACACGGACATAGCGGGAGGAATCTTCTTCGTAGCCCTCCATTTCCACTTTCAGCAACCGGAAATCCACATCATCGTCGCTCCCCTTGTATTCATTATTACCGGGAAACTCAGCGATCACCGTAATGGTGCTGTCTTCCTTCCAGACAAAAGATCCAACCGGAAGCTCCAGGTTGGCAAAGCCCTTATCATTGGTTTTCGCTTGTCCGAGACTGACTTCTTCTTCTCCGTCCTGCATCCGGAATTCCACGGGTAGGTCGGGCAGACCTACGTATCGCCTGTCGATACGGGCCCGCAGAAGACCGGAAAGGCGGATCGTTTCTCCATCTCCCTGCCAAGCCGAAAGGCTCATCCGGCTACGTAGAGGGTCCTGTGCGAATGCTCCCGATCCCAGCAGCAGGAGAAGGGGCAAGAGGACAAAGGGCCGAATGAGGTGGGTGCGAAAGAATCTCATACTACGGCTTCTTGCTTTTCCGAATCCGCATAGGCAGACACCGGGACAATGGTTAAAAATTTGGTAATGATCAGGAAAAAGGCAAAAAAGGTAGCGGATGCGGTCGCCGCGTCGATCGATGAAGCGACCCAGCAAATGATCCAAAGGGCCCAGGATCTCGGGGTCGAAACGGTCTTTGACCGGGCGGAGTCGATGAAACCTTGCAGTATCGGGGTTCAGGGTACCTGTTGCAAAAACTGCGGCATGGGACCTTGCAGGCTTCCGTTGCCCAAGTCGGGCATCGAAGGCGAG
>CAZXIX010000026.1:20619-37651 GCA_964640855.1 uncultured Saprospiraceae bacterium
AGGTTGCCGTATAGTTGATGTATTCCGGCCGGGTATCCTGCATGGGGATCAGAGGGACTTCCTGCGTGGGTACAATCGTCAGATACCGGCGCACCCACATGGCGATCACCAACAAGATGGAGGTGATCGAGATCAGGTTGGTGGTGCGGAATCGTTTAAAGCCGATCACCACGAGCGGAAAAAGGATGCAAACCAGATTGCAGATCAACATGTGGAGGCCATAACCATCCATTCCATATAAATGATCCATCATCCGGTTGTTCCACTCCTGTGTAGCGTACCAATCCGTGGCATATTCGGTAAAGGAGAAATATCCGAATACGAAAGTCAGAAAGAACAGGATGAATCCCATCCGCTTAAAGTGATCGTCCGTCAGGTAGTCCTCCAGGCCGTACAGCTTTCGATAGACCCACATGAGTGCGATGATGAGTCCGATCCCGGTAGCGATGGAAGACACTATAAAGGAAGGGCCGAATATGGTGCTTTGCCAGCCGGGGCGGAGGGTCATACCGAAGATCCAGGACAGAACGGCAAAGGCCAGGATCACTTTCGGAATCATGATCAGGGACATGGAGCGGGTGGGCGCATCCAACTCTTGGTCTTGCCCCGGAGCTCCACTATAGCCGAGTGAAAGGGCTCCGTACAAGTTCTTTTTCCATTTCGGAAAAGAGATCAGATCCGTATCCCGGTAGATGGCCATATCCTTGATCAGCATCAGATAGGCAAAGACGGTGACTCCCACCAGGTAGGTGGTAATGACCATCACATCCCAAGTGATGGGCGACTGGACCCGGGCGAAAAAAAACAAGTGATGCAGGCGCTCAAAGCGACCTATGCAAATCAGGATAAATACGGGGCCGATGATCCCTGTGATGAAGGCCATCAGCGTGGCGATCCGGATAATGGGTTTGCCCCAGGAGACCCGGAAGTAGTAAAGTAACCCGGCCAGCATGGCTCCTGCGTAGCTGACCCCGATGAAATACACAAAATTCGAGATGTAATAGCCCCATACCACATGATCCCTCATTCCGGTCACGATATGCCCTTCCGTGATTTGCTTGTAGAGGCCGTACATACCCAGCAGGATGAACAGGATCATGATGCCGATGAGGATCCGGTCTCGAACGGAAACGGAGGTCAGATCCTTTCCCATCCGATTCAGAAGCGTGGTTTGTCTTTCGTTTAATTGAGCGGTTTTCATCCATTAGTTATTGGTGAAGGATTGGGGAGGCAGATCGGCTAAATGGCATCGTCGTACCGTGCGCGAATGTCTTCGGGCAGATCTTCCAAACCCCTCTCCACCGGGAAGATGCGATCCGTAGGGGGCAAATAGTAAACCCGCGGTTTGGTGCCTAATTCTTCCATGTAGCGGTAGGCCGCCCGGTCTTCGATCAGCTGGCTGAATCGAACAGTCTCGGAGCCGTTGCTTACGATGTCTTCGTTTTCGTCCCCGAAATAAAAAACCCCGTTCGGGCAAGCGGTCACGCAGTCGGGCAGTTCTCCCATACGAGCCATTTCCGGGCAGAAATCGCACTTCTCCACCGTACCGGGCTTGCTCGGAACACTCCAGGCGGGATTGGGGGCATTATCCACATCCGTTTCGGCGGCATCCAACTCTTCCGACCAATTGAACACGCGGGTGGAATAGGGGCAGGCGGTCATACAAAACTTACAGCCGATGCAGCGGTCCGCGTCGATTAACACCAGCCCGTCTTCGCGCTTGAAGGTAGCGTCCACCGGACAGACTTTTACGCATGGCGGGTTGTCGCAATGAAAGCAGGTTTTGGGAAACCAGTAAGGTGCCGATTGTTCATTGTCCTTCATCAGTTTGATCGAGAGCCATTCCCTGTCTTCTGGCAGGTAATGCATCTTCTGGCAGGCCGTCACGCAGTTTCGGGCGTTGTTGCAACGCGCCAGGTCGATGACCATGACAAATTTCCTTCCGGGGATTCCCTCCCGGGCCTCCATCCTGGAAACCAGTTCCGCTTCGTGCGGATGGCGAAGATGGGCCCGGTCGATCTCGACCAACTCCCCGTCGGGAGACAGCAATTTCACGGTATCGCCGCTTTCTTCAGCGGCAGAGTTTTCGGTATTTCCAGAGGAGCAGGAGCAGGCTATGCTACCGCATCCGGCAGCCAGGGCACTCAGGGCCCCCAAGCGCAAAAACTCTCTTCTCTCGTTTTTTTTCGGAGAAGGAACAACAGGTAACTCGATCATTTTTTACGGTTTTCAGGTGATTCACGCCAGGCCAGAATGTTTTTGTTGCTGGCTTTTTTTCGATTTTGAGCTTTGTCCAGTACGGACTTGTCCACTTCCACCAGCTTGCCGTCCGGGGTCAACATCTTGACGGTTTCTCCCTTTGGCGAGGTATCCATGGCTTTCGCCTTTCCGGTAATGCCCGTACCCACGGCAAAGGCGGCCATCGTCAGAAAATAGCGCCGCGAGGGCAAGGACTTTTTTGGATCTTTTTTCATAAGGATGCGAATTAAAAATTCCAGAGTCGGGTCATGTTGAACCCGATGAGGTACTCGCTGAAATGCGTCCATCGATTCTGGTTGAAGACGTTGTTCAGCTGAGGACTGATGTTGTAGTAATTGGTGAAGAAAACCTGGAAAGCGTGAGAACTGGTCGATAGCTCTACGCCGAAACTGAAGTTCCCCTTGGGCTGCAGGTGCTCCTCCACATCGTGTTGCGTAAGCGGAATGTTACCACTGACCTGTATCCCGAACTTGGTGGAGAATTTATACCGCCCGCTGATGGAAAGTCCGAAGTGATCGTTATTCAGCTTCTGAAGAACTTCCGGGTTTTCTTCGGTGGGTTCCTGGACCTGAAAATTAAAGTGTGACAGGTTGATGCCGACCTGAACCGATAAGCCCTTGGTGATCTTTCGGGCAATGAGCAGCTCGTGGTAATAGGACAGGCGATCTACATTGCTGAAGTCTTCGATGTTGTCGAAGGCTTTTCGCCTGCGACCGTCCAGGCTAAAGTTGCCGTAGTAGGTCAGGCTGATCGGGATCCCCCCTTTCCGACTTTGCCGGAGGATGGCATAACGGGCATTGAAATCCCAGTACATCTGCACCTTCTGAAAGCCGAAGCCGATCTGCAGGTTATTGACCGGCACGTAATAAGCTCCCAAACGAATATTGGAGGGCGCAAAAATACCGAAGAAATCATCGTACCCATTCTTCAAAGGGCCGAAACGGTGGATGATGTCCATGGTAAAGGTCCCTTTGATAGGCACCTCTACGGTCTGCTGATCGATCAGCCACATACTCCCGAAGGTTTCCCGTACGGGGCGTTTTTTTCTACGAGTAGGAGCGTCTTCCTCCTGTGCCTGCAGACCGACCGATAAAAGCATGAGCAAGACGAATGCCAGGCCGGATAAAACGCGAGTCGATAGAGATGAAGGTGTTTTCGTTTTCATAACGGGAACGTTCAGTTATCTTTTGCGCCTTGCGTAATCCAGGTTAATACTTTACTGTTGATTTCAGGATCGGTGCCCGAGGGCGGCATCACCAGCCTGCCGTCGGTACCCAACAGCCACAACATGAGTTCGCTTTCCTCCGGCATGATCGTATCGATGTAATTGCCCTCCCACAATCTGTCGTAAGCTACGGTCGGCAAAAGATTGGGAGGAGGACCCCCGGCATCGTGGCAGGGGCTGAAATTGCAGGATTGATCAAACAGGGGAATGATCTCCTCGGAGAAACTGACCAGATTGCTATCTACCGGGATTTCAGGCTGGATCTTTTCCCCGGAATTATAGGTACAGCCAGTCGGAAGAACCATGCCGAGCAGCAGGAGTAACATACCCATTGACCCTAAAAAGTGGGGAAATTTCATCGCACGATATTTAAGTCCAGTCGGGAATAAGCCTGGGCTTTCTCGCCTGGATGGATCGAATTGAAAGAACGGAACGGTGGACCCGGAAAAAGGAAGATGCAGGTCAGCGAATTCGAATGATAGGATGACCTAAGGACCCCGTTTACCCGGGACACGAGAGTGCATCGCTGCCACGAGGGACTATTCCTCCAGGGCAGCGATGGAGTTTTCCAGCAAAGCTTTGGCATACTTATAGTTGTGAACGCCAAAACTCTGATCCTCTTCGACATACTTGTAATTCCACATAGCGCCGATCTCCAAATTGGTGTAGGTCCCCGGAACGCTTCGGGACATCGTTGCCGAATCCAGAATACCTACGGTGACCAGTTTGGCTCCCAGTTCGGAGAGCAGGCCGGTCAGTATGACGCTGACGCTGTCGGCCAACTCATTGGCCCGGGCTTCGTTATGACAAGGTTCACAGGCCAGAGCATTCAGCTCACCCTCCTCGGAGCGTATCCGGAAGGTATGTCCGCCGGCTATGGCCACGTTGGAACTGGAAGCAACTGCCGGTTCATTCATGTGACAACTGATGCAGCCCCCATCCTTCAGGGCGCCCGCATGAGCTGAATTTTCGTAGGCCGTCGGCCCGCTGATTTCATACCCTGCATTGCCCGAGAACATCATGCCTTGCGAACCATGATGAGGTCCATATCGGGAGCTATTGATCATTATAGTTTCGTCATCTCCAACCCCGGGTTCCGGCAAGAACTCCGGTACCCGAGCCTGGTGGCAATTGATGCAGAGATTGGCGCTCCCCAGATCGGCCACTTCTTCGCCCACCCAGAATTTGACGGGATTCGACTCCCGAAGATCCCAGTCGTTTATGGTATAGGACTCATGGATGTTGTGGCAGGTATAGCAGTTCTGCGAAAGAGGAGTGGCAGGAACCGTGGTCGATAAGGGCATCATACCGTCCTCGCTTTTCAATGCTGCTGCTTCCACGAAGCCCTGGCTGGAATGGCAAACGGCACATGAGCCCGAAAAAGAGGCATATCCGGCGTGCTCTCCGATGCCGTGAATGGAATTTTGCCATTGGACGGTCTTCTCCTCAATGAGTTGATCGTTGCTGTGGCACACCACGCAATTTTGAGCGAGGTCGCCTCCCGGAGGACCCTGGGGGCCTTCGGGACCTTCGGGACCGGCTGGACCCTGGGGGCCCGTATCTCCAACGCAGGAGACAACAATAAAAACAGAGGTAACAAGGCCGAATAAGATCAATAGGGTCTTCTTGGGACTCATCCGCTTTTCGTTTTTTGTTTGTTTTCCCCACTTGGTCTCTGAGATAAAATACTGTGTGACCTAAATCACATATACTTTATTTGACAGCTATCTTACAAAAAACCTGCAACATGCCCAATCCTGGCCTATGCTTTTTGCAAAAAAAATTTTTACCCCAGCCAAAAAGAGGAAATCATCTATGGTTCTTTCTTGATAAAGCAAAGCTTTTTTCTTCTTTCTTTGGCATTTCCCTATTCAACCTACTCCTTCAGCCAATTAGGTGAGAGCCACTATACCCGGGAGCCAATCCGATATCCTCTTTCCTGGCCACGGACCGGCAAGCCCAAGAACAAGAAAGGGACTCCCCTTCCGGAAAGTCCCTTTTAAAACTTAAACGCTTAAACGTTAATTCCCTATACCTTCTCAATGATCAGGGCGGAGGCGCCCCCTCCCCCGTTGCACAGGGTAGCGAGGCCCAGGCTTCCGCCATTCTGGTGGAGTACGTTATTTAGGGTGGTCACGATCCGGGCTCCGGAAGCTCCCAACGGATGGCCGATGGCCACCGAACCGCCGAAGACGTTAACCTTTTTTCCGTCTACGCCCAGGTCCTGATTGAAGGCCATGGGAACCACGGCAAAGGCTTCGTTCACTTCGAAATAATCGATGTCCTCCAGCTTGAGGCCGGCCCGCTGTAGCGCCTTGGGAGCGGCCAGGGTCGGGGCCGTGGTGAACCACTGAGGTTCCTGGGCGGCATCGGCAAAGCTGACGATCCGGGCCAGCGGCTTGAGGCCCAGTTCTTTCAACTTTTCTTCGCTGACCAACACCAAAGCAGAAGCGCCATCATTGATCGTGGAAGCGTTGGCGGCTGTGACCGTACCGTCTTTATTGAAGGCGGGCCTAAGCCCCGGGATCTTGTCGTATTTCACCCGTTTGGGCTCTTCATCTTCATCCATGCGGATGGGGTCGCCTTTGCGTTGGGGGATCTCGAGGGGAACAATTTCTTCTTTGAAATCGCCTTTCGCTGTGTGTTCGTTGGCCAATTCATAGGAACGGATGGCGAATTCATCCTGTGCTTCCCGGCTGATCTGATATTTACGGGCGGTGTTATCGGCGCAGACGCCCATGGCCATGTGGTCGTAGGCATCTACGAGCCCGTCTTTGGCCAGGCCGTCAATGAATGAGGCGTCGCCATACTTGGAACCCCAACGGGCAGTGGGTACATAGTAAGGAACGTTGGACATGGATTCCATCCCTCCGGCAACGACGACATCTGCATGGCCGAGCATGATGGTTTGAGCGCCGAACATGATCGACTTCATGCCGGAGGAACACACCTTATTAATGGTAGTACAGGGAACGTCATGGCCGATGCCGGCGCCGAGGGCGGCCTGGCGGGCGGGGGCCTGGCCGAGGTTGGCGGAGCAGACGTTGCCGAAAAACACTTCCTCGACGAGTTCGGGCGCCACCTGGGCTTTCTCCAGAGCCCCTTTGATGGCGAAGCTGCCGAGTTGGGTAGCAGAAAATGAGGATAAGGCGCCGCCGAAGCTTCCGATGGGTGTGCGTACGGCCGATACGATAAAGACGTTTTTCATTAGCGATTGGATTTGTGAGTTGGTAAGGGTTAAACGCTCCCAGGAAGGAGCAGGTTGGGCAAAGATAGTTTAGGGAGGAGAGTTTAAGGAGGAGAATAGGGTGAGTTTCGACTTGTTCGTTGGTTTCCAACCGTTGGCGGGCCCTGACGGCCGAAGGCAGCTCCCTTGGGTCGAGGAAACAAGTAGGTATGCCCCCATAAATGCTAAAACCACTTGTCCAGGCTGCGAAGCAGCTGTAAACGCGAGCGCAGCTCGCAAATAACGTCCACTTAACTTTCTTTTTACAAAAAGAAGCCGTATATTTGCACACCCAACGGGTAATGAGGTAAAGAAATTTCCCGAAAAACAACATCGCGGGGTGGAGCAGTTGGTAGCTCGTTGGGCTCATAACCCAAAGGTCGCAGGTTCAAGTCCTGTCCCCGCTACAAAGAGAAAGGCTCACCAGAAATGGAGAGTCTTTTCTATTTTATGAAAGGATAGCCAGGTTAGCCTGCGCTGACAAGGCGCTGCAGGCGCCTGGTCAGTATCCCCGCTACAAAGGAAAGAGCTCGTCCGAAAGGGCGGGCTTTTTTAGTTTCATCTGCACCCTCGGACCACTCATGGCAATTAACTCTTTTCTACAGGGAAGCGGCCTTATAAGCACTGAAAAAAATCATCCTAGAACGAGTCCGTTATCCCGACCTGAAAAGAGGTCAAGTCTTCCATAATTTCGGTTTGAGCTCAGATCAAATAAACCAGAAAATCGATCTTGACTCAAATCACCACAAATTTTTGTCGAGGCTCCCTATGCCCGTTTGTGCTTCCTGTCCATGCTATGTTGGGAAAGAAAAGGCACTGACGAGCCGGAGGCTTGTCAGGATGCCGATAGGCCAAAGGCCTCGTCGGTATTCAAGTTAAGCGAGCATAGTGAGGGAAATGCTGACCTCCTGAAGGGCGTCAATATCCCCGTTATAAAGAGAAAAGCCCGTCCGTCAGGACAGACTTTTACATCTCAGCTGAACCCTTTTACCTCACCCCCCTTTCTTCACCGGCAAAATCTGATCAAAGGCCAGCCCGCTGAAGCCTTCTCCCTTACCGGTCTGCTTCCGGATGCCGATCCAGTTGAATACCTGCCCGTTGTACCAGCGGCTGCGCTGGTATGACTTCTGGACCCGCGTCCCGGATCGCGGCACTTCTTCCTCGTGCAGGAAGTAAACTTCCCGGGGTTCCCGGTCCAGGCCCTCCCGAAGCAAAGTGGTGCGCGGCTCTACCTTTTGAGGCGGGTCGGGATCGCCTTCAAAAATGCGCGGCATAGCCCCCCGCTGCAGCTGAATCTGCCGGTTGCTGCCCGGTAAATGCACCGGAATAAAAGGAATCCATTGCTCGGGCACACTGTTCACCAGCTGATACCGGACCGTAGCCTCGTTTTCCAGCAGCGGAGGCTGTTCCACCGGCTCCACAAACTGCCGGAGTTTGGCGCGCAGCTCCCGGGCCGCCTCTTTGCCGATCTTGCTTTTTCCGGTCGCCAGAGGTACCTGCGTCTCCACGCCCCAGACCATATTGGCCATTTCATCCCGCAACAAATAGACCTCCTCGCTGCGAGGGGCTTCCAGGATCTTGGGTAAACCGGGCACCAATACCAGGCTCAGATCAGCCGGAACATCCTCCTCTCCGCGGGTGCTCAGGCTGTACATGTTCCAACGCTGCCAGTCCTCATCCGAGCCCCTGCCGGCCGCTTCCACCCAGATGCGTTCCCCGAATACATCGGTCACCGCCAGACCGGCTACATCGGCAATGCTCCCCACCGGCAAGGTAAAGGGAACCAAAAACCAGTCATTCGCATACTGAAGTCCAAAGTCGAGCAACATCAGCTTGTTCAGGTCGGTCGTGTCGGGCTTGATGTCGCCAAAATTGGTCCTGGAGTCTTCAAAGCGCCACCATCGCGTATGAGGCATCCCGGGAAAAGTGATGCCCGTCGGGATGAAGGACAGCGTAGTCGCACCCTCCACTTGGTCTTCCTCCCCTTCTTCCGCATCCCCAAGGGAATTCGCCTTTTCCGCAACATCCAGGTTGTACCAGTCCAGATGCCCCTGGTAATATTCGTCCGCCACCAGCACCTTCTCCCGGTTGCCTACCGGAGCCGAACAGGCAAACTGGTGCTCGAGATAGGAAGGTTTCCAGGAGGGGTTGCCCGATGCGGAGGGCTGGAAATACAGTTTCTCAAACCATTGCACAAAAGCCGCTCCCAGGTCATCTACCATTGCCGCATGGGTCGGATCAGACAAGGCAGCGATCCCGTCGGAGGGTTTGTGTCCCGCATTTTCTTTCAAATAGGCATACAATCCGTATCCGTCCATGGCTTTTCCCGCCAGCGCCGCTAACTGCTGCCAGTTTTCCAGATGGGCGCACAGATAGGCATCTTCCTTCACATTCGGATCGGGCGCCGCAAAGCCATAGGCACCTACGAATTGACCTCGCGCATCGGCCAATACCTGGGCCGGCAGGCCGGCCTGCCCAACCATTTTCAACCATTGCCTGCCCATCAGAAGCCGGATGTCCATCGAGGCTATTTGGCCGGAGAGCTGGAAGGGAATGGGCTGATGCTCGACCTGCACCTCCAGAGGTACTCTTTCCGGCATGGGCCGGACCGGCCCATTTACGGCCTGGTATTTGGTCAGAGCCGTTTTTTTCATATGCACCCGGGCAAAAATGGGCGAGGCGGCATCATCGCCCTGGAATTCCCCCAGCTGCCATTGGCGCGACAGCATCCAAAGCGGATCCCGGATTTCGGCCTTCAGAGAACGATCGAAATCCTCCGTTCGAGGCCTCCCTTCTATGCGATTCCAGGCGGTTATCGTGCTGACGGGCTTGAGTATGGGTTTGATCAGGTCACTCATGGATATTTATTTTCAGTCCGTTATTCACGGCATGATTCAGGGCAATGGTCACCGGGTAATAGGTAACGGTAGAAACCGTAGCCGGCAGAAAATGGGCATAGGCCGTCCGGTCGATCTGCACCGGCTCGATGGCGCGAGTTCGGCAAAGGTCCAATGTCTCGTGCAGGGCGTCCACCAGATCGTCCCAGGTCCATTCGCCCCGGAAATCACTGGGCGTGACCAACAAGAAACTTTGAGGAGCTTCATTGTTGGGTTGGTCAAAGTGGAAGGTCAGTCCGGTGGTTTCTTTCCGGGAAGGGATGACTTCCGTCCATTCATCCAGCAGGATCCCGCAGAGGGGCTTGCCCGCTTCAAATCCGGGAGCGAAGGCGGTATACAGCAACTTATCCTGCTTGGGCGCCTTTTCCTCTGGAAATTCCAGCGCCAGCCAGGCATCATCCGGTTCGTAGGGAAGCTGGAAGGGATGAAGCTCCATTTGCAGGCCGGGAACCTGATTTTCGGCCAGCATGACGGCGCTTTCCCAATGTCCCATCTTTTCCCGCACCCGGGCTACTCCGTACAGCCACTCGTCCACCGGAAACAGATTGCCTTGCTGGGTACGCTGGTAATCCAGCAACTGATTCCTAGCGTCAAAGCTGTTCTGAAGTTCGGCCGCCTGCTCCGCAGAGAGCTCGTAAGCCGGAAACAACCGGAAGTCTTCCCCAAACAGGCATTGGGCAGCCTGATTCAGCAGTCTGGAACGCTGGCTCGGGTCTGCCGCAGCATCGAATTCCTGCAACAGTATCTTCGATTTCTCCAGTTGAGCGCCCAACCTGGCCGTAAGGACCGTAGCCTGCTTGTGCAGATCTTCCGCCAAGACCCGGATCTCCTTTCTTTCAGAGGCCAAATCCAAAGGCTCCGGATCAAACTCGGTGGCCGCGGGCGCTGCCTCCAGCGTGGACTGAATAGCCTGGACCAGTGCGGACAACTTGGTTTGACCTGCCGGATCATTTAAGGCTTTCAGGGCATTCAGCTTGGTTTCGAAGGAAAGCCTTTTGCCGTTGATCAGATCGTTTTGGAAGGTATCTGGACTGGCCGGCAAAGGCAGAGCGTTGGCTATGGATATCTGGCGTTCGGCCTTTTGCAGCAGCTGGAATCGTTCTGCATCCGTACCGGCCGCTGCATACTGGACGGTGCTCAGGTCGTCGAAGGCGGCCAGTTTTTCCTCCCATTTCCGAATGTAGGAATCCAGTTTTTCAAACAGGGATTGATAGATCTGCTTCCGGCGTTCGAAAGCGAAGCGATAGCCCCCCTGCCCGGGACCGAAAAAGGATAACGAGCGCATGAGGTCCGTGAAAGAGATGCAATAGGCATCGATATGATCTACAAGCGTATCGATGTCCGTATCGGACAACGCATCCATATCGGCGGGGAATTCAGCCAGAAAATTGGGTACGCTGGTCGCCCCGGGCCCCAGGGTGTTGAGATCCAAAAGGGCGTCTGCCGCATCGTCCACCCGGCTTCGGTCAAGGATCAGCGCAAGATCCTGGCTTCCATCCGCTTCGTTGGGCAAAGCCACATCCGAAGGCCGCAAAGGTCTGCCGCCCAGACTCAGAGCCCTTAAATGACCCACCAACGGACTCAACTCGAAAAAAGAGGTGTACCCGGGAAGGGAATCGGTGTAGTGGATCTGTATTTCGGCGTCCAGCCGCAGATTATGGGCAACCAAAGCATGCTGGATGATCAGGTCGTCGAGCGCGGGCCATTGGTTATCTACTGCTTGCCCCATCAAAAAAATCAGGTCCAGGGGCTGCACGCCCAAATGAGCCAGAGTAATGACCGGCAGATCCGTGTGGGAGGACGGCAGCGTACCGTCGTAAACGGGCAATCGATAAGAGACTCGGATGCCGACCGTGTTCAGATCCGGCATCAGGCCGGACAGCCACTGGTTCAGAGCGGGTTCTGCCGTCGCCCGGGGGTTATCTCCCGCCGCGCTCGAAGCCTCACCTTCGAGATGCAGGCCCATGCGGTGCGTCAGATTGAAGCCGCTTCGCGGAGTTTTCACCACATCCGGAAACTGCACGTAGCCTCCTTTGCTGAAAGCCTCCAGGGCGCCGGAAGCGCGATCGTAATTGCCCTGCACTACCTGATGTACACTTTCGGAAAGAGCGAGGTCCGCCACCGCATCGTTGATGTTTTGTATGCGGGCCACTTCCTTGTCGATGGCTTCCTGTTGGGCAGCCGTGTCGGTGGCTTGCAGGTTCTTGCCGAACGGATAGCTGTTTTGCCCGCTTTCCTGTATGTGGCGGATCAATGCCAGCCCGTCGATCACATTGCGGGCCTCCAATTGGCCGATGGGGGTATTGTCTGCAGGATCGGTGCGGGTTGTTTTTAGCTTATTGGCCACCAGGGGGAAGGCCTTTCTCAATTCGTATATGTAGAAGTCCACTTCCGCTACCGTATACCGGTCGTGCAAACCGCGCTCCAACTGATAACCCAACAAAGCTCCCAAACTTTGCCCCTGCTGCATGCCCTCGATAATCTGAAGGGCCATCCGGACCCGCTCAGAAGACAGGTTGACCTTAAAGGCTTCCGGCTCTCCCTGGGAGGCATTGGATAGATAGGCGTTCCGCAAAACGGCTGCCGTCACGGCATGGTTCAGCGAAGGAGCATGAATGTATCCGGCATTGGTATCGTCTGTGAGCAGGGGACTATCTCCCTTTTTGTTGAAAATAGGATCCAGTTCCTTCGGCAACTCCTTTTCTTTCAGCTCCCGCTGGTCCGGTTTCAGATCTTCCACCCAGCCGTAAGCGCCCAGGTAGATGCCCGGCCGCCACGGGCCTTCCTCCCCGTAATCCCCACCGAAGCGCATGCCGTATAATTGCATGTGTACAAAAGCGGATAGCCAGGCATCCAGCCGGTAGGTGCAGCTAGCCAGGTGTTCGGCAAACACCCTTTCCAGGCGCACGGTAGGTACATCCTTCAACAACTCCAGGGCTTCGACTATGCTGGCTGTGGAAAGCAGCCAAGGACTGATCTGGGCCTTTTGGAGTTCCTTGGAGATATGGCGCCCGACGGTGAGATTATTTCCCGTAACCGCCTGATCCGCGCGGGCCAGGTATTCCCACTTGCTGGTCACCACCTGCGCATTGGATTGAAATCCGATGAAATCCGTGTCCACCCGGGCAGATTGTACCTCGGTAGCCTGCAGTACGTTGGCATTCAAATGCAATCGCAGGCTGGTGTCTGCAAAGGATAAATTCAGCGCATGCCGGAGCATGAGATACAATCTGGCAGTGGGCACCTTATCTTCGGAAAAACCGTCCTGATTTTTGATGATATCGTGATCCCTTCGGGCGTTCTCGATCAGCCACTCCAGATAATTCCAGCCTTCGTCCGTGTAAGCCCTGATGGGGGCCGTCTCCGACAGAGGGCGGTCATCGATCAAAGGCCCTTTCAGGGAATAAGCCTGGTAAAAGAAAGATTTGTCAAAGATCGGCGGCTGGTCATCCGGAGCGCTGCCCGGCGTGTAGCCCAACTTGCTCAGAAGCTCTCTCGCCGGAAGCAGCCCCAGAATGCAGGATCCGTAAGTGATCCCGGCAAATACGGGATCGACGAACAACAGATAGTTGTAGAGATGATTGAAACCCTGGGAATACCGCTGGTAGAACTCCTGGGAGCTGGCATGCAGTCCCAGTACATCCAGCAGAATTTGGTGCGGATCTCCGGCTTTTCCGACCTGGACCACTTCCTTTTCGAATACCTCCCAATCCTTTCTGATCAGACTGACGACGCGGAAAATATCTTTCAGCACGGGCTGGATATCCGAATAGCCTTGAAATAAGACCCTGTCTCTATCCAGCCATCGATGCCTGGACAAAGCCGAAGTCGCCAGGATGCCATAAGGTTGATCCCCTATCCGGATGGCAGGAACGCGGCCTCTCGGAATCAGATGGTGCGTGAAAAACCAACGGGTGATCTGCCGTTCCCAATCCGTAAATACCGGAGTCAGCAAGCTTTCCATGTAATACCCCAGAGTGGCCGGCCACAAAGCCGTATTCATGGCCATGGATTCTCTTTGGTCGGTATGGAAGTAGTGCTCCGCCTTCTCCAGAGATGAAGCCACCGGATCGATGCCGAGGCTTTCAGCCAGCCAGCGTCCATCCGCCTTGAGCCTGCGTTCCTGTGGGTCATCCGGCTGAACCTCCGGGAAATACCGGTTAAAAGTTTCTTCCACATCATCCCCTTCGGTATATCCCGACTCCGTCTGTTCGGTATTGTTGGTGGGCGTGCCCTGGGGCAAGATCCCCAACCCCGTAGAGCTGAAGTGATGATGGCTGAGTAAGCGCTCCAGCTCTTTCTTTCCGCGTTGGGCATCGGACAGCATCCGTACGCCCAACACCATCAAACGGTCGAAACCCTGCTGATACTGTTCGGGAGAAAGGTTCACTTTGAATCCCAGGCCCTGTTGAACGGCTGTATCGAAATCAAAGAGCCATCGGGTCTCGGTCTGGCGGGTCAGGTACTCGATGTATAATTCCGCTTTCTCTTCTTCGACCAGGTCTTTATAATCCTTTTGGCCGTTCCCGATGGTCCCGCTGTCATAAGCTTCTTTCAGCAGAATGTCCAGGTCGTCGAGAGGCCGGGGACCCACGACCAGCGGGTTGGGAATGGGCGCTCCCAATTGGCTGACTACTTCCTTCCCGTTTTGGAACCCCATCAGTACGAAGCGGTCGGGGAAGGTGTCTACTTTGGGGGCATTCGACCAGCTTTGCTGGCGTACCGTAATTTTGTCCGAATCCGGGAAGTGCAAAAACAGGACCTTTACTTTGCCTTCAAATTTTTCGGCAGGCAGCAAATCCTGGAAGTTGTCCGGTTTAAAGGCATCAAGTAGTTCCTGGGCTTTTTTCTTATCGCCAATAGCATCCTGGAATTTTTCCAAAAGACGATCCTGTGCCTGGGCATCGGCCCCCACCTGAAAGGCGTATTGCCAATACGTGATCAAATGCTTTTGGATATCCTCTTGGGGAAGTTTTTCGGTGGGAAGGACCAGAATGATATCCTCCTGGCTTTCCCGTTTGGGCAGCTGCTCCAGATTCCGGGGTTGATAATGCTGGATAATCCAGTAGGCCCTTCCGGCGGTAGTCGCCCCGACCAGTCCTTTCCATGCGCCCAGACGCTGTTCGCGCACATAAGATTCCACTTCCTCCTGAGTCCCTTGCCCGGCCTTGAAAAGGCTTGTCCAATACAGTTTGGCACTCTTGATCTCGGATTCCGAAAAGCTGTCTTCAAAGGCATCAATGGAGCAATCATCCGGGAATATGCGCACCCAAAGCTGATGTCGGGTTCGGTTTCGTTCGATGATTTTTTTGAAACGCGTCTCCAGGCGCAACGGGAACAATAAAATAGGCGTTTGATCCTGCAGTTGGCCGATGGCCGTCCGGGGGTCGGAAATTTCACCGTATTGCTCCAGAACCTGGCCTTCCCGCCTAAAAACTTCCTCGAGCCTGCGGTTGCGTTCCCGGATCTCGTCCCGGAGCGATTGTTCCTCCTTTTGCAGTTGAGAAAGCCTCTTGGGGTCCAAACCACTCCGGGTCAGACGGCTCTGCTCCCTTTGCAGCTTTTTCACCTTCTCCCCGACCAGAAAAACAGATTTTTTTTCCTCCTCTTTTTGGTCCAGTACCTTGAGGTATTCTTCCTGTACACGTTTAAAATCGGCCATGAAAGTTGGATTTTAGGTTAGTTGGTGGGCAGCATTTCTGAAGCATGGACGGCTACCAGCACGGGTACCTGATACAAGATGTAGGCTAATTCGGCTGAACTGAGTTGGGCACTCCAGGAAAGAGCCTTGTCCAGATCGTGCTGATCCTCTTTCTCCTGATCGGCTTCCAATACCGGTGCCACCAGGTTGATGGGGGTTGTGCTGCCGGTAATCCGGATGAATTCCTCCTCGCCCACCGTGGGTGTGATATCGTCCCAACTCAGGTCGTTCCACACCTGTATGCTGGAGGCCGGAGATCCGTCTCCGATATCCAAACCGAACCGGGGCTCTCCCGGGCGTTCTTTTATGACGAAAAACCAGCCCGGATCATCCCAGGCGATCGTTTCGTCTTCGCAAGCCGGATCGATCTCGGCATCTTCCTTGCCGGCTCCTCCCTTGGCCTGGCATGCGGTGAGATCGAAGCCAAAAAAATGAATGTCGGGATCCACCTGTGCCTCATACAAGGGGGTTTTGATCAGATGCCGCGGCGGATTGGCTTCCTCTGCCGCCGTAAGTTCGACCAGGTTTCGTTCCTGGGTCAGATCAATTTCCCCGTCCTCATTTCGGCCCCATTCGGCCCGGTGCGCATAGATCACGGCATTGGGATATTTTTTCAGCAATTCCCCGCGAATCACCAGGACGACCTCCTCTTGTTTGTCGCCGTTGAGCTCCCGGTTGTCGTGATCCCCCAGCTTGGAGGATTTGGACCACTTGTGCAATTCCGGGATGTCCTTTAGCTTTTCCCGGAGATCCTCGGAAGACATGCCGGCTGCATCCAGATAGCTGGTCACATCCCAAAACTGACGAAAATAGCTACCTCTCTGATCGGTTGGGTATTCCCGCCAAAGCAACTCCCGGGCCATCTCATGATTCAGCCCCACCATGTAGGATTCAATGAACCGCTGGTTGGTTTCCAGCAGAGTGATGCTGTTCTGCTCAACGAACTGAATGTTGGGTAAGAAAAGCTCTTCGTTCTCTTTTACCAGAGGCTTGTACATCGGAAAATCGAACTCCGGATAAGCCATGGCCTCCACAAACTTCTCCACGAGCTGATCGAGGATCCATTTCGGAATTTTCACCGAGCCCCAGGTCCAATTGGGCAGCGTGACCTTGGGATCCAGGGCATCCAGAACGGTGCCTGAGAGTTTTTGGAAGTCAAGGGGTTTCTTGGGTTTTACCTTTCCCAACTCCGCGCTTTGGAGGATCATATCGTTGAACTGCCCCAGGGCCTCTTTAAACTGAAGAGCTTCCTCGCTGTCCTCCCCGTCCCATTCCAGTTGGATCGGCTCCTGAGGCCGCGAAAGATTGAAGTTCGGGCTCTTGGGGAGCTGCCTGGGATCCGTTTTGATCTGGGTCTCTTCCAAAATGGAGAAGGCATTTGCCCGTTGTTCCTTTTCCCTTTCCTCTTCGAAACCTTCGCAGACAAAGCACAATTGATGGACCAGGGTCTCATTTTGGGGACACTCCATCAACATCGCATGAGCCCGCCCCTCAAAAGTAACCTCCCGCACGCCTTCCGCCGCTTTGGTTCTAACAACCCGGACCACCTTACCGGCAGCATCCAGGGCCGTGAAGGTAGGTGGGGTTGAATAATTGCTGTACCTGACGGAAATCTCCGTTACCTGGCAAGGAAAATCCACCCGCATCTTGAAACTGGTATCCAAGCCGAAGTAGCGACCCCCGAAATTGGTGATCCGGATCTTTTTAAGCTCTTTATCATTGTA
>CAZXIX010000026.1:37661-43357 GCA_964640855.1 uncultured Saprospiraceae bacterium
AACCGCCCCTTTGCTTTGGAAAGGGGCATTCAGCGGACGCCGCATCCGGAAGAACGGAATGCAAACACTCCGGGAGCTGAGGTAAGTCGTTATGTCTTTAGAAAGGCGCTCGAAATAGTTTTCATAACCCGGGATATCCTGACCGAGTCTTACTATCTGTTCGACCAGCTTCTCCAGTTGACCGGGGGAAACACTTTCGGCCACATCCCGCAAGGTAAAGGCTCCGGGAGGGGCTACTTTGACAGGGGCTGCAGTGACATCGCCCGCATTCAGGCGATGGACGATTTTTTCAGGTGGATTTTTGGCCTCGAAAGAAAGGCGCTTGGCTATTTTTCCGCGGGGCCGAAGGGTTTGGCGCATGGGCCTGGACACCGCAGCCTCGGGTAGCAGGCTGTTCTTCAGCGCATAGTGTACCGTCGTGCCCTGCGCCATAATCCGCTTGTTCAAAGGCGTTGACAACGATACCCATTTATCCGGATTCGACAGGGAAAGGGGCTTGAACTGTTTTTCATACCACAGATTCGAAACGGAAAGGGCCAATTGAGCCGCCCGGATCTTCTGGTTCGCTTTCAGCACATCGCCCACCTGCTCCCAGGCAGACTTCATGTAGTCCTCCTGGTTTTGCTGAATGATCTTGGTGCCGAAACCCGCAGCTACGCGCCATCGGGGATCCAGATTGAGTTCGTGAACCCAATTGTTGTTGGGGGCAACCGGATTGCCTGATTCATCCGACAATAAACGGTCGGTCAAGGCGTGCCACTGGGCGTAGAGGGGCGCGGTGATCAGCGGGTCGGGATTCTCCCCGATAGTAAAGGTAGTATCCACCTCCGAGGGGTCTACCGGAGCTACCGGGTCCTCCTCCTCTACTCCGCTGGCCTGGTGAGCATCCTTGGCGGAACTGGATTTGTAATCGCTGGCCAGATTGATAAAAGCGGCCAGGCTTTCCTGGAACGGATGCGGATAATCGGATTGCGCCCACTGGTCGTATCGAACGACTTCGGCATACTCATCGTCGGTATAATTGATCCGGGGGACCCGCAGGGCGCCGCCCAGACGAAGAAAACCGTTCAGATCCGGATCTTGGATGCCTTTTATGTTTCCTCCGGGACGTTGCACGTCCATCTCCCTGAGGCCCACTCTATTATCCGCGGGTTTGGGTTCCAGCAACCGGACCAGGTATTCAAAATCGCCTACCGAGCCGGTTTTAAAATACCAGCGGTAGTAATAGGGAAGCAGACTGGGCGCACCGCCCGAACTCCAGGCCAATTGGTCAAAACCAGCCGTCGAGGGATCCTCCCCGATGCCGGCCAGCCTTCCGGATTCGAAGACGGGCACCAGGAAAGCATGGTATCCGGTCTTCTCCTTTAATCGACGGGGACACAGCAGGCGGGAGTAGGCCAGATCCGGGTTGGCATTCAAAGCCGATTCCAGTTCCCCCTGAATGTCGTTGGCATTGACCGAGCGGACCTCATCGACGAGTTCGCGATTGACATGCACGTGCGCCCAGGCCCAAAGCTGATCGGAAGGGGGCAAAAGGGAAACCGGATCCGAAGCCACAAACCGAATGGCAGGCAAGGGAGCTCCGGGAGCCAGAGGCGAATCTTCGAATTCATCGTCGCGGAGGACGACCAGGCTCACCCAGGGTGTCAGCCGGTGAGAACCCGAAGCCGGATTGGGCAAGGGGCTGTATCGCCAGGGAAGGTCCTCGTCATAAAATTCGATGTACGGAAGGTAATTGGGCTCAAAATTGGTGATCCAGTTCAGCGGCTCCACCTTGATGATCGCCTTCTTGTCCAGACCCACTATATCGCCCGGCCCGTAGATCTGTATGTCCTTGTGAATGGGCGGCAGGCTGGCGCTTCCTCCGCCTACCTGATCGCCTGAAACGAGGAGGTCAATGGGAATGGTAGCCCGGGATCCTTCCTGACCACTGATCTGGTTGGCAATGCCCTGGCGGAGCCAGGGAAGGAAAGTATAGGTTGCTAATTCGTTCATGTCAGAAATTTACCTCGGTGTTGGGAAGGACGTGGAGTTGCTCGGCCAGGTTGGGATCTTCCTGGATGCGCCGTTGCAGATATTCCTCCGCACCGGATTGACTCGAAAATTGCGTCGTATCCGTATGGAAAGGTTTGTTATCGGAGGTGAAAGCCACCGAATACTGATGAGTGTTCACCTCTATTTTTCCCTCCAGGGGAGCAAACTGCTTTTTGTGCTGTTGGGACAAGACCGATTTGCCGACGGCTCCGCCTTTCAAATAGTGTTGGAAAAGACCGGAATACAGAGAAGTAAGGCCGGGACGGTAGAAATGGTAGAACCGAATGACATGCCGCTTGTAATTATTGTCGATGATGATGGTCTCATAACGAACCTCCTGCACGACGGCCTGGCTGGTCCGCAATTGGGCGCCGTCCGCTGACACCTTCAGTCCGCTTTTCTGCCATTCGAAAGCGGGGGTGGATAGCTTTTTCGAACCGTCCAACTTCTTGAACTGCCCCATGGCAAATTGCTGCTCGACATCGTCCAGTTTGGCCCACCCGCCGCTCTGGCTCACCGAAAGCCGGTTGACATCGCTGGGTTCCTGATTGCCGATCAGCTCCAGCAGAAATTCCAGCGGGATCTTCTGTTGACTGATCTGCAGATAACCTACCGGATGCAACACCAGAGCGTCTTCCTCCGATTCGCCCAATTGCCTCAGCGACACCAGTGTTTGGCTGCCCGCAGGCAAAACCGCCTGCCAGTTGCTCGTTTTTTGGAATTCGCTTTCGATCAGGGGAAATACCTCGATGGGAGGTAATTCCGTGTTCCGATTCTCGCCCCAGATCTCCTCGAAGGGTACCTTAATGTCGAACAGGAGCAAGCTGATCTTGCCTTTCCCTTTGATGTGCCAGGGAGTGGGACCTTCCAGAAAACCACTGAATCCAACGCTGAAAAGTCCGATCCCGAATACCTTGACCGACAGGCTGACCGACAGGCTGAAGTTGAAAAAGAAGGGGTCGAACTGGAAAAGCGCATCGAAGCCGAAGTGGCCGTCGATATTGAATTCGCTTAAGCCGAAAAAGACCTCTACCCGCGCGCCGAACTGTACGGAATTGGAGGTGACCGCAAAATAACCTTCAATACGGATCCGGGCAAAGGATTCATTCAGCAGGCTGACCGCGATCCGGGGAGGCTCCGGAAACGGAAGCGGGGGTACCGGATAAGCCGGATGGAAACCGCCCGCACTGATCACAAAATTAGCCTGGTCGCCCCAATTGATCAAAAGGCCGAATCCTCCTTCCAGCGTGATGAACAGAATGCGGGAATCAAAAAGCTCGGCGTAGAACCAAAGCAAGGAGTTTTCGGGTTCAAAGCGCCCGATGAAGTTGACCTGAAGCCTTAATATATCCGCATTTTCGTCGGGAAGAGCCACTTTGACCACCCCGAGAATGGTAATGGCCACGTTGGGGAATTCGACGATGATCCCCAAAGAAACGCTCACCAGGGTAGGTGTCCCCCACCCGATCTTGGCCATGGGTCCCACCAAAAACTGGTCTTCAAAGGGCGGGAAGAACTGCCTCAGGTCGCTGATGATCTGCGGAGCATTGGCTATCACATCCTGCGGAAACATGACACTCTCTATGGCCCCGGTGCGGATGCCATCCGTGAGCGGCTGCATGTTTACCGTTCGATTCAAACCGAGAATGCCGCCTACGCCGATCAGGGTAAAACCAAACCCCAGTTGGATGCCCGTTCCGAATTCAACGGTGATGATGATCAAAAGGGAAAACCCTTTGGAGCCATCCGGCATCCGGGTGGTGATCAATCCGATGGCTTTGAGCGCGATCCATTCGCTGAACACCAACTCCAGCGCACCGGCGTACTCTTCCCGGTCAAAGTCCAGGAACAGATACCCGCCTCCTTTGATGACGCCCGCATCCAGCGACAGGCCTATTCCATTCGGAGGTTTGAAAGCGAATCCCAGGTCCAGAGGTCCCAGATTTCCGTCTCCGCCCGGAGGAAAATCGATCGGCACCGAAACGCCCATCCGCTCCACCACGGCCTGCAAGGGCCCCAGATTGGCTTTGATCTGGGTAGCCACATCCAGCCGGAAAGGGGTATCCCCACCTACGACCCCGATCAAGTAAATGCCTTGAAATTCTACGGGGCCCAGCGAAAGGTGTACGGGCAGATACAATTCGATGCCGGCACTGCCCGACAGTTGCAATCCATTGGTCGGGGACCAGGTGCCCGCCAGACTAAACGAGGATTCCAGATTTAATCCCGAGAGGATACTATTCAGAAACCCATCGCCCTGGCTGGCGTCTATTTTCAGCTTTCCATCCTCGATGGCGAAAGAAAAGTTCGGACTGACTTCGGCTTTTCCGGTGGCACTGTTCCAGACTCCGACTACCCCTATACCTCCTCGGATGGTACCGGCTTCCAGGCGGCTCCCATCGGCTGTACCGATGAAGATCATGGGGCGATCCGGGTAGTTGGCCACCAGGCTGGATTCCACCTCAAACGACAGTTCGCCCACCGGAGGCGTCATCTCCACTTCGCCGGAAGGGTTGATCGTACCCTCTACTCCGGAAGCAAAAGTGCCGGATGTACCTATGAGGGCTTTCCAGGGGGGTATGAGGTCGAATTCCTGATCGTAATCGAAGTTAGCCGGCACCCGAAGCCGGATGTCCAAACCCGGAGGTGAGGAGGTATTCGCCTGTAGTTTAAACAGGTAAGCCTCCAGGATGGGAGGTTGGGATCCTTGAGGGATCAAATCATTCAGTACGCCCAACCTCGTCAGGAAAGGTCCCAGTTTTTCAAAGAGGACACTACCGTCAAAGCTGTTCCCGCCCCACTGATAGAGGTCCCGGAAATAATTTTCCGTATCCAGCAAAAGAGGCACCAGATTATCCAGCCGGACTTCCCTCAGACGGTAGGGAACGGAAAGCTCCTGGCCCGGATTCGCCGGTACATCCCGATCTTCAATCAGCCCCAGCAAGGTCAGGCTGCCTGCCAGGGAGGCACTCTTGTTGTTCAGGTATTCGACGATCGTATAGTGAAGGATCTTTTCGGCAAGATCTCCGGCAAAGGAGCTCAATTCCGCTGCCTCGGCCGCGCTGAGCGAACTGCCCAGGCCATCCAGGGTTTGACCCAGCGTTTTCAGCGATTGGATCAGATCGACCAATAACTGGATGAGGTCGCTGCCCGCCTGCACGAGGGCATTTTGATCCCCGGCATCTATGGCGTCGGTGATCTCCTGGATCAAGGGTAGGATATCCTCGATGATGTCTTTAGATCCCTGAAAAGCCTGGGTCAGGGCTTGTTGCTGGGTTAGGCTGGGAGGCAGATTTATGCCCAGGCGGACCAACATGTCAGGCCGCAAAAGCTCGGCAATGGGTTCGAAAGCCCGGGCGAGCTCTCTTCCGATCAGTTCAAGGGTTCCGGGTGCTTGAGGCATGGGAATAGGGATTAGGCTGTCGGTTGTTGATGGGGAGGCTCAGACTGCCGTCGCAGGATGTCGATCAGATCGTCCAGACTTTGACCTTCCTGGATCAGGCTTAGTACATATCGATACCGGTCAATTTTGTGGTGAAGCGTCTCGCTTCCGTAGCGGGTCAGTCCATTCAGGATCTCGTGGGCTTTTCCCAATAGACTTTCGTCTCCCATCCGCAAGGGTATAGGCTGGTTGGGACGAACGGCCGTATCGAAAGCCAGGT
>CAZXIX010000027.1:0-11170 GCA_964640855.1 uncultured Saprospiraceae bacterium
ATCGGTCCAGAGGGGCGGGCGGCTTTTTTTATAGGCAGGCGACTTTTTTGCTGACCAAGTTTGAATTCCTCATTTATTTATCGCGATATTGCAATAAATAAATTGATCCATGAAGAAGTCTGACCAGGAACTCAAGGAGATCGTCCGCCAGAAATACAGTGAAATTGCCCTCCAGGAAAAAGAGGTGAATGCTTCCTCTTGTTGCGGGGCCACTTCCGCCTCGGGGGAGGTTTACAACATTATGTCTGACGATTATTCCGAACTCGACGGCTACAACCCCGATGCCGATCTGGCATTGGGTTGCGGATTGCCGACCCTATTTGCGCAGATCCAGACCGGGGATACGGTGATCGACCTGGGCTCCGGTGCAGGAAACGATTGTTTCATCGCTCGCCATGAAACCGGGGCGGAAGGCAAGGTGATCGGCATCGATTTTACGGATGCCATGATTAAAAAAGCCCGGCAAAATGCCGAAAAACTGGGTTTTAATAATGTCGAATTCCGCTATGGCGACATCGAGGATATGCCCGTATCGGATGACGTAGCCGACGTGATCGTAAGCAATTGCGTCCTCAACCTGGTCCCCAACAAGCAAGGCGTTATCTCGGAGATCTACCGCACCCTCAAGCCAGGCGGGCACTTCAGCATTTCCGATATCGTGCTGGTAGGTGACTTGCCGGAGGCCCTGCAGAAAGATGCCGAAATGTACGCGGGCTGTGTTTCCGGCGCCATCCAGAAAAACGATTACCTGGGCTTTATTAGAGAACAAGGCTTTGAGAACATCACCCTGCAAAAGGAAAAGCCCATCCACCTTCCGGATGACATTTTGTCCCGCTACCTGACCGAAAGCGAGATCGAATCCTTCCGTAACGGGCAGACGGGTATTATCAGCATTACCGTTTTCGCCCAAAAGCCAGGTGGAGGGAAAAAATCCGCCAAGAAAAAGATCAAGCTTTCCGAACTAAAAAAAGAGGATTGCGCTCCGGGCTCCGGCTGCTGTTAGGCCTTCTGCCATGCCCCCAAAGATTTGGTAAGACACCTCTAATGTCTTGGGCGCTATGGGCGTCCCTTGTCAAACCTCCCTATTTTTCGGTTTGTTATCGGTTTTTGGTTTGAAGATCAAAGCCCCATATCCGTACTTTTTTCTGGCTATCCTGGTTGGGCTTTCCTCATTTGGGCTTAGGCTGCACAAGCGTTAGAACTGAAGTCCCTCCCCGAAAGCTTCGGCTTTTCCTTATCTTTCTCTTGGACTCTCTTATTGAGGACCGAGCTCGAGATACCGTTTCGGGCCTCATGCTTTTAGGGGATCAAAGCAGAGGCTGGACCGAACCTCCAGGAGGCAGAGCTACTTAAAAAGGTGTACAGGCAGGGGAATGGCTTTCACTCACCCAATCCTCCCGCCGCCAAATCTCAACACCTTGACCCAAACGCATTCTTCGCCCAACAACCCGTCCCATCACCACGACCATCATGCCCACATGATCCGGGACTTCAAAAAGAGGTTCTGGATATCGCTGGTTCTCACCCTACCGATCCTGGTCATGGCCCCCCTGATCCAAAATTTCCTGGGCTATACCTTCGAATTTCCAGGCGACGGATACGTACAATTCGTGCTCTCTTCCCTGATCTACTTTTATGGCGGCTGGCCCTTCCTCCAAGGTATGGTCCGTGAGATCAAGGATCGAAGCCCCGGCATGATGACCCTGATCGCATTGGCCATTACAGTAGCCTATGTGTATAGCTCGGCCGTGGTTTTTGGCCTGGAGGGGAAAACCTTTTTCTGGGAATTGGCCAGTCTGATCACTATTATGCTGCTCGGACATTGGGTTGAAATGCGTTCGGTCATGGGGGCCTCCCGTTCCATGCAGGAACTGGCCGACCTGATGCCGGCAACAGCACATCGAATAGAAGAACATGAAACGAAGGAAATACCCCTGGACGAGATCCAGGGAGGGGATCTGCTGCTTATTCGAGCCGGAGAAAAGATTCCGGCCGATGGAGAGATCGAAGAGGGAGAAAGCCGGGTAAATGAATCGATGCTGACCGGAGAATCCGCGCCGGTAAGTAAAAAAGCAGGCGACGCGGTGATCGGAGGGTCCATAAACGAAAACGGGGTCTTGCAGGTCAGGGTCCAACATACCGGCGAAGATGCCTATCTGTCAAAGGTGATCCGGATGGTGACAGAGGCCCAGGAAAGTAAATCCAAAACCCAGAATCTGGCCGACAAAGCAGCCGGCTGGTTGTTTTACCTGGCCTTAGGCGTCGGCATGATCACCTTGGTCGTTTGGCTTTCTCTGGGCGAAGATTTCGTGAATGCCCTGGAACGCATGGTGACCGTCATGATCATTGCCTGCCCGCATGCCCTTGGCTGGCCATACCCTTGGTAGTAGCCAACTCGACCTCTGTATCTGCCCGGGAAGGACTGCTCATCCGAAATCGGACGGCATTTGAGCAGATGCGAAAGGTCGATACTCTGATCTTTGATAAAACCGGAACGCTGACCACGGGAGAGTTCGGGCTGAGCCGGATCGTTCCCACAAGCGATCATTCCGAAGAGGACTTGCTCAAGATGGCAGCCTCCCTGGAATCCCGGTCCGAACACCCCATAGCGACCGGTATTCTGAAAAAAGTAAGAGAAAAGGACCTTTCCATTTCCGAAGCCAAAAATATAGAGAACCTTACCGGCAAAGGGATCACCGGAAAGTGGAATGGAAAGACCCTTCACATCGTTAGTCCGGGCTATTTGAAAGAAAACGATATGGAATTACCGGACGACGCTTTTCAGGATAAAAGCGAGACGGTGGTATTCCTCCTGGAAGAAGGCCGGCTATTGGGTTACTTCGCTTTATCGGACCAACTCCGGGAAGAATCCCTGGAAGCCGTGAAAACACTAAAGGATAAAGACATTGAGGTGTTGATGGCTACGGGAGACAATGAACGCGTAGCCGGGGCCGTAGCCAAAAAACTGGGTCTGGACGGCTATTTTGCCGAAGTCCTGCCCGAAGAAAAACAGGAGATCATCCGGGATTTGCAGCAGAAAAAGAAATGGGTAGCCATGACCGGTGACGGGGTCAATGACGCCCCTGCCCTCGCGCAGGCACAGATCGGGATCGCCGTCGGCTCCGGCACCGACGTAGCCGCCGAGACAGCCGATATCATCCTGGTCAACAGTAATCCCAAAGACATCGCCAAGCTCATCCTGTTCGGGACCATCACCCACCGCAAAATAATCCAAAACCTCATCTGGGCAGCCGGCTACAACGTGATCGCCATCCCGCTGGCGGCCGGAGTTCTTTCCCGCTGGGGCGTTACCATCTCCCCGGCACTGGGGGCTGTATTGATGAGCCTGAGCACGGTGATCGTGGCCATCAACGCCCAGTGGTTGAAGAAGCAATTGGCTGAGCTGTAAAAAAGATAAGGTCTAAACTTTTTCAGTAGCGGAAGGGTGGTTTTTGACTAACACCATTGATCACCGAAATGCCTCCATTATGGACCTACAATCACCTCGCCACCAAAATCCTGGTCCGCAATGAGCAGGAAACCTTCGATTATTACTGTTCGATCCTGGGCTTCAAAGAGATGGCCAGAAAAGTGGTAAAAGGTGAACGGGATTGGGCCAAAATGGAAAGGCTCACAGCATACTACCTACCCCTTGGAGTGCGACCTCCTTTTCCACCCGGGACCCCAACGGTTTTCAGATCTATTTAAACGTGTTCGCATGATGTCGCAATGTAACAGTTTCCCGATTTCACCATGAAGACAAGAGACAATAGGATATTGTGACATCGAAACATCATGACATCGAAACATCGTGACATCGTGAAATTATGACATCAACTACCATCTCCATCATCGTCGCCATGGGCCGCAATCGGGTCATAGGAAAAGACGGTGGACTGCCCTGGAGCCTCCCGGATGATCACGAGAATTTTCACCAGGTAACGGCCGGCAAGCCTTTCATCATGGGAAAGCTGAGTTACCTGTCCGAGGATAGGCTCCTTTCCTCTTACCGCAACATTATCCTTTCTACCCAACAGGATTTTGAGTTATGCGAAAAATGTGAAGGCGCCACCTCCCTGGAGGAAGCGCTTGCTGTAACGGCCGATGAACCGGAAGTCTTTATTCTGGGCGGCGAGACTGTTTTTGAAGCAGCATTGCCCATAGCCAATAAATTTCACCTCACGCTGGTAGAAACAAACAGGGAGGGTGATACCTATTTCCCGAAGGTGGATTGGGAAAAATGGACCGAAACGGAATCGACCTTTTATCCGAAAGACGACCGAAACAGCCATGCCTTCTATCTGAAGGTATTGGTCCGCCATCAAAAGTAATCCGGATCAAACCTCTCGGGGAAATGGTCCGCTTTCACGCCCCTTTCCGGATGCCGGGCTGCCCGCTGGCCGATGTCCAGCAAGATCGGACAATTCTCCGCCCGATCCATTTCCCGAAGCCGTTTCAAGGCTTCGTGACCGCCGTACCCTTCGGGCTTCAACAACCGCAAAGGCTCGTCCCTGAGCTCCATATTGTAGCGGATGTAGTGCAATGGTGCGCCGGCCAGTTCATCATCGTGGAGATCGCCCACTTCGCTGTCAATGACCTCCGAAGTCGGCGAATTACTCAACCATTGCAATAAGGCCTGGTTAAAATAGTTGGCGTCCTGCATGAAAAGGTCCGGGATCTTTTCGGCCCAACCGATCATTTTCATATCCCTGACCTCCCCGGGATCCATGGTATTGGGCGTGCTGCCCGTACCCACCGAGGTGAGGGATAATTTTCCGGCTTCGAGCGGCCAGTTCAACCGAAACCCCTTCAGCTGGGTCAGGAGTAAGGCCTGAAAGGCCGGGTTATTGGCCAGACTCACGCCTCCGTCTATGAAAGAACCCTCTCGATCGTCGGTAACCGGGAGATGCTTGGGCTCAAAAAAGGTGGGGGCTGCCGAACTGGCCCGGATCAAGTCCCTGAGCAGATATTCCCCATTTCCCCAATATTTGCTGCCCGCTTCCCGGCGGTAGTATTTCCCTTCCGGATTATTGTGGATGGGCCAGGTGCTGAAGGTGTCGGCCCGTTTGGAAACGATGCAAAGGCCGGTGGTTATCTTTTCCTGATCGCCAATGCGTATATCGCCGAAAAATTCCTCCAGAGCCTCCTCCAGGGGCCCGTGATCGTACTGCGCTTTCAGGGTGAGATAACGCGCTTTTCCCGGGGCAAAAGAAAAGTTTCGCTTTCCGAAAATGACTTCTCCCATTTCCAGGTACTTTTTCTGTACCTCCCCAACGGTTTTTCCAATGGCTAATGCCGAGGCAATGATCGACCCGGTACTGGTACCTGCGATCAGATCAAAATAATCCCGAAGCCGGAATGTTTCCGGATCAGAACTTCTTTTCTTTAGCAAGTCCTCGATCGCTTCGAGATAACCTAATGCGAGTGCTCCGCGGATCCCTCCGCCATCCAACGCCAGGATCCTTTTGGGGCCTTCTCTGTTGAACCGTTCTGATAGCTGTGACATAGGGTTTGGTTATTTTGCTGCAATCATTCCATCCCCTTCAAAAGAATAGGATGGATTAAGATAGGTAGAATTGACCTACACAAAATCACTTGCTCTTCCTATAATTCCTTATTTTAATCCAAAAGGGGATTTCCAACCGCCGAAGGACTCCCAAAAAAGGGTATCGAGCGGTTCCTCCCCATAAAATCACACCCTCATGGCCCGCTATTTCCTGTTTCCTTTCAGCATCCTGCTTCTTCAATTATATGCCTGTGCCCAGGTCTCCATTCCCCAGGAGGAAGCCCAACTCGGCGGCGCCGTCATGGCGGCTCCCGCAGACCAACGGGAAGGCGCTACCATTCTGGGCTACAACAGCGCCGGCGAGGTCGTCACCCTCCGCAAAGGAACCAACAAAATGGTCTGTCTGGCCGACAATCCGATGGAAAAGGGCTATAGCTGCGCCTGTTACCATCAAGACCTGGAACCCTTCATGGCCCGGGGCCGTGAGCTCTATGCCCAAGGAAAAGACCAGGCGGAAGTATTCGACATCCGGGAGAAAGAAGCCAAGGAAGGAAGCTTGAAAATGCCCGAACAACCTACTACCCTGCACATCCTTTCCGGCCCGGCCGGACAATACAATCCCGAGACCGGCCAGGTAGACAATGCCAACTACCGGTATGTGGTGTACATCCCCTGGGCAACCGCCGAATCCACCGGATTGCCGTTGAAGCCCATGGTTCCGGGTGCTCCCTGGATCATGGACCCCGGCACCCACCGGGCCCACATCATGATCAGCCCTCCCCCGCCCGCGAAAAACTGAGAACTGTAAATGGTTGAACGGAAAAGGGAAGGATGAATCCCTTCGAAAACCTTTCCCTTTTACAATTTGCCTTTGACCCTAGACGGCACCCATGAACAGACCGACTCTTTTAACTTTCACGTTGATCCTTCTCCTGGCATATTCTACGCAAGGAAGGCATAGTTTCGAATGTCGGCCGGACACCATCCCCGTAACCGGCTGGATCGACCTCGACGAGGATGAGGATTATACCGGCCGACATGAATGCTCTTTCGTACAAGCCGGCGAGACCTTCATCCTGTTCGGGGGCAGGGAAAACCCCAGCGTACTGGATATTTATGATTATCAGGCCAATAGCTGGTCACGGGGAGCCAGGGCGCCGCAGGACTTCAATCATTTCCAGGCTACCACCTGGCAGGGCTACGTTTGGGTCATTGCCTCTTTCAAAAACAACGCTTTCCCCAACGAAGCCCCTACCGATAACATCTTTATGTACGACCCCGCCGCAGACGCATGGATCACCGGTCCTGAAATCCCGGAATCCCGGCGGAGGGGATCGGCAGGTCTGGTCGTATATAAAGATAAATTCTACGTGCTGGGGGGAAATACGATCGGGCACAACGGGGGCTATATCCCTTGGTTCGATGTCTATGATCCTGCTACCGGGCAATGGGACAGCTTGCCGGATGCGCCCCATGCCCGAGACCACTTTCATGCGGCGGTCTTTCAGGAAAAACTCTATGCCATTGCCGGGCGGCTCAGCAGAACCGGGGTCGGGTCTCCGCTCGTGCCGGAGGTGGACATCTACGATTTTAACACCCAATCCTGGTCCACACTCCCGGATAGCCTCAATCTGCCTACCCTGAGAGCAGCACCGGGCGTTGCCGTTTTTCAGGACGAGATCCTCGTGATGGGTGGAGAAGGCAGCGGAGGCACGAACAATAACCAGGCCTATGACGTAGTGGAAGCCCTGGATCCACTCTCCCAAATTTGGAGCACCAAGGCACCCATGATCTATCCGCGGCATGGATTCCAGGCCATTCAATCCGGCCAGGGTATCTATGTGACGGCCGGCAGCCCGACCATTGGCGGGGGGAATCAAAAGAACATGGAGGTCTACAACCAGGACCAGCCCGAAGGAACTCCCCTTCTGCCCAGTATCCTGGACCTCCCGGATACCGTCAAAGTCGAGTTGCCGGATTCTCTCTTCACCGTTCCCCTGGTGTGCGAGGAAGGAAATCAGGGTATTTTGATCGAGAAGATCCGTTTATCCGGACCGGACTCCACTGCCTCTGGGATAACAGCATGGAGCGATGAGCTGTCCCTTTTGTTGGCTTCCGCCACCCGAAACTTAGAGGGAACGTACAAGGGGGATACGGCCGGACAAATCGCTTTACTGGAAATCACCACCTTGGGCAAGGAGGTGCCGGATACCGTTATTTTGATCTCGATTTTGCCTCCTCCGCCACCTCCGCCTCCTCCTTTCAATACCGAGGTGTCTAGTCTTCAATGGATCGACCCGGGAAACGGGACCATTCTGGACACCCTCCTTGATCAGGATTCCCTGATTTTGGATTCCTTCCCCAATCGCATAAACCTCCTTGCGGCTCTGGATTCTTCGGCCGGTAGCGTATCCTTTGCATTGAGCGGCCCGGTCATGCAAAACCGGATAGACAGCTTGCCCCCCTATACCCTCTTCCCGGATTCGGGATCCACCTTTTTGCCGGGGAATTATCAACTGGAAGTGATCCCCTGGTCTCGTCCGGACGGTACCGGACAAAGGGGGCGTAAGGACAGCATTTCATTTTCCCTGGTGGAAGATACCGTCACCACGAGTCTTGCTATATCACCCGGCAAGGGGAAACAAATCCCGATCCGGCTATGGCCCAATCCTACACGGGATTACCTGAGGCTGCGTTTCGAGCAACCCATTGGGCAAGCTGCCCGGTTGGAAATACGGGATATGCAGGCTCGGGTCTGGAGGAGTCTGACCCGTGCGTTTCCGGAAGCAGAGGCAGAACTGGAGGTGACAGGGCTCCCTGCCGGTCATTATCTGCTGCGGGTCGAGTGGAAAAATGAGGCCTACACCTTGCGGTTTACCAAACGGTAAGGGGGATCAGGCTACTGACTCGGGTTCAGGTACTGGTTCACCCACGAAATACATCTTGTACTTTCCGCCGTGTTTACCCGTGATCTCCCCCCGATACTCAAAGGAAAACCTGTCTTTTATCAGTTCATAGGTACCATTGGAAATATTCACCCGATTGGCCTCGGAATTGGTTTCCATCATGGAAGCCAGGTTCACGGTGCTGCCCCAGATGTCGTACTGAAATTTTTTGGTACCGACTACTCCGGCAACGACGGGCCCGGTATGGATACCGATCCGAATATCAAAAGTGACGATACCCTCTGGCGGGTAGGCGCGGGTATTTTTGACGAATTCCACGATCTCGAGGCCAGCGGAGACCGCATCCTGCGGATGAGTGGCATTGGGAACGGGCAGGCCGCCGGCGCACATGTAAGCATCCCCGATCGTTTTGATCTTTTCGAGATGGTGGCGGGATACGATCTCGTCGAAATTGCGGAAATAGTAATCCACACTCTTTACGATCTCTTCTGGCGAAACGCCTTTGGATACCTCTGTAAACTGTTTGAAATCCGTAAACAGCACGGATACTTGCTCAAAACGCTTGGCTTTTACCTTGCCGTTGTGCTTGAGTTCTTCGGCCGTCTCTTCGGGGAGAATGTTGAGTAGAATGGATTCCGAGCGGTTCCGCTCCTCGGTGATGATCCGGTTGCTGCGGCGGGCAAACCAATAAGAATAGGATACGCCGGCTACGGTAATGATCAGAAAAATGGCCGTGGCAAATAGGAAATTCCGCAGGATGGAAGCGCGCTGGATCTCGGCTTCTTTGAGATCATTTTCACTCTTTAGCAGTTCGTTTTCGGTTCGCTGGTTATCCAGTTTGAACTGAACCTCCAATATGTCGATCCGATTGTTATTATCGATCTCGTTTAAATTTTCTTCCGCTTTTAGCAATTTTTCTTGATAAAAATAAGCTTGCTGGAACTGACCGGCCATGGCATAGGATTCTGCCAGACCTTTGTAAGCGTCTCTCTGTTCTCGGGCGGCCTCGATTTCTTCTGAGATCTCCTCTGCACGGATAAAATTGGTGATAGCTTCCCGGGAATTTCCCTGCTGCTTTAGGGATTGCCCAAGGCCAATCAGTACCTGAGCAAGATTGTAGGGAGAATTAAGGTCTTCGGCCTTTTTTACCGCTTCAGTTTGAAGTTGGACTGCCGATTCATAATCCTGCTTCGCTGCATAGGATTTCCCCAACTCATTTAAAGCGTAAATCTCTCCTTCACCGCCACCGTAGTTTTCCAAAGCAGTTTCGAAATAATAGATCGCCGAATCCGGTTTGTTCAGCTTCAAGAAGATTTCACCAAGGTTTGCCGTGCAGTCAGCCAATGATACATTATCCCCGGAAGCCGTTGCATACGGAAGGGATTGAAGAAAATAGTCCTTGGCTTTTTGATAATCATTTTTGTCCCTGGTAAAAGTAGTTCCGACGTTGGTGAGCGCCGTGGCGATTCGGAGGTCATCTCCCAGTTCCTGGGCAATTTTTAATGATCGAAAATAATATTCAGCAGCTTTGGTCATTCCACCTCTCAAGGAATAAACACCACCAATATTATTCAATAACTGGCTTTCCCCTTCCAGATCATTGATTTGTTCATACAAAGCCAATGACCTCTCAAAATAATCCAGTACGGTCAGCCAATCGCCTTTCAGGATATTGCCTAGCCCGACGAGTTTGAGGGCTTCCGCTTCATCTCGGGTCCTGCCAAGCTCTTCAGCCAGGGCTTGTGCAGAATAAGCCAGCGAGATTGCTGAATCCGGCATGACGCGCCAAAGGCCGTCACTCAATTCAAGCATGACCTCTAACCGTTGAGAATCGGATTGGATAGTCGGAAGAATACTGACTAAGCTATCCATGGTGGAATTCTGGGCCGGAAGGGACCGGCCCAAAATCACCCCCATAAAAAGACATACTATAAAGAGTCTATTCACACGCTCGATTATACCAGCTATCAATTTTTCAGTATCCGGAAAACACCGGATGTACTCAAGCCTTCAATTTTCACAAAATAGACTCCTTTTCCCAGATTCGAAAGATCAAACTCGATTTTCCCAGCCTGTTGGAAGGAGACCAAGCGCCCTTTCACAGCCTGTCCCACCGAGTTGTAGAATATGATTTTCTTCGGATCCAGCTCATTTTCCGGGAATTGGATCGTGAGATTACTCGAAACCGGGTTAGGGTAAAGTCGGATCCCTTCCAAAGAGGTTTCATCAGCCCGGATGAAGGTCATATCTCCCATGTCAACAGCAGTCGAAGAAACCAATACCCCGGCTTCTACATAGTTGATAACCTCGCTTCCAAAGGCCAATTGGAAAACCTCCGTCGTTCCGTCTCCCTTGGCGTCGTTATTCTTATCGTTACTGATCGCTCCAAATTTACCTGTGAAACTCAGGCCTTCCGTAAGCGAATACTTGAGCTTCAAGGGTCGATCTGCAGGAACGAAATCAAAAGAAGCTTTACCATCTTCGTCTGTTTCAGCTGCAGGAACGCGGCCAATTTTACCAAACCACGCTGGGTAATTCACCGGTGTACTCCCATCGGATTCGACCAACTCAACGGTGACACCTTCTACCCCCAAACCCCCTTCGCCCTGGTGGCTGCCATCGTTGTTGCGATCGTCGAAAACGAAAGTGTTCAAGCTACCCGGTGCAATCATGCCCGCTTCTACAAAACGGATCAGCTCGCTACCTTGGGTTATGCCGAAGCGGTCCGTCGTGCCATCGTTCTTGGCGTCGTTGTTCT
>CAZXIX010000027.1:11270-43159 GCA_964640855.1 uncultured Saprospiraceae bacterium
TAATCCCATCTATCTCGACCAACTGCACAGCTACGCCCTCAATGCCGAAGGCCCCTTCGCCCTGGTGACTGCCATCGTTGTTGCGATCGTCGAAAACGAAAGTGCTCAAGCTACCCGGTGCAATCATGCCCGCTTCTACAAAACGGATCAGCTCGCTGCCTTGGGTTATGCCGAAGCGGTCCGTCGTGCCATCGTTCTTGGCGTCGTTGTTCTTATCGTCCTCTATAGGTGTGGAACGCTTCGCCCAGCGATGGTCATCCTTCAGGCTGAACTGAAGCTTCACATCCCGGTCGGCAGGAACATAATCGATGCTTGCCTTGCCATCGGGACCCGTCGTAGCCACATCCACATCGCCCTCTTTGGGGTACCCGGACGGATACTTTACGGGCGTAATCCCATCTATCTCGACCAACTGCACAGCTACGCCCTCAATGCCGAAGGCCCCCTCGCCCTGGTGGCTGCCATCGTTGTTGCGATCGTCGAAAACGAAAGTGCTCAAGCTACCCGGCGCAATCATGCCACATTCAACGTAGGTGACCTTTTCTCCTACAGCGAGCTGAAACCTTTCTGTGGTACCATCGCCTTTTGCATCGTTATTCTTGTCATCCAAAACCGCACCGGATTTTTTACTGAAGCGGTGGTCCTCTTTCAGGAAATACCTCAGTTTGATCGACTTGTTAGCGGGGACGTAAGCGAAGAAAGCCTTCCCCTTTTCATCCGTTTCTGCAGCGGGAATATCCGTGCCTCCGGGATATTTTAATGGGGTTACGCCATCCAGTTCGACCAACTGCACCTTAACGCCTTCAATTCCAAATGCACCTTCGCCCTGGTGATTGTTGTCGGCATTCTTATCGTTAAATATGAAAGTCTCAAGGGTTCCACCTTCTCCCGGTAGAATGATCTCAAAGACCTCGAGATCATAGCTTACGATCACGTTTTCATTGAAAGAAAAGCCACCCTCTTCCGCTACACTGAACAAGGCAGTAGGCGGAGCGGCAAATTGTGTGCCGGTGAGGCCGTTGCGGATAATATTCAGGGCAGGAACAAAATCGATGGGTCCGCTGGTGAGCTGATTTCCCTCAAGAATATCCTTTCCGAGTACAATAACTGTCTGATCCGGACCTTCCGCGATAACGGAGGTATCAGCCGAGGGAGAATCGTTAAAAGCCGTACGGAAATTGAAAGCTGTACGGAAATTAAAAGCGGTACGCAAATTGGCATTTGCCGGATCGGCTGCAAAATTATTGAAAGCCGTGCGTAGATTAAAGGCGGTGCGTAGATTAAAAGCCGTACGTAGATTAAAGGCCGTACGTAGATTAAAGGCCGTACGTAGATTGGCAAAAGGCTCTCCGTTGAAGGCTACACGAATATTAAAGGCTGTACGGAAATTCTGATCGATGGCATTGGTATCGATCTGAACCCGACTCCCCAACTCATCCTGGTTAAAGGCCGTACGGAAATTGCTTACAAAGGCTTGGCCCGTTCCCAAGGTGAGGATATTGAAAGGCACGGTTCCGTTGGACAGAGGTTTGAAAAGAAACGCCGTATTAAACAAGATCTCTCCATTGGGAATAGGGGCATACACCAGATCACCATTCTCGTTGAATGCAACGCGAATATTGGCGGCCTGATCCGAAAAGTCGAAAGCTGCTCCTAAGCTCACCGCATCAAGTGTGGTGGGCAGATCCAGTGTAGCCACTTTATCTCCTGTGCTTGGATCCGTTTCCCGGTCATCAAAGACCGAAAGAGCCACAAGGAAATTGGAACCTTCCCAGGCCCTCCCATTGACCAACCCGTCTATGTAGCTGTTTAAAAGATTTACGTCATTAAACGCCACACGAATATTGGTTTCCACATCCGAAGGATCAATTCCCGGAGTCACCAGATAGCCATCTCGAACAGGATCGGCAGTATTTTGAATATACTCTTCCAGAAGTGCATCCAGAACCTCTGAAGCTGTATTAGCATCCTCAGAATTCACGATCAATTCATAGTCGACGACCTCTGCGATGGATTCCCCCAAGACCAGACTTTCCGGAAGCTTAGGCTTAAAGGTCACATTTAGAGGAAGAGTAGTGACAGGATTGGCTGAAACGATATCGACAAGGAATTTATCACTCAGTCGTTTTGCTTCCGGCACCAATGTTTTCAAAGATTCGGAGGGAATAGTATCCTGCAATTTGCCCTCAAACCCGGCCAGAAAGATAGGCTCCTGGCCAATATTGGTGAATAAGGTCACATTTGAAGACAAAAGTGCCTCCAATTCCATGACAAAAACTTCTACGCTGTCCAGTTGATCCTGATTGGGACCCTCGCTGCCCTTTTGCTCGATTTCGTAAGAGATCTCGAAATCTTCATCCAGTTGGTCCCCAAAGATCCGGTTTTTTCCTACTATGGTTAGCTTCAACAGGAAGTCATTATTAAAGGCATCCAATGGATCTGAATCCCCACCGTCCTCCGGACTACTGATCAAAGCACCGTTCTGAATGACAATCTGAGAATTTAGAGAAGGGATGACGGCAGTAGCTGCGAGGGTGTTCTCATCCTCTAAGGTAGTTTCCGCCACCTCGACATCATCGACCAGGATCTTGGAATCCGCCGTAAAACCTTCTCCGATTGCGGTAATCTTGGAAGATGATCCTGGCGCCCCATCCACAATAACTTGCTCCAGAACGGGCACTGGGTTGATTAGGCCGATCAATGCTCTTTTGGGATTAATAAAGCCGTTGCCTTGCTGGGTCGCCCCCAGGCCAAGGTCAATGGCGCCCTTATCCAATACATCTCGAATAAAGGCGGGAATTTGGGATCCGTCTGATGGAAGGACGCCAAAGTCCTGGCAAACATCATAGATCAGGGCCGCCACAACAGCTGCATGTGGTGCAGCAGCAGAAGTTCCGCTAAATCGGACACCCGGCAAGCCTGGGAAAGGTATTCCAACCTTTGAATTGGTGGAGATCTGAGCTCCATTAGGAGCTGTGTAGTCCAGTTCGTTTCCTAAAGCGGAGAAGGAAGCTGTCTTGGAAATCGTATTGTTAGTGAAAATGTCGAAGCGCGAAGCGCCGATACTAAACGCGCCATCTGCGCCATTATGCCCCTGAATGGTAAATTGATTCAGGCCGAAGTCTTCGGGGGCCATCCTACCTTGATAATCTTGCAAACGCCCTTTCAGAGTGGCACCGGCCGGCAGAGTCCCCGCAGTAAGGGCAATGGTTAGCGTGAGTTCCGTTTCATCCGGCAGATCAAAGACCAGGTATTCGATCGGATCGTAACCTATATTGGTTGTATTTGCCTGATCCACAATATTGCCAGCGGCATCCTGCAGAAAAACGGCCAGGTCCAATTGTGCTCCACCTTCTTCAAGGGTCAGGAACAGATCGTCGTACTGCAGGAAGATCAAGTGCGGACCTGCACTGAAAGTAACCCTTTGGCTGCCTTGCACTCCGCTGGAGGTATTGAATTCCACACTGGGAGTACCTGCAGGAATAGGGAGACCAGCAGGCGCTGCTCCGGAAAACGTCGTTTCGAAATTAATGGCATTGTTCCCGCTGTTGCCGGCGGAGGTAAACCAAAGCATGCCTTCGAGAGCCACCTCATTGATAGCCTGCTCTATGACACCCTCCTTGAAAATGGGTTCTTTCAGGTAGGTAATATCATCAACACCGATCTGGGCTCCGGTTCCATTGGCCCAGGCCGCACGAATGTCATCGGCGAATTGCTGCTCTCCGAAAAAACCGGAATAAAAAAGGTAATTGGCATCTTGGGAAATATCCTGCATGATCTCGGTCATCGCCAGGCCCTCATCCTTGACGGCTCCGTCCGGCCCTTCGCGGACAATAGTGACCAGCGACCCATCCGTTTCTCCGTTCTCCGTGGCTTTACCTCCCCGGTTGTAGCTGTCCGAAAAAACAGCGATGCTAACGTTTTCTCCGGTCGCATCCGGATAGTTGGCCTGAAAAATATCAATTTCCATGGTTTCAGCCCCTTCCGTGTCAACAGGTCCGCGTTTAAAATCATTGGTAAGCTTGAATTCCGGTTCAAATTTGACTCCGGATGAGTTCAGGGTTTCTCTTTCATTGACCAGGGTTGCCAGCAAATTGAAATCTACACACACCTTAAAGGAGTTCTCCTTATCCCTGAAAATGTCATCTTCGGATATCAGGGTAGCATAATCTTCCAGGAATTGATCTATCACCGATTCAACCCTTGACTCCCCTCCCGGCCCGGGTTTGACGAAAAAATCAAATATGTATCTGGAACTGGCGCAAGGAGAGAAAACCAGGGTATCTATCGGGTTTTCTTCGAAATATTCTTCGAAACTACCGGATTCAATGATATCCTCACTGGCATCATCGCCGGATGTGGTTACCGGTGCTGCCGGGGCCGCAGCCGTAGAAGTGCCGCCGGGGGTGGTCCATACCCTTTTTTCTTCTGGTTGAAGGGGGATGGTGAAAACATCGACCCGGCGGCCAGGCGCAAAAATTGTAGGTTGCCCAAGATCACCTCCCGGAACATCAAATTTGTTCTTGTTACCTATAGGAATCTCTACTGTGAAAAGGTTCCTGTTATTGTAACCGAAATGGGCAATGAAAACCTGGTTTACGGCGTCATACTCATCCACGACGCCCCCGTTTTCCAGGACTCCGCTTACCGTTTTTATCCCATTTGAAGATGAAGCGGTGGAAGTTCGGGTACTACCATCCGGGCCGGTCAACGTCCAGACCAGATTGGACTCCGGAAGCAACTCGATCTCAAAGACATCATACTGACGCCCGGATTCAAAAACAGTGGGTTGCCCCTGATCCTGGGGATTGGGAGTGAATTTATTGGATTCTCCAACCGGGATATTGACTGCAAACTCATTTTCGTTCAAATACCCAAAAATGGCAACGTACTTTCCACTCTCCGGGTCAAGTTTTATGCGTTCAAGCACTGGCCTGACCGAATTGAATTCGACTTCCTGTGCGGAAAGAGCTTGGGGCACGGCAAAAAGAGCAACCAAAAAAAGAATCCGAAAGGCATTTAAGGTAAAGTCTTTAAGGTATGCCTGAATTTCAAAGGGAATAAGGCCATTCATGGGTTGGGTAAATTTTCGTTTTCTCAAAGGATTAAAAGATTTATACTTGGTCTAAGCTAAATATTAAAACAGACGTAATTCCCGCTCCAAATATCAATGGCAGGAAAGACGACCCGTAAAATTCGCTTTTCGCTGCCAGAGAATGGAACAGAAAAAAAGCGAAGAAAAACTCATCCCTTCGATCTGGACCAGACCGCATCAAGGAAATACTAAAACATACAAGAACGCCCCTGAAAGAAGGGACAAAAAGGGGGATTGTACTGGAGAGAGATACTGAAATCAATGCGAATCTAGGTGAATTTTGCTTTCCATGCAACAACCGGATACCCTTATCGCTTTTACTATCATATTTCATTTCAACCAAACCATGTCCGCATGAAACCGTTTGCTTTGCTTTCCTTATTTAGTCTTTTGCTCCTGACCGCTTCCTGTGGTTCAGGTACCAAACCCGCCGAACAGGAGAAAGAATCCGAAGAGTCGGCGACCGAACAGACTGTATCCATCCCCATGGATGGAGAAAACTACACAATCCGCGTCCTAGACGATCAACCGGCCAGCCCGAGAAAGAAAATGACAACCACATTGGGCGGAGTCCAGGTGACTGTCGACTACGGCAGCCCGTCGGTGAAGGGCCGTGAAATCTGGGGAGGCCTGGAGCCTTACGATCGCGTTTGGCGCGCCGGAGCCAACGGCGCTACCGCCGTGACCTTTTCGGAAGACGTCCTGGTCGAAGGCCAGCCGCTCGCAGCGGGAACCTATGCCTTCTTCGTCATCCCGCGCCAGGGCGATTGGACCGTAGTCTTTAACTCCGTAGCCGAACAATGGGGAGCTTACGATCACGACCCGGCCAAGGATGTTCTCCGGGCAGACATCAGCCCGCGCATGGAAGAAGCCAACCAGGAAAGCCTGGAATACTATTCCGAAGGAAATGATCTCGTCATGCGCTGGGAAAAAATCGCTCTGCCGGTGACCATCACCCCGGCTCCCGCCGAACAGTAGAGACGGCTGTATGTAGAATGCAGAAGGGTGGCTATTTCTCTTCCATCCTTTTGCATTCTATTTTATTTAGCATTTCATTCCTCCCAATAGAGCCGTAGCCCCGCACTCACCCATTCCAATGCAGGCATAGCCTTACATCCAACGAATAAAGCGAAAGCGGTTTCCCCATTCTGCATTCCTCACATTGCCATCGACATTCGCCATTCCGCATTTGCCCCAGGTTCCCTATTTTAGAGGAACAACCTCTCCTGAAGGAGCATGGCAACAAACAAAAAACGATTCCACTACGGTGAGGATCGACTCACCGTATCCACAGCCTACTACCTGGCAAAAGGTGAGTGGACGGGCATCATCAGCCGGTCGGCCCGGGAAAAGATCCGCCACAGCCAGGAACGCGTGCAAAAAATCGCCGGAAATGACCTGCCGGTTTATGGCATCAACACCGGTTTCGGGCCCCTGTGCACCACCCGGATTTCCCCTGAAAATACCCGGCTGCTCCAGTCCAATCTGCTGAAAAGCCATGCGACCGGAGTAGGCGACCCGCTCTCCCCCCAACTGATCCGGCTCATGCTGATCCTCAAGGTCCATACCCTGAGCCTGGGATCATCAGGCATTGCAGAAAACACCCTCGACCGATTGCTCTGGCACCTGGAGCAAGACATCCTGCCCAGGGTACCCGGCCAGGGCTCTTTGGGTGCCTCCGGAGATCTGGCGCCCCTGGCTCATTTGTTCCTCCCCCTGATCGGCCTGGGAGAAGTTGAGTACCAAGGCAGCCTGCTCCCCGCCGCAGAAGTCCTGCAAAAGGAAAACCTGCCCCCTCTCGAGCTCGGCCCCAAAGAAGGTCTCGCCTTGATCAACGGCACCCAGTTCATCACCGCCCATGCTGCAGAGGTGTTGTTGCGGCTGGGCCGATGCCTGAGTCAGGCCGACCTCGTCGGCGGGCTGATGGTTGAGGGGCTTATGGGTTCGGCATCCCCTTTTCGGCCGGAACTGCACCGGCTTCGACCCCATCGGGGCTGCCGACATGTTGCCGCCCGCTTGCATACGTTGCTGCAAGGTTCTGAGATCGGAGCAGCGCATGCCCAGTGTGATCGGGTTCAGGATCCCTATTCCCTGCGTTGCATGCCCCAGGTCCATGGCGCCTCCCGCGAAGCCTGGTTGCATTTGCGCCAGGCGCTGGAAATAGAGATTAATTCCGTAACGGACAATCCGGTCATCCTACAGAATGGCGATACGATTTCCGGAGGCAACTTTCACGGACAGCCCCTCGCCCTACCGCTGGATTACGCCGCCCTGGCCGCCGCAGAATTGGGCAGCCTTTCCGAGCGCAGATCCTACCTCTCCCTGGAGGGAACGGCCCCCCAAACCCCGAAACTCCTGATGACCGAAACCGGGATCAATTCGGGCTTCATGATCCTCCAGTACACGGCAGCGGCCCTGGTCAGCGAAAACAAAAGCCTCTGTTTCCCGGCTTCGGCCGATAGCATCCCCACCTCACTGGGGCAGGAGGACCACGTCAGCATGGGTTCCATCAGCGCCCGAAAAACCCTACGGATAATAGAAAACCTGGAAAATATTCTGGCGATCGAACTGCTCTGCGCAGCCCAGGCCTTCGATTTCAAACGTCCCTTGCGTTCGGGAAAGATTCTGGAAGCGATCCACGCGGCGATCCGATCGCACATTTCCCATGCCCCGGAGGATCGTTTCTTTGGGGAAGATCTCAAGATGGCGGTTCAACTGATCTCCTCCGGCCGCCTGAAGGAGATCGCCGGAGATACCGCCCACCAATACCACATGCCTTTTAAAACCGAATTCGATGAACTTTTCGAGCTTCCGGAATGAATACGCGCGGCATCCGCATTACAAAGCACCTACCGGCACTAAACTGCATGCCCTTTCCTGGCAAACGGAGGCCCCCCTGCGCATGCTGCTCAACAACCTGGATGCCGAGGTCGCCGAAAACCCCGGGGAACTCGTGGTCTACGGCGGCAACGGCCAGGCGGCCCGCAACCCGGAAGCACTCGAGAAGATCATCGAATGCCTGCTAAACCTCCGGGAAGATCAAAGCCTGCTCATTCAATCGGGCAAAGCAGTCGGCATCATCCCCACCCACCCGGAAGCGCCACGCGTCCTGATCGCCAACAGCAACCTGGTGCCCAGGTGGGCCACCTGGGAACATTTCAATGCGTTGAAAGAACGTGGTCTGATGATGTACGGCCAGATGACCGCTGGCAGCTGGATCTACATCGGTACGCAGGGCATTTTGCAGGGGACCTACGAGACCTTCGTGGCCTGCGGAAAAAAGCATTTCCAGGGAGACCTGCGCCGCAAACTGATCGTTTCCGGGGGGCTGGGCGGTATGGGCGGCGCCCAGCCCCTGGCCGCCACCCTGGCCGGAGCCGCTTTCCTGGGCGTGGACGTCGATCCCGACCGGATCCGAAAGCGCCTGGATACGCGTTACATCAACAAAATGACCGATTCCTATGCGGAGGCCAAAGCGTGGATCCTTGATGCAAAGGAAAAGGGAGAAGCGATCTCGGTGGGCCTGGTCGGCGACATCGGTAATACCCTGGAGCAGCTCTTGCAAGACGACATCCTCCCGGAGATAGTGACCGACCAAACTTCCGCTCACGATCCGCTCAACGGCTATGTGCCCCACGACCTCTCTCTGGAGGCGGCTCTGGCTTTGCGCAGATCCGATCCCGAAAAATACCAGAAAAAGTCTCTGGCAAGCATGGCCCGGCACGTAGGCTTCCTGCTGGAAATGCAAAAGCAGGGCAGCGTCGTATTCGATTACGGAAATAACCTGCGCGAATTTGCCCGGCAAGGGGGCGAGTCGCGCGCTTTCGATTATCCGGGCTTTGTACCTGCATTTATCCGGCCGCTTTTCTGCGAGGGGAAAGGCCCTTTTCGTTGGGCTGCCCTCTCGGGGGATCCGGAAGACATTTACACCACCGACGAAGCCCTGATCGAAGCCTTCCCGGAAAACACGCACATGATCCAATGGCTCCGGCAAGCTCGGGATAAAGTGGCTTTCCAGGGACTCCCCTGCCGGATCTGCTGGCTCGGGATGGGCGAACGCCAGAAAGCCGGTCTGATTTTCAACGAATTGGTGCGCTCCCGCAAGGTCAAAGCTCCTATTGTGATCGGTCGCGACCACCTGGATTGTGGCTCGGTGGCTTCCCCCAACCGGGAAACGGAAAGCATGCTCGACGGCAGCGACGCGGTCTCCGATTGGGCGCTGTTGAACCTGATGGGCAACACCTGCGGCGGCGCCACCTGGGTTTCTTTCCACCACGGAGGTGGTGTGGGCATGGGCTACTCCCAGCACGCCGGCATGGTCGTCCTGGCGGATGGTACCGAACGAGCCGAACGCTGCCTGAAACGAGTGCTCCATATCGATCCGGCCCTGGGCGTATTCCGTCATCGGGATGCCGGCTATGAGTTGGCAAATCAAACCGCCAAACGGTTTGATTTGAAGATTTGATGGCGAGAGGGCATTAATTCCCGTTTATTGGCCTGGATACCCAAAATCGCCCTAATCCTCATCTTCCGGATATCGGTTCGAAACTTGGTTTTTTCTTCTGCAAACCCAAACTTTAAACTTTCTCTCAATTCTCTTCTCTCACCCCTAAACTTTTTACATGTCCACCCTAATCGGTCCTTTCGCTCAAATCCTTCCGCTCGATGACCTTCCGGTAAAGGGAGCGCTTTCCGACGAGCAACTTGCGATCTATGAGCAGGCCGGAGTCGTCGTTTTCGGGGGAAAGGTGCAGGAAATAGGGCCTTTTCACCAACTTTCGAAAAAAGCCGAAGCCGAGGGCTGGACCACCGTAATACAGGAAGAGAAACTGGTCCTGCTTCCCGGTTTCGTCGATTGCCACACTCATATTTGTTTTGCGGGAGAGCGCGCTAGAGATTATGCTTTGCGCAATCAGAGACTCTCATATCTCGAGATTGCCCGACAGGGCGGCGGGATATGGAGCACCGTCACCCATACCCGGGAGGCTGACGAAAATCAACTGGTGGAGGGCCTGCGAGATCGAGCCGACTCGCTCTTTCGCCAGGGCATCACTACGATCGAGGTAAAAAGCGGTTACGGGTTGGATGTCGAGAATGAGTTGAAAATGCTGGAAGCCATTCAAAAAGCGAATGCTTCGGTTTTGCCCGACCTCATCCCCACTTGTCTGGCAGCCCACCTGCGGCCTCGGGATTTTGAGGGTTCCGGAGCGGACTATCTGCAAATGCTTCGGGAAAAACTATTGCCCACGGTCCGGGAAAGGGAATTGGCCCGACGCGTGGATATTTTTGTGGAAGAAACCGCTTTTTCCCCGGAGGAGGCCCTTTCCTATTTGCAAGCCGCCCAAAAAATGGGGTTCCAACTGACGGTACATGCCGATCAATTTTCCACGGGGGGAAGTCGGGTGGCCCTACAGGTGGGGGCTCGTTCTGCCGATCATTTGGAGGCCAGCGGAGATAAGGAGGTGAAAGCGCTGGCTCAAAGCGAGGTCGTTGCGTTAGCCTTGCCGGGGGCTTCCCTGGGGCTGGGGATGCCATTCGCTCCCGCCCGTAAGATCCTGGACGAGGGCGGCTCCCTGGCCATTGCCTCGGATTGGAATCCCGGCTCGGCGCCGATGGGCCATCTCCTGACCCAGGCCTCTCTGCTCGGAGCCTACGAAAAGCTGAGCAATGCGGAGATCTTTTCCGCGATCACCTTCCGTGCGGCCCAGGCCCTGGGGTTAAACGACAGAGGCCGTCTCCGGCCCGGCCTCCTGGCCGATATGGTAGCTTTTCCCGGGAAGGATTTTCGGGCGATCACCTACCGGCAAGGGCAGTTGGCTCCCGTCCGGATTTGGCTGCAAGGCATCGAATTGCTTAAAGGAGAATACGGAAGCAGCGACATCGATGATTTGGACTACTGACTTTTACGTTCCGCCCGATCCAAAACAGTGGACCGGACGCGTTGCGGATCCGGGATCCTACTGGTATCAGATTGTCCAGTGCAGATCTTTGCAGGACCTCGGGCCGGCCAAAACGGGCCTGAGCTACGCCTTCCTGGGCTATGCCTGCGACGAGGGGGTGCGCCTGAATCAGGGTCGGGCTGGAGCGGCCGAGGGGGCCGATACCCTGCGTCCGTTTCTGGGCCGCCTGCCAATCCACTTCGATGAATCCGTAGCGCTTTTCGACCTTGGAAACATGACCTGCCCAAACGGAAGGCTTGAAGAGGCACAAGAGGAACTGGCTAAGGCCGTTTGCCGCCTTCTCCAATGGAGGTATCGCCCCATTTTGCTGGGAGGAGGTCACGATATGGCATTCGGACACTATTCGGGTATCCGCAGATTCCTCGACCAGGAGCATCCGCAGAAGAAATTGGGTATTCTGAATCTGGACGCTCATTTTGACCTACGGGAACCTAAAAACGGCCCCCATTCCGGAACGCCGTTTTTTCAGATGGCTCAAAAGGAAGGATCATCGGACCATACCTTCCATTATTTGGTAGCCGGGATCCGGCAATCCGGCAATACCAAGATCTTGTTCGATACCGCCGAGCGATTGGGTTTGCAATATGCGACGCTTGAAGAAATCCTCCGCAATCCCGAAGCTTTTTTGCTGGAGACCCTTCCTTCCTTTCTGGAATCCATCGATTTTCTCTATCTCAGCATAGATCTGGATGCCTTCTCCTCTGCTTTCGCACCAGGCGTAAGCGCCCCCTACCCCCTTGGACTAAATCCGGATTTTGCCCGGCAAGTGATCCAGGTGGTTAAGCGGTCCGGGAAATTGACTTCGACGGATGTGGCTGAATTCAACCCCGAATTCGACTTAGACGGCAGAACCGCCCAATTGGCGGCTGACTTTATCTACGGCTGCATTACGGGCTAGCCCGGGGAAAAACGAGGCCACCCAGCCTCTTCCAAGCCTTGCTACATCCCTCTCATTTTTATACCTGTTGCCAGTTATTCTTCCCGTCGGGCAAGGTTTTACGCTATTCTTCATGCGGGAGCTTTTTTCTCGACTCCCGATCAAAACGAACACAGCCGGAGCAGAGTTCGTTGAAAACTTAAACACAAAAGTCTAAAAGTCAACTCTTTAAATGCTAACCAAAAAGTATAAGACAATGAAGTGGAATGAAATTATTCAAAATACGCTACTCATCCTGGCAATGATAGGACTACCCTACCTGTTGCTTGGCCAGAATGAGAAAGTCCTGACGGATCAGATGCTGATGGATCGCCTGGAAACCGAGATGATCTACCAGGTGGATGTCCCAGCCGGAAAAATCGATGTTGAAGTAAACGATGGGATTGCCACGCTGCAGGGAGAAGTACCCCACATTTTGGCTAAAGATAGGGCTGAAAGAGTAGCTATGGCGACAAAAGGAATCAAAGCGGTAGTGGACCGCATTCAAGTCAAACCCATTGATATTTCTGAAGAACAATTAAAGAGCCAAGTGGAAACTGCACTCATAAATGATCCCGTTGCTGAAGCGGAAGAACTTGATTTTACAATAAATAATGGAATGGTCACCTTGACAGGCCAGGTGGAATCCTGGCAGGAAAAATTCTTGGTAGGCCGTGTAGTAAAAGGTGTCTTGGGCGTGACCCAAGTCGTAAACAATCTGGAAGTCGACTATGAACGCTTTCGTCCTGATGCCGAGATCCAGGCAGAGATTGAAGCAGCCATCCAAAACGATGTTCGCCTGCGAACCAGCACCATTTTAGTGGATGTGGATGGAGGCATCGCCAAGATGAGCGGTACTGTGGGTACGTTGACAGAAAAGCAAATTGCAACCAATTATGGCTGGACAGCCAGCGTAAATGAAGTAATTGCCGATGAAATTGAAGTAAAAGAATGGGCCGAAAACCAAAACATTCGCTCGAATGAATATGCTCAGAAGTCCGATTCCGAAATCAAAGAGGCAATAGAACTTGCTTTCACCTACGATCCTCGGGTCATTAGTCATAATCCTGAAGTCAGTGTAGAAGACGGTGTCGTCACCCTCAGGGGAAAAGTAAATAACGTATTTGCCAAACTGGCAGCCGCCGATAATGCCCGAAATGTAGTGGGTGTGATCTATGTGAATAACCTTCTGAAGGTCAGGCCGAATGTGGTCCTTACGGATGCCAATTTAAAGACCCGGTTGGATAATCTTTACACGGAAGATCCTGCCCTGCAAAATTTGAATATCAGTCCCGAAGTTCAAAACGGCACCGTCTACCTGACCGGAGACGTATATACTTACGATGAAAAGTCGCGTGCCGAGCGGATCACCAGTAAGATCGAAGGCGTAGAAGAAGTGCACAATTACCTGGAAGTAAGGGATGTGTTCGGTGTTGAGCAATATTATCCTTACTCGCTGAATTACTATCCTTCCCCTTTCATTGACCCCAGAGTCAATGTGATGAAGGATATGACGGATGAACAAATTGCAGCCAGTATTCAGGAAGAATGGTGGTGGTCACCTACGGTCAACTCCGGAGAAATCACCGTAGAAGTGGAAGATGGAACCGCCTACCTGACCGGAATAGTAAGTTCCTGGTACGAACGCAGGACAGCCATCCTGGATGCCTACAAAGGCGGTGCAGAAAAAGTGGTTGACCGGCTGATCATCGATCCGGAAATCAACTAAAAGCACATATAGATACAAAGCGCTTGAGGTAAGCAGAAAAAGGAAGCCCGAAAGGCTTCCTTTTTTTATTTATCCCTAGCGCATTAAGGTTACGCTACCCGAAAGGCGAAAGGGGCTTCCGCCCAGCAGGATCAGCTCAAAAACATAAACGTATTCGCCGGGATTCATTCTTTTCCCGCGGGCACTTCCATCCCAGAAAGCCTCGGGCTCGGTAGGCAGGAGATCCCTCCGATCGACCAGCAGACCGCCCCATCGATCAAAGATCCGGAATGCCCTTATTTCCTGGATCGTTTCCGCAAACCCGAACATACCAAATCGATCGTTGGCGCCATCTGCGTTGGGGGAAAAGGCCTCCGGGACGTAGATCCGGATGGCGTCGTTTTCGATGATCACCTGGAAGCTGTCAACCGCCTGGCATCCTCCCCTGTTTTCAGCCCGGACCAGAATTGTCTGATTTTCAACCCCCTGTATGCGGGTCTCGGTACAATTTCCGCATTCCAGAAAAGTACTGGGTTCCCATAGAAGGGCTCCCAACTCCCGGTTGGCAAAGATTCTTTTGGCCGGAGAAATTTCTCCGAAATCGAGGTATACATCCGGTCCGGCATCGATGGCAAAATTCTCCCGGATAGACAGATCAACAGTATCCACTTCCCGGCACCCATAGCGGTCTCTCAACTCGACAACGTACGTTCCCTCCCCCAAACCTTCGAAAACAGGGCCCTCCCTCAGCTGGCCATCCAGGCGATATTGCAGGGGAAAGCCGGACGCACCGCGGGCGTCGATCCGAATGATGCCCTGCTGGTCACCCGGGCAGGCCGGAGGCTCGGCTTCGGCCGTGAAGGCGAGGGCATCCGGCACGACCGTCAATTGGATGGTGACCAGGCTGTCGCAGCCCCGGGAGGATTGCAAAGCCGCAAAATAGGTGCCGCTTTGCGTCAGAAGCTGGCCGTCCAGCTCATAAGGTACACCCTCGCAAATGGTGTCGGTAAAGTTGTACTCGAGAGGCAGCACCTCGATGCTGACAACATCGGACACATAACGGCATTTCAGGTTTTCCAGGCTGGCCTGGCTCGTAGCCGACAGGTAACGATACTGGTACCGGCCTACCTGGAAGTTGTTGTGGGTGATCTGCCTGCCCGTCGCCCCGGAAATATCGCCCCAGTTCTGGCCGCCATCCCGACTGAGTTGCCATTGAACGAGAAAGCTGCTGTCCACGTCAGCAGTCAGGAATTGGGGAGCATTGTCGTCCTCGCAGAGGAAAATGTTTTGATCGGTATTGACAAACGAGCTCGGTCCGCAGGCCCGAAACGAGATGTTGTCCATCGCAATGTCGTTGCCTATTCCTCCGGGAGCATCGTTGACCAGGGAAAGCTCCATTTCCGTGGTCCCGGGTGGCGTAGTGAAGGTGAAGCCATAGGTATTCCAATTTCCGTCCTGGGGAATGTTGCCGGAGGAGAACTTTTGCTCCCCGTCCAGGAAAAAGGAAACGCGCGGGAAGATATGGCCCCCCACGCCCGGACTGATGAGATTGATGATATCGACCGAGAATTCGTAGGTGGTGTTTTCGCAAAGCCCGGTGATCCGGTTGCGATAGAAAATGCCCGGATCAAAATCCGCGTTGACGACCATCATGTACCCGTTGGGATCCGGGCTGTTGTCCTCGACGGCGATCCAACTGGGAAAAGTATTGGGCCAACCCGTATTGTTGGTAATGGTAAAATACCCGTCTTCCGGGGGCGGCCGGTTGGTAAAAATGTAACCCGGAGCGATGACCCCTCCGCTTTGATCCAGAAAGCCAATGTTGGAAGTACCCGATCCGAAATCGCCCTCCGTAAAAATATTCTCTCCCAGGCTACCGCTGCAAAGATTTTGCTGTTGGGCCCTCATCCCAAAAGGCAGTAATAAAAAAAAGACAAAGGCTAATCGGGAGATTTTTTTGACCATTGGGGTAACCATTTCGAAGAAAGCCAAAATAGGAATTAATTGTAGATCAGTAGATCAGTAGATTTTCGAAAATAAACATTTTGTTTTAATTTTGAAAGTTATTTTTCGCTTCAAACCCTTCAGTTATGGAAAAGAAAAATGAAATCCTGGACCTCAGTTTTCAATTCGCCATTGAAATTGTTGAATACTGTGAGATGTTAGAGGAAAGACGCAAATACGTCATCAGCAGACAGCTATTGAAATCCGAAACTTCCATTGGAGCAAATGTCAGAAAGGCGCAGTCACCGCAAAGTCGTGCAGATTTTATCTCTAAAATGACGATCGCCTTAAAAGAAGCCCAGGAAGCTGCCTATGGGCTCAAACTTTGTCGGGCTTGCCCTTCGTACCCGGATCCGGTAGCTTTAACTCCTAAAATAAACTCCATCCGGAATCTTCTGGGAAAAATCACTTTCAATTCAAGAAAAGGCCGTTCCTAATCCCACTATCTGCATATCTTCTGATCTGCATATCTTCTGATCAACAAACATGAGTCTGAAATCAAAATACGACCTTAAAGACCGAGTCGCCATAGTAACCGGCTCCTCCAAAGGCATCGGAAAAGCCATCGCGGAAGGATTAGCAGAATTCGGGGCCAGCGTCGTGGTCAGTTCGAGGAAACAGGAAGCGGTGGATGCCGTCGCTCTGGAGTTTGCCGAAAAAGGATATTTGGCCAAAGCCATCGCCTGCAACGTCAGTCAGCCGGAAGAGCGAAAACACCTGATCGAGGAGACGGTAAAGACCTTTGGCCGGATCGATATCCTGATCAACAATGCCGCGACCAACCCCTATTTCGGTCCGATCGAGCGACTGGACGAAGGCGCCTACGCCAAAACACTGGAGGTCAACCTGCATGCCGCGCTTCACCTGAGCAACCTGGCCTACCCGCACCTGAGTGCATCCGGAAAGGGCAGCATTATCCACATCAGTTCGGTGGAAGGGCTGCATGCCTCGCCCGGCTTCTCGGCCTACAATCTGAGCAAGGCCGGCATCATCATGCTGGGCAAGAACCAAGCTGCCGAATGGGGCAAGGACAACATCCGCGTCAACGTGATCTGCCCGGGTTTGGTCAAAACCAAGCTCAGCCAGATGCTCTGGTCCAATGAGTACATGCTGAAAGAAGTCTCCGCCAAAATCCCCCTCGGCCGCATGGCCCAACCGGAGGAGATGGCCGGGCTGGCCGTTTTCCTGGCCTCCGATGCCGCCTCTTACCTCACCGGCTCGGTGATCGTGAATGATGGGGGATTGTTGAATGGGCCGTTGATTTGATTTCGCAATGTCCCTAAGAGGCTTACATCAAAATATCGTGAAATTATGACATCGTGAAATTATGACATTGATCAGGTTTGCCAGTTATCCATCCACTTAGGGACGATCCGGTGTTTGAATTGCTCCATCTTCTCCAACAGTTCCGGGGGATCGGATGCAGTCAGTACCAGATCGCGATTGACAGGTTTCAATAGCTTGGCCTCCACCATGTGATCCAACAAGCCAAACAGATGATCGTAAAAACCGGCTACGTTAAGGATCCCAACCGGCTTGCCGTGTAGTCCGAGTTGGCTCCAGGTGATCACTTCGAACAGCTCCTCCAGCGTTCCGAATCCGCCCGGCATGGCGATGAAGCCGTCGCACAGTTCATTCATCTTCATCTTGCGCTCGTGCATGCTCCCCACGCGGATCATCTGGGTCAGTTCCTCATGAGCCACTTCTTTTCGCGCCAGAAAGTTAGGGATGATGCCCACCACTTCTCCTCCCGCTTCCAAAACAGCATCGGCGATCTTGCCCATCAGGCCTACTTTGCCGCCGCCATAGACAAGTTTGATGTTCTTCTCTACCAACAACCGCCCCAGTTCTTCCGCTTTAGCGATGTAATCCGGATGGTTGCCCGTATTGGAGCCGCAGAAAACGGTTAGTGATTTCAAGATTTCAGGATGTTAGGATGTTGTGATAAAAAAAATTGTGGAAAATGATGATCCATGCAAATCCGATTTATCAAACGATCAAAATCCGTTTTTTCATAGGGTTCAAAAATTTTTCAATCGGAAGACCGTGGTCCACCTTTAGCAGAAGCGATTATGGTTGCAAGAAGCTTTCTGATGGATTCAATGGTCGGCAATAAATCTTCTGGCATCGGGTAATGCGGGCTGATGTGACAGAGCCGTAGCCAGTATTCCGTTTCACGAGCTTCCTTGGATGCAATAACCATCTTAGAGATAAAATCTCCTCGACTGTGGGGAGACTGGGCTTCCTGGATATTGGCTCCAATAGAGGTTCCAGATTTTAGTAGTTGATTACTGATGACAAACTTTCTTTCCGAATAAAGCAATTCGCAGTAATCGATGATCTTGACAGAAAACTCAAAACTGAGTTCCAAAATCTCATTCCTCTTTTGCATGATTCAGGGTTTAGTTGACACCCTGAAAATAAACATTTTGTTTCAAAAATCGAGCAAAAGAAAAATTCAGACTTAAACATCACAACATCACAACATCGCAACATCATTCCTCCGCCCCCAACAGAATGCTGTTGAAGATCAACTTAAACGTCCCTCTGGGCTGACCGCGGAATTGGGGCCGGAAGCCAAACAAGACTACGTGGCCATCGCCATGGCGCACATCGACCATCGCGCCCTTTTTCTTCAGGTATTTATCCTCCCCTTTGGCCCAGCCGCTCAACAGCAGGTCCTTATCCGCATAGCGAACCACCATGTCCAGGTCCGGCCGGGGAGCCGGCTTCGTATCTTCCCGACCGCCTTCTCCCTCCCGATCCGGCACCACAGCCTCAAAGGATCGACTGCGAGAAAAAGAGGCCGCTGCCTCCTCCTGCATCCCCCAGGCCAGAGGGTGATCCGTGTTCACCAGCGTCCGTATCAGCGAACCCGGAATGAAAAATTGACCGGAGGACAAACCGGAAGTTACATCCCGAACCGGCAATCCCAACTGCTCGATCAGAAAATCGGAGGCCTCGTCAAATCCGATCACTACCCCGCCCCGGCGAACATAACGATCCAGTTGGATCGTGCCCTCCAGCCCCAGACCTCCCGTAAATTCGGGCGGCATGTAGCCCGCCGTATAACCGTTGAGGATGGCGCTGGGCGACTGGTCCGGTATGATGATCGCACTATACGGGCTCAGGTCTCCGCTTTGGATGTCCGCATTGTGCAGGGTATCCAGGTCGAAACCGTGTTGCTCCAGCACCCAGCGAGTCCAGCCTTCGTCCATGTTGGCACGCCAGGATTTATAGAGCCCCACCCTTATCGGTTTGAGTCTTTTCAGCGGTCCGGAAGGCTGCTCTTCCAGAGCCTCGAAGGTCAGTCCAAGGGATTGAGCCAATTCTTCCAGACGGTCCTGCGTTTCAGGCCCTTTTTCCACGACGATAGTACCGGCCTTTAGAGAGCTGCTGTCCATCAGGCGATGCACCCTTTCACCGGCTGCCAGCAAGGTATTGACCGCCCGGTAGGCCCTGTTCTCCCGCGGGGAGAAAGCATACCCGAAACCGGCCTTCCCGTGAATTTCTCCCTCCGGATAGCTGTACAAGTCTTTGAGTGGAGTCCCTTTCGCATCAAATGCTGTATCGATACGCTCTACTTGAACGCCCATCTGCATGGGAAGCGTCCAGCCCGCCAGATCATAGGGCGGCACCGGCGGACCACCCGGATAACGGTACTGATCCGGATACGTCTGTTTTTCCAGCAGATCCACCAGATACGGCCGGAAAGCCTGGGCCCCATACAGGACAAAATCGCCCTTTGAATAAGACTTTCCGCCTGCGGTGAAGTCGGCATCCGCCTGTTCGATCTCGATCCCGCCCCGGTAAAGAATATTGACCAGATTCACCGCCTCGCCAGCATCCCATTGATCCTGCGGAATGATGTAGGCAAAAGCTTCCTCCTCTTCATTGATCGCATCCCGCCCCATCGCGTAAATGTTGTAGAGGAATTCCTCCTTTCGATCCGCCGCCAGGTTCAGAATTCCCAATGAAGCATGGGTCATGTATTCGATCGGCTCCCGGAAGCGGGACTCCCCGCCCGGCCAGGGATAGGGATAAAAGATTTCGGATGCGTTGGAGGTGATCCCGCCTACCTGCTTGGGTATGGAATCCGGAGGATAATACCGGGGGGTCGGGGTGGCATGGGCGGTTTCGGTCAGGATACCGATCATATTGTGGAAATAGGGAGCCGTGCGCATGCCGCCGTTCCACCACATACTGAAACGGATGCCGGAAATGACACCCGGCATTTTCTTCATGGCAAAATAGTTGGCCATCGCCGTACCGACCAGGTTGACGCCGGTGGTTACCCCGGGGTGGATCCGTTGGTTGACCGGGCTGCGGAAGGGAGGCAGAAAAATGCGCGCCCAGGAGGGCGAGGTCTGATGGTGATTGTGCACGATCTGAGGATACCATTCGTGATACAGGATCCGGGTCACATTCTGCGTCTCGACCATGTTGTTCATGAACCAGTCCCGGTTGTTGTCGTGCCCGACGTATTTCTGATAGAGCACCGGCGGATTGGTGGTCTCCCAGGGCGTGCCCAGTTGTTTCTTATACCAATCCGCAACGATGTTCTGTCCATCCGGATTCAGGTTGGGGCACAGCAAAATGATCACGTTCTCCCGGATCTTTTGTATCTCGTCGGTCTCCTCGGTGACCAATCGATGGAGCAAATGCGGCATCATCTGGGCCCCGGCACGCTCGGTCGCATGCATCCCGGCATCAATCCAGACGATGGCCTTTCCGTCCTGGCTGATCTGCAGGGCCTCTGCTTCCGAGATCCGGGCCCGCGCCAGGGATTCGCTCATCTGGCGGTAGTCCTCCAGGCGAGCAAGATTCTCCTCGCTGGACACGAACATGAGCCACATGGGCTGCCCAAAGGAGGTTTTCCCGATCTCCGTTAATTTAACCCTGGGCGAGGCCTGCGCTACCTTCTGAAAATAGTCAGAAGTCTGTTGATAATCGGCGATCTTATAGTCGTCTCCGGGCCGAAACCCAAGGACTTCTTCGGGCCTGGGCACTTGCGCAAGCAGGAGCAGTGGTAACAGGAAGAATAGGGAAAAAGAAAAAGGCTTGATCATCGTTAGCAATTCGTTTTCAAAAACAACGGCTTAATATAGAGTATAGTTGGGATTTTGTCGGTCCGGGCTCCCTCTCCCAAAAATGACCAACTGCTTGGAGGAGATTGGATAGGCGCCCGTATATTCTGCATTTCAAGCCTAAAATTGGAATTTAAATCTGCCCCCTTATTGCTTGAAACGGTATTACCTGAATTTCCTTACCTTTTGGAAGCTTTTCACCCTTAACAACCGGACCGTATGAGGCCTCTCACGCTAATTCTGCTGATTCTGTTATTGTCGATTTCCCTCTACAGCCAAACGGATCAAGCCGGTTGCCAGGACCCCGCGCTGGCCCAACGATTTCCCGGCGCCGTCCTGCAGTTCTGCGAATCGGAAGAAGATATGCGCTACCGAGTTCCTACAGGGCCCGAAACGGGTTATCAGCGCATCAGCGATTGGGTCGATGCAGAGGGAAATGCCACCCGCCTGTTCTACACCATCAGCGCCGAAACCTCCATTTCCGATATCTATAAGCATTACCAGAAGCAACTCGCCGGAAATGCCTTCGAGATCCTGGCTGAAAAGCTTCACCCCCAACGCAACGTATCCAAGTTGGTCGGAGGAAATAAATGGTTAAGCACCTTCTATAAAGCCAACCGGTTTTCTCGCTCTTCAGATATAAAAATCGACCAGGGCTCCATGAGCCCGGGCGGAACCTTTTACATAGCGGGAGTTTTGGCTGTCCAGGAAGGCGATATACACATGGCGATAGCCGGAAAAAAATTCTCCGAAACGGAAAACGTGGTCATGCTGGACATCATTCAGCCTCCCGGGCTGAGGGCCCGATATGCTGAAGCTAACTCCCTGTCTCGGGGAGGCGCAGAAACCATGGCCTTGCCCGGGTCCAGCCTCATGGGCGATCTGGCCGGGCAATTGGATCAGGGTGGCCGGGCCGTCCTTTACGGCCTGCAGTTCAATTTCAATAAGTATGTGCTTAAGGATGAGTCGGCCGCTATGTTGGATGAAGTCGCGGAATTGCTGAAGCAAAATCCATCTGTCAAGCTGTTCGTGGTAAGCCATACAGCCGCCATTGGGGCCTGGGAAGACAATTTGGATCTTTCGATCCAGCGCGCCGAGTCCATTGTCCAGTACCTCATAGACGAACACGGCATCAACGCCTCTCGACTGATCCCTTACGGCGTAGGTTCCATGGCACCGCTCACCGCCCCCACTACCGAGGAAGGAAGAAAAGTGAACGAACGGGTTGAACTGCTACTTCAACACTGATTCCTTGTGCCCTATTCCGAAAAAACGGATATCTTATTCCTGGATGGCTTTCATCTCTTTCCCGGACAAAGAAAGGAAAGCCCAATACCCAACTCAAACGCTCCCGAAACATGAAGGGCCTGGTTGTTGAGGACCGGCAGATATGCCTGAAAGAGGGGCTGGAACTGCCCATGCCCCGGAAAAAAGAAGTATTGGTGAAGGTCCACTGTTCCTCCGTCACCCCCTTTGACGTGGCCATGGTGGAGGGGAAGTACGATCTTTACTTTAAATTGTATGGCTTCCGTTCTGCCATCAAGACCGGTCTGGAGTTCTCCGGTGTGGTCGAGCAGACCGGGGAGATTTTCAAGGAAGGGGAGAAAGTCTTTGGATATGTGGACCTGATGCGGGGCCTCAAAGCCCATGGCGAGTACATCGCTATTCGAGAGGATTACATGGCCCGGATCCCCAACACTCTTTCTTTTGAGGAAGCAGCTTCCCTTCCCCTGGGCGCCCTTACTTCCTACATAGCCCTGTCCGAATTGGGGGAAGTAGCCGAGGGACACCGCCTTCTGATCATAGGCGCTGCCGGCGGCCTTGGCGTTTATGCCGTTCAGTTGGGCCATCTGTTCGGAGCCCATGTGACGGCTATCGCCGGACCCGGTCAGTCCGAGTTCCTACGTGCCATGGGAGCGGAGGCGATCTTCAGTTATACCCAAACCGACCTGACAGACCTGCAGGATACCTTTGACCTGATCCTGGATCTGACCGCTCATTACCGATTCAGCACCATCAAATCTTTTCTCAATCCCAAAGGCCGTTTTATCCCTTCAGATCCATTGAAAAGCTCCATGGACTTCGCCCTTTCTTTGTTCAGCGCTAAAAAAGCGATGTACATGATGGTGGACAAAGGAGACTACGAAAAGCTGACCCGGATTGCCGGCTGGGTGCAAAACCGAAAGCTGATCCCCGTTGTGGATACCCCTTTTGGGCTGAGCGATTACCGGAAAGCCTTCGAAAGGGCACAGGAAAAGGGCAGGCAAGGAAGAGTCGTACTCTGCTGGGAAGACGCGTGAAGAAAGGAAAAACTCCGGATAATCGACCGGGCAAAAAAGCTCCTGTTCCTCTCTTCCTCTTTTCAATTGTCTATATTCAGGAGGCCAAAACTGAAAGAACCCATGATGCGGATACAATCTCTGCTCCCCTGTTTATTGTGTATGCTTGCCGCTTTACCGATGGTAAAAGGGCAGTTCACCCGCCAGGATACCCTTCGAGGTTCCATCACCCCCGAACGCGCCTGGTGGGACCTGACCTATTATCACCTGGATATCGAAGTCAATCCCGCACGCAAAACAATAACCGGCTCCAACACCATTCAATACCGGGTTCTGGAAGCCGATCGGCTTATGCAGATCGACCTGCAGCCCCCTATGGAGGTCACGCGCGTCAGCCAAAACGGGCGGGAGCTGGATTACGAGAAAGATGGAAACGCCTGGTTCGTCAGCTTGCCCGAACAGGAGGTGGGTTCCTTGCAGGAAATCGTAGTGGAATACGGCGGAAAACCCCGGGTAGCTCCCAATGCCCCCTGGGACGGAGGGCTAACCTGGTCTTCCGATAACAACGACAACCCCTTTATCGCTACCTCCTGCCAGGGAGAAGGGGCCAGCCTGTGGTGGCCTTGCAAAGATCACATGTACGACGAACCCGACAGCATGCTGATCAGCCTGACGGTGCCTTCCGGGCTGGTTGGGGTTTCCAACGGCCGACTTCGTCAGGCAGACAAACCTTCCAAAGGCACACAAACCTACCACTGGTTCGTTTCCAACCCCATTAACAACTACGGCGTCAGCATCAACATCGGCGACTATGTCCATTTCTCCGAAACCTACGAAGGAGAAAAAGGACCGCTCGACTGCGACTATTATGTACTGCGTGATTACCTGGGCAAAGCCAAAAAGCAATTTCAGGACGTTCCCCGGATGCTGGAAGCCTTCGAGCATTGGTTCGGCCCCTACCCTTTTTACGAAGATGGCTTCAAACTGGTCGAGGTGCCCTTCCTCGGGATGGAACACCAAAGCGCCGTAGCCTACGGAAACGGATACCGAAACGGTTACCGGGGATACGACCTGAGCGGCACCGGTTGGGGGATGAAATTCGATTTTATCATCATACACGAGGCCGGGCACGAGTGGTTCGCCAACAACATAACCTACCGGGATATTGCCGATATGTGGATCCATGAAGGATTCACTGCCTACTCGGAAAACCTGTATCTCGACTACCATTTCGGCACGGAAGCGGCCAATGCCTACACCCGGGGAACCCGCCTCAACATCCAGAACGACCGGCCCGTCATCGGTCCCTATCAGGTCAATAAGGAGGGATCCGGCGATATGTATTACAAAGGTGCCAACATGCTGCTGACCCTCCGGCAGATCGTAAACGACGACGATAAATGGCGCAGCATCCTCCGGGGGCTAAACGAAACTTTCTACCACCAGACCGTTACGACACAGCAAATTGAGGACTACCTGGCCCAACAGGCGGGTATGGAACTGGACGGCTTTTTTGACCAATATCTCAGGACAACCGAGGTACCGACCCTGGAGTACAAACTGGAACCCAAGGGAGTCCAATTCCGATGGGTAAAAGTGGTGGACGGTTTTGAGATACCCATCCGCGTAGAGGTAGACGGGGAGGAATTCTGGATCACCCCCGGAACGGAATTTGAGCGCCTGGTCAAAAAGAAAGATCCGGAGGCCGTCCTCCTCGACCCCAACTTTTACGTGATTCCCCGACAAATCGAATAGAAAAACGGATTCAGGCATCCGGAATCCGAATTGCTCCCCCCTTATGCTTTCGTGCCAACGTCATCTTTTTTCTATTCCCGAGGAAATCGCTTACCTGAACACCGCCTATATGTCTCCTCAGCTCAAATCGGTGAGCGAGGTAGGCCAACGGGCCATGCACCGCAAAAGTCATCCCTGGGAAATCACCGTCGAGGATTTTTTCAGGCCGGTCGAGTACCTTAAAGGTCTTTTCAACACCCTGATCGAAGGGGAAAGTCCGGAGCGGGTAGCCTTGGTCCCTTCTGCCTCTTACGGTCTGGCAACCGTAGCGCGCAACCTGAAACTCTCCGAAGGGGATGAAATCGTATTGATCGAGGAGCAATTTCCCAGCAACGTCTTGACCTGGCAGCGCCTGGCGGGGGAGTCCGGAGCCCGTATCGTCACCGTACCGGCTCCGCCTGCAGGCCCCCGGCGCGGACAGAATTGGAATGAGGCCATATGGAATGCCGTCGGTCCCCGAACCCGACTGGTAGCTATGGGCCAGGTCCACTGGGCCGACGGCACCTGGTTTGATCTGAAAAAAATCCGGGAGAAAAGCGCATCGGTGGGGGCCCTGCTGGTGATAGACGGGACTCAATCGGTAGGGGCCCTACCCTTTTCGGTGCGGGAGTTGAAGCCCGATGCCCTGATCTGCGGAGGATACAAATGGTTGATGGGGCCGTACTCCCTGGGGCTGGCTTACTACGGACCGGCCTTCGATGGCGGCATTCCGATCGAAGAAAATTGGTACAACCGACTGAATAGCGAAAACTTTGGAGGGCTGGTAGAATACCAGGAACGGTACGGCGCTCTGGCGCAGCGATATTCAGTCGGGGAATCCAGCAATTTCGCTCTTGTCCCCATGCTGACACGGGCCTTGGAGCAAATACGGGATTGGAAAGTAGAAAACATCGCCGCCTACAGCCGGAACATCACGCAGGAATTTGCACAAAAAGTCCGGGAAGCCGGCTTTCATCTGTCCGATCCGCCGGAGCGGAGCCACCACCTCCTCGGTTTGATGCTGCCCGAAGGTACCTCATTGGATGCTCTGAGAGCGCGGCTTCAGGAAGAAAGGATCTTTGTTTCTATCCGGGGAAATGCGGTGCGTATTTCGGCTCACGTTTACAATCGCCCGGAGGAATTTTCCCGCTTATTTGAAGTTTTGGCAAAAGCTTGAAAAAGGGAGACAGGTAGCACTTCGAGTCCCTTTGCAAAACACTCTTCGAAAAATCGCGACCTTGTGACATCGCGACAATGAACAGCCATGATTGAATCTTTCATCCAGAACCCCCTCCTGCTCCTGTTCATCGTAGCAGGCCTCGGCTTTTGGGTCGGTAGCATCAAGATCCGGGGCAGTGGATTAGGGGTAGCTGCGGTTTTGTTTGTCGGCCTGGCCTTCGGCGGATTGAGTTCCGACCTGCACGTACCCGAAGAAATAATTTTCATGGGGCTGGCCATATTCGTTTACAACATCGGCTTGAGCAGCGGCCCCAATTTTTTCGCCACCTTCCAGCGGAGGGGCGCCCGGGATGTCATTTTTGTCATCATTATGCTCACGCTCTCTGCCGGCGTAGCGGCGGGCCTCCATTTCCTGCTCATGTTGAAAGCGGCTTCCACCGCAGGCGTATTTGCCGGCAGCACAACCAATACGGCCGCCTTGGCCGGCTTGCTCGATGTGATCGGCAGCGGCAGGGAGGACCCCGACACGATCCGTTCTCTTTCCCAACTGGCCGTGGTAGGCTACTCCCTGTCCTATCCCATGGGGGTCATCGGGGCCATGGTCGCCATCGGGTTGGTCCGGCGGTTGCTGAAGGTAGACTACCAAAAGGAAGAACGGGAACTGAAAAACGATTACCCGATCAAACAAAAAATCGAAAGCAGGACCATTGAAATCACCAACCCGGACATTTGCGATATCCCCATCCGGGACCTGAAAAAGAAATACAAATGGGCCGTCGTATTCGGCCGCATTCGACGAGACGGCAACATTTCGCTTACCAACTGGGACTCTTCTTTTTGCCCAGGCGACCAGGTGACCGTGGTGGGGGATGCCGACGAGCTCGACGAGATGGTTGGCGATATCGGGCATTTTGTCGAAAGCAACATTCGCAACGAAAACCTCGAATACGATACCCGCCGGATCTTTGTTTCGAACCCGGCCGTGACCGGCCAAAAACTGGCCGCTCTGGATCTGCAGTCGCGATTCGCAGCCATCGTTACGCGCGTGATCCGGGGCGATATCGACCTGCTGGCCTCTCCCGATACCGTGCTTGAACTCGGAGACCGAATCCTGTTCGTAGCGCGCCGCAGAGACATTCCGAAGCTTGCGAAATACTTCGGCGATTCGTATGAATCTCTGAGCAGCATCAATCTGCTGAGTTTCGGCATGGGTATGGGGCTGGGCCTGTTGCTCGGCATGACTACCTTTACCCTCCCGGGCGGTGTAGGGTTTCAGTTGGGATTCGCCGGAGGCCCCCTGGTGGTCGCCCTGGTGCTGGGAGCCCTCCGCCGAACCGGCCCCATCGTTTGGACGCTCCCCTACAGCGCCAACCTGGTCCTCAGGCAGTTTGGGCTATCGATCATGCTGGCCGGGATCGGCATCAATTCCGGACACGCCTTCTTCAATACCATCTCCCAGGGAGAAGGAGGCTTTCTCTTTCTGGCCGGGACCATCATCAGCCTCTTTACCGCGCTGAGCACCCTCTGGGTAGGTTACAAGCTCCTGAAAATCCCTTTTAGCTTCCTGATCGGGATGGTCAGCAACCAGCCGGCCGTACTCGAATACGCCCTGGGGCAAGCCAAAAACAAGCTGCCTACCATCGGCTACACCCTCATGCTCCCGGTCGCCATCATCATCAAGATCCTCTACGTACAATTTTTGTTCCTCCTGTTGCGATAAGTCATTCCATTTTTTCGGCTATACCGTTACCTTCTTCCTGGTCCGAACCAATAATCCAATATTATGAACAAGGAACATTTTGCCCCGGAGAGCCTGATGATGACTCATGCTTACAAACCGGAGCTATCCGAAGGAGCCGTCAAATGCCCGATCTTCCAAACCTCCACCTTCGCTTTTAAGACAGCCGAAGAGGGAAAAGCCTTTTTTGAGATCGCTTACGGCTTGCGCGAACAAAAGCCCAACGAGGAATTGGGATTGATATACAGCCGACTAAACAATCCCGACCTGGAGATACTCGAACGCCGGCTGTGCCTTTGGGATAAGGCCGAAGAAGGAGCCGTTTTTGAGAGCGGCATGTCGGCCATCACTACGGTACTGCTCGAATACCTCAACCCGGGGGACCTGCTGCTGTACAGCAACCCCTTGTATGGAGGCACGGATCACTTTATTCACCATTTTCTGCCCAAACTGGGTATCCATACGCTGGGCTTTATGCCTGATGAAGATCCGGAAGAAGTAAAACAAAACCTGATCGATTCCGGAAAAGCCGACCGCCTGGCCCTGATATTCGTGGAGACTCCGGCCAACCCGACCAACGACCTCATCGATCTGCAGGCTTGCCGGCAACTGGCCGACGAATTTGGAAAGGCAGACAAAAGGGTCCTGCTGGCCGTAGATAATACCTACATGGGGCCGGTCTGGCAGCATCCGCTCAAACACGGGGCCGATCTGGTCATTTATTCGGCCACCAAATACATCGGCGGGCACAGCGATGTGATCGCCGGAGCAGTTCTGGGATCTAAGGAACTGGTCAAACGGGTGAAAACACTGCGTACGTTTTTAGGGAACATGGCCGGACCGTGGACAGGCTGGCTGTTGCTTCGCAGTTTGGAAACCCTCAAGATCCGCATGGAAAAGCAGACCCAAAACGCTCAGGAAGTCGCCGAGTACCTCAATCGGCATCCCCTCGTCCAAAAGGTCTACTACATGGGGCTGTTATCTCCAAACACCCGCTATTACCGGATCTATAAGAAACAATGCGAGGCTCCCGGCGCCATGATAGCATTCGACATCGAAGGAGGAGAAATGGAGGCCTTCGCCTTTTTGAACAGCTTGAAACTGTTCAAACTGGCCGTCAGCCTGGGCAGTACCGAAAGCCTGGCGGAGCATCCGGCCACGATGACGCATGCCGACGTGGATCCCGATCAAAAGAAACGCATGGGAGTAGGAGAAAATATGGTCCGGCTGTCGATCGGGGTCGAGCATCCCAAGGATATCATCAGCGATATTGAGCAGGCATTAGCCCAGGTGGAAACCCTTCAGGCAGAATTGTCCAGATTTTAGTAGCTTGAAATAAAAAAAATGACCCGACTACTGACCGCCGCCCCCACGCTGGCCTCCCTGGATATGGACCGAACGGTTCAGTTTTACACCGAAAAACTGGGCTTCAAGGCCGCCTGGCACGATGCCAACTATGGAATTGTCGTTCGCGATAAGATCGACATCCACTTTTGGAAAACGGATAACGAAATTTTCCCCAAGAACACCAGTTGCTACATCTACGTCGAGGGGGTCGATGAGCTCTACGAGGAGTTCCGGAAAGCAGATGTCATCCATCCCAACGGCTTGCTGGGCGATCGCGAGTGGGGTATGCGCGAATTCGCCATAACGGATGTAGATGGGAATTTGATCCGGTTCGGACAAAATATTGGCGCTGAGTAGTGAGCGACGAGCAGAAATCAACTTTTCTCCTTTAGTTTAATTCCTTCATCCTCTGAACCCTAAACCCTCCACTCTCAGCTCAATACTCGATCCGGTAGCCCAAGGCCAGCTCGTGGCTGGTTCCCGGCTGAGCAGTGCTACTGAAGGTATTCGCCAGAAAGAAAGACAGGGCATAGCCTAATCGAAGTCTCGGAATGGCCTCGAAGCCGAATTGCAAATAAGGTTCGAACTCCCGGGAAATCTGGGCCCCCATCAGCAAGCGTTGCTCCAAAAAGGTAGCCCGGAAACCTGCCAGGTAAAGCGGAGGCGCATTTTGAGCTCTTCGATAAAGAATGACCGGCTCCACATAATCGATGGAGTAGCCGTAATAAAACCGAAGGGCAAGCTGGGCATTCAGGTGCATCTCCTGTTTCAGGTTTCCCTGCTCCCCGTTTCCCTCTACCAGCAGGTCGGAGGGCAGCCCCTGGTCCAGACCAATACCTGCCAGCAAATAAACCGGGTTGTACCCCTCCCCCATTTCCAGGGAATAGTACAATCCCGCCCCTACATTGAATGTGGATGCATTTACCACATTGCTGTTGAACAAAACATCGTCCGGGTTTCGAGCCTCCAGATCGGCTCCGTTGACCCGCAAAAAAGACAGGATGCCGCTCAACCCGATTGCCAAAGCATGGTCTTTTCGATCAGAAAAGTTGATCCGGTAGGCGTATTGCAATTGGATACCGGTAAAGCTGGTAGGACCAAACTGATCATGCGTTAACGACCCTCCGAAAATCATATTGAGGTCATCGTTAAAATACTGACCGCCCAGAAGAGCCGTACGCGGAGCCCCCTGGATCGAAGTCCAGCTCAACCGGTAGGCCAGATCGATGTCCAGATGATTGTAATTCTCTTCTACGGAAAAATAGTCGTGCGCGGCCGGATTGTATTGGTAATTGAACTCCCGGAATTGAGACCATAGAGGCAATTGCTGCCCCAGGGCCAGTTGGGCACAACAAATCACCCCCGCAAGACACAGCCAGAAGCGCAGGGCCATTCCGCTGTACAAAGCTGCCAGGTCCCCTGGGGCCGGCTGAATGACGTTTCTCCTCTTCATGGTCTGATAAGGGTTACTGTGTTGCTGATCGCACATCGCTCGCCTCCGGCTCGCAGGGAAAGGATATATAAATAGGTGCTGGCCGGAAGAGGCTGGCCGTCATAAGTCCCTGTCCAATCATTCTGATAATTGAAGCTCTCATAGACCTTGGTCCGCCATCGGTTGAAAACCGTAAGCTTGGAATCCGGAAATTCCGATATCCCCTCAAAGACCAAAGCATCGTTGACCCCGTCTCCGTTGGGCGTGATGACATTGTAGGCTTCGACCCGACCGCAAGTGGGCAATTGGGTGGCCGGGGGCGGAGGTTCCGGTCCGGGAGGCGGAGGGGGATCCGGAGGAATTACCGTGACGGTAACCGATGCCGAATCCGCGCAGCCGTTCGTACCGGTTCCTACCACCCGATAAAGGGTAGTTTCTGACGGATCGGCCAGCGGGGAAGGGCAGGAAACGCAACTCAAGGCAGGACCCGTCCACTGAAAGCTGGAAGCTCCCTGGGCATTTAGCTGGCTGGATTCGCCATCGCTTATGGAATCCGGATCCGCCGTAGCGCTGACATCCGGAGCCGGGAGGAGGCTGATTTCGATGGAATCCCGGGCTTCTCCGCAACCGTTGGAGGCAATCAGAAAAAAAGTGCCGGCCGGTGGTCCCGGAGTGGCCTCGGCTTCGTCTGGTCCCAGTACGGTGATTTCACCGCCCAGGCTCTCCCACCGAAAATCACCGACCCCATCCGCGAATAAAATTACCGATGCTCCGGTACAGGCCGATTGACCGGAAGCCGAAATGGAGGCTATCGGAGGATCTGCCACGGTGACCTCAATCGAGGCGGAGCCCGTGCAACCCGAGCCATCGAAAACCTGTACCGAATAGGTGCCGGCATTATCGACGCTTAGCGTTGAGGTGGTATCTCCCGTTGACCAGAGATAACGGATAAAAGGCCCGGTCTCCAAAATCGTACTTTCCCCAACACACAACTCCGGATCCCCCAGAATAGACGGCGCCAGGGAATCCGCTTCCACGATCTCAATGTCAGCCGTACCGGTACAGCCGATAACGTTAGCAACCGTCACGGAGTAGCTACCCGCACTATTGACCTCTATCACCCGGGTCGTATCTCCTGTATTCCATTGATAAAAACGGAACTCTCCTGCATCCAGCTCAGTCGAAAATCCGCTGCAAAAGCTGTTGCTGCCCAAAATCCGGGGTTCGGGAAGGGGAAAGACCGTCACCAAAACCGAGTCGGTAACCGAACAACCAGCCGTATCCGAAACGGTCACCCGATATAAAGTGGTTTCCTGAGGGCGCACCACTGGATTGGCATCATTGCCCAGGCCATCAGCCCAACTGATCCTG
>CAZXIX010000028.1:0-42689 GCA_964640855.1 uncultured Saprospiraceae bacterium
TCCGCGGCCCTGAATGATAAACTTTAAAACACACTCCCCCCTCAACTCTAAACTCTCTTCTTCGCGCTCCCGTGCTTTTGTTGCTCATAGCCGGTGTAATAGACCCGGCAATGCGGGGGGACACTTTTGGTGATCCAGACGTTACCGCCGATGATCGTATCGTGACCGATCACGGTATCGCCGCCGAGGATAGTGGCTCCCGAGTAGAGAACCACCCGGTCTTCGATGGTGGGATGGCGTTTGGTTTTGGCCATTTCCTTATTTACGCTCAAGGCACCGAGGGTGACGCCCTGGTAGATCTTGACGTGATCGCCGATCTCCACGGTCTCACCGATCACCACACCCGTGCCGTGATCGATGCAGAAATGGCGTCCGATGCGAGCCTTGGGGTGAATGTCGATGCCGGTATGGCTGTGGGCATGCTCGCTCAGAATCCGGGGGACCAAAGGAACCCCGAGTTTGCAGAACTCATGGGCCAGTCGATAGACGGCAATGGCGTAGAATCCAGGGTAGGTCCGGATCACCTCCGTCACGCTGACAGCGGCCGGGTCGCCCTGGCAAATAGCCTCCGCATCTTCCGTAAGCAGTCGGCGTAGTTTGGGCAGGGCTTCTACAAACTGCTCCTCCACCTGATCTTTATGAGAGGTCATTCGATCCTGGAGCAATTCCAGAAATTTATTGAGTTCCAACCGGAGATTGCCCAGATAGAGCTCAAACTCCCGAAGGGAAGTACAACGGTGATTGGCCAGTTCGGGGAAGAGGGTACCCAGCAGGCCGTTGACCCAATCTACCACCCGCTCCGGCGAAGGCACCCGGTTGCGGTGGCGATAGTCTTCGTACAGCTGCTCGAGGAAGGAGCGATCCATGTAGATTCCTTTCTAGATAAAAGTCAAAAGCAAGGACAAAAGTTGCTAGCCAACAGATTCTTCCGTCACTTCTACCGGAGATTTTTGCAGATAGGCAGCCAGCCGCTCCTGTACCCAGATCGGACTGATCCCGGTAATGCAGGGGCGGGTAGTACAAGTGGTCTTTCGGTGGTTGGTGGCGCTGACACAGGGCGAACACGGCAAGCCCAGGTAGAAGGATTCGGCATTGCCCAGAGGGCCATACAGCTTGGGCGTTTCCGGACCGAAAAGCACAAATACCTTGAGCGGGGTTACCGAAGAGAAGTGGGCCGGCCCCGAATCGTTGGTCAGCATCAAGGTGCTGATCGCATACAGCGGCACCAATTCTTCAAATTGGAAAACACCGGCCGAATTGACGAATCGCTTGTGGTTAACCTCCTCCACGATCCGGCCTACGTATTCCCGCTCGGCGGGAGCTCCGGTGGCGACCAGCAGGATATCCTCGAACTGCTCCAGCAGAAAACGGCTGACTTCTACAAAATACTCGGGCAACCAACGACGCTGCGGTAAAAGATCGGAAGCATTGGCGTTGATCAGAACCAGTCGCTCACCTTTCCAATCCGGGAAAAGCTTCCGGATCTTGTCCCGGACTCCCTCCTTCTCCGGCTCGGTAACTTTTGCCTGCGCCAATCGGAGTTCATGCTCCTCTACCGGATGAGTGGGATAGGGCTGGTAGTGGAAGCCCAGGGCCGTATTCACCAGGGCCATGAAATTCACGGAGATGTGCACGTGGGGGTTGTAGCGAACCGGGAAATTGACGATGCGCCCGCGGTAATTCCCTTCGTCATGCAGGGTCCCGAAGCCGATCCGCGAACCGGCCAGACTCAGGCCGCTGAGCAAAGCAGTAAAGCGGGAGAACAACTCCAGGTCAATGATGCAGGTAATGCGCTTCTGCCGGCACCAGGCAATGAAACGAAGCGTATCCCAGGCCAGCAGGAATAAATTTGTGGCCCGCATCGTGAAAATGTTGTCGCGGGGGATGGTATCCAGCAGGTAAAGGCTCTTGACGTTTCGTTGGAAGATCACAAAAAAAAGCTCCGTATCGCTTTGGGCTTTCAGCTTTCGCATGGCCGGATCCACCAGTATGGCACTGCCCATTTCGGAGAGCTCGATAAAAAGAGTCCTCCGGCGATCGGGTTGGGAAGGTTTGCGGAAAAGATCAATGATCCAAAGCGGGATGGAGAGCAGAAATGTGAGGGGAACGCCGGCTACCTGATCGATCCGGCGCATGGTATCTACCTTCATAGGCTCGGTTTCGGATTCAACGCATAAAGGTAGGTAAAATGAACAGGGACTTTTCCCTTACTCGCCACCGGATACCCCTGTCTGCCCATTTGAGCGACTTAGGGATTCCACTTTCAACAGATACCGCTTTTCCAGGCTCTCCGGCCGGGTTTTGTGGTTCAGGAAGGTGGCGTTCAGTTTGGTAACGTGAAAATGAGGGAAGGTTTCCACGACCTCAAAGGGAATATCGTTTGCTTCCAGCTCTTCTTTCCCGGATTCCACGGCGACCAGCAAAAGGCTGTCTTCCCGCTCCAGGGTAGTGGCCAGGGTCGGCAGGCTGTCTCTCAGCGATCGCTGGTCGTAGTAAAACTCGAAGCAGCTGTTGGGGAAGTCGTAGGTGCTGGCCCGAATGCCCGGTTGTTCCTCGTTGAGATAGCGGGCAACCTTATCGTCTCCCTGGTAGGCAAGCAGATTCGGGTAAAAAACAAGGGCCAGGTAAAAGTATACGGCAAGATAGACCCAGACACTTTCTGCAATGACCCGGTCTTTCAGCGCCGGTTTGAATAGATAAAGGGACAGGACAAGGCCCCCCGGTACAAGTGCCAGGATCAGCCAGAAAACCAGGGGTACGTTCTCAGGTCGAAAAAACCAATGGAAACCTGCCAATGCCAGGACCCCCAGCCCCATCACCGCATATTGGGCTATTCGGAAAAACCGAATGCCGCTTCTCCGTTGAATTCCATCTACGTAGGCTGCTGTGAGAATGGCGAAGAAAGGAAACAAAATGGAAAGGTAGTGCGACAGTTGAAATCGGGAAACGGAAAAAATGCCGAATGTGACTACCACGGCCGAAAGCGTATAAAATTCCTGCTCCCGTTGCAATCGGGGGATGTTTTCCAGCAGCCGCCGCAGAACGCCGGCATACAAGAGGATCGACCAGGGAAGGAATACCCACAACAAGGTATGCAAGAAAAAAAAGGGATCGCTGGATCCGGTTATCGGTCCGGTATTGGTAAAACGGCCCCATTGGCTGTCCCAGAGAAAAAAGCGAATGCCTGAATCGGCCTCCCAGTTGCCGTAGACCATCTTGGGAGGCTCGGCATCAAACTGGATGTAGAGGGCATAAAACTCCGGAGCCAGGAACAGGAAGGTAAGTACGATGGCCAGGGCCCATTTGGGCGGTATCAAGGCACGCCACTCCCTTTTCAGTACGATTTCACCCAGAATGGCCGAACCGATCGGAATAAGAGCCAGGGCTCCTTTGGTCATGGTAGCCAAAGCCGCCCAAAAAGCGCCGGCGATCAAGTGAGGAAACCAACCGGACGCCCCCTTTTCCCTGGCCAGACTGAAATGGTAAACGGAGGCCACGATCAGGGCGGTCAGATAGGCCTCGGCCCGCAGATCGATCAGGCCCAGGAGGGTATGCAAGGCACTCAGGTAGAAGAGGGATGACCATTGAGCTACTCGCTTGTTGTAGAACTTTCGGGCCAGAAAATAGGTGTACACCCCTCCCAACAAGGTAAACAGCAAACCCGGAATCCGATAGCCCCATTCATGGATCCCGAATAGCTGATAACTCAGGGCGGTCATCCAGAAGGGGAAGTGAGGTTTGTCGAGCCAGTCCTGTCCGATGAGATAGAGCCGCAGGTAATCATCACGCCAGACCATTTCCTTGGCCAGCAGGGCATAGACCGTGCCGTCCGGTGCCATCAGGGTCGTGCCGAGTGACAGCCACATAGGCAGTGTGGTGGCTGCCAGCAGAGTGATCCACAAGCCATTGGGCATCTCAGGAAGAGGCTTTTCATTCCGCATTTGGGTCACGTGGCGAGGATTTAAGCTTATTGGGGTTGCCGCACTTCCATATCGACGAAGGACCTTGGGATAGGAGGTATCGTTTCTCCGACCCTCAGACTCATACCAAAAGGTCCCCGGCCAACCCAGTCCTTCGGAACGGGGAAACGGATCCTTCTTTCTTCCACGAAGCCGGAGCGGATGACGCTCAGATCCAGATCGACCGGGCCCGGGGTCACTTCCCAGGCATCAGCTACGGGCAGAAAAGCGCCAAACAGTTGGACTGGCAAGTCTTCCCGGTCCAGCAGCACATCGTGGGAATAGGGGTTGAAGATACGGACATCCAACTGAACGGTGTCCCCTGCCCTCCAGCTTGTTTGCCGGGGCCGGATCGTGAAGGCTACCTTGCTGGCGATTTCCATGCGGTCTATTTCCAGGAGTTGATTGGCCCCGCCGGAAAAGCCGGGCGTAGTGCAGGAAGCACACTTCCAGATCGTACTATCCGGTCCGGCGATCAGTACGGATTCATGCTGAAATTCACTTTCCCAGTCCCGCAGGTCGTATTGACTTCCCCGAACCGATCGCGTCGTCGTTAGGGAAGCGGTGGGAATCCCGGTATAGAATTGGAATCGGGCTGGGCTCCGGTATTCGTTCAGGAAGATGACCGGCCGATTCCCGGCTTTTTCCTCCAGGGGGGCGATCCAGTCGTTGTAGTGCATCATCGGGATGGATCGGGTAAAGGGAAGATCCAGGAGAGGAAGCCGAAGCAGCAACAGTAACCCCAGGCTTATTCCGCCTGCCCACAAAACCCTCCTGCGGAAGCGATCGGTACCCGAAGCATAAGCGTAAAGCAACAATGCGAGCGGGATGCTCAGCGGGGCCGTCCACTGGGGTTCGATGTGACCCCGGAGCGTGAAGGGCAGGAAGAAAAGCCAAAAGCCCAGGATGTTGAAATAGTAGGCTCGCTCCAGCAGGGCTCTGCTTTCGTTTTCGGGTCTTGGCTTGCGCAACAGGGCGACCAGCATGAAGGGAAACAGGAAAGGGCTGAAAATAATCAGCTGATTGATGAAATAGGTGATCGGGTCCTTCAGCTTGAATGGTTCGCTGCGCTCGACCAGATGATATCGAACGGAAGGGAAGTCGTTGGCAAACTGCCAGTAGATATGAGGGAGAAAGCAAAGTATCCCCACCAGGGTGGCGAGGTAGAAGTGGCGACGACGAAGTAATTGCCAGTTGGATAGAAAGGTGAACCCGATGATCAGGATGCCTTGGTATTTGCTGTACAGGAGCAGGGCGCCGCACAGGCCCAGGGCGATGGCGCTCCAGGCATCATCCCTTTTCAGGAAATTCAGGTACAGCACGAAAAAAAGCACGCTGAAAAACAGAAGAGGCGGATCCGGCGTGGTGATGAAGGCATAAATATGGAGAAAGGGTTGGGCCAAAACGATCAGGAAAAGCAAGATGAGAGAGTCCCTATCCTTCGGCTTCCCGGCCAGGACCCAAACCAGGTAGAGTGAGGCCGTCGAAAGCAGGACGGTAACGAAACGGACCCTGAGTTCGCCGGAAAAGACCCCATCGCTCAGGAAGATGGTAAAGGCTACCATCGGAGGATGATCGAAATACCCCCAGGCCAGCTTCTGGGCATAATACCAGTAATAAGGCTCGTCAAGCTCCAATTGGGTGAAGGCCGATTGCAGGAGGTTCAACACCCACCAACTTCCCAAAACAAGGAGCAATAAGCGGGGCCATCCGTTTCCGGTCGGATGGGGATCTTGTCGGACTGGATCAGCCATGCCGTGTTGGGAATTCGTTTACAGAACGCGAAAGTAGCAAAAGAAGCAGGTAAACCGGCAAGTCGGTTCCGGCAGGTTTTTGCCTAAAGCCAGGCTCGGTTCCCCCATGGCCGTCTTAATTAGATTATATCTTGGAAAATATTTTTAATCTGCAACATTCAACAAAATCATGCCAAAAATTGCCATTAACGGAATGGGCCGCATAGGTCGCGCTGCTTTGAAAGTCCTCATGGATACCCCGGAACTGGAATTGGTAGGGGTAAACGACATCGCAGCACGAGACAACCTTGCCTATCTGCTTCAGTACGATACCGTCTACGGGGTTTATGAGCACCGCGTTTCCGTGGAAGGGGATAAGCTGCGGGTGGGCGATCACCTCATTCATTTCTCCAACGAGCGAGATCCGGAAAAGCTGCCCTGGAAGGAGCTGGGAGCGGAATACGTGATCGAAAGTACCGGGGTTTTCACCAAACAGGAAGATGCTGAAAAGCACGTTCGCGCCGGAGCTAAAACCGTCCTGATATCTGGCCCAACCAAAAGCGTGGATACGCCGACGGTGGTCCAGGGGTAAATTCAAAAGAGGGGTTCACTCAGGTTTTTTCCTGCGCAAGTTGTACCACCAACAACATAAGCCCCGTGGTGGAAGTCCTCGGCCGGGAAATCGGTATCGAAAAAGCCATCATGACCACCATATACGCCTACACGGCTTCCAACCAAATGGTGGATCTGCCGAACCCAAAGAACTTTCGGATGGGGCGTGCGGGTGCCGCCAATCTCGTTCCTACCAGTACCGGCGCTGCCATTGCCACCACCAAGGCGCTTCCGGAGTACGAAGGCCGATTCGACGGTGTGGCGATTCGAACTCCTGTGCCGGTAGGGTCCATATCGGATATTACCTTCCTGATGTCACGCCCGGTCACGGTCGAGGAAGTCAACGGTATCATGGAGCGGGAGGCCCATACCGATCGGTATAAAGGGATCCTGGGAGTCACCCGCGATCCCATTGTCTCTTCCGACATCATTAAAAGCGCCTATGCTTTCATTGTAGATCTTGGCTTGACGCGGGTGGTAGGAGGCGATCTCCTGAAAGTGATGAGCTGGTACGATAATAAATGGGGATTCACCCACCAGATGATCCGTCAGATTCTCGAAATGGTCCGGGTGGGCCAGGACTAAGCTCAAAGCCATCGGAAACAGGAAAAGCCTTCCCGCTGCGGGAAGGCTTTTTTTATTTGCCGGAAGAGGAGGTCTCCAGCGTTTTGTCGAACGTTTCCTGGTAGGAGTTCCAGTTTTCGTTGAGATAGCTCTTGTCGCCGAAAAAGGAAGCGATTATGTAGAATTTTTCAGGTGGATGGTATCCCGGCACGGGGGAGATCATCTCCATTTTTTCATTCAGAAAAACGACGGTCGGGTAGCTCATTTTACCCTGGAGCAGCGCAGCGGCCAGTTCGTGATAACCCCGGCGGCCCGAATTCACGAATTTATAGGTCTGACCCCGAAAGACCAGATCTTCCTTCTGTTCTCCGTTGAATTTGACCATGTAAAACTTTTCCTGCATGTATTTGGCAATGGTCGGATGGCTGAAGGTCTTCTTATCCATCACCTTGCACCAGCCGCACCAGTCGGTATATACGTCGACAAAGACCATCTTGGGATTGGCATCCGTACGCGCTCGCTCTGCGGCTTCTTCGAAGGTCATCCAGTCAATTTCGACGGAAGCCGGACCCGGCTCGCCTGGGCTGACGAAAGAAAAGCCCAGCAAGGAAACTATACCCAGGAAGGCAAGAATTATTCTCCGATTCATAATGCAGTCGTATTCTTTCTACAAAGGTAACATCCTGAAAAGTTCAAAAGTCTTATAAAACCTTTAATCTCCTCCTAAGTGTAAAGGGCAGGACCGTTTGCTCATCTGATTTTCAGCCGAAAACCCGCATAGACGTTTCGTCCGAAAATGGGGCCCCATACCAGAGATGAATCAAAGTAGGGCCCAAAGGGATCTTCCGCTGCCAGGATGGGGCTCGTTTGCCAGAAGTTAAACAAATTTTCCACCCCCAGATACACATCGATGCGCTCGAGCCAGGTCTTCCGGATCTGTGCGTTCACCGTGACGAAGGCGGGCGAAGCGCTTTCAAGCCGGTAGGGAGCCGGGTTCTGGTCCGTATCCGGAATTCGTTTGCTCCCCTGCCAGTTGGCGGTGATATCGAAAGACCAGTAATTCCGGGTTTGATATTCCAGGTTCACAAACGCACGATGGCGGGCCACCAGGGGCTTGGGGCGCAGGTCACCGGAGGCATAAGTTGTCTGCAGGTCGTACCAGCGATAAGCGAGTCGCACATCCAGCCGGTTGATCAGTTCGTAATCCAGTTGCAACTGGATGCTGTTGGCATAGGATTGGCCCTCCAGGTTGAAAAATAACGCCTGTTGGGGGCTTTGATCCAGGTCAACGACGATTTGATTTTCGAATTGGGTGCGGTAGAGGTCTATTGTGAAGACCCCCTCCCGGTAATCCAGCCGGAATTCCTGGGTGAAATTGAAACCGAAATTCCAGGCCACCTCCGCATCCAGGCCATAAGGTTTGGCCGGCTCCTTTCCCAGAATGATCAGCTGGCGGGAACTGGCCAGCAGGCCCAGGTTTTCCGAAATGATATTGGCCGTCCTTTGTCCTCGGCCGGCTGATAGCCGGAAGGCCGTTCTCTCAAAAGGCGCATAGCGAAAATGGATCCGGGGTGTGAAGAACCAGCCGAAAAGATTGTGCCGGTCGGCCCTTATACCGGCTACCAGGGTCACTTTTTCCAGGTATTTGTAGGTGTACTCCCCCCACAGCCCCGGCACCCACTCCACCCGGTCAAACGGCGTATCATCCAGGCTTTCCCGATAATCATCGTACTGGAAACTCGTTCCCAGCCGGTATTGGTGATTGGTATTTCCGATGATGCTCTCAAACAGGAAATTGACGTAAGCAGAGTGCTGATCGGCCTGGTAGTTCCGGAGCCCGAAAAAAGCATCTTGCCTTTGGGTGGATCCCATAAGCTGCAATCCCAGGCTTGTGCCGGGGTGATCGTAGAACACCTTTCCAATTTTTCCCCAGCCCTCCAGGCGTTGTATCCGGTCTTGCATACCCCAAACCTGCTCGGTGCCCCGGTGATCTTCCGGTCGAAAATCGAACTGGCCGGCTGTTTTTTCCGACCAGCTCCCTTTGAACCCGAATTGGGCCTCCAGGCCGTCTTCATCTTTGTACTTCCAGCGGTTGAGCGCCGTTGTGGTATAGGCCAGCGGCACATCCAGAAAACCATCCTGGTTTCGGTCGTGTCGGAAATAATGAAATTTTCCGTGTAAGAGGATGCCGGTCGACCAGCGGTCGTTCAGAGTGGACCGCCAATGTACGTTCCCTTCGCTGCGGGTCATCTCATTGACATAGGCATTGAAAAACCAGTTTTCTCCGGCGTCCGGCTTTTCCAGTTCCACATTGATCTGGCCGGCAATGCTTTCGAAGCCGTTGGCCACCGAACCCATGCCCTTGCTAAGCTGGATACTTTCGATCCAGGTACCGGGGATAAAGCTCAGGCCGTGGATGGCCGAAAATCCTCTGATGTCGGGCACGCTCTCCCGTGTGATCTGCGTGTAAGGCCCTGCCAGCCCCAACAGCTGAATCTGCCGGGTTCCCGTCACAGCATCGGTAAAAGACACATCGATCGACGGATTGGTCTCGAAGCTTTCAGACAAATTGCAACAGGCTGCTTTCAGGAGTTCTTTTTTGCCCATGGTTTCGACCTTATTGACTTCCAGCAGGGAGATCGAGGTCGATTTTTGCCGGTGTTTCACCTCTACGGCCTCCAACATGAGTCCCGGGTTCAGCAGGATGTCGATATGATTACTCCCGTCCCAGAGCAGGGTGTCGGAAGCGTAGCCCACATAACTGACGACGATCGACCGGGCCTTTTCTTCGATCTCCAGGGAGAACCTGCCATCCGGTCCGGTAACCGTACCTTTTTCGCCGGGCACCCAGAATACATTGGCTCCAATTACCGGAAGGGAGTCGCCGGCTTCGGTGCGTTCCCAGACTTCTCCCTCCACGAAAGACTGGCCATAGATCGGGCGGGTGAGAAGGCACAAGCTTCCCACCCAGAGAAATAAAAAGATCTTTCGCATGGCCTAGTGTTTTTGGAGGCCATCCCGATAGGCACAGCAATCCGGAAGTTTTTCATAAGCCTCATCCGGAGCTTTGAACAAGGGAGTATCGTGACCGGCGCGGGCAACACCGGCTTGAATGGAGTCGAGGCTGACCTTGTCGGATCTGTAGATCACCTTTAATATGCCGCTTTCCTTGTCCCATTCGGCCAATTTGACCCCGCGGATCAGGGCAGCGTTTTCAATGCGTTCCTTGCACATGACGCAAAGGCCGGAAACAGGACATTCCGAAGTGACGATTTCTTTCTTATTGGCTTTCTGTTGTGCAAAAGCCGACGATGAAAATCCAATGGTCAAAACAGCAATGAAGATCGTGGATAGGATATTTTTCATGTTGATTCGGTTGATTTTTGAATTAAACAGGAGCATCATCCCCTTGGGGATAAGTCTGTTGGATCAACCGTAATAGGTGAGGCTGTGATGCAGTAATCGGATCTCTCGCCCTTGCCGCCGGGGCGGTGGATCCGGACCGCATGGGTAAGGTTCCTGAGCGCCCGGGGCCAGGATGGGGGCCATGTGCCATCCGAATATCCGGGATGGTAGGGCGGGCGCCACGGGGAAAGCCATAGGACCCGGCACCTGGTGGTTTTCATCCAGGTCCAGGGAGATTTTTTTATCGTCGCAGCAACCTTCCGGCATTTTCATCCAGTTGCAGCAACAATCGCCGGGGTCGGCCGCATTCAGGCTGATCTCTTCCAGCTCCCCCATGCAATAATGCAGGGATACTTCCATGCCCAGGGTGAGCACGAAGTAGATCAGAGTCAGCGAAAGGATGAATGCGTTTCTCATATACGAAACGGAATCGGAGGGGAGGAGCCCAGGTACTGGGCCCTCCTCCGATAGATCATTTTTTCAATTAACGAATGAAGTTACGGAACCGTTCATTCTCCTCCCGGAAGGAATGGAAGAACTCGGTCATGGCACGCTCGAGCCGGTCATCTTCTTCCGGGTCCTGCCGGCCGAACTGCCGATCCAGCAGGGTAAGTTGATAGCGGAAATTGTCAATCTGTTCCAGATCTTTGACCAGGGTCTCCCGAAAAGCATTCAGGGTAGACAAATACGAAAGGGAAGCGCCTGCCGGGAGGGCTTCCAGCAAATCGTGTTGAAGGTGAAAGATCTGTTGTTGGCATTCGGACAGACCTTCCATCCATTCTTGCCTGGTTTTTGGTTGCTTGGTTAGGGCTTGTGCACTCATGCGATTTGAATTTTGGAAATATTAAAGTCAGAGGGCCAGTCTGCACTCAGACCGGCCCCCGGATTTACGCTTCTGCCAATTCAGCTTGGTAGGACTCGATAAGCCGAGTCTGTAAATCATGTGGAACCGGACTGTATGAGTCAAAGGTACGATTGAATTTGGCTCTACCTTGTGAAATTGATCTTAAAGTTGAGGAATAGCGATACATTTCGGCTAAGGGTACCATGGCCATTATTTTCTGGTAATGGCCGTCGGAATCCATGCCGGATATGATCGCCCGCCGGGTTTGAAGATCGCTCATGATATCGCCCATTACGTCGTCCGAGCAAAGGATATTGACCTGGTAAATGGGTTCGAGCAGTTGGGGAGCCGCTTCCCGGAAAGCTTCCTTGAAGGCCGCTCCGGCGGCCAGCATAAATGCCATATCGTTGGAGTCCACACTGTGCATCTTTCCATCGTAAATACAGACCCGGATATCCTGGCAATTGGATCCGGTCAGCGGACCCTCATCCATTTTTTGGAGAATTCCCTTTTTGATCGCGTTGGAATACTTGGCGTCGATAGACCCACCCACGATGCACCAGTAGAAGGCCAGCTTGCCCCCCCAGGGGAGGTCTTCCAATTCTCTCTTCCGCACCGTCAGGCCCTCCGGGTCCGGCATGTCCTCGTAATAAGGTTCAATTCGAAGGTGAACTTCGGCAAACTGGCCGGCGCCACCGGTCTGTTTTTTGTGGCGGTACATTTTGTCGGCCTGCCGGGTGATGGTCTCACGATAGGGTATGCGGGGAGCCGTAAACTCCATTTGGATGCCGCCGCTCAATTTTTCGACCCGGTGCTTGATCAGTTCGAGGTGCAACTCTCCCTGGCCATGCAGAAGGGTTTGCTTCAGGCTTTGGGATTGCTCTATTTGCAGCGTGAGGTCCTCTTCTTCAATGAGGTGAAGGGCTTTCATCAACTTTTCCATCTCCGCTTTTCCCGGGGGTAGGATCGCTTCACGGATCCGGGGTTCCGGGAAATGGATGGGTTCGATTTGGCGGTTTTGCCCTTTGGAATTGAGGGTATTGTTGGTGTGGGAGTCCTTGAGTTTGACGGTGACCCCGATGTCGCCGGCGTTGAGCTGATCAATGGTCGTCCGGTTATGACCGTTGGCGATGAACAACTGGCCGAAGCGTTCGCTTTGCCGGTTGGCCGCGTTCTCCAGTTCGTCACCCGGCTTGAGCACCCCGCTGTACACCTTGAAGTAAGACAGGTTTCCGACCTGCGGCTCGGAAAGCGTCTTGAAGATGAAAACGGTGGTGTCGTCGTCCATCCGGCAGGTCAGCGTATTGCCGTCTGTGAGTTTTACGGGCGGCCGGTCGGCCGGCGAAGGGCAGATGTCGTTGATGAAGCCCATGATCCGCCCACTCCCGGCATTCATGCCGGCGCTGCAGCAAAAAACCGGGTAAATGTCCTGTTGGGCGATACTCATGCACAACCCTTGGGCCAGTTCTTCTTCAGAGAGGGTCCCCTTTTCAAAATAGATCTCCATCAGGCCTTCCTCCTCCTCGGCTGCAGCTTCTACCAAGACATTATGCATGGCCTTCGCCCTTTCCATGGCATCCTCGGGGATCTCCTCTTTCTCGGGCTTTCCCCCTTCGTCCGAAAATACATACATCACCATGCGGAGAGCATCCACGATCGCCATGGATCCGGTAGGATGGTCATAAGGGAACTGAATGGGAATGACTTTCGGCCCAAAGCGGTCGATCGCTTGTTGGAGGGTCTGCTCAAAGTCGGCTTTTTCGTGGTCGAGATGGTTGATGGCGAAAAGCGTGGGGGTCTCAAATCGCTGTATGTAGTCCCAGATCAGTTCGGTGCCGACTTCTACCCCGTTCTTGGCGTTCAATACCATCACACCCTGGGCGGCCACCCGGAGGGAGGAGATCACTTCGCCAACGAAATCGTCGGAACCGGGGGTGTCCAGGATGTTAATCTTCGAATCCTTCCAGTTGGCATGCAGCAAAGTAGCGTAGATCGAGCCCTTGCGTTCCTTCTCCAGCTCGGTGTAATCGGAAGCCGTGCTGCCGTCCTCTACCGTACCTATGCGCTTGATCTCACCGGATTCAAAAAGCATGCATTCGGCCAAGGTGGTTTTACCGGCGCCGGAATGCCCCAGTAAGGCTACATTCCTAATGTCTTTTGTTTCAAATTTCATGTGGACCTCTCATTATGATGAAGAAATAGCAAGCTTCCCGGAATCAGGAATATTGTTTCGTAAAAAATCCGGGTTTAAGAATGAAAATAGGTTTTTTGAGGGATTAGGCAAAGGAATTAAAGTTCAATAGCAGGGGCCAGTCGGGGGAAATATGCCTTTTGCCGGAAAAGGCCATGACCGCCTCTTTTTGAGTCCCCATCCTGCCGAATAAACGCTTTATACTTACCTCCGCAAATGACATTTTTCACTCAAAGGAAAAGGGTATGTCAACATTCGGGTTTGGTTATTTCAATGGCGAGTGGATCGATCCCGCCCGGCCGCAGTTGCTTCTCTCCGACATCGGCCTTTTGCGCGGGTACGGCATATTTGAGTTCTTCCACGTGCTGGGCGGAAAGCCGGTGTTTGGGGCGGACCATCTGGATCGCTTCTTCCGTTCGGCCCGGAAAATGCACCTGGAGGTACCGCTGCATCGAGAAGAATTGATCCGGGTCCTGGTGGAACTGCTGGATAAGAACGGGGAAACGGATGCCAGTCTGCGGCTCGTTTTGACCGGTGGCTATTCGGACAACGCTTATCTGCCGGCAGCACCTAATCTCATCATCCTGCAACAGGAATACAAAGAACTGCCCGCCGAAACCTATGCCCGGGGAGTCGGCTTGATGACCACTGCCTTCAAGCGTGAATTACCTGAGATTAAAACGACCAATTACATGAACGGCATCCGGCTGCTTCCGGAACTCAAACGGTTTCAAGCTTTCGAACCTCTCTATCACGATCACGGTTATGTACGGGAATCCGTACGATCCAATATTTTCCTCATTGATCGCAAAGGAGCTTTGGTTACCCCCGACAAGCATATTTTGCCGGGTATTACGCGCCAAAAAGTGTTGGAAATAGCGCGGGCAACATGGCCAGTGGAGGTGCGACCCGTTCGCCTGAACGAATTGGATGATGCCCGAGAGGTTTTTATAACCGGTACGTTCAAACAGCTTCTCCCCATTGTCCATATCAACCGCAAAAAAATTGGAACGGGCCAACCGGGCCCCGTAAGCCAGGAATTGCGAGACCATTTTTTGAAAGAACGAAACGGCGGTTGAAATGCCTGCTTCCCGAGAACGGTTGCCCGAAGGCATGCAAGCAGCTGCCAGATAATACTTATATTATAACTTTGTAGACAACTGAAGGAACGTGACTCCATCCCTTTCTGAGACAAGTCTGATCACCGAAGCGGAAGCCTATGTAGTACGCCTCCTGTCTGAAAACCTGACCATTCACCACAAGTATCATCATCTCAACCACACGCTGGATGTCCGGGGGGCCGTCCGTACGCTGGCTGCACTCGCCCAACTGCCGCCTGAGGACCTGGAGATGCTCGAACTTGCCGCGCTGTTTCACGATACCGGCTTTATCGATACTTATGTGGGCCACGAAGAAAAAAGCGCCCAGATTGCCGAGTCTTTCCTGGCAGAGCGGAAATATCCCCCGGAGAATATTGAGAAGATCAAAAAAGCCATTTTGGAAACCCAGCCGAACCGAAAACCGGAGACCCGGTTGGGGGCCTATCTCTGCGATGCCGACCTGCACCACTTGTCCCGGCCCGAATACACAGAGATCGCCTGGGGACTTCGATACGAATGGGAGTATTTTCTGGATCGGAAGCTGAGCAAGCAGGAATGGCGGGAAGAAAATGTGGCTTTCATAAAAGCGCATCAATTCTATACGGAAGAGGCTCGGGCCCTGTTCGAGGAAGGTAAGGCCAAAAACTTGCAGGATCTCATCGAAACCCTGACCAAGAAGCGGTCCAAGAAGAAAAAAAAGAAAGAGAAAAAAGGGGGCGTCCAGGGGAGCCGTACCGCCCAGATGATGTTCAAAACCGCCTCCCGCAACCACATTGACCTGTCCACCCTGGCCGACAACAAGGCCAATATTCTCCTCAGTGTCAACGCCCTCCTCATAACGGTGGTTATCCCCCTGAGTATAAGACAGCTGACCATCAACGAATTCTATCTGCTCCCTCCCCTGGCCATACTGGTAGTCACCTCCCTTGTTTCCATGATCTTCGCTACCCAGGCTACCCGACCCATACGCATGATGGGTTCCACTTCGGCCGAGCAAATAAAGAACCGGAAATCCAACCTGTTCTTTTTCGGCAATTTCTACAAGATGGACTACCCGGAATTCGACCAGGGAATGGATTTTGTGATCAACAGCGAGCCTGCGCTGGAGGATTCCATGAAACGCGACCTTTTCTTCCTGGGAAAATCCCTGGGCTCCAAGTACAACCAATTGCGCTTGTGCTACACGGTGTTTTTGATTGGGATCATTCTGACAGTGGTCGCCTTCTTTGTCAGTTACGTGCTGCTGGTAGACGCGGAACCCTGGTCTTTTTTGCAGCGATTGCCGTTTCGGGAATAAGAGGGCGCCCAATTTTGAGAGAGCAGATCGGGGGTGCTTATCCTTCCCGGTCGAGGTTTTCCACCTCCAGAAAAGACCGGATGACCCGGTGGTTTTTGCCGGCCCGGGTGCCCGGGCGGACGACCTGGCAAGTCTGAAAGCGACTCTCCCGGGCACCATCTAGTTCCGCTTCGACATCTGAGAGGAAAAGGATCTCCGGGGCGGGCAGGTCCAGCTCTTCGCAGATACGGGCATAAGAGGCCGGCTCGCGCTTGTGCCCCACGCGGGTGTCAAAATGGGCGTCCAGAAACGGCCTGAGGTCGCCCTGTTCTGAATGCCCGAACAATAATTTTTGCGCTTCAACAGACCCGGAAGAATAAATGCCCAGCCGTATGCCCCGGGCACGCCACTTTTGCCAGGTGGGGACCACATCGGGGTATACATGACCTTGATACTGGCCGGTTTCGTATCCCTCCCGCCACATATAGCCCTGCAGGGTTTTCAGGGCCGGATGCTTCCGGTCTTCAGAGATCCATTGTTCCAGCCGAAGAATAGCAATTTCATCATCAACGGGTTTGCCTTCCTCCTCGCTTGCGGTGGCTTTCACCAGGGCCAGGATGTCTTCTAGCCGGGGATCGCTTCTTTTCCGGGCAATGTATTCCCGCAGATGCCGGGCAGCATAGGGGAACAGCACATCGTGGACGAATGCAATGGATGTGGTGGTGCCTTCTACATCCATCAAGACGAATCGGATCATGCCGAAAGCCCCAGTTGATTGTAGGCCTCATCCACTCCCGAGTGCGTGTAGTGAGGAACCCAGCCGGAAGTATCGATGAAGATCCGGATGGCCTTCACCCGCTTCCTGGGGCCGAAATCGAACCAATGGGGGGTATTGGCCGGTACCGAAATGAGATCTCCCTTCTGGCATATGACGCAGAATACGGGCTGGTCGCCTCCCAGGTTGAACCAGAACAAGCCTTCCCCGTCCACAAAAAAGCGCACCTCGTCTTCCGTATGGGTATGTTCGATCAGGAACTTTTTTCCGAGCTCATCCAGATTGGGAATGTTGGGATGAACGTTGATCACATCCGCGGTTTGGTAGCCGTTGCTTTCCATATACGGGCGGAGCACATCGGCATAGGCTTCCAGGACGGTCTCCTGATCCGCATCATCCGGGAGCTCGGCCGGTGTATCCCATTGGTCAAACCATACCTTTCGCCGGGCCAGGAAATCGCGGATGGCTGCCAGATCGGTTATGTGGGTCTCTTGGTCGGGAATATGCAAAATGGCCATTGGAATAAATTTTAAGCGATTGCGGCAGAAAAGGTATTGATTTTGTAGTGGCATTCCAACAAGAACTCGAAGGCCTCTACGTGTCGCTTGGCTTCTTCGATGGATGCGCCCCAGGTATACAGGCCGTGCCCGGCCAGCAGAAAACCGGCCATTTCCCCTTCATCCTTTACATCGCGCTTTTCAATGCGATCGGCCAGTTCTTCCATATCCTGGCTATTGGCGAAAATCGGGATCCGGAGGGTTTGCTCGTGGGAATGAAAGCCCCGGATCCCCTTTTGGACCTCCAGTCCGGTGATTTCAAGGACACCCGTTTCCCGGTAGATCTGGGATAAAACTGTGGAGTAAACGCTGTGCGTGTGCAAAACGCACCGGATTTCGGGCCGAAGGCGGTACATCAAGCTGTGCAGAGCAGTCTCAGCCGATGGCTTTCGGTTATCGGAAACCGGATGGCCCTGCCAGTCTACCTTCATCAAATCCTCAGACTGTATACTTCCTTTGTCTTTTCCCGAAGCCGTGATCCAAAACCCCGTCTGTGCGGGTAGGCGAAATGAGAAGTTGGTGCTGGTGGCAGGAGCCCATCCCTTTTGATAAAAGGCATGTATGCATGCGATCAGTTGGGATTTTAAGCCCGTCAGTTTGTCCTCCATATTATCACGTTGGAAATCGCGGACTAAGCTACGGATTCCCCCTTATCCCGACGGGACTGACCTATTCTTGCTTGGTCATGACGAGCGACCAGACGTTATTACCGTAGGAAACCTCGGTGACCACATAACCGCGCTTTTCGTTTTCAATGATCTCTGTTTTCGGAAATTGAGAGCGCGTACGCCACAACTGGTGCTGGAATTTTTCGAATTGGGTCATGACCAGGACCCACTTATCGTTCAGATAGCGCAGGGAGGTGATATTATAGCCTTCATCCCAGAGGTCCTTGATCCGCTCGGCGGGAAACTTTTCGGTGAGGTCGTACCGCTGATTGATGTAGTCGGCGGGTTTTTTATCCATCACCGCGACCCATTCCCCGTCGCCGTAAGCGACGTCGGTCAGGTAGTAATCTTCTTCCCATCCGTTTTTAATCTCTTCTTTGGGGAAGCTGCTGCTTTGGCGCCAGCGCTGGGAATGTACCCGGTCAAATTTCGTCATGACCAACAGCCAAATATCTTCTGCATATCGGAGAGTCGTGATCCGGAAGTCCTGGTCCCAGTATTGCTGAATTTCATTTTCGGGGAAATTCACCCGGGTGAGAGCGATCTGGTTGAGGTAGTGACTGGGTTTGGGGCCGGTGATCACGTTCCAGCGGTTGAGCAATTTGAACCCGTCCATAAAATAGCGCCCCCGGTTCATTTCTCCTTTCAGGTTGGGGAAGCTGTGCTGGGAATGGAGCATGCCGTGGACAGCGTAGACCTCCTTGTTGGGCGCCGAGGTCGCCACCGGTTTGGCCGGGTCTGTTTCTTCCCGGTTTTCAATGGGTTTGATGTTCTCATCCAATTCGCGAGCCGACATCCAGCCGTTGGTTATGGCTGCCAGGCGGGCAGATTTCGAGGGGTGAGTGGAGCTCGCCCTTTCGGAGGCTATGGCCCGCATGGCAGCCCGGGATTGCTCTATGGAAGCCCCCATCTTGTAGAGTACAAATCCGGAAAAGCGATCGGCTTCCAACTCCTTACTCGGCCGGCTGCCTTCGTTGTCGAGCGTATGACCGGACAAATGATGCCCGATCTCGTGGGCCATGATGCTAAGCGCCGACCAATCGGTATGGGTAATGTCTTTGATCCGCTCCATGAAATACTGATTATACAAAATATATCGGCGGTTTCCCTGTATGATCGCAGCGGCATTTGGAACGTTGGAAGCCTGAATCGTAAAATTGGCCGGAAGGCCCGTGTATCGCATGATCCGCTCGATGGCCAGCTTGGCCTCTTTATCGGACTGGAATCCGTAGATCCCTTCGTCTGTGATGACGCCGGTATAGGAACAGGATTGATCGAAATAGAGTCTTTCTTGCGCGCAGACCGAGAAAGCAGTGAGAGAAAACAGCAAAACCAACCCGAAAAAAAGACTTCTCAAAAGAGCCGTCGATGGGAAAGCAATCGAAAAAGCTGGAAGTCGGGGGATCGCACGAACGCTTTGCATATGGGTCCTTTGTTCCATAGTTCCCTGCACGGGAAACCGTAGTCAGAAAAATAGGCTTCCCATGAAGTGCTAATCACTTCGGAGAAGGCGCGATCAAAAAACGAATCCCGAGTCGACTTTTTTATACGGCAGACTGACATTTTTCACCCGCCCGGGCAATTGGGCAAATTGGGCGGATGCCGAATATCGATTTCAGGAGCCCAGGGGAAGGATGGGAACTTCGGAATCCAGGTTTCGGTATTTCTGGAACAAAGCGCAGCTTTCCCGGACTGTCTGGCTGATAGGGCGATACCGGAAAGAAAGGGCTTCCACGCCTTTGCTGTTGTCATAATAGGTATGGCTGCCGGCCAGGCGGACCGTATCCGAAGTGACGATATGCGGCTGGCCGGTGAGGCGGGCCTGTAGGGCATCCCACCAGGAATACAGCCGTTGCACGCTTTTCCCGATCTGCATAGATGGAGGCCTTTTCCCAAAAGCGTTGGCGATCTGGGTCATCAAGTCGCGGTAGGGCAAATTTTCTCCGTTGATGATCATTCGATCCCCGCTCACATCGCTTTCCATCAGTTCTACCATAAACCGGGATGCGTCTCGGACATCCACGAATCCACCGGTGCCGCTGGGATAAAACAGAGTTCCCTGGTGGCCCAGGCGGAAAAAAGTCAGGGAGGGGTCGTCCCAATCGCCGCTTCCCAGAACGGTAGAGGGGTTTACAATGACGGCATTCAGACCTTCGGCCATGGCCCGCCAGACCTCCAATTCACCGCGGTATTTGGTGCGACCATAGGCCGTAACGGGAAGAAATTCGTCCCAGGGATGTCCTTCCGAGACCCATCCATCTTCACCCGGAGGCCCCAGGACGGCTACCGAGCTGACGTGAAGAAATTTATCTACCCCGTGGGTCAGGCTCAGGTTGGCCAGATTGGCTGTTCCCTCGGCATTCACTTTCTTCATCCGGAACTCCTCCCGCGGATTCATGGAAACCAGGGCCGCCACATGGTAGACCAGGTCTTTTCCCCGGATCGCCTCTTCCAGCGATGGGATATCGGTAAGATCGCCATCCCGCCATTGGATCCTGTCCTGAATATCCGCGACGTATTTCATGGAACTGCTGGATCGGCGAAGAGCAGTGATCCGGGAATATCCGCTGGCCAGCAGTTGACGCAACAAGTAGGAACCCAGAAATCCGGTTCCGCCGGTCACCAGGATGTCCGCATGGAGGTCCTGCATAAGCGTTCCGGGGCTAATCCTTGAGTGTGAAAGTGTATTGGGCAACGGCCTTGATCTCCTCTTCGCTCATGAGGGAGCCCAGAGCAGCCATCATCCCGCGCCCGTTCCTGATGACCTGCATCCGTTCCTCCAGGCTCAGTTCCGAAACCCGCAAATTGTAGGCCCCGGCGCCGCCCATATCTCCTTGCAAACCGTGGCAATTAACACAGTAGATTTTGTAAATCGCTTCTCCATCCGGGCCGCCGGCATTGGCCTCTGCCTCGACAGAAGCGGTCGATTCATCTGAATTGGCGGAAGTATTCCCACAAGCCCAGATTAGGGAGCCCAGAAAGATTAAGAGGAAGATTTTTTTCATCGGATCCGTTCTTTAGCATTCATACGAGTTGACAAAATCAGGACAAGAAAGGCGAACCGCACCTTGTGTGAGCCGTTGTGTCAGTAGAAACCGCCCGTCAGAGTTTTTACTTTTGCCTCCGGCGGTTGGGTCCTGTACGAGGAGGTCGGCCTTTCTTTCCGTCCAAGGAGCTACAAATATAGAATTCCCGGGCAGAAGGAGGCTGAAGGATTAAAATGCGGTTCTGGTCGAAAAAACAGGTGATTTGGCCTGATCTTAGCTACCTTTAATAGTCCACGTGCAACCGCAAATTTTAAAATTTGTTTAATCGAAAATAAAAGGCAATAATATTATGGCACAAGGTAAATGGATCACAACGGGAGTAATCTTTTTTATTGCCCTGATTCTGCTGCTTATCTTCTCCAATGCCACTTTCCTCACCATCGAAGCGGGTGAGCGAGGGGTGTTGTTCAAAAGGTTTGGAGGAGGTCTGGATAAGGAAAATATCTATACGTCCGGATTTCATGTGATCGCCCCCTGGAACATCATGTACGTGTACGACGTGCGTGAAAAACAATTGGAGGAACCCATGAAGGTACTGTCCAGCGATGGTTTGGATATTTCTGTCGATGTCACCGTACGGGTAAATCCCAAATACGACGAGATCGGTTTTCTGCACGAGCAGTTCGGTAATTCCTACATGGAGTCCCTGGTGCGCCCCGAAGTGCGTTCTTCCGTTCGGGGCATCATCGGTCGTTTTACGCCGGAAGAACTATACTCTACCCGCCGGGATGAGGTACAAACCCTCATTCAGGAAAATCTCGAAGAGACACTGGGTAAAAACTACATCGACCTGCGCGCTACCCTGATCCGGGAGATTCAGCTTCCCGAAAAGGTAAAGACCGCCATCGAGAACAAGATCGAGGCGGAGCAGGAAGCGCTCAAGTTCGAATTCGTGCTGGCCAAGGAGCGCAAGGAAGCCGAGCGTAAGGTGATCGAAGCCGAAGCAAAAGCCGAAGCCAACCGCATCCTGAACGCCAGTTTGACGGACAATATTCTCCGGGATAAAGGCATTGAAGCTACCTTGCAACTATCCAATTCCCAGAATTCCAAGGTAGTCATCGTCGGCGGAGAAGGATCAGGTGGATTGCCGCTTATTTTGGGCGGTAATTAGGAACTCCTTTCCTTCCTGGAAAAAGCCCGGCTCTGCAGAGCCGGGCTTTTTTTATTCCCTTCCCTTTCAACCAGATCGCCTGTCCGGCTTGTTTTTCATTCCAATTGTTTTTCCAAAAGTTTCGAATGAAGTTTTTCCAACAAACCAGTCAGCAAAATGGTACAGTATATTTCCGAAACCAATTCCGGTGAGGCAGGCTCGGTATCCCGTTCTTCTTCCCGGGATGATATCGCTCTGGACGCCTACAGCCAGACCATTACGGAGGTAGCCCGATCTGTAAGCCCGGCGGTAGTCCATATCGAAGTCAACAAAACTTCCACCCGGCCCGGGCGTCGGGGCCCCCGGACCCGCAACGGCAGCGGCTCGGGATTTTTCATCTCGCCGGATGGCTTCATCCTGACCAACCACCATGTCGTCAGCAAGGCCCATGAGATCAAGGTCAGCCTGCAGAACGGCACCCAGCTGGAAGTGGACCTGGTCGGACAAGACCCGGCCACCGACGTGGCTGTGCTGAAGGCCCGGGAATCCGGATTGCCTTACCTGTTCTTCGCCGATTCCGATCAACTGCAGGTGGGGCAGATAGCCGTCGCTCTGGGAAACCCCTATGGATTCCAGTATTCGTTGACGGCCGGGGTCGTAAGTGCCCTGGGCCGGACCCTGCGATCGGAATCCGGTCGTTTGATCGATGACATCATCCAGACGGATGCTGCTCTGAATCCCGGCAACTCCGGCGGCCCCCTGGTCAATTCCCAGGGAAAAGTGATCGGGGTCAACACGGCCGTAATCCTTCCGGCGCAGGGGCTGTGCTTTGCCGTGGCATCCAACCTGGCTCATTATGTAGCCGGAAAACTGATCCTGGAAGGAAGGGTCAGACGAGGCTATCTGGGCATCGCCGGACAAATCGTCCAGCTGCAACAGGCGAGTGCGCGAAAACTGCAACTCGAAGGGAACAGCGCTATCCTGGTCCAGCATATCGAGGCGGACGGGCCGGCTTACAACAGTGAACTTCGCTCGGGAGACCTGATCGTTGCGTTTGACGACAAGCGCATCCAGTCCATTGACGATCTCCATCGCTTTTTGACAGAGGAAACCGTAGGCCGGCAGATCCAGCTTCGGGTGATCCGCAACGGGCGCAAGCAAAGGGTAAACGTGATCCCGGCAGAGTGGAACAGTTAGTAGGAGTGATTCTCAGGAAGATCGCCGATCCGCCGGGCAAAGATCCGGCCTGTGAAGACGGATCAGGGGTACACTTGCAGCCGGCCCCGGTCAGCTTGCCAGGGCCACCTTTTCAGCTCCTTGACCAGAGGCTTCAGCTTTTTTTGCATTTAAAGTAAATTTATTGTTAACTTTGCGTGATTTGATTGTTAACAAATGATCTGTCATGCAAAACCATCCCCCTAAACAAGAGGACCCCAAAACGGATCTTACGGATTTGAACCTTGAAAACCAGGAAGTTAAAAAACCGGAATGGAAAGGCTTAAGCCCGGAGGCTGAAGAGAAAGATTCCCCGGCCGAAGAGGTAGAGGAAAAAGTGTTGACGGATGCCGAGCTCGATGCTTCGATCGAGGCTCAACTGGCGCAAGTGGAGCAGCAGAAAAAGGATGTGGAGGAAGCCATTGCCCAACGGGAAGAGGAGGTGGAGGAAAAGCTAAAGGCCCTCAGCAAGGAATCCAAAAAGCTGAAGAAGAAATGGAAAAAGGCGAAGGAGTTAACCTCTAAACTGAAGGCCGCTCTCCAAAAGGCTTCGAAAAAGGGGAAAAAGAAAAAGGTGAAGAAGCTGAAAAAAAAGCTTGTGGAAGCCAAGGCGGTCCGCAAGCGAGCCCAGAAAGCGTTTGAAGTGGCAGAAGAGGAATCAGTATAAAATTGCTTTCCGTTGGCGAGGATTCCGGGTCGGGGCTTTGCTCCTTCCCGGAATTTTTATTTCGGTCCAAAAGGTATAGGTTCCTGCCTGTGGGCTTCACTCCCTTCTCTGCATTGTCAGCTGTCTACCCGATTAGGGGCATTGGACTTTGGAGGCATTTCTTCATAACTTGAGGTAGAACAAAAAAGACAGATCGATGAAACACCTGATCCCTATCCTGGTCTTACTATGTGCCGGATTTCTGGTGCAGGGACAGACAACAGGAGAAAAAGCTTCGAATGCAGCCAAGAATCAAGCGGAAAACGAAGTCACCTCCGGCGTTCGGCGCGGGGTAAACAAAGGCTTCCGCAAACTGGGCGGTCTATTGAAAGGCAAGGACCAAAACAAGGAACAAGAGCAGGAACCTCAAGGTGTACCCGCTGCCGAAGACCCTGCAAGCCGCGGCCAGAATACACCGCCTGCAGTTCCTTCCGAAGGCCAGGCGGAGACTGCCGAACCGAACTCGACTGCCGGAATACCGGTGATCGAAAGGGGAGAAAAAAAGGTCAATCTCTGGGTAGGAGAGTATGATTTTATCCCTGGCAGCAAGGTCCTTTTCTACGATGACCTCCAGGGCGAAGAATTGGGGGAGTTTCCTTCGAGATGGGATTTGGTTTTTGGGAACGTTGAGAATGCCAAAGCGGATGGCGAGCCGGTCATCCTCATGATGGATCGTGCCCAGATCAAGCCTCTGTTCAAGGAAGGATTCGTGTTGCCGGAAAAATGGACCCTCGAGTTTGATTGCTACTTTCGCCCGGATGCTCGAGACGATTATTACCAGGTGTATTTTCCGGATGCCCGGGAATCCGACTTTTATGTCTACCACGACGGTATCAGTCACAGCAAGCAACCTGCCCGGGACTTGAAAAAACGGGATGCCCGCGGCCGCTGGGTTCATGTTTCCGTTTCCTTCAACCAACGCAGCCTGAAAATATATTACGACCAGGAGCGCCTGATAAACATACCTAATATCGGCAAGCAGCCGATTCGCTTCCAGATCCATACAGACTACGGACCGAGTGCCATGATCCGCGATATCCGGTTGGCAGAAGGCGCTAAACCCTTGTACGAGAGGGAATTCATGGACAATGGCGTGTTCGCTACGCGCAATATCCTCTTCGAGCTGAATAAAGCCACACTGCTGGATCGCTCCTATGCCGAGATCAATCGAATTGCCGAATTGATGAAACAACACCCAACGGTTGCCTTCAGCATTGAGGGGCACACGGACAGCGATGGATCGGAAGAGCACAACCAATCCCTTTCCAAAGCTCGGGCCGAAGCCGTAATGCAGGCCATGGTCGAAATGGGAATCGATGCCGGCCGAATGACTGCTCGGGGTTGGGGGGAATCCAAACCGATCGTACCCAACGACACGCCGGAGAACAAGGCTATGAACCGTCGGGTGGAGTTTGTCAGGAACTAAGCCATGGAATTAGCCCTGGCCGGCTAAAGCGTACCGATCACATAAAGCTGACTCAGGGTCGGTGTCGGACTGCCCCCCTCATCTTCCAGGGTAATGGCAAAGGCGGTAGCCTGGTCCACCGGATTCATTTCCTGCAATCCGCCCGGCTGGAAGCTGATCAGACCCGCATCCGAAGGACTGTTGCCTACCAGCGACCAGAGTTGGTACTGCTTGCCGGGCGGCGGCGGCGGCAGGTTGCTGATCGCCAGATAGGTGCGCTGTAGGTCCTGATTCCACAAGATGGTGACTTCTGATTCCGGCGACAGATCGGTTCCGCCCAGTGGAATGGTGCGGGTCTCCTCGTCATTGAAGAATTCCAGCCGGGCCTGTTGAAGGGCGATCGATTCTTTCAGTTCCTGGTTTTCAGTCTGGAGATCGAAAAGAGCTTCGTTTTGTCTTTGGTGCCTGCTGATACACCAAATGGAGAAAAGAACGGCCAGGCCAGCCACTACCCACCCGCTCCAGGCGGCAATTTTCAGGGTTTTACCGGGAGAAATTGGCCCGGAAGTTTTACCTGAAGAAGGTTGTTGGGAGGCTGCCTTCAGGATCTTTTCCCTGAGTCCCGGTGGGGGTGGGGCGGAAAGGCTTTGATGGTAAAGGTCCATCGTTTCCCGGATCTCCTCTATACGCGCTCTAATATCCGGGTAAGCCTCGGCCAGGGCCTCTACCTCCCTTGTCTCAGGGGCAGAAAGCGCCTCGGCCACATAAAGCTCAAGGACTCCGGATTCTATGTAGGCTTTGACATCCATGTTACTCGCGCGAAAAAAAATTGCTCAATTGGCCAATCGCTTTGTACAATCTGGATTTGACCGTTCCAAGCGGTATGCCCAACTCTTTGGCCGTTTCGCTTTGAGAATATCCCTGATAATAAATGAGTTCAATAATATCTCGGTGCTCTTCACTGAGTTGGTCGACCATATCCTTTACCCCGATGGTTTCCGGGTTGAGCGAAGGCTGGATCATTACCGGTTCGGCAGTATCCAGCGGCTCATTTTCCCGGGAGTATCGCTTCAGGCGAATGCGGTCGATGGCCGTATTCCGGCCGATATTCAGCATCCAGGTCAGGAACTTTCCTTTCTCTGGATCATACAAAGAGGATTTCTCCCAAACCTTGAGAAAGCTATCCTGCAGGACTTCTTCTGCCAATTCAGGCTTTTTGACCACCTTCAAAATCAGCCCGAACATTACCTTCGAATATCGGTCGTAGGCAATGGAAAGGCCTTCCAGCTGTCCGGATTGGAGCATTCGGATCAGTTCCTGGTCTTGTGGATCGTCCTGAAAACTGGATTCTGGCAAGCAGCTGGCATTTCTTTCGACCATCTAAGGTACCTGAAAAAAGAGCTTCCCTAAATTTTCCACCCTTTTTGAAAAGAACACCTGTTCCCAAAACCTGTCAAAGAGGCGACGGCCACCCATAAGTCAAGCAGTAGCAGGGCCTTCCTCCAGGGAAAGGCAATATTGTGTACATGAAACATGGATTCCGGATTTAAAAGGTTGATAAAAAATGATTTTGGGATAGCACCGAGGGGTTTACATATGGATATACGGGTGGAAGAGGCGGATTGGTTTTAGCCGGTGCGGATTTCAGCGCTGGGTGCATGATCGTCCTACAGTGTTGTAAACTGCCGGTGTATTTATCCAGCCGCAAGGGGGCTGGCCGGGAAACAGGCTTGTTGTGCTTTGCGGAATGGCGAAGGCCATGTCCCATTCGGCTCGAAACAAATGGGAGCAGAGCCTTAATCGTTCGAAAATGCTTGCTTTGTACCGAACCGATCCCAGGTTTTGACCTCCATTTAGCTACATGTGCTTATATTAGAATCCTTATTTGCAATCACAATCTTTCAAAAAGAGCTTTTATGAAAATGGAGGACTATAGCAGACGAGATTTCATCAAGAAAACGAGTGCTGCTGCAATGGCATTTTCCATCGTGCCCAGTACCGTAGTATCCGGTCTTGGGCATAAGATGCCGAGTGACAAATTAAACATTGCCGGGATCGGCGTCGGAGGCCGTGGTTTTGGTGTTCTCAAATCCATGGGAGACGAAAACGTCGTGGCGCTTTGTGATGTGGATTGGAAGTACTCCCAGGGCGCTTTCGATTTCTATCCGAAGGCCAAGAGATATTGGGACTGGAGGAAGATGTACGACGAAATGGCCGACCAGTTCGACGCCGTAGTCGTGGCGACGGCAGATCACTCCCATGCTGTCTGTGCAGCCCATGCCATCACGATGGGCAAGCATGTTTATTGCGAAAAGCCGCTCACCCACTCCGTGTATGAGTCCCGGCTGCTCACCAAGCTGGCTAAAAAATACAACGTGGCTACCACGATGGGCAACCAGGGCGCTTCCGGTGAGGGGGTTCGTCAATCCTCCGCATGGATCCGGAACGGAGAGATCGGTGAAGTAAGAAAGGTGGAAGCTTTCACCGACCGACCTATTTGGCCTCAAGGGCTCAACACGCCTTCGCAGGGCCAATGGGTGCCCGATCATCTGAATTGGGACCTGTTCATCGGGCCCGCACAAATGAGGCCTTACAACGAAATCTATACGCCCTGGAACTGGCGGGGATGGTGGGACTACGGTACCGGAGCGCTGGGAGATATGGCTTGCCATATCCTGCATCCGGTTTTCGTCGGCCTCAATCTCGGATATCCTACCAAGGTACAGGGTAGCTCTACCCTCTTGTTGAAAGACTGCGCTCCAACGGCCGAGAAGGTGAAATTTACTTTCCCCGAAAGACCGGCGGTCGGAAATCAGAATATGCCCGAAGTTGAGGTATACTGGTACGATGGCGGCATTACGCCGGAGATGCCCGACAACTGGCCGGCAGGAAAATCTATGAATAACTCGGGAGGAGGGGTCATTTTCCACGGCAGCAAGGATACGCTGATCTGCGGCTGCTACGGCTTGGATCCCTGGTTGCTTTCCGGCAGAAAGCCTGAGGTGGATCCCTTCCTCCGTAAAGTGGATGATCACTATTTGGATTTTGTGCGCGCCGCTAAGGAAAGCCCGGAGGACCGTACCCCTACCCGTTCCGACTTCAGCGAAGCCGGACCCTTCAACGAAATGGTCGTTATGGGTGTGTTGGCAGTAAGGTTGCAAGGACTCAACAAAGAGCTCGAATGGGATGGTGAAAACATGCAGTTCACCAACATCAAGGATGATGAGATGTTGCGCATCGTCGTCGAAGACGGCTTCAAGATCGAAGACGGGCATCCTACATTCGACAAGACGTTTACAGATCCTTTCGCTGCGAAAGAGTTTGCAAACGAACTGATCAGGCACACCTACAGAGAAGGGTATTCTTTACCTGAAATGCCAAGCTAATTTTCACAAATAATCAATTCCTAACGATGAAACGGAAACATCTGAAATTTATACCCGTCATCGCTTTAGCGCTTCTGGCAGGTGCTTGTAACTCGGGAGGAAAGACGGCTGAGGAAACCGCTGAGGTTGATACGGAAGCCGAGCTTGTCGCCGAGGACAACCAGCTTACCCCCGAAGAGCAGGCAGATGGCTGGATGCTGTTGTTTGACGGCGAAACGTCAGAAGGCTGGCGAGGCTACAAAAAGGAGAACTTCCCGGCGGCCTGGGTAATCGAGGACGGTACCCTTCACATCCAGGGTTCTGGACGTGGGGAAGCCGGCGCCCAGGATGGAGGAGACATCATTTACGACAAAATGTTCGCCGACTTCCACTTCAAAGTGGACTGGAAGGTCGATAGCGCAGCCAATTCCGGCATCCTGTACCGGGGTACCGAAGAGTACGACTACATCTGGAAGACAGGCCCCGAAATGCAGGTGCTGGACAATGCCCACCATCCCGACGCGAAGCTGGGCCAAAATGGAAATCGCCAGTCCGGATCACTCTATGACCTGATCCCGGCAGATCCGCAGAATTTTAAAGGACACGGAGTGTGGAACACCTCCGAGGTGCTGGCCAAAGGCAAGAATATCTGGCATATCATGAACGGAGATACGGTCGTGCAGTACACCATCGGCTCCGATCGCATGGCCGAATTGATTGTCGGAAGTAAATGGGCGGATATGACCGAAAACTGGGGCGACATCCCCATGGAGGGCTACATAGCCCTGCAGGATCATGGGGATAATGTTTGGTACAAGAACATCAAGATCAAAGAGTTCTAACCCATAACATTGCTCAGACACGAACCAAAGTTCGTTCATTCGCTTCCACGCTTCGGTGCGGGGCGGGTGAACGGGCTTTTTTCATTTCCCACGGCACTCTCTTTCGTCCGATGGTTCCAACATCCAAACTGTAGCCCCGCGGACCTTCCTTCCCTTCTTCCTGGCCGGGTGGCCAACGGATAGCCCTTGTTTTTCCTCTTTCATGCGTTTTCATACCAAAATCTGAAATGCATGGCGTCTCTTGTCCTTTCTGTTTTCCTGCTGCTGGGTCCGTTTCCGGCCACTGAAGGATCGGCTACTGGCCTTTCGTACCCTGGCTTCGCGCTGGTAGAACTTTTCACTTCCCAGGGGTGCTCCAGTTGCCCTCCTGCCGATCAGGTTTTACGGCAAATCGCAAAAGAGGCCGAAGAGCAAGTTCTTCCGGTCTATGCCCTTTCTTTTCATGTGGATTACTGGAACCGGCTGGGTTGGAAGGACCCCTACAGCCAATCTGCCTTCAGCCTGCGCCAACGAAATTACGCAAAGCAACTGCCCGATCGGGTCTATACGCCGCAGATGGTCGTCAACGGTCAATGGGGATTTGTAGGTTCTCGGGCAACAGAGGCGAAAAACAGGGTGGAACAGGCCCTTCAACTTCCTGCTCGGGCAGCCATAGGCCTGGAGGCAAGAAAAGAGGGCTCCAGGGTCAGGCTCGATTATGTTTTGGAAGGGAATTGGTCGGGACAAGACCTCTTTTTCGCTTTGGTAGAGGATCAAGTGGGCAGTGATGTTCCCCGGGGGGAGAATGCCGGTCGGACGCTGGATCACGCCAAGGTGGTGCGAGAACTGCAAAAGATCAGGCCTCAGTCCGCGAAAGGGACCTTTTCCATGGCAACAGACGTATTGGAGCATCCGGAGGCAGGCGAATTGATCGCCTTTTTGCAGGATCCGACGGAGGGTAAGGTATCCGGCGCTGCACGGGTAAAGTTCATTCAGCTCCCCTAAGCCCGAAGCAAGGAGAACCGCATCCATACCTCGGCACTGAATAGCTCGAATCCCCTTAGCTTTGCCGAAAAATGGCATTGGAAGCTTGCGACGCCGTCCTTCTCACGGAAGATCGTTACGATCATCCGCAGAAGATCACGCCCTACTTACGGAATATCCTGACAGAGGATGGCCTTGTCCAAAAGGCCCTGGAAAGACGAGGGATGAAGGTACATCGCTGTTCCTGGTCTGATCCGGCCTTCGATCCCGCTCAAACCCGGGTCGCCGTTTTTCGTACGACATGGGACTACTTCGACCGTATTGTGGAATTTACCCAATGGCTGGATCGGGTAGAGGGGAAAACCCTTTTTTCGAATCCCATTGAGATGGTCCGCTGGAACATGGACAAGCATTATTTGCTGGAGTTGGAAAGAAACGGGATCCCCATTCCTCCTACCCGGATACTGAAGCGTCAGGAACCCGCTCAGCTGGACCTCCTGTATCGACAGACCGGCTGGGAGCGCATGGTCCTCAAGCCGACCGTCTCCGGTGCTGCCCGTCATACCTACCTGCTGGATGAAAGCAATCTGGCGGATCACCAATCTCTTTTGGAAGAGCTTTTGCAGCAAGAGGACATGATGGTGCAGGAATTCCAACGGCAGATCTACACGAAAGGCGAGGTCGCCTTCATGCTCATCGGGGGAAAATTCATCCATGCCGTCCTGAAAAAAGGAAAGGAGGGGGATTTTAGGGTGCAGGATGATTTTGGCGGGACCGTGCACCCCTACGACCCTTCGCCGGAGGAAATGGCTTTTGCCGGGTCGTAAGCCGGATTAAACCTGAGCCGGTTTACGCCCGGGTAGACGTGATCTGGGACCAGGCGGATCGGCAGGTGGTCTCCGAAGTGGAACTGATCGAACCCGAGTTGTGGTTTCGGATGCACCCTCCGGCGGCGGATCGCCTTGCCGAGAAGATCATTCAGCTTTTGTAGGGGCGAAAGCCGCGATATGGAGTCGGAAGAGCTCCTGGAAAAGGACCGAAGCAAGCCTCTCAAGCCCCTGCTGAATCCCTTTTTCTTGCCGCTGAAATTTAGTGTCGCACCACTTTCCTCCGGATGCTCCCGCCGGGATAATCCAGGGAAAGGAGGTACAGCCCGGAGGACAGAAAGGAGAGATCGATCTTCCGGACCAGCACCTGTTGCGACTCTTCCCGGCTTTGCCAGAGCAGTTGGCCGGTGACATCGTAGATGCGGATGCTGGCGGAACCGGAAATGCCTTTAGCGGAAAGGAATAGAAAGTCGGAAACGGGATTGGGGTAAAGGTCCATTTGGACGGCCTGGCCGCTTTCGCTATCTCTTAATTCCAAAGCGGCTTGCACGGCCTGTAGGGCATCCACTTGTCCGTAGCCGTAAACGGCATTGGGATGCTCGCCTCCCGGATAATCTTCGCAATCCTGACCGCTTGGTATGGGTACAGCGGTATTCTCGATGATCTGTTCGACCTGTTCGACCTGTCCGGCCAGAGCCGGGTTGGCGGAAAGCAGAAGGGCAACGGTACCGGCCACCATGGGCCCCGACATACTCGTACCGCTCAGGTTGCGGTAGCCCTCCCCGGGAATCGCCGATCGAATATTGACTCCCGGCGCTACGACATTGGGTTTGAGGAGCAGCCCCTTGTCGGTGGGGACAGGCCCGCGGCTAGTAAAACGGGCTGCCCACCCGTCCTGGCCGATCGCACCGATGGAAAAACTGCCTTCGAAACGAGCCGGAGGATTTATCGCCGTCTCGCAGTTGGGGCCCTCGTTCCCCGCCGAAACGACCACAACGATACCCGCTGCACGCAGGGCTTCTACAGCTTCTTCCAGCATAGCCCAGTTTTGCGCATTGCAACCCTCGAAACTCGGGCAAGACCAGGAATTGTTGATGACATGGGGAGCCAGCCCCGGATCCGGATTCCGGCCGTTGAGATCGCGGGGCGCCAACAACCAGTCGAAGCATTCCAGGTAGGACGACGGAAAGCCGAAACCGCGGTCCATGTTCCGGCATCCGATCCAGCGAGCTTGCGGAGCTACGCCGATCCGATTGCCCTGACCGTCGTCTCCGACGGCAATGCCTATGGTGTGTGTGCCGTGAAGGCCGTCGTCACAGGGTTCTTTCGAGTCGAAGCCGCAGGGGTTGTTGTCCTCCGAATCGTCGGGATCGTTGTGCACCGGGCTGAGCTCCCGAATCGCGTCGTGCCAATGGTAATCGTGCCCGACCTTTCCGTTCTGATTGCCCCGGTATTGTTTTTTCAATGCGGGATGGTCCCAATCGTAGCCCGTGTCTTGCCCGCCCACCGTTATGCCCTGGCCCCGGAAACCGAGTTCCCAAACCTGGTTGGCCTGAATGTGGTTGATCCCCCATTCCACTTCCTGCCGCCCCTGCCCCATGCTGAGGTCTGCTTCCAGGAAGTTCAGGGAGGTGCGGGGATCGGGGACAATGGCCTTCACTTCGGGCAGGGCGGCCAGTTTTTCCATGAGCCGCGAATCCCCACGGGTGGCAATGACGTTGACCAGCGAATAGGCATGAAAAGGAACTCCTTCGAGTTCGAGCAAGCGGCCCACAGTTTCCTGATCGCTTCGATAAGCGTTTTGCAGTTGACGAAAGACCCAGTGGCTTTTTTCTTCTTTACTTCGCAGGCGAAAGGCCCCTTCCAGATCCGCCCGGGTTTTCAGCCACACGAGAAAAGGCACCGACGCCTCCTGGCCCTCCTCCCACAAGGAAGCAGGTATGCCAAGCGGGGCGTCTTGCCCCCGAAGAGACGAAAGGGCTAAACAGATCAGTAAACAGATGCTCGGAAGAATGCTACGCATGAGAAATTCCGGTGGTTAATGAAGTCCAGCTTAAGATAAGAAGAGGATGTTTAAGGTTGGACTATTCGAGCACTTGAAGGAATTGCATGTCGTGCAATTTGCGGTAGTAGCCATCTTCAATTTGCAGCAAATCGTCGTGGGGCCCGAATTCCAGCACTTTCCCTTTTTGCAGAACCAGGATATTCTCGGCATGTTTGATGGTGGTCAGGCGGTGAGCAATGATAATGCTCGTCCGCTTGGCGATCAATTTCTCGATGGCATACTGGATCACGGATTCCGTTTCCGGGTCTACGGATGAAGTGGCTTCATCCAATATGAGGATGGCCGGGTCGAACACCAGGGCGCGGACGAAGGAGATCAGTTGCCGCTGGCCCATACTGAGACTCCCTCCTCTTTCCATGACCTGGTAATCGTATCCGCCGGGCAGCTTTTCAATGAACTCATGGGCGCCGATCAGCTTGGAGGCATGGATCACTTCTTCCGGGCTGATTTCCGGGTTGCGCAGGGTGATGTTCTCCATCACAGAGCCGGAAAAGAGAAATACGTCCTGCAACACCATGCCGATCTGGTTTCGGTAGGCGGCAAGATCATACTCCGGAATAGGAACCCCATCGACCTTGATGGCTCCTTTCTGGATCTCGTAAAACCGATTCAGGATGTTGATGATGGTGGTCTTGCCGGAGCCGGTGCTGCCCACGATGGCCAATGTCTGGCCGGACTCGATCCGGAAGTTGACGTTTTTCAATACCCACTCCCGACCGATGTAAGCAAAAGAAACATCCTCGAATTCCACTTCTCCCTGGAGCTTTTCAGGTTTCAGTTTGCCATTGTTCGGGATCTGTTCCTGGCGGTCCAGGAGGGTGAAAACCCGTTCGGCGGCGACCAGGCCCATCTGAAGGGTGTTGAATTTATCGGCCAGCATCCTCACCGGACGAAACAACATGGAAAGGTAGATCGGGAAGGCCACCAAAGCGCCCAGGGTGACTTCCCCCGCGATCACTCCCCGGGCTCCCCACCAGACCATCAGGCCCAGAGAGGCCGCCGAAAGGATTTCCACGACGGGGAAGAAGATGGCATAGTATAAAATAGAATCCAGGTTGGCTTGCGTGTACTCCCGGTTGATCTTTCGAAACTTTTCGGCCTCCTGAGCTTCGGCATTAAATACCTGGACGATCCGCATACCCGAAATGCGCTCCTGCAAGAAGGCGTTCATCCGGGAGATCTGCTTGCGCACGATCTGAAATGCGGACTTCACTTTTTCTTTGAAAATATAAGATGCGATGATCAGGAAGGGCAGGGTGATCAGACAGACGAGGGTCAGTTGCCAACTCGTGATCAGCATGATCGTCAGTACCGCGATCAAGGTCAGCAGGTCAGCCAGAATGGTGATGACTCCCTGTGTAAAAACGTTATTGATCGTCTCGATATCGTTGATCGTACGGGTGGTGCTGGTGCCGATGGGCGTCTTGTCGAAATAGGTCAGTCGCAACCCCAGCACGTGTTGGTAAACGCGCACCCGCAAATCCCGGATGACGTGCTGGCCCAGCCAGTTGGAAGAGAAAATAAAACTGTATTCGAGAATCGCTTCCAGAAAAAGGACACCGAAAAGGATCAGTGCAAGCCTGCCCAGACCGGGAATGTCGTACTGAAAGATGTAATCGTCCACCATGACCTGTATGAGGTAAGGTCTCAGGGTCGCCAGGGGAGCCAGTACGACTGCCAGAACCCCGGCCAGAATAAAAGTCCATCGGTATGGGGTGGCCAGTTTCAGCACGCGTCCGAGTAGGAATAGATCGATATTGTTCTTGTTCATTGAAGCCATACGGAAGCGGGAGTGCCGATTGGGGGCCCAAAATAATCAAAACCAATCCCGACGGAGGAAAGTTTCGGCATTTATCGATTGCTTGGCCGGCAGCGAGGATCTGTAAATTCCTGTCCTCAGAAAAATAGAGGATTTATTCCCTGTATTTCCCGAGCGGCAGGGGTCCGGAAATAGGCTCACAACATGCCTTCGTCGGCGAAGCTCAGGTAACCGGAATCAGCAATGATCAGATGGTCCAGCACCTCTATATCCAGGGTCTTACCTGCCTTTTTCAGTTTTTTGGTCAAGTCGAGATCTGCCTGACTGGCGGTCAGGTTTCCGGACGGATGATTATGGCTGAGGATAAGGGAACAGGCCAGGGTTTCCAGGGCTTTTCGAAACACCATTTTGGCATCGACTACCGTTCCGCTGACCCCTCCCGAGCTGATCCGTTCTTTACCGATGATGCGATTGGCTCGATTCAGCAAAAGGATCCAGAATTCCTCATGTGGGAGGTCCATCAGCAGGGGAGCCAGGGCCCTGTGGGCATCCTGGCTGCTGCGGACCTGCGGTTGGCTGACGGCCGGGCTTAATTGCCGACGCCTGCCCAATTCCAGGGCTGCCATCACGGTGACGGCCTTGGCCATACCCATACCCTTGAATCGGGTCAGTTCGGGCAGGCTGCATTTTCCCAGGGCATTCAGGTCTTGCCGGACAGAAGACAGGATCCTGCGGGCCAGGTCTACGGCGGTTTCTTCCTGGGTGCCGGAGCGCAGCAGAATGGCCAGGAGCTCTGCATCGCTCATGCTGCTGCGGCCCTGGATCTGCATTTTTTCGCGCGGACGGTCCGCTTCCGCCCAGGTTTTGATCGGGAGCGCGTTTTCGTAACTGGAGTTCATGTTGTAAATTTTTAGCTTCACGGGGCCGAAAGCCGGACCATGTGCAATCCCCGGTCCTTCCTGACCCTTTCCATGTTAAAGAGTGCTATATTGCCTCAAATCCACAAAATGAGGGGGTGTTTTTTATGCAGCGATTCCGCTTCAGGAAGTCCGAACGATTAAAAAGCCGCAAGCGCATCGGTCTTTTGTTTCAAAAAGGGCGCTCTCATTTCAAATACCCGCTCAAGATGGTCTGGCAACCTGTTTCGGACCCGGAAAAGCCCGGCCTGCAGGTGGCGATTTCCGTTCCCAAAAAAAGAGTGCGAAAGGCAGTGGATCGAAACCGGATCAAGCGGCAGGTACGCGAGGCCTGGCGTCTCCACAAAAACAAACTTTCCGAACGGGCAGCCGAGCTGGGGCTTCGAATCGACATTCTTTTCATCTACGTGGACCCCAAGGAGGTTCCTTTTGGTAAACTGGAAACCGCGGTGCACAAGATGATCGCGCACCTGTATGGCCAAATTGAAAAAACGACGGATTGATCCTTTATGAAACCAACTTACGCTATCCTTCTTTTCCTGGGCGTTTTATTCCTGCTGCCGGCCTTTATTTCGGCCCAGAAGGTGTTGCTGATCGAGAAATACGGGCGGGCCAAGACCACCAAGATCCGGATCGGGGACGAGATCCGTTATCGATTGAAGGGAGAAAAGGAATTCCGGGTTGGCTACATCGAAGATCTGCGTACGGACACCAGCCTGATCGTTTTGGGGAGGGGATATGTATCTCCCAACGACATAGATGCTTTCCAATACGATCGTCGGGCACCGGTATGGATCGGTCGCTCGCTCATGGTATTCGGATTGGGCTGGTCCTTTTTTGCCGGCGTGGCCGATCTGACCAACCTGGGATACGATTATACGGCGAGAGATGCGATCATTAGCGGGACCTCTCTGGCCCTTGGATTTTCCATCACCTTGTTCAAGAAAAAAAACATCCGTTTCGGAAAGAAGCGAAATCTTCGGATCGTAGACCTGACCCCTTTTCCCAACAAACCGTAAGAGATTATAACCCAGTCAATTGTTAAAGTCGGCATCTTTTCCTCCAAAGTGTCATCGGTTTTCCCCTTCCCCTTTTACATGGAGTAATGATATTGCCTATATTAGAATGCAGGATGAGCCGTGCAACTCTTTTCCAAAAGCCGGATTGACACTTTCCGTGCGACTATCGGATCATTTGCTTTCTGCTTTTCCCTGTTCGAGCTTATCCTTCAGAACTTTTTGACTCTAGAACCCTTAAAGCTTAAATCCCTATCCACCAGATGGGCTGACGATGGGCCGTTCATGCCCCGGATTTCATAAATACCTGCACTATGATGAGATCTCTACCCTTTTTGCTTGTTCTCGGGACATGGATCATTAGCTTTCCCCTTCGCGCGACCGAAAACTCAGCCTATTCCTTTCAGGGTTCGTGTCATCAACTTTCTTTCCAGGGAATCAAAAAACTTATCCTGGTCCAGGCCCAGGTCAACGACCAGAGTGGCTGGTTCATCCTGGATACCGGCATGAAAGACCTGCTGCTGAACAGCAAACATTTCAAGACGCTGCCCCCGAAGGAAGTGCCGGACTCCATTTCCCTTGTGGATGTGCGCGGAGTTGTGGAGCCCACCCAGGCTGTGCGGATCCATTCGTTCCATTGGGGGGCTGTCAACCGAAACGATTTTCTGGTCCGTGCCTCCGATCTGACCACCATGGAAAAGGTACTGCGCATGGATATAATGGGTTTGATCGGCATGGAGGTCGTGCGCAATTTGGAACTCATCGTCGACTATTCTCATCAAATTCTAACCATGCGCCGGGCGGATGGGGCAGGCGATTGCGGGATCTGTCCGGAAGTGCCGGATTATCAGTTGACCTTCGCCTACCAAAACCATCTTCCAGCTCTGAAGACCGATCTGGGTAATCGATCGGAACTTTGGCTGGGCATCGATACGGGTTCTTCGCTGAGCATTATAGATCAGCAGCTTCAGCGGAAGTTGCGGCGCAAAATCCGGTCTCTCTCCACGATCCAGTACGGGAGCACGCATGGCGTATATGAGATCCCGCTGGGCAATGTGATGGAACTCGATCTGGGTTACGGCCTGGAATTTATGTACTGGCGTTTTGCTTTCAACGATCTGGAGCATTTTCAGAAATCCGGGATGCACATCGACGGATTGTTGGGTGGGGATCTTTTCCGGTTGGGCGTCGTTTCCATCAACTTTGTCAATCAGCAATTGAGCATATGGCTGCAGGAAACCAATTTCCTGAAGCGGTACCCGGAGATCTATGCCCAGGCGCTGGAGAAAAACCGCCTGGGAAGGGGAAGTTTTACCGTCGCTTGTTTAGCCGATTAGAGAAAGGACCTCACCGCCAACTCATAGCCTTTTAGCCCGAAGCCGACGATCACGCCGCGGCATACCGGAGAAAGCCAGGAATGGTGACGGAAAGATTCCCGTGCGTGGACGTTGGAGATGTGAACTTCGACCACTGGGCTCTCGATGGCAGCAACGGCATCTGCCAGGGCAAGGGAAGTATGGGTGAAAGCCCCCGCATTCAGTATGATCCCATCGGCAGAAAATCCCAGCTCGTGAAGCCGGTCAATCAGTTGGCCTTCATGGTTGCTTTGGAAATAAAACAGTTTGTGCTCCGGAAAAAGACCCCGGAGTTCCTCCAGAAACGCCCCGAAGGTTTGGCGGCCGTAGATCTCGGGCTCTCGCCTGCCGAGCAGATTGAGGTTGGGGCCGTGGATGATGTGCAGTTCCAAAGAAGTGAGAATTTTGAGTTTGTCGTAGCAACCGGAGGTTGGGTGGGCGTTCCTTTTTTTTTTTGACAACGTCCGGATGGAAAAGAGCCTTTTGCCATCCAGATCCTGCTCCCGCCAAAGGCACAGCTATTTTCCCGACACCCCCTAGTTTGCCATCTCAGAAAGGAATTTGATGCGGATCAGCTGGATCTCTTCCAGGGTAATGTCGTCTTCCTTTAATTCGTGAAAGGCATCCTCTACGGAATCGGTATCCGCCTCCATGAAGTAATCGTAGATATCATCCCGGGCATATTCGTCGACCACCTCATCCAGATAGTAATCGATGTTCAGGCGGGTCCCGGAATTGACGATGGCGTCGAGCTCGTGGAATAATTCCTCCATGCTGATCTGATTGGAGGAGGCCAGGTCTTCCAGCGGGATCTTCCGGTCGATGCCCTGGATGATATTGACCTTGACCTTGGATTTGTTGGCTACCTGCTTGACCACGAAATCAGTGGGTCTTTCGATCTCGTTCTCTTCTACGTATTCGCGGATGACCTTGAGAAAAGGCTTACCATAGCGCAGCGCTTTACCTTTACTTACGCCTCCGACATTGGCCAGGTCTTCCATAGAAAGAGGGTAAACCGAGGCCATTTCTTCGAGGGAAGGATCCTGAAAAATGACGAAGGGGGGGACTCCCAGGCGTTTGGCTTCCCGTTTGCGAAGGTCTTTGAGGAGCTTTACGAGATTTTGATCCAGGGCAGAGGTGCTGCCATTGGAAGAGGGTCCGGCGGCGGTTTCGTCGTAATTGTGGTTCAGGGGGACCTGGATGGAGGTCGGGTTCTTCAGGAAGGCCTTGCCTGCATCGGTAACTTTAAGAAGACCATAGCTTTCGATATCCTTTTGGATCAGGTCGTGAAGTATCCCCTGCCGGAAAATGGTGCTCCAGAAGTTTTTGTCCTGATCTTTTCCTTTGCCAAACAACTCTTTGTTGACAAAGCCGTAATCCTTCATTTCCTTGGTCTCCTTTCCCCGGATGAAATCGATCAATGGCTTGATGGGAAAATTTTCTTCGAGTTCGAGTACGGCTTTCAGCCCCAACACCATTTCCTTCTTAACCTCGATCTTCTCTTTCGGGTACCGGCAATTATCGCATTTTTCGCTGCATTGTTCGACATCGTATTCCTCGCCAAAATAGTGCAGCAGAAACTGCCTCCGGCAGGTGGTCGTCTCGGCATAGCCCATCACTTCCTGGAGCAGCTGATTCCCCATTTCCCGTTCGGCAACCGGCTTGTCACGCAGGAACTTTTCCAGTTTCAGGAGGTCTCGGTATGCATAGAAGGCTATGCAACTTCCGGCCAGACCGTCCCGCCCGGCCCGCCCGGTTTCCTGGTAGTAATTCTCAATGCTCTTGGGCATGTCATAGTGGATGACAAAGCGAACGTCGGGCTTGTCGATCCCCATACCAAAAGCGATGGTGGCTACAATGACATCGACTTCCTCCATCAGGAAGTCATCCTGGGTTTTCGAACGGGTCTTGGCATCGAGCCCTGCGTGATAAGGTGCGGCCTTTATGTCGTTTACCACCAAAGTTCGGGCGATGTCTTCGGCGGCTTTTCGGCTCTGTACATAAATAATGCCGGATTCATTCGGCATCTCTTTGATGATCTGAATAATCTGCTTTCGGGTCTCTTCCTCCTTACCCTTCGGACGTACTTCGTAGTACAGGTTTTCCCGGTTGAACGAAGAAATGAAGATATTAACCTCCGACATGTTCAGGCTCTTGACGATGTCGGTCTGCACTTTGGGGGTGGCAGTCGCCGTCAGGGCTATGATGGGAATCCGTTTGCCGATGGAATTGAGCATATCGCGGATCCGCCGGTATTCGGGACGAAAGTCGTGGCCCCATTCCGAGATGCAGTGCGCCTCGTCAACGGCTACAAAAGAGATGTCGACGGTCTTGAAGAACTCGATGTTCTCGTCTTTGGTCAGGGTTTCCGGCGCTATAAAGAGGAGTTTGGTCTTCTGGTCCAGTATATCCTGCTTTACCTGCCGCATTTGGGCTTTGGTCAGGGAAGAGTTGAGGAAATGAGCCACTTCATCCTGCTGTCCGTAACCGCGAATGGAATCGACCTGGTTCTTCATCAGGGCGATCAGGGGCGAGATGATGATGGCTGTGCCCGGAAGCATCAGCGCCGGAAGCTGATAACAGAGAGACTTGCCTCCTCCGGTGGGCATGATCACAAAAGTATCCTGGCTTGCGAGGACACTCTCTATGATCGCTTGCTGATTGCCTTTGAATGTGTCAAATCCAAAGAATTGCTCTAGCGCTTGATGAAGGCTACCCATTGCTACAGACATAGTGAGAGAGATGAGGCCGCCCTTGAACTATTTAGCTTATTTTTGCACTTGGCAGGCGACTTGTAACAATTTACGAAAAAAGATTTATTACAGCTAAGTAGTTTATGATCAATGGGTTAGGTCAAAAGAAATAATGGGTTTGCTGAAAGAGAGACTAAAAATAAGAAAATCGGAAGAAAGTTTGGATGAATTGGTCCGCAAAACGGCCTTGAGGACTTTATCTATTGAGCGCGAGGCACTTGAGGCTCTGGAAGCCTCCATTGACGACGTCTTTATCTCCACGGTGGAACTCCTCTACCAATGCAAGGGAAGGGTAGTGGTGACCGGAATCGGGAAAAGCGCCATCGTAGGGCAAAAGGTGGTGGCCACATTCAACTCCACAGGAACCCCGGCTCTTTTTATGCACGCAGCGGACGCCATTCATGGAGATCTGGGTATGATCCAGTCGGATGACATCGTAATCTGCTTATCCAAGAGCGGGGAGACGGCGGAGATAAAGGCCCTGATACCGATGCTCCGGCAGATGCGTGCCGCCGTAGTGGCCATCGTCGGCAACCCGGAATCCTATCTTGCCCGGAAGGCCGACCGGGTACTATTGACTCCCGTCAGTCAGGAAGCCGATCCGAATAACCTGGCCCCCACGGCCAGCACGACCGCCCAAATGGCGCTGGGAGACGCACTGGCTACCTCTCTCCTTGCCCTGCGCGGGTTCAGCCCTGAAGATTTTGCCCTGTTCCATCCGGGAGGGGCGCTGGGGAAACAACTTTATCTCCAGGTAGCCGACCTTATGGTCCACAACGAAAAACCCGCCGTCTCCTTAGCCGACCCGATCTCCAGGGTCATCCTGGAAATGACCTCTAAAAGGCTCGGAGCCACCGCCGTACTGGACTCCGGAGGAAAGCTGGTCGGCGTCATCACCGACGGCGATCTCCGGCGCATGTTGGAAAAAGGAAAACCCCTGGAAGAACTCATCGCCTCTGATGTGATGAGCCAATCCCCCAAGACCATTCAACCCGAACAGATGGCGGTCAAAGCACTCGATCTAATGCGTACGCACAGCATCACGCAGTTGATCGTGGCCGAAGGGAATTCCTATCTGGGCATGATCCATTTGCATGATCTCATTCGGGAGGGCATCTTTTAAGAGGGGATTGATGGATTCGGATCTTGGTACAAAGCTTTCGTGCAGGGGCCAATCCTCTTTCGGCCTGCGGATCGGCTTTTGGAGCCTTCTCGCGGCTTGCTTCCTGTCTTGCCAGCCGGCCCAAAAGCCACTGGACCTGAAACCGGCCTTCTATCACTGGAAACAGGCCTTTTCGCCCGATTCAGCCAGTATGCATTATCTGGACAGCCTGAGAGCCGATCGACTTTATGTGCGCTTTTTTGACGTGGATTGGGATGGCGGCCGGCAAGCCCCCGTTCCGCTGTCCATCCTGGAAAAAGATTCTTTTGCCTTTCCGGCAGGCATCGACCTGGTGCCCACCCTCTTCATCACCGAAGCCTGTATGGCCCGGTTGGACGAAAAAGCAGTAGACAGTTTGGTAGAAAAGGTCGCAGGCCTGATCAAGCGGCAATTATCGGGATGGCCGGATCCGGTGGAATATCAAATCGATTGCGATTGGGCCGATCGATCCCGGGCATCTTTCTTCCGGTTTTTACAACTCTTCAAAAAGGCAGTGGGCAAGCCGGTGACGGCGACCC
>CAZXIX010000029.1:0-6517 GCA_964640855.1 uncultured Saprospiraceae bacterium
GACGATGTGGCAGTGTTTCAGGGGATCATCCAACAGTCCGCTTGCGATCAGCCCGGAAGGATGAGCAATGTCGGCCAACAGCAAGGCTCCGACCTCGTCGGCAATGGCGCGGAAACGAGGATAATCCCAATCCCGGCTGTAGGCGGACGCCCCGCAAATAATCATTTTGGGATTCACTTCCCGGGCTTTTTGAGCCACTTTGTCCATATCAATGGTCCCGGTTTCCTTCTCCACACCATAGAAGTTGGCCTGGTAGGTCTTTCCGGAAAAGTTGACCGGTGAACCGTGGGTGAGGTGGCCCCCATGCGCCAGATCGAAGCCCAGGATAGCGTCGCCGGCCTGCAGGCAGGCCAGAAAAACCGCGGCATTGGCCTGGGCCCCCGAGTGGGGCTGCACATTGGCATACTCAGCTCCGAATAATTCTTTCAACCGATCGATGGCCAGCTGCTCGACCTGGTCTACGATCTCGCAGCCTCCGTAGTAGCGCTTACCCGGATAGCCCTCGGCATACTTGTTGGTCAACACGCTGCCCATGGCCTGCATAACGGCCTGGCTGGCGAAATTCTCAGAGGCAATGAGCTCGATGCCCCAGGTCTGACGTTGTTTTTCCTGTTCTATCAATTGAAATACCTGATCTTTCGACATGTTGCTGTTTTTAAAGGGTGTTTATAAAGCATCCTCTGGGAGAAATTCATTTCGTCAGTCACTGACAAGGCAAAATTTCTTCCCGAAAAGCGCTTCCTTTGCAAGATACGGGATAGGCTCAAAGACGATTTTGAGGATGAATCCTTGTGCAGATGCAACTCCCCGGATGCGAATGAACTCTTTGACTACACTTACCGGAAGGTAAAAATACGTTTTTAAGCATCTTATAAAGCGAGGATTCTGTCAATATTCCGGAGAAACCTCCGGGATGGGGTTCTTATCCTTCGGGAACCGAAATTCTTGCCGCAAGGGCTTATATTAGCCAGCAGGTCTTTATCCGATGGATGGCGACTGTCCCGGAACCGTTTTCAAATGACGATTAAAAACTGCTTCCCGTACTTTTTTCTCTTCCTTGGCATCCTTTTGCCTTTCAACCCGCTGGAAGGAAAGGTGGAGCGTCTCCGTTGCATGTGGCGCAAAGACCCGGCAACGACCATGGTCATCGGCTGGGATCAGGTCTCGGGCTCCAATCCGATCCTGTTTTATGGGACGGAAAACGGTGGGCGGAACATCAGCAAGTATCCCTTCAACCAAAAAGTAGACCGCGCCGTCCGGGCCAAGGGGCAGAACAATTATTTCGTCCGACTCAAGGATTTGAAACCCAACACCCTTTATCATTTTGTGATCAAGGATTCGGAGGGCACCAGCAAGCCCCTGAGCTTTCGAACAGCCCCGGATACGCATCGGGAAAGGCTGTCCATCATTGCCGGAGGAGATTCCCGGAATTACCGGGCTGCCCGGCAGCGGGCCAATCAAATGGTGTCCAAACTCCGCCCGCATGTGGTCCTGTTCAGCGGCGATATGACCGGCGGCAATACCGCCCGGGAGTGGATAGAGTGGTTGGACGATTGGCAGTTGACCATCACCGAAGACGGCAGGCTCACCCCCATCATCGTCGCACGGGGGAATCACGAATTCGACAACGAAACCCTTTATCAGCTTTTCGACCTGCCGCGACCCGAAAATTACTACGCCCTCTCCCTGGGCGGGAACTTACTTCGGGTCATTACTCTGAACAGTAACATCTCCTCCAAGGGAGAGCAACTTGCCTGGCTGGAAAACGAACTGAGAACCCACCGAAAGGCTTTCTGGAAAATCGTTCAGTATCATCACCCCATGCGGCCGCATACGTTCTCCAAACTCGAACAGGACGATTTGTACACGGACTGGGCGGGCCTCTTCTACGAGTATGGGGTCAATCTGATCGCCGAATCTGACGCCCATGTGGTGAAAATAACCTGGCCGGTACGCCCCAGTTGGGAACCCGGAAGCGAAGAAGGATTTATCCGAGACGATAATCAGGGGATGGTCTTCGTGGGAGAAGGCGGCTGGGGAGCCCCCCTGCGGCTGTCCAACGACGAAAAAAGCTGGACCCGCGCAACCGGAAGTTTCAACCAGTTCCAATGGATCTTTCTGGACGGTTTTCAGATGGAAATACGCATCGTCCCTACCGACCAGGTAGAAACCGTTCCCGCTCTCCAACCGGGCGAATTCTTTCGGATACCGAAAGAGCTGCATGTCTGGAATCCCCCCAATGGAAAAGTGAACAAACTGCTTCGAAAACCGAACAACCAGATCCTGATGGGCGTGGGCGAGATCTGGGACCAGTCCCAGGTACTTACTTCCTCCACATCCATTACCCGGCTAGAGGCCATCCCCTACGGATCCGGTATTCGACTACAATGGCTTACCCAGGACGAGCCGGAAGGAATGTACTATACCGTACAGCGACGTACGGATCAGGAATTTACCTTTTCGACCGTACATTCTTTCACCGGCAACCCGGGAAAGTCCAATTTGCATCAATACATCGATCTGGATCTCGAACGCGTATCGCCCAACAGCTGGTTGGAATACCGTCTGATCGGGAAATTGCCCAGCGGGATGGTGAAAATGAGCACCATCCGAACCCAACGCCCTGCCCAGGTCAGCCTGGACCCGGCATTGACACAACTCAAGATCATCCCGGGTACCCGTCAGGTCACTCTGCCCTTCACCCTCTCCCAAGAAGCAGAGGTGGCAGCCGTTTTCATAGACGAAAAACAGCAAGAGGTCCTCAGAAAGGTTTTCCCTCCCCTTCCGCCGGGCACCCACAACCAGGACGTTGACCTGACGGAGCTACCCAGGGGAAAATATGTCGTCCGCCTGCAGGCGCGGGGCGAAAACCTGGTCTCCTTTCAGCTCAACATTTAAGTACAAATCCGAAGGGGCTACGGGGTGAACGCGCTTTGCCTCCTATTACACAAACATCCCTGGCGACATGCGCACCGCACCCCAGCCTGACTGGAGATTTATATTCATTCCTGACCGCCTCCGCTTTTGCTGATCCAAAATGATTTCGGATTGTTAGGTAAATGATCTTCGAAAATACAGGTTGGAGCTCAAAATACATCCGGTGAAGCCCCCCGGGCTAAAATCAGACAGCAAAAGGGATTTCGTAGCTTTAACCCCGGGATCGATTCATCCCCGACAAGGGATGCAGCCCGTTGGCCGGCTACGCCCTTTCCGGAAGGCAAAGCCTGTACAGGAGGAAGAACGTAAATCACGTAAATGGTCCAATCACTCTCTGACATCCAAGCCCCCGTTGCTTCTGAACTCAAGACTTTTGAAAAGCATTTTCGGAAGTCTATGAAGAGCTCCGTACCGCTCCTGGATCGGATCATGTTTTACATCGTTCGGCGAAAAGGCAAACAGGTCAGGCCAATGTTCGTATTCCTGACGGCCAAATTGTTTGGCGACATCCGGGAATCTACTCACATTGCGGCCTCGCTGGTGGAATTATTGCATACGGCGACCCTGGTCCACGACGACATAGTGGACGATGCGATGGAGCGGCGTGGTTTTTTCTCGATCAATGCCCTCTGGAAGAATAAGATCGCCGTACTGGTCGGTGACTACCTGTTTTCGCAAGGGATGCTGCTGGCTTTGAAGAACAAGGAATTTCGCCTCCTGGAGATTGTTTCGGATGCCGTAAAAGCAATGAGTGAAGGCGAGTTGCTCCAAATCGAAAAGGCCCGGAGGCTGGATATCGAGGAATCCATTTATTTCGATATCATCCGCCAAAAAACCGCTTCGCTGATCTCCTCGGCCTGCGGAGCCGGGGCCGCTTCCATCGTCAAAGACGAATCCGAAATCGACCGCATGCGCTCGTTTGGTGAAAAGATCGGCATCGCTTTCCAGATCCGCGATGATCTGTTTGATTTTGGATACGACGACGTAGGCAAGCCGCTCGGGATCGACATCAAAGAAAAAAAATTGACCCTGCCACTGATCTACGCCCTTCAGCAAGCCAGCCCGTCCGAAAGAAAGCAGATCATCCGAATCGTCAGCAAACACAACGATAATCCGGAAAAAGTCCGCGAGGTGATCGATTTCGTCCGCCAAAGCGACGGCTTATCCTATGCTCGGGACATCATGTACCAATACCGGGATGAAGCATTTGAATTGGTCGCGGATTTTCCGCCCTCCGAAAGCCTGCAAGCCCTGAAAGACCTGGTGAACTTCGTTACAGAAAGAAAACGATAATCCGGGGAAGAGATCAGGATGTCCGGATTTCGCCAGCGGGGGGGCATTGCCCGGGCGGATGAAACTCAGGTAAGGACTCCCCGGGCTTATCTTCTCTCCCGGGCCTTAACAGGAGGTGCTTCCGGCGGCAAGGGTTCCACCCTCACGATCCGGCCTTCGACAACTTCAACAACCCGGATGTATTGGCCCGGGCGGATCTGCTCGCCCATGGTCATCGCATCCAGTTCAAAAGGTGCGGATCGCATATATAGGCGCACCTTGCCGGTGCCGCCCCGGTTAGGCGGAATGTTCTTCAGCACTCTTCCGGTATGGGTTACTGCCTCCTCCAGCCGGAAACGGCTTTTCTTACTGAGGTCAAGCCGGTAAAATGCCCAGCGAGTCAAAACGGCCAGAACACCCAATGAAATGGCGGTCAGGAACTGAAGGCCGGGATCCGAACTCACCCAACTGGATAGCACACCGGCCCAGCTACCGACGGTGAAGCCGAGAAGCGTCCAGCGGGTGACCCGCGTTTGATCTGCCTTGTCCTGATCCGTGTCTTTCCCCAGGTCGGAAAAGTATAGAATGAGAAAGAGAAGAGAGAGAAAAGAAGAAACCAGCGCCAGGCTCCACAGCAATTGTTGCATCCCGCTCATGGCATGCCACCAGGAACTGATGGAAAGATGGATATGTGTAGCTGAGGCCATCAAGTTTCAGTATGATCCATTTAATCAAACGGATTTAAAACACCCGGGGTAAACGAAAATACAGCTTATTGCCTGACATTGGTGCGGGGATTCGACCAATGCCTGCTCTTGTTCGGCCAACGCCATGACTCGCGGTTCCATGCCTGCCTGCCGAGGTTTTACCGAAGCGCTGATTCCGGCCGGAGGCTGAAGAGAGGTAAGGGTAGGCCTCATTTGCTTCCGCCTTCAAACGTATTAATGTTTACCTTTGCCGGAGGAAGTCGGATACTTACCCTTTTCCAACCGAAAGCGACCGGATACCCAGTCAAATATACCCTGGTCCAGGAACTACCTGCACAAGGGAAAACACAAAATCCCTGATGGCAAAGCAGGCGCCATCGGGCTGTCAGTTGGGATGGGACACCGACCCAGGAACTAAATTTCGTTGATCGTTTACATCACCATTACAACCAAAGCGACATGGTTGAGGTAAAACTCTTTTCCGGCACCCACTCTACCTACCTGGCCGAGCGGATTGCCGACTATTATGGCCACCCCCTCAGCAATCTGTCCATCCATCGGTTTAGCGATGGAGAGATGCAACCTGTGATTAATGAATCCGTAAGAGGGGCCTATGTATTCCTCATCCAATCCACTTTGCCGCCCGCCGAAAACCTGATGGAACTGCTGCTGCTGATCGACGCGGCAAAGCGGGCCTCCGCGGGTTACATCACCGCTGTGATCCCCTATTTCGGCTATGCCCGGCAGGACCGAAAGGATAAGCCCCGGGTACCCATCTCAGCCAAGCTGATCGCCAATCTCCTGGAAGCCGCCGGCGCAAACCGGGTCATGACCATGGATTTTCATGCCGACCAGATCCAGGGCTTCTTCGACATCCCGGTGGATCACCTGAAAAGCGAGGCCATTTATATTCCCTACCTGGAAGAACAAAAAATGACCCAGGTCACCTTCGCTTCCCCCGACGTAGGCGGTACAAAAAGAGCCCGGATCTATGCCAAATACTTCGGCGCCAACCTGGTGATCTGTGACAAATATCGGGAAAGGGCCAATGAAGTAGCCGGGATCACCGTAATCGGTGATGTAGAGGGGGAAGACGTGGTTTTGATCGACGACCTGGTCGATACGGCCGGGACCCTCTCCAAAGCGGCCGATGCCATCATGGAAAAAGGTGCCAAGAGCGTTCGCGCCCTCTGTACACACGCGGTTCTGTCGGGCAATGCCTACGAAAACATTGAAAAATCCAAGCTTGACGAACTCATCGTCTGCGATACCATTCCCATCCGAAAAGACAGTACCAAGATCAAGGTCTTGCCGACGGCCAAACTTTTTGCCCGCGCCATTCGGAATACCCACGAACACCGCTCCATCTCGGCCTTGTTCGTGGAAAATCAGCGGCAATAATTTTATCCATGGAATAAAAACGATATAACCAAAAATTCCTATCTTTGCGTCCCATTAACAAAAAGAGATAAGCAAGCCCAAAGGCTCTGCGAGATAAATTCACTGACATCATGGAAGTTGTAGCGGTACAAGGTCAACTCAGGGAAAATCTGGGGAAAAGCGGCTCCAAAGCCACCCGCCGGAACGAAAGCATCCCCTGT
>CAZXIX010000029.1:6527-30359 GCA_964640855.1 uncultured Saprospiraceae bacterium
GTGTTTTGTACGGGGGGAATGAGAATATCCATTTTTCAGCCTCTTTCAAAGATATTCGGCACCTGGTTTATACGCCGGCCTTCAAGTTGGCTGAGATCAGCATTGAAGGAACTACCTATCGGGCTATCCTCAAGGAAGCTCAGTTTCACCCGGTAAGCGAGGAAGTCCTACACATCGACTTCTTGCGTCTGATCGAAAACCAAAAGGTCAAGGTTGACATCCCAGTCCGACTCACGGGAACGGCAGCCGGTGTCAAAACCGGCGGGGTTCTCCAGCAACTCCTGCGCAAAGTCAAGGTGATCACCACTCCGGAACACCTGGTGGATGAGCTTCTGGCCGATGTTTCTCACCTGAATTTGGGTCAGTCCGTGCGGGTCAAAGACATCGCTACGAGCGAGGAGGTACAGATCCTGAATAATCCCAGCGTGCCCATCGGCATCATCGAGACGCCCCGTGCTCTCCGAAGCGCTACTTCCGCCAAGGAAAAACTTGGGGAAGAAGTGGAAGAAGAAGAGGCCACTGCCCCCGAAACGGAGTAGGGCGAAAAGGAAATCCCGCCACGGGACCCGCTTCTTTTTGGAAGACAAGAATTATCTTAGAGGTGTGGGATTTTCCACGCCTCTTTTGATGTATACCCGATTTGGAAAAGCTGCGCCTGAGCCTGGTTCAACCCGACCTATTCTGGGAAGACCCCGAACGAAACCGGGGTCACCTGGCTGCCCTGATCGAGCCTCTGCAAGGTCAAACCGACCTGATCATCTTGCCGGAAATGTTTTCTACCGGTTTCAGTATGGAAGCCGAATCCCTGGCCGAGCCTATGCAGGGTCCCAGTATGCAGTGGATGCGGGAGATGACCGACGGGTTGGGGGCCGCCCTTACCGGTAGCTTGATCATCCGATCCGATACCGGGTTTCACAACCGACTCATCTGGATGGAACCGGGTGGGCATTTCGAATTTTACGATAAAAAACACCTTTTCCGAATAGCAGGGGAAGGCCGCTACACCCCCGGTAGCAAGCCCTTGACCGTCCGATACATGGGATGGAAAATCAAACCCCTGATCTGCTACGACCTCAGGTTTCCGGAATGGAGCCGGAACACCCGCAACTACGATCTTCTTCTTTATGTAGCCAACTGGCCTAGTATGCGAATTCAGGCCTGGCAGATCCTGCTCCGAGCCCGAGCTATTGAAAATCAAGCCTACGTCGCGGGCGTAAATCGGATAGGGCACGACGGAAACGATTACCCTTTCAACGGATTTTCCTCCCTGGTCTCTTTCGATGGCTCCGTCCTCTACCTTTGCCAGGACCGGGAAGCGGTCTTTACCACGACCATTTCCCTAAGGGAACTACACCAGTTCCGGGCCAAATTACCCTTTCTTGCAGATCAGGATGATTTTCAGCCGGAAGATGATTAATTTTAAGCCCATCCACAGGGCAAAGTCCTGTCCTTGCCTACTTCAGGCATAACGGACACCCGGCCGCTCGTGGATCATCCAGAAATGAAACACTATACCATTATGGTTGCCAGACCAAATGCACTTTCTCTATTCCTGTTTCTGTGGCTTTTTCTCTCAGCTTGCTCTGCCTTCAAGAAAAAGCCCGATTACCCAACCTATCCTGCGACTCCTCCTCCGGCAGAAGACCGCCTGCGCAGCGGGATCGTTCAGGAGGCCCGAAAGCAACTGGGAATTCCCTACAAGTATGCCGGTAAAAGTCCCCGGACCGGCTTTGACTGCTCGGGGTTTATCTTTTACGTCATGAACCGCTTTGATGTTTCGGTTTCGCCGGCTTCCCGGATCATGGCCAACGAGGGGCGCGAAATCCGGGTCAACCAAGTCCGCCCGGGCGATATCATTTATTACAAAAGAAGTGCCGCGGGCCCGGTTTTCCATGTCTCGTTGGTGGTATCCAACGATCCCAACGGCATCCGGGTGATCCATAGCGTATCCCGGGGCGTGGTGGAGGAGAACATCACGCAATCCAGCTACTGGAAACCTAAAATTGCGGGCGCCCGAGCCATCCTCGCGCCTTGACGTCCGGGACCGGCCCCGGACCAGCGGAGCGGACATGGCATGTTTTGGTTTTTTTGTACTTTCAGCCTTTCTTGAAACGCGAAACCAACTGAGCATTTGACATGACGAATCTGATACTGTTTGGTCCTCCGGGATCCGGGAAAGGAACGCAAGCAGCCAAGTTGGTCGAAAAATACGACTTGCTGCATATCTCAACCGGAGACCTCTTCCGCTATGAAATGGGCAACGATACTCCCCTCGGGCTGAAGGCCAAAAGCTACATTGAAAAAGGCGATCTGGTACCGGATGAGGTCACCATCGGCATGCTGCGGAATAAGGTGGAAGCAAATCCGGATGTCAAGGGTTATATTTTCGATGGCTTTCCCCGTACCATTGCCCAGGCCGAGGCGCTGGATAAACTGCTGGCCGAGAAAGGACAATCGATCTCCGGGCTTATCATGCTGGATGTCCCGGAAGAAGAGATCGTGAAACGAATCCTGGAGAGGGGCAAGACCAGCGGACGGGCCGACGACAATGACGAAGAAACCATCCGCAAGCGTATCGCGGTCTATCAGGAAGAAACAGCCCCGGTCTACGACTATTACAAGCAACATGACAGGGCTTTTAAGCTGAATGGTTTGGGGACCATCGAGGAGATCTTTGAGCGATTGACCACGCAGGTTGAGGCACTCTGAGCCCGAAAGACCGAAATCGCGTTAGCTGGGCCTTGCAAGCTGGGGATTATGGCGGAGCAGAACTTTGTGGATTATGTCAAGATCAACTTTCGCTCCGGCAAAGGCGGGGCCGGCTCGGTCCATTTCCATAGGGGTCCCTTTCAGCCTAAAGGAGGTCCGGACGGCGGCAACGGAGGGCGCGGTGGCCACATCATCCTCCAGGGCAACCGAAATATGTGGACCCTCCTGCCTCTGAAATACCGCAAGCATATCAAGGCGGGAAACGGTGAAAATGGAAGCCCCAACAATCGAACCGGCGCCGATGGCGAAGACGTAATCCTGGACGTCCCCCTCGGCACCGTGGCCCGGGACGCAGAAAGCGGGGAGATCCATTTCGAGATTACCGAGGAAGGCGAACAAAAGGTTCTTCTCTCCGGAGGCCGAGGAGGTAAAGGAAATGCTTTTTTTAAATCTGCCACCCATCAGTCCCCCCGCTACGCCCAACCGGGTGAAGAAGGTAGCGAAAGCTGGAAGATCCTCGAACTGAAGCTGCTTGCCGATGTCGGATTGGTAGGCTTTCCGAATGCCGGAAAATCCACCCTCCTATCGGTGTTGTCTGCCGCTAAGCCCCGAATTGCCGACTATCCCTTCACCACCCTGGTGCCCAACCTGGGCATCGTTGCTTACCGGGATAACCGGTCCTTTATCATGGCCGACATCCCTGGGATCATCGAAAACGCTCATCTCGGAAAAGGTTTGGGCCATCGGTTTCTCCGGCACATCGAACGGAACTCCGTCCTGCTCTTCATGGTACCCTCCGATACGGACAACATCCGAAAAGAATACGAGATCCTTCTCGAGGAACTCCGGCAATTCAATCCCGAACTGTTGGACAAGCCCCGTATGCTGGCGATCACCAAAAGTGATTTGATCGATGAGGAACTGAAAAAGATGCTGAAGGCCGAAATTCCAGAGGAATTGACCAGCTTGTTCATCTCAGCCGTGGCTCAGGAAGGATTGGCGGAATTGAAAGACAGGATCTGGGAGTTGTTGACGGAAGAAGATTGAGCTTCTCCTGGGATCCGGAACAAACCTTCGTCCCGTTTCCCAAACCTGGTCAACACATTGCAAAACAAGACATGTTGCCTGCAAAGACGATTGAATTCACGGCAATCTACTCAGCCGCCAGAAGTTGCATGAGTTCCCGAAATCCACGGGCATCCTCAAATTGATGATCCCGGTAGATCGTGGCCCTGAACTTAAGTAAGTGGGAAAGCTCATCGCGCTTGACGTGCTCGATGGTGATGTTTCCGAAACCTTGCCGAAGCTTTTGGCTTTCCTGCTTCTTTTGGCGGGGCTTCAGATAATGCCGCTCAACGGTTTCGATCCACTCTTTTCGATTGTAGGTTCTGCGATCGGATATCTGAATACGATAGTTTTGAGCCAGGACACGCTCTTTCAAGAAGTCGAAATAGTGTTGCACATCCCGCTGGCTGTATCGCGTCATGGAAAAATGAATGGCAAACCCTTTGGAGGAGGGGGTGGATAAGAAATCCAGCGTTTCGTCGGTCTCATGGGGCAAGGCCTGGAAAATGGCATACTGGTCGAACAGCCAGTCCTGGAGCCTTCTCCGGACAATGGTTTCTTTCCAATGCTGGAAATCCACCTTTTCGTCCGAGCTTCTTTCGATCATTTCGTGGATCGCTGGGTGAGAAGGTGAGCTGCTCTCGGCCTTCTGAAATAATCCCCTGATGTCATCCCACCAATCTCCCATGCAGGTAGAACAGGCTTACAGCCGATATGGTTGCGGGACAGGGCTTTTCTTTAGTCCAACAGAATTCAACGCATCGGCCTTCGGAAATTCGTATTTTTGGCTCAGCCATGGATATCGATCACTTGCTGTTTCAATTGTTGATGTTATTGTTGGTTACCCTGGTGGCCCAGAGTCTCATTTTGGCTACCTTTTTTACCTTTCAGCCTACCGGAGAACGAAGAGCTAATCTTTTCTTTGGAGTTCTTCTGGGCGTATTCGGCCTTACCTTACTGCATTATGTGTTTACTTTCATCGGGTTCTACGATCAGCATCCTGAATTAAGATTCATTCCTCTTTATTTTACGCTTTCCTTTCCGGTACTCCTCTTCTATTACGTCAAACTTAATCTCTATCCCAATTATACTTTTCGACTGACCGACTCCAAGCACTTCCTCCTGGGCGCCTTTCAATTCCTTTTCTTCGTCGGTCTTTTTTTAACCCCTTTATCCATGAAAGAAGGGGTGGAGCGGGAATTTTTCAATCCTTTTTTCGGGGCTACGGAGCATGCTCTTTACCTGATCCTGTTCCCGGCCTACATGTATTTTGCCTACCGATATGTCATGCGAAAGAAAAGATGGGCCCGAACAGTGCAGGTCCGAAAAAAGGTAATTTACTTACAGAAGTTGATCGAAATCCTTTTTATTCTATTCTGTGCCAATGCCCTCTTTCTCCTCTTCGACTTTTTCAGCTACGAGGTTTTCGGTCTCAATCTCCGCAACTTCAAGATCTACGCCGCCCTGGGCGTTCTTTCGTTTGCCGGCATGCTTTTCTGGATAAACCTCTATGGCATTCAGGTTTTGATGTGGGGAAAGCCTTTGTTCAAGTTGGAAAAAGGGGGAAGAAATCGATCCATTTCTTCGAAAAAGGAAGCCTTATAGATCTGAGTACAGACCTGATATTCCTCTAAGCTCAGGCCAATACAAGGGTGCACATTCCATGCGGGCAAAACGGTAACCGGTACTGTATTACCTGCCCACGCCCTTTTGTTCCCTAAGGGGAAATCCGCCCGCAGTTCCGAAAAACTCACTGTTCCAGTACCCCGATACCTAATACCAAAATCCCAATACCCACTCAACCACTTTCCCACTCAACTACTCAACCACTTAACCTTTCCCAGACCATTCTGGGAAGCCCTACATTCCAATAGTCCTTCAAGAATTAGGGTTTTGCACTCAGGCCGCGTCTGAAAAATGTCCTTTGGGCTGCAACCATTCTTCCAGACACACCCTAGTTCTTTCGCTTGAAGTCCCCGTCTTTCCAGGCTTTGAAGAACTTGGACCAGGCAAAGGGATTGAAGATATTCATAGGGGGCTGCTGCCCGTAGTAGTAGTATTCCCGGGCTTGCTGGCGAAGATAAAAGCTTGAATTTTCGACTCCGTCAGAAGGCACGTACTCGCGCATCTGGCGTAGGCCTTCCTCCGTCAGGTTTCGGGAGGCATTATCCTGCAGTTCCGGCGACACGTCCATGGCCAGAAACTCCAATCGAAAATGCTCCCGGCTGGGCCAGGGGAATACCACGGTTTCGGGAAGATTGATGGAGTCCTGAGTCATAAGCTGGACCAGCGAATAACGATCGTCTTTCAGGTTAGCCGGAATTTCGTAATCAATGGTTTTGTAGCCCACGGCCGAAAATTCGATTACATCCCCCTTCTCCACCACGATAGAGAAAAAGCCTCGGAAATCGGTGTAAGTTCCCCGTCCTTTCTCTTTCACGAGAATGTTGACATAGGGGATGGGATACAGTTGATCATCCGTGCCATCGAGCACCAAACCAGAGAACTGGATCAATTCCTTCTTGGTCTGAGCCTGAAGAGTAGAATAGGACAGCAACAGAAAGAGAGTCCCAAAAAATAGGAGACCGGCTTTATGGATCATACGTTAATAATTCTGCCGACACGAATACCGGTGTGTCCTTATATAGAGCAGCTAGTATGCTTAAAAGTTTGATGAAGGTATAAATTTTCCTGTCTTCCGGCCAGTAATCCGTGCGGGCCGCTGCCCTGCCTTATTTTTCCAGGGCCAGGTCCAGAACCTCTTCCATCCGGTCTACATAGTGGAACTTAACTCCTTTTATGTAGTCGGGGTTGATTTCGGCTACATGTTTTTCGTTTTCCTGGCAGAGGATGATTTCCCGTATCCCGGCCCGCTTGGCCGCAAGGATCTTCTCTTTGATCCCTCCAACGGGCAGAACTCGTCCCCGGAGGGTGATCTCTCCGGTCATGGCCAGGAAAGGCCGGACCCTTTTTCCTGTGAAAGCCGAAGTTATGGCCGAAAGCATGGTAATTCCAGCAGAAGGGCCGTCTTTCGGGATGGCTCCCTCCGGAACGTGGATGTGAATATCCGTCTGGTCGAATTTCTCGGGAGAAATGCCCAATGCTTCGCTATTGGCTTTGATAAAGCTCATGGCCGTTGAAGCCGACTCTTTCATTACTTCCCCCAGGTTTCCGGTCAAGGTCATTCGTCCTTTTCCAGGGCTTGGGCTGCACTCGATGAACAGGATATCACCACCTACCGAAGTCCAGGCAAGGCCGACCGCAACCCCTGGCACATTCTCTTTTTGGTAATTCTCCTTGCTGAAGCGTGAAGGCCCGAGTATGTCATGCAGGTGGTCGGGTTTGATGGCGGGGTCGTAGGCCTCTTCCATAGCGACCTGCCGTGCCACATGGCGCATAAGACCGGCTATTTGGCGATTCAGGGACCGAACGCCGGATTCCCGCGTGTATTCCTGGACCAGTTTTTTCAAAACGGCCGTCGACAACTTGATGTGCTGCGCTTTCAGGCCGTGTTCCTTGCGTTGGCGGGGGATCAGATGTTTTTTGGCGATCTCTACCTTTTCTTCCAGCGAATATCCATCTATGTAGATCATCTCCATACGGTCGCGAAGAGCAGGCTGTACTCTGCCCAGAGCATTGGCCGTGGCAATGAAAAGAACCTTGGAAAGATCATACTCCAATTCCAGGTAATTATCGTAGAACGTGGTATTCTGCTCCGGATCCAGTACTTCCAGAAGGGCCGAAGAAGGATCTCCGCGGAAATCTTTTCCCACTTTGTCGATCTCATCCAGTATGAATACGGGATTGGAAGTACCGGCTCTTTTCAGACTTTGAACGATCCGCCCGGGCATGGCCCCGATATAGGTTTTCCGGTGCCCCCGGATCTCGGATTCGTCGTGCAGGCCGCCCAGGGACATTCGGACGAATTTTCGTCCAAGCGCCCGGGCAATGCTCTTGCCGAGGGATGTTTTCCCCACCCCCGGAGGCCCCACCAGGCAAAGAATAGGTGCCTTCAGGTCTCCTTTTAGCTTCAGCACGGCCAGGTGTTCCAGAATCCGGTCTTTTACCTTTTCCAGGCCCAGATGATCCTTATCCAGGACTTTCTTGACGGCATTCAGGTCGTAGTTGTCCTTGGTAAATTCATTCCAGGGCAAGTCTACCAACAATTCGAGATAATTGATCTGAATGGTATATTCGGGCACCTGGGGATTCATGCGCCTCAGGCGACCAATTTCCCGTTCGAACGCCTGATCCACCTCCCGGGTCCACTTCTTCTGCCTGGCTTTTCGGACCAACTCGGCGATTTCCTCTTCTTGGGGATTTTGGCCCAACTCTTCTTGTATGGTCTTGAGCTGTTGATTCAGGAAATAATCCCGCTGCTGCTTTTCGATGTCCGTACGAACCTTACTTTCGATCTGATCCTTCAATTCCAGCACCTGCAGTTCTCCGTGCATTTGCTCCAGGATCTGATTCGCCTTGTTGGTCAAATTGTCTGTCTCAAGCAGATTTTGCTTGAATTCTACCTGGCTACCCACATTGCTGGCGATGAAATCCAACAGGAAGTTCGGGCTTTTTATCCCTTTGAGCATGACCATCGCTTCGGAGGGTATGTTGGGGGAGAGTTCGATGATGGACTTGGCCAGATCCATGATGGAGGAAAGCAAAGCTTCGAATTCAAGTTGATTTTGAGGCTCCACATATTCCAGGTGATGGATTCGGCCGGTCAGGTAGGGATCGGTAGTCAGCATCTCCTTCAGCCGGAAACGCCGCCTGCCCTGCAAAATAGCCGTGGTGGTCCCATCGGGCATCTTCAGCAACTTTACGATACGGGCTACCGTGCCGACTTCGAACAGATCCTCTATCTCGGGATCTTCCATATCGCTATCCCGCTGGGATAATACCCCGATCAGGCGATCCCCATCGTAGGCTTTTTGGATGGCTTTTATCGATTTATCCCGCCCTACCGTGATGGGGATGACGATACCGGGAAACAGAACGGTATTTTTGAGCGCCAGAACCGGAAGGGTATCCGGAATTGGGTCATCATTCATGGAGTCTTCATCCTCCTCTTCCAGAGAAATGAGGGGTAAAAAGTCGCTGTCTTCATCAAAACCCTGCTGGAAAAAGATGTCTTCAAACATAATGATTGGTTATCAGGGCAACGTAGGATAATGGCGAGAAGAAATTCCCCATTCAAGGGGTCTTGGGGGAATTCCCGGCCTATCTGGGTGGAAATGGCAAATTTCATGCCAACTGATTAGGAATCCGGGTGGAGGTCAGAAGTCCGGACTTTCCGTCAGCCAGCTTAATCAGCGCAAAAGTAGATAAAATTCAGTGCCCGTCCGTCGACTATTCAGCCGTTTCAGCCAAGACGGGCAGTTCAGCACCCGTTTTTTCAGCCTCTTCCGTCTCGTCTTTTTCTACCCTAAGATTATCGATGATGAATTCCTGGCGCTTGGGGGTATTTTTGCCCATATAATACTCCAACAATTGGTCGAGGTCGGTATCCTCGCGTAAAATGACCGGCTCCAGTCGGATATCTTCTCCGATGAAGTCCTTGAATTCTTTGGGCGAGATTTCCCCGAGCCCCTTGAAGCGGGTGATCTCCACCTTTCCTTTCAAAGCTTGAATAGCCCGCTGCTTTTCCTGCTCCGAATAGCAATAACGGGTCTCCTTTTTATTCCGTACCCGGAATAGGGGGGTTTCCAGGATGTACAGATGACCATTTCGGACCAGGTCAGGAAAAAACTGCAAAAAGAAGGTCAGCAGCAGCAGGCGAATGTGCATGCCATCCACATCGGCATCGGTGGCGATGACCACCCGATTGTAGCGAAGATCTTCCACGCCCTCCTCAATGTTTAGCGCATGCTGGAGCAGGTTGAACTCCTCGTTTTCGTAAACCACCTTTTTGGAGAGGCTGAAAGTGTTCAACGGTTTCCCTCGCAGGCTGAAAACGGCTTGGGTTTGCACATCGCGTGCCTGGGTAAGGGATCCGCTGGCGGAATCTCCCTCCGTGATGAACAAAGTGGTCGCTTTCCGAACCTCTTCTCTGGACTTCCGGGAACTGTCGCTGAAATGAACCCGGCAATCCCGCAACTTTTTGTTGTGGAGGTTGGCTTTTTTAGCCCGCTGGTTCGCCAGTTTCTTTATCCCGGCAATTTCCTTACGCTCCCGTTCGGATTGCAGGATACGCTTCTGCAGGGCATTGGCCGTATCCGGATGCTTGTGCAGATAGTTATCCAGCTTTTCTTTGATGAAATTTCCGATAAAGGTCCGGATGGTCGGACCGCCCGGCCCCATTTCCGTACTACCCAGTTTGGTTTTGGTCTGGGATTCAAAAACGGGTTCTTCTACCCTTACGCTGATGGCCGAGATCAGCGAGGCAAGAATATCCTTTCTGTCGTAGGATTTTCCGTAAAACTCCTGCACCGTCCTTACCAGGACTTCCCGGAAAGCGTTCAGGTGGGTACCGCCCTGGGTGGTATTCTGCCCGTTGACAAAGGAGTAATTCTGCTCTCCGTAATGGTTGCCATGACTGAGGGCCACCTCCATATCCTCCCCTTGCAGATGAATGATGTCGTATCGAAGGTTCTCTTTCTGGGTTTTGCGCTCCAGCAGGTCGAGCAATCCATTTCGGGAAACCAGGATCTTCCCATTGAGATTGATCTTCAGACCGGCGTTCAGATAGGCATAGCTCCAAAGCTGATTCTCCAGGAATTCGTTCCGGAAACGGTATTTGCGGAATATTTCGGAATCGGGATAGAAGCGGACTTCCGTGCCGTTTGACTCGTCCGAGGCCTTTAGCTGATGATCTTTTTTCAATTCACCTCGTACAAATTCGGCGACCTTGGCTTTGCCATCCCGAACGGACTTTACCAGGAATTGCTCCGATAAGGCATTCACGGCCTTGGTACCCACCCCGTTCAACCCGACGGACTTCTTAAAGGCCTTGGAATCGTACTTCCCCCCGGTATTGATCTTCGAAACACAATCGATAACCTTCCCCAAAGGAATGCCCCGACCGTAATCCCGAACGCATACCTCGCCTTCCTGGATCCGAATATCGATCTGCCGACCGTGGCCCATCACATATTCATCTATGGAATTGTCAATCACCTCCTTCAGGAGAATATAAATGCCATCATCCGGAGAGGATCCATCGCCCAGCTTGCCGATGTACATCCCAGGCCGCATCCGGATGTGCTCCCGCCAATCCAGTGATTTAATATCCTTTTCGGTATAATTGCCGTTTGCCATAGGCTGAGTTCAAAAAAAGAGAGGGAGCTCGAAAAAAGTGTGCCATTCTCCGAGCAAAATGAACAAATCCTTGTTAATCCTTTGCGACAAATACTAAATTACTTCTTTCTTCCTTATTTTCCAACAAATTGTTGCGACTAGCACCGTAATATTTTGAAGCGTCACAGACTATTCAGGCATCCGGGAATCATCTATCTGCACCGAGCCGTGCAGCGGGACAACTACATTAAGCTGTTGGGCTGCGTTTGTCTCTGGGCCCTGGGCGTGTTCGCCATATTCTATGGCCTCGCCGGCCATTTCTTTCTTTCCCTGGTCGGATTGGGCCTGACCCTCCTGAGTCTGCGGATCGGGCTGCCCATCATCCGGAGGGTTTATAACGAAGAAAGCAAGTTATTCTATATCCTCCGCCACCAACCCAGGCGCATAGTCTGGATTTACGGAGTCGTAACCGAACACCTTCCTTTCGGATTATCCATTTTGCGTACGGGCATAATTTATGTAAAACTCATCGACAGCGAGGAAATCACGGTCAGCGTGAAGCCCGAAAAAATGACCCTTGTCTTGCATACGCTCAGGCGATTGCTCCCCCATGCGACCTTCGGCTACAGCCCGGATATTGCCCGACGCTATGAATTGGAGCCCGAATATCTGCTGAGAGACAGTAAGCAGGATCGCTAATCTACCCAGATCTCTACCTTTTTCTCCCTGTCCACCTGCAAGGTAGGCGTTCCGTTCAGCAGGCTTACCTCTCCCTCAAAACAAACTACTTTACCCATCAACTCTTCCAGAGGTGCATAAGGGAAGTTGGCCAGGTCGTCTTTTCGGATGTAAATGGAAAAGACCTGGTTGGGAAACTTTTTGTCCAGATTCATCCAAAGGTTGCCGCTCCGGCTAAACCGGGCACTGACGACCGTTCCGCAGACGTGAATGGATTCTCCGGTCCCGGCATATCGAGCCGCCTGGATCGTATTGAAATGGTTTCTGGGCAGGGAAGGAGGATAGAGCGGCTCGGCCTCTCCTCTGGCCAGGCCTGAAAACCATTTTTCTTTATCCAGAACACTTTCCAGCTGCTTTTCCTCGCTCTCCGGCAATCGATTAAAGAAATCCAGGCCCGCTATTTCTTCTACCTCGTCGATGGCTACGGCAAAAACCTCCAGGGGGCCGTCCAGGTCCTGATTGGGCATCAAAAAACCTATTCCCCTCTGGTTCTCCAGGTCAACCGCCACTTTGAAATAGGTATCCGGAAGGCTGATAGCGTTTACGCTTCGTTCAACTTTCGGAAGGTCGGGTTGCAGGACGGGCCCCGTCACGACGTAGAGTTGAACATCCTGGCTGATGACATATCCGCGGAGAAAGGATTCCAGTTCCGCCCATTTTCCCCGGTTAAACTCCGGTCGTTGCGGAGACATATTGGAATAGAAGTAACTTTCCGAAAGGGCCCTGGCTGACCAGCGAAAGTCTGCCGAAGGAGCCAGGTGGCCCCGGTCATATCCGTATCCATCGTATTCGTAAGTGCTGTCCGCCAGTAGGGTTTTCAAAAAGTAATCGGCTTCTACGGCCGAGCCGCTACGGACCTTGGGATCCTCCCTGAAGTCGTTGCTGCGTCCCACCTGGCCCTCTTTGATCTGGGGATGGATAATATGGGCGACCCAACGAGCTTGTTCGTGCTCTTCGTCGTATGCCAGAAATAGCGCGCTGTGCTCCACGTAGTTGTCGGAAGGTAAACCCACCGAGGTCAGATCGGCCCGAATTTGAGCCAATCGAAGCGACTCCAGGCGATCGAGCAGAACCCTTTCCTCCTGGCGAAGGTCCTGGAGTTCGCGCTGCACATGGAGCAGATCGGCCTGCAAGTCTTGCGCTTCAAGGCCAATGCAGCCTACAAAGATGAGTATGAAGACCAGAAAGACTTTCGTCATTGGAAACCGGTTTTAGGCCCGTTTATCCAAAGGGAACAGGCTTCTCCACCTAAAGGTAAGATTTCCCGCCCCGAAATGCACCGGGTGCCTTCTAAGTACAGACCTAATATTCCTGCAGGCTCAGGCCAAAAAAAGGGTGCACATGCTCCACGGGCAAAAGAGTAACCGGTACCGGATACCCAATACCTCCCCTGCCCTTTTATTCCCTGAAGGGATGGCCTGCCCGCAATTCCGAAAACACAGATCCCTGATACCCAATACCCTGACGAAGCGAATCTTAGTTTTTCCAGGATGCGGATGCTTTCCCCGCTTGTCAGGATCTCCGCTTTGCTCCGACCTGATACCTAATACCCACTCACCCCCTCAACTACTTAACCACTCCGTGACCACCCAGGAAAGCCCTGCATTCCAATAATACCTCAGGAATTATGGGTTTGCACTTAGATCCGGATATGCAATTGCTCGAAAGCTTCCTTGGCCAGTCTTTCCCGATGATCCGGGTGGGCAATACCGATCAGCCGCCTGGCGCGCTGGCGCAGTGACTTACCATACAGATTGGCGATCCCGTATTCTGTGACTACATAATGAGCATGTGCACGGGTGGTGACGACCCCTGCACCCGGTTTCAGCATGGTCACGATGCGGCTCTCGCCCCGCCGGGTTGAAGACGGGAGGGCAATGATGGGCTTACCGCCGCGGGAAAGGGAGGCACCCCGAACAAAATCCATCTGACCCCCGACCCCGGAATAGATCAGCGGACCAATGGAATCCGCACAGATTTGGCCCGTCACGTCGATCTCGATCGCGCTGTTTATGGCAGTCACCTTGGGATTCTGCCGGATGACGGCCGTATCATTGACATAGGAAGCTTCCATGAAACGGACGGATGGATTATCGTCGATAAAATCGTACAGGCGGGGAGTACCCATGGCGAAGGAGGTGATGGTGTGCCGCCGGTGGCGAACCTTCTGGTCGTTGGTAATAGCTCCGGCTTCGATGAGATCAAGCAATCCATCCGAAAACATTTCGGTATGGACCCCTAGTCTGCGATGGTCTTTCATCGCTTCGAGGGCAGCGTTGGGTATAGCCCCGATCCCCATTTGCAAAGTAGCGCCGTCCTCCACCAATTCCGCCACATAGCCCCCGATCAATCGATCTGTTTCCGTGGGGGGCGGGATCTCAATGCTCGGAAGGGGATAGTCAACCTCTACAATCCGGTCGAATTTGCTGATATGAATGTTGCCGTCTCCGTGCGTACGGGGCATGTTGGGATTGATCTCTGCAATGATGCGTTTGGCGGTTTCAGCTGCAGCTACAGATACGTCCACGGAGGTTCCCAGCGTGCAGTATCCGTTTTTATCCGGTGGAGAAACCTGCAACAGAGCCACATCCAGTTCGATGATGCCCTTGCGGAACAAACCCGGTACCTCGCTTAGGAATACCGGGATATAATCGGCTCGTCCTTCCTGCACCGCTTTGCGGACATTGCCCCCGACAAACAGGTTGAATACCCGAAATTTCCCTTCCATTTCGGGAAGGGCATAAGGAGCTTTACCTTCGGTATGCAATTGAAAGAGCCGGACCCCCTCCAATTCCCTGGCCCTGTCGGCCAAAGCCTGGACCAGTACCTGGGGAGAAGCTGTTGCAGTGTGAACGAATACCTGATCCCTCGAATTGACAAGGGTAATGGCGTTTTCGGCAGTAGTTGCCTTTGGGAATTGAGACATAAGGTGAATGATGGTAGGTCGCAAACCTACCACTAGGAAAATAGGTAGCCAAAGGCATTCCTCATTTTTTGAGATGAAAAAAGTCAGGATTGCGTTTGACCGGCATTCCGCCCCAGCTTCGAGCAGATCCTATCCACTACAAAGGGAGCATCCCGATTGATCGCTCCCAGTATACCTCCCGGCCTGTAGTTATCGAAGCCCACGAAATAAAGACCCTGAAAATGTGCTTCGCCCTCGGGATGTTTCGGGCAGCCATGTTCGTCCAGAATTTCTTCAATGCCGGGGACCAGATCCGGCAGCTGAGGCCTGTAACCCGTAGCCTGGATGATCAGGTCCAAAGGATGGAAAGAGCCATCTTCGAAATGGACCCCGTCTTTCCCGATTTTTCGTATGCCCGGTACCACCCGAACGCGGCCTTGCCGGATCATTTCAACCGTTCCCAAATCGATAACGGGTGTTTTTCCTTCTTCCCGCAACTGCTGGTTGGGGGCCAGAGTTGGGGTCTCGATCCCAAAGGCCCGGAGATTGCCGATGGTGAAACGCTGGAGCAGTTTTCCGATGCCATCCGCCAGCCAATTGGGCAAGCGGGACAACAGTCGGGCGGTCAGTTGGGTAGGTCTGCCCCAAACATCGCGCGGAACGATATTGACCGGGCCCCGAACCGAAAGAAGCGGTAGCATACCGTGCTCAGCCAGGTCCAGGGCAATTTCCGCACCGGTATTTCCCATACCGACCACCAGAATGCGTTTCCCTTTGTAGTCGGTTGCCCGACGATAGGTTACACTATGGGTGATCTTTCCTTCAAAAAGGTCCTCCCCAGGAAAGGAAGGGCGGTGAGGAACCCGGTTAACCCCCGTCGCCACCACGACATGGCTTGCGTAATAACTCCTTCCGGAGCCGGTCTCGACCACCCACTCCCCGAGCCGGTTCCGGCCGATTCGCTTCACTTCCTCCCCGAAATGGGGCTTCAGATCGAAATGCTTGGCATAACCCTCCAGGTAGGCTGCGAAATCATCCCGGGATACATAGGTAGGATAAGACTCGGGAAAAGGAAGCAGCGGCAAATGAGACAAATCTTTGACCGTGTGCAGATGCAAACGATCGTAGTGATAATGCCAGGCATGACCGACTTCGCGGCTTTTCTCCAGCATGACGAAAGGCAAACCCGCCCGACGCAGCAAGGCTCCTGCGGCCAGCCCTGCCGGGCCGGCCCCGATGACAACGATTTTGTTGGACTCCAGCTTTTCCATAAGCCTTCAGATAAGTCGTCTGGCCCCCTGGCCTGCAACCTGCCGGCCCATGGCGATCAGATCGGCTGCTTTTTCGGCAATCATGTAAGTCGGCGCATTCGTATTGCCCCGGGTGATCTCCGGCATAATGGAGGCATCGGCTACCCGCAGGCCGCTTAGCCCATGGACGCGCAGCTCAGGGTCAACGACCGCCAAAGCATCCACTCCCATTTTACAGGTTCCCACCGGATGGTAGAGGGTCTCCGAGCGCGCCCGTAGAAACTCCGCTATAGCTTCCCGGCTTTTCAGCTTTTCTTCCGGCACAAAACGACTTTTGGCAAATTTGGCAATGGAAGGCTGCTCCAGGATGCGTTCCACCATTTGAATACCCCGGATCATGGTTTCCAGGTCTTCGGGATCTGAAAAATAGCGCGGATCGATCCGTGGCTCCGCTTCCGGATCCGGGCTTTGCAGATTTATCGTGCCCCGGCTACCCGGCTTGATCAAAGTTGCCCCCAGGCTGAACCCTCCTTTCCCCTTTGGATTATCAAATCCGTGGCGGACGAAATGCGCTGCGGCTCCATGAAACTGAATATCCGGAGCTTCCAATCCCTCCAGAGTGGCGGCAAAGCCGCCGAATTCAGCCACATTGGATGTGAGCATGCCTTTGGCCTGAAAAAAATAGGACCACAGATTTCCCAAAACATAGGGAAAGGTCTCGGCATGGTCCAGGGTAGGTTTGTAGTCGGTATGCATGCCTATGCCGCAGAGGAGGTGATCCTGAAGGTTTTTTCCCACTCCGGGAAGGGTATGCATGACGGGGATTCCCCATTTCCGGAGTTCCTCCGGTTCGCCGATCCCGGAAAGCATCAGCAATTGAGGGCTCCCGAATGCTCCCGCCGCGAGAACCAATTCCTTTTTCACCTCCAGATCAATAAGGTTCCTTCCCCGCCGAACCCGAAGACCCTTTACCTGGCGGCCCTCCAACAGGATTTTGTGGGCCGGGGTCGAGGTCCAAATGTCCAGATTGGACCGCCCCTTGACGGCTTTATCCAAAAATGCCCGCGCTCCGCTCCATCTCCTTCCCTTTTTTTGATTTACCTGATAATAGCCTATGCCGATGGGATCGGCGCCATTGAAATCCGGATTGTAGCGCATCCCGGCTTCCTCGGCGGCTTTTACCATGGCCCGGACGAGCGGGTGGGTATAAGTCGGATGGGAAACGATCAGTTCTCCCAGGGTCCCGTGAAAAGGATCCTTCAGGTTCAGGTTTTGTTCACTCCGCTTGAAGTAGGGCAAGACTTGCTTGTAAGACCAGCCTGTATTTCCCGCGCGGGACCAGGCATCGAAATCGGCACGATGGCCCCGGATGTAGATCATGGCGTTGATGCTGCCGGAGCCGCCCAACACTTTTCCTCTGGGCTGATACATGTGCCGGCCGTGCATGTGCTCCTGCGGAACGGTTTGAAAATCCCAATCCAGCGAACCTTTAAACAACTTGGAGAAGGCAGCGGGAATATGGATCTGAGGATGTCGATCTGTTTTACCGGCCTCCACGAGCAGGACCTGGTTTTGGGGGTCTGACGAAAGTCGATTCGCCAATAAACAGCCGGCAGAACCACCGCCGACGATGATGTAATCGTAGCTTCTCACAAAGGTCTTATTTGAAAGGATGATCATGAAAAATCGGAAAAAGCCGTCCTAAAAAGAAACCTCGACTTAAAAAGTTTCGCTTAAAAGGCCGCACTCCCCGGGGTATCTTTAACTTTTCATTAGAGAAAGCAAACTGCAACTTCTGAACCCGGACGGGGTCCTTATCAGCGACCGAAACCAAAAAAATCACCCTTAATTCCACGGGATCATAAGCGCCTTTTCCGTTTTTCTTTCGACCAACCTCTTCAGTGGGACTTTTCTTGCACCTGCCCTGGGGGAGACGGAGGATGGCTTGCATGCGGAACTTCTGCAACATTTAAACCGCGACTCTCCCGCTGATTATTCTTCGGCCAGCATTCGTTTTACGGTCGAACCGGATCGCAAACTGGTTCTGCTGCAAGTCGAGGGAGGGGATGCTCCCATCCACCGGCAGATTATCCGATCCCTTTCCGATTACCGGGTTCTGGCCGACCCGGTCCAGGTTTTTGTCATTTACCAGATGAATTTATCGTCGCCGGAGTTGAAAGGTCCTTTTGGGTTGCCGTCGGGACCCAAGAATAAACAGGGAATAGGCATGAGCTAAAATTCCCACCGGCGTGAGAAAAGCGGGAATCCAAATGAATGGAGCGGTTCCGATCGACCAGTAGGGTATCCCGCTTTTCCATACCTGAAAAGAAGAAGGAACGGAAAAGACCAAAACGACCTGCATATTCAGCAACAAAGCCAGCCCGAACAGATTCCAGATCAGGGCTTCCGTCCTTTTGACCCGGTTCTGGCGGAAGAAGGCCGAGCCGGCGAGCAGGGCCGACAAGCCCACCATGATGTCATAATTCAAGCCCATAAAGGTCATTTGCACGGGTACGTACTCGCCCTCGAAACCGATCCACTGGATGATCTCCAGGGGAATCCGGAAAGTCTGTATCCAGATCAATCCGCGCAACGGAAGAAGCCTCACGAACAGGCGGAAACCTCTTTGCCCCAGAAGCAACAAGCCGGCTACCACCGGGAAAAGCATAACTGCCAGTATGCGAAAAGGCATTTGGGTGGGATGGGTAAAAAAGCCAAGCCAGGCAAGATGAGCCATGATCGCCAGCCAGAGGATCAGAAATCCCAAATTATATTGCAACAGCCTTTGTCGCTGCTCAGCTGGCACCCGGAGCCGTCTGTAACCTGTGCGCATGATCTGCCAAAGTCCCCAAAGGACAAATCCTGCCAGGGCGATCAGGAAAATTTGACCGAGAAAATAAAGGAGGTATCGCATAGCAGGGTGTGAGTGTGGGTGGTTTCGCCCCGAATAATCCTTAATGCATATAAAGTTGGTATGTGGTTCATCAACCACAATATATCCAAAGGTGGCAGGAAGAAAGACCCTGACTCTCCCTTTTTCCCGTAGAAAAGCCCGTGACAGCCGCCCTCCGTGAAAGGTTTTCGGCTTGCAGCCCTTTTGCCAATTTCGGCTTACCTTGGCAAAGGCATTGCAAAAATTCCTATTTTGTTTGGAAGGAGGATGGGTGTACCATCCGGTAAAATTGAAATGATGGGTAAGATTGTTTCCCTTTTGAATCACAAGGGAGGGGTAGGAAAAACGACAAGTACGATCAATCTGGGCGCCGGTTTGGTCGAACTCGACAAAAAAGTGCTTCTGGTCGACCTGGATCCGCAGGCCAATCTGACCTTGTCGCTGGGGGTAAACCGCACTCCGGGCACGATTTACGAGGCGATCCGGGGGGAATCCGAATTGGAATGGCAACCGGTGAAACCCAACCTGTATGTGGTGCCTTCTACGCTCGACCTCTCGGGGGCCGAGATGGAACTGATCAATGAAGCGGGGCGGGAGTTTATTTTGAGGGAGTTGATGGAGCCCGTTATGGATGAATTTGATTTCATCGTCATTGATTGCCCGCCTTCCCTGGGTCTGTTGACCTTGAATGCACTGACAAGCAGCCATCTGGTGCTGATTCCGCTTCAAACGGAATTCCTGGCGATGCAAGGGCTGGCCAAGATCAAGCAGATCATCCAGAAGGTGCGCCTTCGTTTAAACAAAGAACTGGAGATCGGAGGGGTGATCCCTACCATGTACGACCAGCGCAAGGTCCTCAACCGAGATGTAGTAGAAACCATCACCAAATACTTTGGAGACCTGGTGTTTGAAACCCGGATCCGCGATACCGTAGCCCTGGCAGAAGCGCCTTCCCAGCGGATGGATATTTTTGCCTACAGTCCGGAAAGTGCGGGTGCAGCCGATTATTTGTCTCTGGCCAAAGAGTTTTTGGGCCGGTTGGAATCGATAGCCGAGCCCAAGACGGTCGACATGCAATCCAATAATTCGTGAGCAAGAAACGATTTACATCCGGTTGGGGCGATCTTTTCGCTGATACGGCCTCCGATGAACAGCTTCAGGAGGAGGAGTCCCTTCTTGCTTTGCCGGATCGAAGAAAACCCAAAAAAGCCGACGCCAAACCGGTGCGAAGCTCGGGGAAAAACTTCTCTGATTCGCTCGACCTTTTCCTTCAGGAAGCCATGGAAACCGAAGGACAAACAGAGGCTACCCTCGAAATCCCTACCCGCGTGGCCAAACGCAAGAAGCGGAAGAGCGGGGGCGGCCTCAACAGTTTGATCCGGAAGACACGTCCGAATCCGGATGATCCTTCCTTGCCCAAAGAGAATACCCGCAGGCTAACCTTACTGATGTCCAGAGAAGAAATGGATGGACTCCGCCTTCTGGCCAAAGAACAAAAGCTACCTTTACGGGAACTGGTGCTCGACATCATCGCGGACTTCCTCCGTTCGCAGGGGTCCCATGAGCCGGAGTAGATTTTTCAGTCTCCGGAACGCGTAAAGAATCGAAGAACCTCCAAGCAATTCCGTATTCTACATGTGGAAGTCAGTCAGGCTTTTTCTGTTGGTACTCCTTTTGATCGCATCCCGCCTCAGCGGACAATCCCCCGAACCAAGCCCGGTCAACCAACCCAAAATCGGCCTGGCCCTCAGCGGCGGCGGCGCCAAGGGGCTCGCCCACATCGGAGTACTCAAAGTCATGGAAGAGTTGGGGATCCGGCCCGATTACATCACCGGCACCAGCATGGGGGCCATCGTAGGCGGACTCTATGCGTCCGGCTATTCGGCCCACGAACTGGAGCAGATCGTGCGGGATCTCGATTGGGAACTCTTGCTGAGCGATCAGCTTCCGCACAACGAAATCATACTGGAGCAAAAAAAACTATACTCCAACGAACTCATTACCCTTCCCATAGGCAAAGGCTTCCAGTTTAAGCTTCCGGAGGCTATCATACAAGGACAGGAACTCGAACTTGGCCTCAAAGACTACACCCTGCCCGTTTACGATATCGAGGACTTCAATGACCTGCCCATTCCCTTTTTGTGTATCGCCACAGATATCAAACACGGCAAAAAAATAGAGCAGAACTCCGGAAACCTGGCTGATGCCATGCGAGCCAGTATGGCCATCCCCGCCTTTTTTACGCCCGTTATCCGAGACAGCATGATTCTCATCGATGGGGGCACCACCAACAATTTTCCTGTGGACGAAGTCCTCCGGATGGGAGCCGATGTGGTGATCGGGGTCAATGTTGCCAGTGTAGAAGCAGAAGATGACTACTACCTGTCTCCCCTGGGCCAGATTTTCGAAGCCGGTATGCTGGCGAGTAAGCAACAGTTCCCCAGGCAGCGCGACCTTTGTGATGCCTTCTTTCAGGTAGACCTGGGAGACATCAGCGCTGCGGATTTCGGAGCCTACGATACCATTATGGCTATGGGCGAAAATTCGATCCGGGAGGAAATCCACAAACTGAAAGACCTGATCGAAAAATACCAGCTGAAAGTACAACCTCCGGAAAAAAAGTCCCGCATCCTGAATCTGGTTGAATTCCGGGTAGACTCCATCGAAGTGTCAGGTAACCAAACTTACGGCACCGCCGAAATCCTCGGAAGCCTCGACCTGGATCCCGGCAGATACATCAATCGGAAACAACTCATCAGTCGGATTCGAAGGTTGTCCGGATCCAACTTCTACGACAAGATCACCTATACCCTTTATCAGGAGGATGGGGAAAACAACCTTCAAATCAATGTCAAGGAGAAACCCCCCGGCGATGTGAAGTTCTCCATCATCTTTGACAATTACCACAAGGCGGGCATCTTGCTGGCCCTTTCTGCCAGAAATCCGATCTGGCGAAATTCCCGCTTCCGAATGGTCGGTAAAATCTCGGATAATTACGAATTCGGTCTTCATTTCAGTCAATATCTGAACCCGGTAAACAGCCTGATGCTTAACGGAGAAGCCACGATCCATCGGGAAAATTTGAGGCTATTCTGGAACGGGGTTGATTTTGGACTGAAACCTCAATTCATCCTGCCCGTGCAATTGCAACTCGGATGGAGGGTCGCCAAAAATGCCATGTTTACCCTGGGCGGCCGGTTTGAATATCGACGTTTCAATATTCAGACCAATGATGAGGAAAATGCTCTGATCCGGGTAAAAGCCCTTCGCATGAATAATCTGGCAGGCCATTTCGGCCTGGAGGTCAATACCCTGGACAACATTCAAATGCCCAGAAACGGATGGCTGGTGGATACCCGGTTTCAATACATCAGCAATTCCAGTCGCTCTTTTGTGGATCTGGACACCAGTTCGTTCGGCAACACCTTGGATGACATTTTTTTCGCCCGCCCCTACCCGCGGATTCACTTTTATTTCAATTATTTCCGGACGCTGAATCGGGCCAGAAAGCTTCAGGTGGCCCTCAACGGTATGGCGTTGATCAATTGGGCGGAAGCCAACTCCATAGTGGATTATTTTTACCTGGGGGGCTCCGAGTCGCTTACCGAATATTCCGTGCCCATGGCCGGCTACCAGGTAAACGCCATTCCGGTTTATGCGGCCTTCGGATTGGGCTTGGATCTCCGGTATTTCATTCTGGAAGACCTTTCGGCACACCTCCGCAACAGTTGGACTTTTGCCTCCTTTCCCGATGTCCTGATCAGTGATTCCGGTATACCGGGACCGATTTCCTTCCTCAGCGGTTTGTCGGTCGGCGGAACCTACGACTCTTTCCTCGGGCCGGTCAGTATAGATTTCAACTTTCCTTTGTTGAATGACATACCTTTCGATACCGGCTTTTCCATCTACTTACATTTCGGGTACCGGTTTTGAGTTGTCTACCGGAATTTTCAGGCCGTTAATCGATTTTTCTGGCTTGTTCGTAGAGTTTGTCCCACTTTGAAAGAACCAGATATCGAAAGGGGTATGAAATCACCAGTAGCGAGGATCTTCCTCTGAAGCGTAATCAATACCCGACTGTATATGAAAACCCGAATTTTGGCGGCCACTCTGGTGTTGGCCGTATTCGCCCTGACCGCTTTTCCCTCTTCCGGAAACGATTTCACGGGAGATGTGCAATTGAAAAGCAAGGTCGCTGACAACCATTCGATTCAGTTTCACGTGTTCAATCTGGAGCAGCAGTGGACCCTCATCGAACTTCGTTCGCTGGACGGTTCGGAAACTTATTTTCAGGAGCACGTGACCCGTCACAACGGCTTCCTGCGTCGCTTAAACCTGGAGAGTCTGCCCTATGGGCGCTATCTGTTGTCGGTGACGCAGAATGACGACCTACTCAGCCAGGTGGTGGTAAAGAAAGGAGACCGGATCATGCTATCCACCGTGGTAGAAGGGTAGTCGCAGGTTGACTTTCTGCCGGACCAGGGCCCCGGATCAATCCGGGGCCCTGGTATCAATAGCGTTCCAGAATGGTAGCATATCCCTGCCCCACTCCCACACACATGGTCACCAGCGCGTATCTTTTTTGCTGTTTGGTCAGCTCGATGGCTGCCGTTTGGAGCAAGCGGGCTCCGCTGACGCCGAGCGGATGCCCCAAAGCGATGGCGCCACCGTTGGGATTCAGTCTTTCATCCTCATCATCCAAGCCCATTTCTCGGGTACAGGCCAGTACCTGGGCGGCAAAGGCCTCGTTCAACTCGATAATATCCATTTCCCGGAGCGTCAAGCCGGCGCGTTTTAAAGCCAGCCGGGAGGCGTAAACCGGTCCTATTCCCATGATCCGGGGCTCGACGCCCACAACGGCAGAAGCGACGATGCGGGCCTTCGGCACCAGGTTGTGTTCGCCGACCGCTTTCCCGGATGCGATCAACAAGGCCGCAGAACCGTCGTTCAGTCCGGACGCGTTGCCCGCCGTGATGGTGCCGCCCTGATCCGCCGGTTTGAAAGCCGTCCGCAATTTCGCCAGTACCTCCAGGGTC
>CAZXIX010000029.1:30369-42594 GCA_964640855.1 uncultured Saprospiraceae bacterium
CGTATCGGGCTTTACGAATTCGTCTTGATCGAACAAGACCGGATCTGCTTTTCGCCTGGGGATGGAAACCGGGACGATCTCCTCGGCCAGACGGCCGGATGCCTGTCCGGCTGCCGCTTTCCTTTGAGAACGGTAAGCAAACTTATCCTGATCCTCCCGGCTGATCCCGAACTTTTCCACCAGGTTTTCGGCTGTTTGGCCCATACTGTCGGTGCCGTACATCGCTTCCATTTTCGGGTTGATGAAGCGCCAACCGAAACTGGAATCGTGCATCTCGGCGTCCCGGCCGAAAGCCTTCGACACCTTGGAGATCACCCACGGGCCCCGGGTCATGTGCTCCACCCCGCCCGCGATGAACAGATCGCCCTCTCCGGACTTGATCGCCCGGTATGCGTGAATGGCCGCCGACATCCCGGATGCACAAAGCCGATTGACCGTCTCCCCGGGCACCGACCAGGGTAATCCAGCCAGCAACAGAGCCATGCGCGCGACGTTGCGGTTGTCTTCACCCGCTTGATTGGCACACCCCAGGATCACATCATCGTAGGCCTCCGGCGAAACATTCGGAAATCTTTTGATCAACTCCCGAATAGCATGAGCCGCCAGATCGTCTGTCCGTATCGTGGATAGGCTTCCCGTAAATTTTCCGATCGGACTGCGTACCCCGTCGATCAAAAAGGCTTCGTTCATATCGAATTTATTTTTTTGGAGAGGTTGGTCATGCCCTGGGGAAAGAGCATGAATAGCACCTTCGCTCCGGCAGGCCAGTTTGGGATGACCAAAATATCTTTTCCGGATCCCAATCCCTTCTCGCGAACGCGTACGGAACAAAAATCCACAAGAGGAAAAGGCCAACGGTAACTCCCGTTCATTCCAAAACGCAACCAAACGGCAGGACATTCGGTTTTGTGATGGGCTCAGGCATCAGGCGTAAAACTGTGCCGGGTTCCATTCGTTGTTTAGGTAAAAGAAAGAAACCGGGTTTTTCTAATTTTGAGACCTCAATATAAAGCTATGCAATCATTCAGACTTCTATTGTTGTTCTTCGTCATCTTGTCCTCTTGTGGACCCACCGTTTCCGATAATTCCGATTCGGGATCCCGATCCTCTGCTCAAAGGGAGCAACAGGATTCCCTCTGGGCCCGGCTGATGGAAGTCCACGATGACGTCATGCCTGAAATGGGTACCCTCCACCGGCTTTCCAGCCAGATCCAATCCCAAATGGAGGAAAAGGATTGGAGCGCCGAAGAGCGAAAACCCTGGGAAGAAGCCTTGAATGGCCTGGAGTCGGCCGGCGATGGCATGATGATCTGGATGAACCAACTAAAGCCATTGGTTAAAATGAGGGAAGATGCTCTGCCCCACGAAACGATCATGAAGAACCTGGCCCAGGACGAAGCCTCTATTCAGCAAGTCAGCAAAGAAATGCGAAACAGCATCGCCCGTGCGCAGGCCCTGCTGGAAAAGGGATCGCCTGAATAAAAAACTTCAAAAACCTTTCTCCATTCTATGAAACCCTTTTTTTTCTTCCTTGCTGTATCCCTGATTCTTGTCGCTTGCAAGCCCGGAGCCGATACGAGTGACGAGCCGCTCCCGATACTGGGACAATCCACGATTACCGAGGATGGCGATACCCTTCTCCACCAGATCCCGGATTTCACCTTTATGGACCAGGATAGCAACCTCGTCACACCCGAAACCTTTGCCGGCAAAGCCTACGTAGCCGATTTCTTTTTTATTTCCTGTCCTACCATTTGCCCGACCGTGAAACAACAGATGCTGCGGATCTACGACCGGTTCGAAGGAGAAGATCGTCTGGCTTTCCTCTCTCATACGATCGACATCAAGTACGATACTATCCCTCGTTTGAAAAAGTACGCCCAAAATCTGGGTGTCGAAACGGAACGTTGGCATTTCGTCACGGGTGAAAAAGAAGACATCTACGGGATTGCGAACGATTATTTCAGCATCGCTATTGAAGATCCTGACGTTCCCGGAGGCTATGACCACAGCGGACGCCTCATCCTGGTGGACCCGGATCGCCACATCCGTTCTTTCTGCAACGGTACCGATTCTGCGGAAGTAACCCAGTTTATGGAGGACATCGAGCTTTTACTGGAGGAGATCTAGGTACAAGGCCATAATTCCTGGAAGATTATTGGAATGTAGGGCTTTTCTGGATGGTCAGGGAGTGGTTAAGTAGTTGAGTGGTTGAGTGGGTATTAGGTATCAGGTCGGAGCAAAGCGGAGATCCTGACAAGCGGGGAAAGCATCCGCACCCTGGAAAAACTAAGATTCGCTTCGTCAGGGTATTGGGTATCGGGGATATGTATTTTCGGAACTGCGGGCAGGCCGTCCCTTCAGGGAATAAAAGGGCGCGGGTGGGAATCCGGTATCGGTTACCCTTTTGGCTTAGCACGTAAAATGAGGTAGGGAGGGAGGTTTTTTCAGAAATTCTCCTCCAGCCAGGCCTCCATCACCCGAAAAGCTTCTTTCCTGACCTGGGGAGAGGAAAGGAATACATCATGCATAGCTCCTGGGATGGTCTGGATTTCCACCCGGGAACCTAACCCGGTAGCTCGTTCGCGTATGTGTTCTACATTCAGCACGGCATCTTTCCTTTGCATGGCGGGCACATAATCCGGACCCGCTTCGAAAAAGTAGCTGCTATCCGAATGCATCACCAGAACGGGCATATCCAGGGATACGCCTTTTCGAATTTTTTCCTGGCCTCCATGAATGGCGTGAATCCATCCGGCAAAAACGGGAAATCCTTCCAGGGGTTTCCAATGGGTATTGTAGTCCCATTCGCCGAAATAATCAGCATGAATGCTGTAGCTGTAAGCCGGGTTGCCGGGGCCCCGGAGTATTTTTTTCGGGCTGATACCGCCAATCCAGGAACCGATGGGCACCATCCAGGCAGGCGAGTTGAATTGGAAGAAGGGACTGTTCAAAATCAAGACATCCAGTTTATCTCGTCCGGGCCCCTCGGCTGCATACAGGCTGGAGACCAACCCACCGGTAGAATGTCCCAAAAGTCCAATCCGGCTGTGTCCGGAGCGCTCCATGTGTTCCAGCGCCAGTTGAATCTCCTCATAGTACTCGTCTACAGAATCGGTAAAGCAGGGCAGGGAACCCGCTTGCAGAGAACGGCCGTACCGACGCAGATCCAAAGCATAGAAATCAATGTCTCGTTCCAGGAACCACCCGGCCAGGTGAGGATGAAAAAAGTAATCTCCAAACCCGTGAATGTAGAGTACGGCCCGGGAGGAACTCGAATCCGACCGGAATTCGATGAGCGTAGCGACCAACTCCTCATCCACGGCGTCCAGCCGGAGGGTGTAAATGGAATCTGCCCGCCGGTTGACTTCTTCATCCAGGGAAGCCAGCGGAACATCTTCCTTACCGAACACCACGGGATTGGAGGGCCAGAGAACCCAGGCCATAAACACAATCAAAATGGCCAGCAGAAAAAGGAGAAGAAAAAGTATGATTCGCATTCGGTTTTAATTTTAATTCCTGGTTCCGGGGTCGTTTCCCGAAAATTTCATGCACCATATCCTGGAAGGTGAAAAGTACGGATCAGCAAGGAGGTAATTTCGACATTTGATCTCCGAAAACTTCTTCATGCGGAAAAAAACGCCTTCGATTTTAAAAAGTCCCTGGTTTCAGGCCGGAGGCCAGGTGTGTACCGGCAAATAATTTTGGGGGAAAAGGGATTAATCCTCACCTTGATCCCAATGAGGGCCAGACCCGAGACGAGCTTTTTTCCTGGTCTCCGGACACTCATCTCCGGTCTTTATAGAATCTGGTGCATGAAATGAGCAGTCTACTTTAACCGTGAGTTCAATCGGCAGTACATCTGAAGCCTGAAACGGACTGCTAATCGGGTACCTGACATCAGTCATTCAGACACAGAATGATTGAGATACAGCCCGATCGGTTGAAGGATGGGGTCCTTGGCCATCTTGGTCCGCAACTTTTCCGGGAATCCGGTTTTTGGTAAAAAACGCATATGCGAAAAATGACCCAAGAAGACCTACAGCAAATGGAGCGGTTCGAAAGAGCTACCTTCTTCAATTTGCTGTCCGGCTTCAAAAGCCCCGTATTGGTGGGAACCCGTTCTGATTCCGGGATCTCGAACCTGGGTTTGTTCAGCTCTTTGGTCCACATGGGAGCCAACCCTCCTTTATTGGGATTTATTCTTCGTCCGACGACGGTACCCCGGCACACCTACCAGAATATCCGGGAAACAGGCAGTTTCACCGTCAACCACGTGTCCGAGCCTATGTATCGGCAGGCCCACCAGGCCTCCGCAAAATATGCAGAAACCGCTTCCGAATTCGAGCAGACCGGCCTGGAAGCAGTCTTTTCAGAAGGTCTGAGTGCACCCTATGTGGGGGAAAGCCCCTTGCGCCTGGGTCTGGACTTCGAGGAGGAACACTTGATCCGGGCCAATGGTACCCGCCTGATCGTGGGGCGGGTAAAGGAAATCTGGATCGATGAAGCCATTCAGGCTGCGGAAGGCTGGTTTGATCCCCAGACTCTGGGCCTGGTGGGAGTCGGCGGATTGGAAAATTATTACCGGCTGACCCGGATCGATCGTTTGCCCTATGCGCGCCCCTGACCTCTTCCCGATCCTTTTTGTCTAAAAAGCTGTTGTCTTAATTGATTTGAACTTATTTTGTACGTCTATCAATTGAAAATCTACCTATGAGTAAGCGCAAAGGATTTTTTGAATCCCGGAATCCCGTATTGACTGAAAAAGCATTTGCCAAGGAGGCCGTGCATACCGCCCCGGTAAGCAGCGGCGCCGGCGTTACCCGTGGGGAAGGCACCATGACGGTAGCCGGCGCGGTGAATAAGTCCTTCATTCTCGGACTTCTGTTACTGGGAGGAGCCGTAATCGGCTTTACCTACCCCATTTCGATACTGATGTGGGGCAGCGCGATTGCCGGTTTGATCGTGGTTATCATTGCTTCTTTCAACATGAAGCTTTCTCCCGTCCTGGCACCGATCTACGGTTTCCTGGAAGGCATTTTTGTGGGAAGCATTTCTGCCGTATATGCAGCGGCTTTCAACGGCATCATTTTTCATGCCGTCACCCTGACCATGGCCGTTTTCTTTATGATGCTCTTCCTGTACAGGACCCGCATCATAAAGGTCACCCAAAAACTGAGATCGGGCATCATTATGGCTACCGGAGCGGTCTTCCTGGTTTACCTGGTCGCTATTGTTTTGGGCCTTTTCGGCATAGATGTTCCGTTTCTGCACGAAGGCGGGCCTGTGGGCATCCTGATCAGCCTGGTCATCGTAGGAATAGCTGCCATGAACCTGTTGCTCGATTTCGATAATTTCGAAAAAGGAGAACAATACAAGGCCCCTGTCTATATGGAATGGTACTCGGCCATGGGATTGGTCATTACCCTGGTGTGGCTCTACCTGGAGATTCTCCGCCTGGTAGCTCTTATCAGTCGCGACTAAGCAGTCGCCGCTATGGGTTGAAGCGCACAACGCCCGGTGATTTTCACCGGGCGTTGTAATAAAAAACAGGGTTGCTGTGAATCACAGCACCCTGTATAACCCCAAAAAACCAAATGAAAACAATCTACTTATCTTGATTCATCCGGCAACAGGATGAATGTTAGTCATTTGTTAACAAAGCCAGCCCAAAGAAAAAAAATTATATCCAGTCATGGGAAATTTTTTCTTCACTTTTTTTTCGAAAAACCCAATAAAAATAGGGTTTTAAGACATATACGTGCTGATTTTGATATAACCTTCTACCTTTAGAAAGCGGTTTAAAGTTAATTTTTTTTTAACAACAACACAATACAAGGCGGGCTAAGCAGAAAAAAAATTGGTTAAAATTAGAAATAACAAAACGCAACCGTGTGGCCAGAACCAAAACCGTATTTATCTGCACCCAGTGCGGGCATCGCGCGCCCAAATGGGAAGGTAAGTGTGTTTCCTGCGGGGAGTGGAATACCTATCGGGAAGAGATTGAGCTGAAAGAGACACAGGCAGAGCGCCGGCAAAAAGCCCGCTCCGCTACTGGCCCAGAATCCCAAACGCTGCCCCAGCTTCTCTCAGAGATCCAGACCGGCAAACTCCCCCGTTTGCGGACGAACAACTCGGAATTGGACCGGGTTCTGGGGGGCGGGATCGTACCCGGTTCATTGGTCTTGATCGGCGGGCAGCCCGGAATCGGTAAATCGACGCTGCTGCTTCAAGTCGCCATGCAACTACGCGACAGCGTACTCTACGTCTCCGGTGAGGAGAGCGCAGAGCAGATCAAAATGCGGGCCGATCGCCTCCAAAAAAAGAAGGGCGACTGCCTCATCTTGACAGAAACCCACGTGGAAAGGATACTGGCTCAGGCCCGGGAAATCAAGCCTCAACTGCTCATCATCGACTCCATTCAGACGCTGGCTACACCTCACCTGGATGCCATGCCCGGAAGCATCTCTCAGATACGGGAATGTGCCGGCGAACTTCAACGCCTGGCCAAAAGCGAACAGATCCCCGTTTTCCTGATCGGCCACATCACCAAGGATGGCTCCATAGCCGGACCCAAGGTGCTGGAACATATGGTGGACACGGTCCTGCATTTTGAAGGAGACCGGAACTATACCTACCGCATCCTCCGTACCTTAAAAAATCGCTTCGGTTCTACGGACGAGATGGGGATCTTCGAGATGCATGCCCAGGGACTCAAAGAAGTGACCAACCCTTCCGAGCTGCTCCTTTCATCGAGCGAGGAAGACCTCAGCGGAAGCGCCGTCTGCGCTACGATCGAAGGCCAGCGCCCCATGCTGATCGAGACCCAGGGGCTGGTCAGCTCCGCCGTCTACGGTACTCCCCAGCGAACCGCTACCGGCTTTGACCTACGCCGCCTGAGCATGCTGCTGGCAGTTGTGGAAAAAAGAGCCGGCTTTATGCTGGGCCAGGCTGACGTCTTTTTGAACATGGCCGGAGGCATACGGGTAGAAGACCCGGCCATCGACCTGGCTGTTGTAGCCGCCATCATGTCTTCGCTGGAGGATATTGCCATTCCCAAAACCACCTGTCTGGCGGGAGAAGTAGGACTGTCGGGAGAGATCCGCAGCATTAATCGCATTGAACTGCGCATTCAGGAGGCCGACCGCCAAGGATTTCGCCAACTCTTTCTGCCCAGGCACAACCTGAAAGGATTGAACCGGAAAAAGTATGCCATCGAGTTGATCGGAATCAGTAAGATCAGCGAACTACACGAATTATTGTTCAGCTGAGAATGGCCCAGATGGCCAAAAAGTGACTGGCGCTTCCCACCAGCACGAAAACGTGCCAGATGGCATGAGCGAACTTAAGTCGTTCCCAAAGGAAGAAAATCGTACCGAAGGAATACCCCAAACCGCCTATCAGCAGCCACACCAGACTTTCGGTGGAAAGGCCCTCGAAGATAGGTTTGCCCATGAACACCACCATCCAACCCATAAGAAGGTAGAAAAAGGTGGAAATCAAGGTATATTTCCCGGTATAAAAGAGTTTGTAAAGAGATCCCACAAACGCTATTCCCCACATAAGCCCGAGGTAAAAACGCTGATCCGAAGGCTCAAAGAAAAGGAGCAGAAAAGGGGTATAGGTACCCGCTATCATAATGTAGATCGCAATGTGATCCATCTTTTGAAGAAAAGCTTTTCGAACGGGCTCTTTTTCTGCGTGATATAGCGTAGACATGGTGTACAGCAAGAGCAGCGAAAAGCCGTAAACGACCACCCCGGCCATGGCATAGGGCTTGTCGGAAAGATAGGCTTCGTAAATCAGAATGGGGAGAAAGCCCGCCCCGAGCAGGAGACCTGCTCCATGAGTGATGACATTCAGCAGTTCTTCCTTGTCGAGTAACAGATGCTTCATAATAAAGTAAGGATTTTGACCCGTCGATGGTTCCCTGATTCCATACGTTTTTCAAAAAATAAACGCCTATCTCCAGTGTGTATTTCCCGCCGGTCATGAACCCACCCAATTTTAATCCGTTTCTTTGACAATGGAAGCCGAGTTGTACGATAAAATCCAGGTAGCCAAAAACCATCCGGTCCTGCTGTTTGACGGGGTATGCAATCTTTGCGACGGATTGGTCCAGTTCATCATCAAGTGGGATGAAAAAGCCCGCTTTCGGTTCGCATCCCTGCAGAGTGAGATTGGGCAGGAACTCGCCCGGCAAGCCGGCCTGGACCCCTCCGATATGGGTACCGCCATCCTGTATGATGAGGAGGAATTCCATTTGAAATCGGATATGGCGCTCGGCGTAGCCCGGAATCTCGGCGGCCTTTGGGGGGTCTTCGGCATCTTCCGCATCATTCCCCGATCCGTTCGGGATGGGGTATACGACTGGGTGGCCCGCAATCGCTACCAATGGTTCGGGAAAAAGGAGGGGTGCATGATCCCGACCCCGGAGCTGAAAAGTCGATTCCTGGACGGTTGAGCTTGCCGGTCGACGCCGCGCTGGCAATTGCTTTCCACGGATCGGTACTTTTGGCACCGGATTTAGTAATTTCTACTCAGCGACAAATTGTATTTTGGGGCTGCCGAAAGGGAGATAACTTATAAACGCGGCAAAGTCTTTGCCAACAACTTGCCAGCGGAGGCACAATCCCTGGATCCAACCATCACTCAGCATGAAACAAACTCGACGCACCTTCCTGCACGCCAGCGGAGCTTTGACCGCTGCCACCCTGGTGCCCGGAACCAGCTGGCTAAAGCTCCTGTGGGACGCCGCCGGCGAAATGACCCTGCTTCGCAAAAATGTAGGCATCTACACCGAACGGGGCGGTACCATGGGTTGGTACATAGATGAAAAAGAAGACGCCATTGTGGTGGTGGACAGCCAATTCCCGGAACAGGCCGCCAACTGCATTGCCCTTATCCGGGAAAAACTGGACCGCCCGATCGATTACCTGATCAATACCCACCATCACGGCGATCACAGCGGGGGAAATATCGCATTCGAGGGCATGGCGCAGCATGTGTTGGCCCATGCCAACTCCAAGGCCAATCAGGAGCGGGTAGCCCAAGAGGGCGAACGGGAAGACAGTCAACTGTATCCCGATGAAACCTATACCGATTCCTGGTCCAAAAAAATCGGCGGCGAGCAAGTAACGCTTTATTACGAAGGTCCGGCCCATACCGACGGCGATAGCATGATCCATTTCGAAAATGCCAACGTCGTCCACATGGGAGACCTGCTCTTCAATCGTCGGTTCCCCTTCATTGATCGTTCGGCCGGCGCCTCCATCGAAAACTGGATACAAGTGTTAGCCAAAGCCCGGCAAACCTTTGACCGGGATACGCTCTTCATTTTCGGCCATTGCCGGGAAGGATTGGAAGTGACGGGTACCCTCGCCGACCTCAAGGCCAAGCAGGAATTTTTCGAAAGCCTGCTCACCTACGTCAGCCGGGCCATCAAGAACGGGGATACCCGGGAAGGACTGATGGAGAACGCCCCGGAAACCATCCCCGGCGCACCGGAGTGGAAAGGCAGAGGGATCGAACGGCCTTTGGGCGCAGCCTATGACGAGCTTACGAACAAATGATTTTCGAAACCAAGAATCCATGAACTGCCATTGATTTTCTCCCTTCAATAGGTCTCAAAAATCATGTATTCGAAGGTTCCTCATTCATGTATTCAAGTTAAGTCTTGGTTAAACAAGAGTCTGCAGGCATCGGGCTGAAGAAAAAGAAAGTTTAGAAAAGAAAAACCATATGCAAAAGGTCCTCTACCCTATTCTCACCTTGCTGATGGCGCTTCCTCTGAATGGATGCTCCCAGAATTTCAACGATATTTTGAAGCAGGCCAATGACATCGTCAATAGCAATGGGGAATTGACCTCAGAAGAAGTAGGGCTGGGACTCAAGGAAGCCCTGGATAAAGGGATTCAGCAAGGAGTACAAACGCTGGCCAAAGAAAACGGCTACTACGAGAGCGTGTACAAGATCCTGCTGCCGGAGGAAGCCGATCAGGTGATCAGCAAGTTGCGGGTGGTGCCGGGCTTCGACAATCTCGAACAGGAACTCATCTTGCGAATCAACCGCGGGGCGGAACTGGCGGTAGAAAAAGCAGCTCCGATATTCGGCGAGGCCATCAAGCAATTGACCTTCCAGGACGCCTTTAACATCCTCATGGGCGAGCAGAACGCCGCCACCCAATACCTGGTGAATACCACCGAAGATCCGCTTTACGAAGAATTCCGGCCGGTGATCGCCTCTGCACTCGACGAAGTGCACGCCCGCGAACTTTGGAATAAGGCCGTGAGCAGCTACAACGGCTTACCCTTCGTCAAAAAGGTCAATCCCGACCTCGATGACTACGTGGCCCACAAAGCCATGGACGGCCTGTTTGATGTGGTGGAAAAAAAGGAAATCGAGATCCGCGATAAGGTGAGCGCGCGGACAAGCCCCTTGTTGCAAAAAGTGTTCGCAGCGCAGGACAAGTAGGGTAACAAGGTCCCAATGACCTCCCGTCACCGATAGAAGATGCACATCTGGAACCTGTTCAGCAGCGCCTGAAGCCAGCAACGTTACGTACACCTATTGGTCGTTTGTGCGGGAGGTTTGAGTCGCCTGACGACGGAAAGCATCCGCTAGCCTTAATTGCCTTTTAAAAGGGACAGGACCTCCTGTGAGACCGTAAAAGGACGCGGATTGGCTAAAACAAGAGCCTTATCTTTTATAAAACGCCTATTTCCAAATTGGAGGTAATTTCTTTTCCTTACTGCATTTGGCGCCTAGCTCAGATCACCACCAATCCTTCCCCCTTTACCGGATTAATTCACGCTCCCTGTTGTATCTGACTCCTCCCCGAAATCCAGGGTATCCGATTCCTCTGCAGAGGGTGGCAGAGGAAGAGGCTCTGTTTCCACCTTGGGTTCCAGATTACCCTCTCCTCCCCAATGCAATTGGTCGAACACCACATAACTCCCCACTACCAGAAGGGCCAGGATCAGGGTAGCGGTACGAATATGCCGGAGCGTTCGGGATCTTTTGGACTCCGGCTTGAGCTCGGGGGCAGCAGGGCTAGACTGGGGATCAGGGGGGTTCCCGGAGCCGGCTCCCGGAGGTGAAGGCTCCGAAGGAACAGTACCGGGCTTTTTGGAAGAGGGCAGCGGCGGTGCTACCCGGTCGAGCTCCAACCACCCATCTCTATCCGATTCCGGAGTAGTTTCTTCCATCCTGGACGCTTCGTCCTCGACTTCCGCTCCCAGAGCCACCGCCACATCCTGTACGGTTTTGAGGGCGGCTTTTCTTTTTACCGGCTCCGTGACTATACTCACCTTCTCCCGCAGCACAACCTCCCGCTTTCTCTCGTTGCCCCGGATGAGCTCGATCACCGCTACCTTCAAGAATAACTGGTGCTCTCCCGGCACCAGCGGCTTCACGTAAAACAACCATTCCGTATAGGTGTCCTCGTCTACGAACTGCTCCGGGTCGTTTACAGCCATGATCTCAAAGGTCTCGCCGCCGGTGGGGTCCACCAGGGTAGCTTGCATCACATTCGAAACCCGTCGGCGAACGACCTTAATATCCTCCGTCCTTTCCAGACCCTCCCAGACCTGCACTTCCTCGAAGGCTATCCGGACCAGGCATTCCGACTCTTCCCCCAGCAACATGTGATCGGGTACTCGATAGAGAATACTGCCCTGTTTTACTTTCTTGTCTTCCGAAATCTGGGAATAATCCTGCTCGGGGTCCAGGTCGGCTTCCTCCAGGTTGTAGATCAAATTCAGCAAGTCGCGGCTGATTTGGTTGTAAGCGATCCGGAGGTCGTCGTCGGAGGTTGCCCCTTGCAAGCGATCCCGGTCGGCATCCCTTCGCCTTTTCTCCAGGAGGATGACATCGGCGTACTTGCCGGACTTTTTGGGAAGAACGGTTTTAAGGTTTTCGAACAACTCATCCAGCCGTCCTTCCGTAAACAGCTTTTCCAGTTGGGTTTGTATTTCCTTCAAATTGAGCAAGGGATGGCAGCTAAAGGGATTTTAAATTCATATTAAATTCAATTTACGAATTATTCACGGTCTCACGGTCTCACGGTTATAAAGGTTTTGGGGATTTGGGGTGGTAAGGTCATGCGGTGAGGAGGTCCTGTTTACCCGCCAAAAGCGCCCCAGGCTTATTTGTCTGGATCAAAGGCCTTCATTGAGGTGGTCCTATTTGACCGGACACCTTGTTTAACCACTTTTATGTTTCAGC
>CAZXIX010000030.1:0-17705 GCA_964640855.1 uncultured Saprospiraceae bacterium
CCGACCCGGAGGAACTGGAGTGGCGCTTTCCGGTTCGGTTGCACCATTTTGGTTTGCGAAAAGGATCCGGTGGCGAAGGAAAATGGCACGGTGGGGACGGTCTGATCCGCGAAATGGAATTTCTGGAGCCCGTGCAATTGACGGTGCTCACACAACATCGGGTGGAAGAGCCCTTCGGCTGCGAAGGCGGTCAAAACGGAGCCGTAGGCCGGCAGTGGGTTGTCCGAAAGGATGGATCCCTGGAGGAGCTTGAAGGGATGGACCAGGCGGAGCTAAATCCAGGTGACCAGATCCATGTAGAAACCCCGGGAGGGGGAGGATGGGCGGTGGAAGTGATTGAAAAATAGCTGGAAGAAAATTCATGAGTTAATCCTTGAAAAGAATAGGAATAACACATAACTTATGTTCATAAACACCTCTAAATTCATTCAAAATGAAATTTTACCCCCCCCCCGTTTATTCTTAGCTCTAATCCTGTTGGCTTTGAATTTTGCCTGCCAAAAAAATGATACGGATGAATTCTATTGTTGTGACCCTGAGATTAACCAGTGGGTAATAGAAAACAAGGAGACCTTAATCAAAATGAATCGATCTGAGTTTGTAAAATTGGATCGAGAAAAGCAAAAAGCAGCCTTTAACAGCTTTTCTGCGGATAAAAAGTTAAGCTTGTGGAAAGAAAAGTTTGAATCTCATCTTTTGAACCTTGACCAATCAAATTCTTCAGACAAAAAATTATACATAAAGGTATTAAATGAATTGTCACTTGACTTGTTTTCCCCTAAATCCGATCTTTCGGAGAGAAAGCAATTCATCGATAACTTAATAAAAGCTTCGGAGCAAATTGGTTGGAGTAAAGAAAAGATGGTAATTACATTCATGTTTCTGGAACTTCCTACTGAACTCAGACATAAACAAATTCAAACCAATAATACCCGTGGTCCTGCTCCAATAGCGTCGGGTCAAACCTGCCATTGCAGTTGGGATTTATCTTGCATCTCAGTTAACCAAGGAGATTGTGAAGAAAGGAAGGATGATTGTGAAAAAACAGGATCAGGCTGTGGTTGGTTTTTCCTCTATCCTTGCACTGGTAGATGTGAGTTCTCGGCTTAAGGGTATTCCTGTAATCCTACACCAATACCTGTTTTATTTATTTTGTGGCACAAAATAAATAAAACAGGTATTTTCCACCATCTGCCACATGATAAAATTAAACAAGATTCTTTTCTGGTTCTCATTATTAGCCTTAATCTTCGGACTATACCTACTCCCTACATGGTCAAAATGGGGTTTAGCTGCCAATAATATTAAGCTAAATAATTTGATTTCCGAATTATTCCCCATTTACTGTTTGCCATTTTTAATTCTAGCAGGTTTTACTTTAGAAAGAGAAAAATGGGTTTCGGAAAAAATCTTGTTCGCTATAATTTTGTCCTTCTATCTCTCAAGTACTGGTTTTAATTATTTTTTCGTTGAGAACCAGAGTAACGAAGCCGTGCAGTTTAGTATGCACTCGCTTAATTTATTAGCTTTTTTATACGCCTTTTTCTTCAGGAAAGCTATTGGCAATAAAGAAAAGATGAGTGTTTTTGTTGCCGCCTTCATAATATTTTTTACCAGTATACTATCTGGAGCAATTTCATGGGTAAATCAATTCGCGATAACTGCAGTTGCATATGGTGTGGTTGGTTTTATTCTCACAAAAAAGAAAAATAGTGATACCACCCAAAACCTATCCTTACTTCTGGTTCCTTTTGTAACAACCTATATAGTACCTGTTATGATCGATCAACTGGTTTATGTATACCCGGTTGCCCTGATAGGGCCGGTAAGTTCAATATTTGGCTGTCAGATGAAAAAACTTATGATGTACCACAGGAAAGATTATGTAATTATATTTAGTTCAGTCTTTATTCTTTTCTTGGGTTATAGCCAATATGCCGGATACGAAAACTGGTTGCAATTCGCATGGAATCAGAGTGCATATCGTAACCAGGAAGGATTTCATTTTGCTGCATTAGACCAAGACTCCAATTTGATTACTCATGAAACTATGAAAGGAGATTGGGTCTTACTGGATTTGTGGACAACTGGGTGCAGGAACTGTATTGAGGCATTTCCAAAAGTTGAAAGTCTATATCAGGAAGTAAAGGATAATCAAGATTTCCGTTTATATGTAGTATACCTTCCTACAATTCGAGACAATCCCGCAAATGTAAATGCAATGAAAACCCGATTTATCAAAGAAAGAGGCCTTTCTTTTCCTTTATTGGATTCAACAATGCCTTTTGAGGAGGTCTCCAAACAGTTAAATTTCTCTAGTGTACCTAAATATGTCATTATAGACCCAGAAGGAACCATAAGATATTGCGGGAACCCTTCATTTGAAGACCGAATTTGGGTTCACAACATTCGAAAAATCTTAAAAAACTTTTTAGCCGGTTAACTGCTTCTATCATCGAAAATTCACTGAATTGAGAACCTGACATGTTATCATAATCCGATCAAATCGCAAACAAGTCTTAGGGTTTTCTTTTATCATTAACCATTTATTGATCTGACAAAGCCAACGATTCTTTTATGAAGAACAAACAATCCATTGAGAGAAATTCCGATTAATCTGCTATGAAGAGTTGTAGCACCTTCATTAAAAACCTGCTGACACCCACTCTCGGAGGGCTTTCCGCTCCAATCTCAGGATCAAAGCCACAAACAACAGGAAAAAGGCCGTATGGATCCCAAAGCGAATCCAAATCATATCCGGGAGGAATCGGTCAGTCCAGGTGGAAACCATGTAGAGCCCGATACTTAATCCCAGATAAAAGGAAATCCGCCACATCGGATAAGGAATAGGATACTCCCTTTGCCCGGTCCAGTAGCCGGCCAGAGCCATAAATCCGTAGCAAGCTAAAGTGGCCCAGGCGGGCCCCCAGTAGCCGATTTGAGGAATCAGGATCAAATTGAGCGTAAGAACAATGGCGGTACCTCCCAGGGCAATGAAACCTCCATAGCGGGTTTTGTTCTTGAGTTTGAACCAGACGGAGAAATTGTAATAAAGCCCCAGGAAAAGGTTGGCCATCAGCAAGACGGGCAAAATGCCCAGGGCTTCGCGAAAATCAGCCCCCAGGAAATACTGGATCACATCCAGGTAGAGCAGGATGCCCAGAAAGGCAAAACTACCGAAAAGGGCAAAAGCCTGCGCCACCCGGGCATAGAGCTTGGGTGCATCCTTATCCACCGACTGGCGGAAAAAGAAAGGCTCGGCCGCGTAGTTGAAAGCCTGAGTGAAAAGGTTCATGAAAACCGCCAGCTTGGCTGCAGCTCCGTACAAGCCCGCCTGCTCCAGGTTGTAATCCAGATCAGGAGAAGCGAAGCCTTTCAGCATGGGCGTCCCGACCAGCTGGTTGGTGATGCCGGCCAGGGCTGCCAGGACCAAAGGAAAGGCATAGTTCGCCATTTTCTTCAGCCATCCCGACTCCATCCGGGGGCGAATGCGTAGATAAGCAGGCACAAGAAGCAGCAAGACCAGCGAACTGGCCAATACATTCGATAAAAACAGAAAAGACAGCTGCTCCTTACCGGTAAGATCCATCCCCACATAAGGCGGCCGAATCTCCAGGAAAAAGAAGATGCATAAAATATTGAAGCTGATTCCGGCCAGGCGGATCCCCGCGAACCGAATAGGTCGACTCTCCAGGCGAAGCAGGGCGAAGGGCATGGCAGCCAGCGCATCCAGGGCAATGATCAACCCGATCCAAAGGATGAATTCGGGATGATCCGGATACTTAAGCCAGGTAGCGATGGTTTGGGCTTGAGTGAGGAACCAGACCGAAAAGACCAGAGTCAATCCCCAGATCAGCAGCGTACCCGTGTTAAAGGCAGTTGGCCGGTCTTCCTGGTCGGTACCGAAGCGGAAAAAGGTGGTCTCCATCCGGAAGGTCAGCAGCACCAGAACGAAGGCCGTCCAGAAGTATAGCTCATTGTAAATGCCGTAATCCACCGGGCTAAAAACCCGCGTCAGATAAGGCGTCAGTATGACGAAATGCAACAAACGGCCGAGGATACTGCTCAGTCCGTATATGGCGGTTTCTCCGGCCAGTTGTTTGAGCTGCTTCAGCATAGTAGGCTGCAAGATACGGCTTGCCGTCCTTGTGCCGAGCTTCCTTTTCCCGAAGGATTTACCCGAAAGGCCCACACCCAATCAAAAGCATTTTTCCCGTAGCTTTGACTCTAATCTGGAAAGGCACTACACCAACTTGCAGCTATGATCAACATACCCCTATTCAAACAGATCTGCGAAACGCCCGGCGCGCCCGGATTTGAACAACCCATCCGAAATCTGGTGATCGAAAAAGCCAAGCCCCTTGCCGATGAACTTTCCGTCGATTCCATGGGCAACGTCATCGCCGTCAAACGAGGAAAAGAAAGAAAAAAGGTGATGGTCGCCGCCCATATGGATGAAATTTCCTTCATCGTCACCCATGTGGACGAAGACGGTTTTCTCCGCTTTCACCCGCTCGGTGGCTTTGACCCCAAAACGTTGACTTCCCAACGGGTGATCGTACACGGGAAAAAAGATCTCATCGGAGTCATGGGATCCAAGCCGATCCACATCATGAAGCCGGAGGAACGGAACAAAATCGTTCCCATCAGCGAATATTTCATCGACATCGGCATGAATCAGGAGGAAGCCCGGAAATGGGTGGAGGTCGGAAGTCCGGTTACCCGGGAGCGGGAATTTGTTGAAATGGGTGAATGTGTGAACAGCAAGTCCATCGACAATAGGGTATCGGTTTTCATTCTGCTGGAGGTGCTGAAGGAACTGAAAGACGCGGAGATCCCCTATGACCTGTATGCCGTCTTCACTGTGCAGGAGGAGGTTGGCCTTCGGGGAGCGATCAACGCAGCCGGCCACATCGACCCGGACTTCGGATTCGGCCTCGACGTGACTATAGCTTTCGACGTGCCTGGCGCCCAGCCGCATGAGTTCGTCACTCAACTGGGGAAAGGTACGGCCATAAAAATCCTCGACGGATCGGTCATCAGCGACTACCGCATGGTGGAATTCCTGAAAAATACAGCCAACGAATTAGAGATTCCCTGGCAGCCGGAGATTCTCCCGGCCGGCGGCACCGACACCGCCGGCATCCAACGCTACGGCAAGCACGGCGCCATTACAGGGGCCGTTTCCATTCCCATTCGCCACATCCACCAGACCATCGAACTGGCCCACAAAAAGGACATCCGGGCTTCCATCGACCTTTTGAAAGCTGGAATCAGCAGGCTGGATCGGCATCACTGGGAAATCTATCCCAACGAACAAAAATCGGATTTTGGCTTTTAGGTTTACAAAGAACCCTATCGGGTGAAAACTTTTATTGTCTGAAAACCCAAACCTAAAAGAAGACCCATGTGGACTGAAAAAGACAACAAACTCCAAGCCAATTTTGAATTCAAGGATTTCATGGAAGCATGGGCTTTCATGACCGAAGTTGCCTTCCGGGCGGAAAAAATGAATCACCACCCGGAATGGTCAAATGTATACAACAAGGTTTCCATCCACCTGAGCACACACGACGCCGGCGATATCGTGACCGACAAAGACCGGAAACTGGCAGAAGCCATCGACGATATTTACCGGAAGCATCATTAGAACAAAGGAACATTCGAACAAGGAATTTAGAAGTAGAGGAGTCTGCTGGGATTCGTGATGAAAAATCCTTTAAAAAGGAGAAGGTCTATCATTTCCACTCCACCACTTCGCTATTTATTTGTTCGATGGTTCGTCATCCGGTATTCAAGCAAAAAGGGTCTTTCCTTGTGTGGTGCTCCCGGATATTAGACGATCAGAAGCCCTACCAGAGCACCCTTTTCAAATTTGATGCTGCCCGCATTTACTTGTATAGACAGGCTAGAATTCCTACTTTGGGTGAAAACATTACGGCATGTTTCACCTCGGTTTTGTGAGTGCCATCATGGCCGAAAAAAAGTTGGAGGAGGTTGTCCAATTCGCATCCGAAAACGGTTTTCGTTGTATAGAGGCAATGTGCTGGCCCAAAGGAGGTATCGACAAACGCCGGTATGCCGGGGTCACCCACATTGACGTGGACCATCTGGACGAAGAAGCGGGTGCTATCCAAAAGTTGCTGGATCAAAAACAGATCTACATCTCCGCTTTAGGCTACTACCCGAATCCGCTGGATCCGGAGACGGAAAACGCACAAGCTTATGTAGCGCACCTCAAAAAACTGATCACCGCAGCTGCTAAATTGGGTATCCCGGTGGTGAACACCTTTATTGGAAGAGACCCTGGCCGCACTCTTGAATACAATCTGGATCGGTATCAGGAGGTTTGGGGTGATATTGTTTCCCTGGCCGAAAAAGAGGACATCAAGATCGGGATCGAAAATTGCCCTATGTTGTTTACCGCTGACGAATGGCCGGGCGGTAAAAACCTGGCTTTTTCCCCGGCCATTTGGGACGAAATGTTCACCCGTATTCCCAGTGACAAGCTGGGCCTCAACTATGATCCCTCCCATCTGGTATGGATGCAGATGGACGAAATTCAACCCATCTACGACTACCGCGAAAAACTGTTTCACATCCATTTAAAGGATGTAAAAGTGTACCAGCACAAGCTGGACAGGGTGGGCATATTGGCTTATCCCCTGGACTACCATTCCCCGAAGATCCCGGGGCTGGGCGACGTGCGCTGGCGCGATTTCTTTTCGGCGCTTTCTACTGCAGGCTACAAGGGCCCGGTATGTATTGAAGTGGAAGACAAGGCCTACGAAGGTTCGGAAAACGATGTTTCAGCTGCTCTACGGACCAGCCGCAACTATTTGCAACAATTTCTATCCTGATGGAAGAAGCATTACCTCAATACAAGAGGCTCCACAGGGAACTCAAGGAAAAAATCGTTTCCGGAAGCATTGCCAAAGGGGCCCTTTTACCCTCGGAAAATGAATTGTGCGCTGCCTACAACATCACCCGGGCGACGGTAAGACAAGGGCTGCAAGAACTGGTTAAAGAAGGTTTTATCGAAAAGCGAACGGGTATCGGTAGCGTGGTGGTCAATGATCGCAACAACCTGGGCCTTTTAACCTTCAAAGGCTTTTCCGAAGTACTGGAGTCCACCTCCCTATCCTCCACGACGCAAAACCTTTGCCTGGAAAAGAGAGCCGTTTGGCCGACCCCTTTTTTCTATGAGCTGTCCGAAGCAGAAAAAAAGGCTGGCTATTTTTTCTTCGAACGGTTGAGAAGTGTAGAACAGCAACCCGTGATGCTGGAGCTCACGTACATTCCCGGAATGGATATCGACGATTTTTTGGACAAAATGTCGAACGTATCCTTGTTCAGCACTTTGTTCCGGACTTATAAGATCGAGGTGCTGAAAGTGCTTCAGGACGTCAGAGCAGTTGGCGCTCCAACAGAGGTAGCCAGGCAGCTTCGTTTGGAGCCCGATGAACCCCTACTCCATATCCATAGAAAATACCTAACGACCAAACCGGATTTCCATATCTATAGCTCCCTTTTTTGCAATACCCAGAAATACGCTTTAAGTAACTTTTTCAGCTAATAAAAAACGAAAATGAGAACAACACCAACGGTCGAAGAACTTGCCAAGATGATAGATCACTCCCTATTGCACCCCACCATGACCGATGCCGATATGGTCAAAGAGTGCCATGTTGCGTTGGAGTACAAAGTGGCATCCGTATGCATCAAGCCCTATGCCGTTCCTCTGGCGGTGGATATCCTTCAGGGGTCAGATGTCTTGGTGGGTACGGTAATCGGTTTTCCCCATGGAAACTCCACCACCAACGTCAAAGTGGAGGAAACCGTACAGGCCTGTAAAGATGGGGCTGTAGAAATCGATATGGTCGTCAACATCGGGAAGGTATTGCAGGAAGATTGGAATTATGTGAGAGCAGAGATTGCCGCAGTAAATAAGGCCACCGTAGAGAATGGAGCCATTTTGAAGGTCATTTTTGAAAACGACCATTTACCAAAAGATGCATATAAGATCAGACTCTGCGAAATATGCTCTGAGTTGGGTGTAGCCTTTGTCAAGACCAGTACGGGTTATGGTTTTGTAAAAGGAGCGGATGGCAAGTATAGCTATCAGGGGGCTACGATCAGAGACCTGGAGTTGATGCGAAAGTATTCGGCACCTGAAGTCCAGATCAAAGCGGCCGGAGGTGTACGTACATTGGACGATCTGTTGAAAGTAAGAGCGCTTGGCGTGACCCGCATCGGGGCTACCGCGACCGTATCAATCCTTCAGGAGGCCAGGAATCGATTCGGTGAAGGGGCTGACGAGAATGTTGAAATTGAGGATTAACCAAGCGGCTATTAATCAGGCATGGTGAAAGAATCGCAGTTGATCCAAGGGGTTTTGGAGAAGCTTCCCTCCCTGAATACCGGTTTTTCCGCTGTGGTCGGGCTGGATGGCTACGTCGACAAAATCCAGCGTCCCGTTCAATTTCAAAAACAAGAAGGACCTGCTTTTTATCCTACCTTGACCGAATTCGGCCAAAGAATTGTCAAGGCTTCCCATATGAGTACCCAAGTGGAACTCTGGACCCAACAAACCAAATTGGGGGGAAATGCACCTATCATGGCCAATGCCCTGGCTGCTTTGGAGATCAGGAATGCCTGCCTGGGTACCTTCGGACATCCCACCATACATCCGATTTTCGAGCACATGCATGCGGATTGCGAATTGATTTCCGTTGGGATGCCCGCTGAGACCAATGCCCTGGAGTTCGATGACGGCAAACTCATCCTTTCCGAATTGACGACCTTCTCGAATCTGGACTGGAAAAGGATAAAAGAACTCATCGACCTGGAATCCGTCCGGAAAAAAGTGGCGGATGCAAGCCTGGTTGCCTTGGTGGACTGGTGCAATCTGCCCCATGCTACCTCCATCTGGAAAGGTATTCTTGAGGATCTGATCACGGCTTGCCCCCAGAAAGAATGGCACTTCTTTTTTGACCTTGCCGATCCGTCTAAAAAAGGGAAAAAAGAAATAGAGCAGGTGCTAAGCCTCTTGCGAGAATTTATGCCCTACGGTGAGGTTATCTTGGGGCTTAATGAAAATGAAACCCAAGTATTAGCCCGCCTTCTGGGACACTCAAAGCGGGATGACGCCCTGGAGCCTTTAGGCAAATGCCTTTTTGAACGTTTAAAAATAGACCGCTTGGTTGTACATCCTGTTGAAAGGGCTCTCGTTTTCGAAGAGAAAGGCATCTATTCGGTGGAGGGGCGCCTGGTAGAAAAGCCTTTGGTCACTACGGGAGCCGGCGACAACTTTAATGCCGGTTTCGTACTCGGACTTTTGCACCGGTTTCCCATCGAAGAATGCCTGGTCCTGGCCACTGCTGCCTCGGGCTTTTACGTTGAGCATGGCAAGAGTGCTTCCCAACAGGATCTTTGCGGGTATTTAGCCAAATGGCAAAAGGAGTTGACTGAAGTAAATCCATGAAAAAAATCAGAGTAGGTGTAGCCGGTCTGGGATTTATTGGCCCCGTCCACCTGGAAGCATTGCGGAGAATTCCGGGGGTGGAAGTGGTTTCGGTTTATCACTACAAAGAGGACGTCGCCCAAAAAGCAGAACAAATAGGCGTAAAGTCGTATTACCTGGATTATGATGCCTTCTTGAAACACGATAATCTGGATTGCGTCCACATCTGTACGCCTAATGTCGTCCATTTTGAAATGTGCCGAAAAGCTTTGCAGGCAGGCCTTCATGTGGTTTGTGAAAAACCCTTAACCACTACCATTGAAGAAGCTGAGAAATTGGTAGCACTGGCCCGGCAGCAAGATCGGATACATGCGGTCCATTTCAATTTGCGCTATTATCCGATCGTCCGGCAAATGAAAGTGATGCGGGAAAAGGGAGAACTGGGCAAAATCCATGGTATTCTGGGATCGTACCTGCAAGACTGGCTGTTCTACGAAACGGATTACAACTGGCGTCTGGAGCCGGAGCAATCCGGCGAATCCAGGGCCATTGCCGATATCGGATCCCACCTTATGGACCTTTTGGAGTATGTTTCCGGACTGAGGATCACCGAGGTCATGGCTGATTTCGACATTGTCCACAAAAAGCGCAAAAAGCCTTTGCGGCCCGTGGAAACCTACTCCGGTAAGCTATTGAAGCCTGAAGATTACGAAGACCAACCCGTCCACACGGAAGACAACGCCAATGTATTGCTTCGTTTCGACAATGGCCACAAGGGTGTCATAAGCGTGAGCCAAGTAGCTGCGGGCCGGAAGAACCGGGCGGCCATCGAAATATCGGCCTCCAAGCTCAGCCTTGCCTGGGAATCCGAAAAACCCAATGAGCTATGGATCGGGAAACGGAATACGGTCAATGGTCTTCTGTTGCGAGACCCCAGTCTGTTCCATCCGGAGGCAAGGGGCATCATATCCTACCCCGGCGGACATAATGAAGGCTTTGCTGATACCTCAAAACAGTTGTTTTCGGAAGTCTATGAAGCGGTCCGAAACAGCAAGCCCCAGAGCGAATGGGGATTCCCGGATTTTTCAGACGGACTGAGGGAACTGCGGCTTTGCGAGGCCATCCTGAAAAGCCATCGAGAACAGAAATGGTCAAGGGTCGAATAAAATATTCGAACACCAAACATTCGAACAAGGAATTTAGAAGCAGGGGAGTCTGCTGGGATTTGTGATGAAACAATCTATAAAAGCAAAAAATCCATCATTTCCACTTCCCCACTTCGCTATTCATGTATTCGATGGTTCGCTATTCCTCTGTTCCAACAAAAAAGCCGCTCCAAAAGAGGCGGCTTTTTTGTTGGGTGGTCCCACCTGGGCTCGAACCAGGGACCCTCTGATTATGAGTCAGATGCTCTAACCAACTGAGCTATGGGACCGAAAGATGTGCAAAGATAACTTTTGGCAACGGATGTAGCAAGCGAGGGTTATGCACCGAACTCCGGGATGGATTATCCTTTTTCTGTAGCTCGGAGGTCTCTTCACGCTGGATTCACGCTGGCAAGAGATATTGGGAGAAAATTTGAACACCATGAGAACTATCCACACAATCCTTATCCTTTCGCTGCTTTCCGCAGTTTTAGTTCCCAATTCTGCCCTGGCCCAGCCCCCGAAGGAAGTCGTCGATCATTTCAAGGCGATCTTTTTCTGTAAAAAGAAGGCTGACCTGAGCGATGAAGCCTTTAAGAGTTGGGTATTGGACACGCATGTGCCTATGGTAAAAAGTATGCCCGGTGTCAAAGGATATGTCCAGAATTTCGTCCTCGAAAAACCGGACGGATTCCCTTACGATCTGGTCGTTGAGCTTTGGTTTGACAATGAGGCCGATTATGCTGCTGCTTATGACTCGGAGGCCGGTAAAATGGCTGTCGCTGATGTACCGAATGGCTTGTCCGAATTCCCCGTTTCAATCCCTGTCTATGAGGTGCCCATTCGGGATGCCCCCATGCCGGAAGAAGTCCACCAGAGTAAGTTTAAAGGCATGTGGGTCGCCAATCACAATCCGGAATTGGACTACCGCGATTACCAGTTGGGGCAACTCATGACTTACTCTCCCCTCGCCAAACGTTTCCCGGGCATGGAAGGCTACACCCTGAACTTTAACCGGACACCGGAAGACCCCGAAAAGGTTTACTCTCTTGTAGTCAATACCTGGTTTGACAGCCAGGAGGCTATGATGCGATCCTTCAGCAGCAGATCGGATATGATGTCCCGGCTGAAAGAAAAACAAAAGGTCCTTCTGGAGAATCAGGCCGTCATGATCCCTGTCCAGGAATACGTATTGGTACGACCTCCCAGCTACCAGGGTGACTTGACCGAATAACGCAGGTTTAATCCGGACCGAATACGGCCTGCAGAAGAGAATCGAAGCGGGGATGGCCGTGCAGGGACTTGAATTCCGGTTGTACTTTCAACCACAAATAGTCGGACAACTGATCGGGCAAGTACTTCTCCAGCAAATCCAGAGCCCGGTCGGTTCGTCCGGCTACCTGCTGATACAAAGCCATGAAATAGGGATACCCTTTTTTCCCTTTTTCATTTTGCTCTTCCATCTCCCGGTACAGTCGCTCTGCGTTGGCTATATCGCCGGCTGCCAGGTAGGCCAGCGCCAGGCGGCCTACCACGAAATACAGCCGCTGGCCGGTTTCTTTCAGGAAAGCTTCGCCCAATTCGATGGCTTCCTCCGGCCGGCCATCCCGGATCAGGACCCAGATCAGATCCGTCATGCTGCTGTGTTTCTCCGGCATTTGCAACAAGATGGTCCGGCAAATGCGTTCGCATTCTTCATACCTTCCCGTCAGCAGAAAGATCTCGGAAAGCATGGATCGGTGCAGCACATGATTCGGGTTCTTGATCATGCCCTCCTGAGCGATCGCATAAGCCTCTTTGAAGCGCTCCTGCATCATGAGGAGATGCGTGTATCCGGAAAAACAAAAGGAAGTATCCGTTGGCTGCAGGATCGCATGCTGAAAATCGCGCTCGGCAGCCGAAAGATTCCATTGCCACATATGGAACCAGGCAGAAATCCCGCTGACGTCAAATCGGAGCTGACTGTCCTCGGAAGCTTTTTGGATGGCTCGATAAAAGTCTTCTTCCACGTCACGCACCCGCAAATGACCCCACCAACTTGCAAAAGAACCGTACATGGCCGCTAAGCCCAGGTAGGCGCGATGGAAATGGGGGGTAATCCGGACCGCCTGTTGAAAGCATTTTTGGGCCTCCCAAGTCGCTTCCGGATTCCCCCGAAGATAGATGGACCAGCCCTGCAAATACAGTTGGTAGGCTTCCGGAGAGGGTATGTCGGCCGCCCTTGATGGAGGGATTAACGCCAACTTTTGTTTCAGCCCCTCCAATGTGCTCCGGACTGTCTTTTGCTGGATGGAATACAAGTCATTCAGGTTGCCATCAAAGGTTTTGGACCACACAACCCGTTCGGCTTTTACCTGCACCAGTTGCATAGAAATGCTTAGCCGGTCGGCAAACTGTTGAATGGTGCCGTACAAGAGGTATTCGACCGCCAGTTGTTCGGCAATTTGAGGGATTTTCAGGTCCCACGCCGCGTAGGAAAGAACAGAGAGCGAAGGAGTGACCTCCAGTTTTTCAAAAACACTCAGCTCCGCAATCAAATCCTCAAGCAATCCCTGTGAAAGATAAGGATTGGATAATTGACCCAGGTTTCGCAGGGGAAGAGCCGCCAACCGGATGGTGCCGGGGCCTTTTGCCGTCGACTCTAACCATCGCTGCTGTTCTTGCCTCCACTGTCTGATTTGATCTGCATTCCATCCCGCTTTTCCGAGCCAGTTCTCCGCTTCCCGGGGCTTTCTCAGAAAAAAACAGGCCTCTGCCAGGCTTTCATAGCCCCAATTATCGGGCTCATCCCACTGGGCCAAATAGCGGATGGCCAGTTGCTCTACCTGACTCCAGTTCTTTTTTTCCCGCTCTCGATCCAAAGCTTGGGAGAAGGCACGCACGGCATCGTAGTGAAGGCTGGCTCTGAATTGCTCCAACCAATCGGCCAGGAATTCTTCCTCATAAAAAGACAATCCCGGCAGAGCCTCAATTCGCCCGGCCGGCAAAGCGATCAGCTGATCTGCGAGCCCGGACTGAAAGGCCGACAGATCGGTGGTGATTTCCAGCTCGGGGTTGATGGCGATCTGACGGCGATCGGAGTGGAAAAGACTTGGAATGCCCGCCGCCTTCAGTTGCTTCCGAAGCTGATAAAATACCTGGCGTAGATTTTCCAGGCCCGCTTCCCGTCTGTGATCCGGCCAGAGGAGGCTGGCTAAATACTCCCTGCGGTGATTGCTTCTCTGGTAGTAAAAATGCTCGGCCAGCAGGAAGAATAACAACGCCTTGGCCTTGAATATACGTATCGGGGGCAAGGCTTTATCATTTACCCGTATTTCCTCCTTGTTCAGCAGGTAACAAACTATCTGAGGCGAGGCCGGGTCAAGCACTTGAGGATCTTTTTTTACTATTTCTAAAAAACAGGTGACCCTTCCTCCGGTTCATACTCCCGAAGGAAGGGCCTTTAAGAGATTTGTCAGCAGGATCAACCCGGGCATCGCCCATTTTTCCCTGAGCCTCAGCAATAAAAACTTTACTTCAAATCATCTGAAATGGGCGTGCAAAGACAAGGGGTGCTGACTGGACATCCAGTCTTCTAGCTCTCGGAGCGGAAGAGGTGGACATCCATCTGAGGAAAAGGGATGCCGACACCCGCCTTGTCGAATTCTTTTTTGACCTGTTCTTGCATGTGAAAATAAATACCCCAGTAGTGTTCCGTTTTGCACCACACCCGTACGGCGAAGTTGACCGAACTATCGCCCAATTCCTTGACCAGAATGTCATATCCTTTATCAAGCAGAACGTTGGGCGTATTTTGGATAATCTGGTCCAGTACGCTCCGGGCCTTGTCAATATCGTCGTTGTATCCTATCCCAAAAGTCATATCCACCTTGCGTTCCTCCGGGGAGGTGAGGTTTTCGATGGGCCCGGAGGTGATGGCGCCATTGGGGATGATGATGATCCGGTTGTCGAGGGTGGTAAGAAGAGTATGGAAAACCTGAATTTCCTTGACCGTGCCGGAGTAACCCTGCGTAACGATAAAGTCTCCCACCCGAAAGGGCTTGAAGACCAGGATCAGGATACCGCTGGCGAAGTGCCCGAGATTACCCTGCAAAGCCAGGCCGATAGCAAAGGCCAGGGCACTGAAAATAGCGATGAAAGAGGTGGTCTCAATGCCGAACATACCGGCCACTGTGAGCAATACCAGCACCTTGAGACCCACGTTCAACATCGAAGCCAGGAAGGGTCGAATGGTCGGGTCAAGGTTTCGCCTTTCCATGGCTCTTTTTGCCAATCGCGTCAACCAGCCGGCTAGCCAGAAACCGATGATGAGGGTGAGAAGGGCACCGACGACCTGAAGGCCGTAATCCACCACAAATTGCTGCAGTGAATCTAAAATTTGCTGGACATCCATTGTTTTCGGATTTTAGAGAGTTATGGATAAGGACCGAAAATAAACGCCTTCTCCATCATTTTAAACTTGAATACATAAAAAATGCTTTAAATCTAGGATGAGGTCACTCAAAAAGAAATACGTATCCCGGGAGGAAGCCCTGAAACGGCTGCAGAAATACTGTGCCTATCAGGAAAGATGCCACCAGGAGGTGCGGAATAAGCTGGCAAACTGGGGATTGTTCGGAGAATATGCCGACGAAGTCACCTCCGAACTCGTGCTGGAAGGATTTTTAAACGAGGAACGATATGCCAGGGCCTATGCCAGAGGAAAATTCCGAATGAAGGGCCGCGGAAGACGCCGAATCGAATACGAGCTCAAGCAAAAAGGCATCAATGCCTATTGCATCCGGAAAGCCATGGAAGAAATTGAACCCGAAGCCTACCGGCAGTCGCTCGAAACTCAGCTCAACCGCAAAAACCGGGACCTCAGAGCAAAAGATCTGTGGGAAAGACGGGACAAACTAAAGGCCTTCGGCTACCGGCAGGGCTTCGAAACGGAGTTGATCCATGAAATGGTGGAGCAAATTCTTGGAAATGGCTGACCCCGGTTGAGCAAGAAGCAGGCAGCCGCTCCACGCGATCCGTAAGTGAAAAACAGCTTGCATTCAAATGGCGGGATATTTTCATTCTCTCCGCCAACCTCCCGCAGACCACTTGCCTCCGCCCGGTTAGCAGCTGCGTCGATGGGAAGTACTGCCTTAGAGAATCGAGTCCACCAAAAACTCCTGCTTTTCTGGAAAATCGGTATTGAAATGGAGTCCGCGGCTTTCCCTGCGCAGCCCCGCCGAGCGCGTGACGAGGTAGCCGATCGTGATCAGATTCCGCAACTCACAAAGCTGTGGAGACAAAATGGTGGTATGGTAAAGATCCTCCGTCTCCCGGTACAGCAAGCCCATCCGGTCCAGGGCCCGTTTGATCCGCACATTGGTCCGCACGATCCCCACATAGCTGCTCATGATCTCCTTGAGCTCCTTGAGGCTTTGGGTGAGCAGTACTTTTTCGTTGGGATCCGTCGTGCCGGCGGCGTCCCAATCCGGAATATCGGTCTGGATAAGCCAATTGTCGATCCCGGAGACGATGTGCCCGGCCGCCTTGTCGCCAAATACCAGGGCTTCCAGCAGGGAGTTGGAGGCTAGCCGATTGGCTCCATGCAAGCCCGAACAAGTGCATTCCCCAACGGCGTACAGACGATCGATCGAGGTTTTTGCATCCTTATCTACCTGGATGCCCCCACAAAAATAATGGCAGGCGGGAACCACCGGGATCATATCCCGTGCGGGATCGATACCGATATCCTTGCACTTGGCCAGGATGGTTGGAAAATGCTTTTCGAATTCGACCTGGTCTAAATGGGTACAATCGAGCCACATGCACTCCTCGCCTCGCACTTTCATTTCATTATCAATGGCTCGGGCAACGATATCCCGGGGAGCCAGCGACTTGCGTTCATCGTAATAATGCATGAATTCCTCCCCTTCTTTCGTCTTGAGGATTCCCCCGAAGCCGCGCACGGCTTCCGAAACGAGAAAGGAGGGGTTCTCCCCGGCCGGATTGAAGAGCGAAGTGGGATGAAACTGGACAAACTCCATGTTCTCGATCCGCCCTTTGGCGCGATACACCATGGCCATGCCGTCGCCCGTAGCAATGACCGGGTTGGTGGTATTTAGGTAGACCTGGCCGGCCCCGCCCGTGGCCAAAACCGTGCAGCGAGCCAGAAAGGTCTCTATCACATTGGTTTGCTTGTTCAGGGCATGAGCCCCGTAGCACTCGATGCCGGGCGAGAGACGGGTAACCGCCAGCCCCAAATGGTGCTGGGTGATCAGGTCGACCGCGAAATAATGCTCCAGGATCTCGATATTCGGAAAGGTATGCGCCTTGGCCAGCAAGGTACGCTGGATCTCCCAGCCCGTGAGGTCTTTGAAATGGAGAATGCGGTTTTCCGTATGCCCGCCTTCGCGGCCCAGGTCGTACTTCCCCTCGACTCCCTTATCGAAGCGGGCCCCCCAGTGGATCAATTCTCTTACCCGATCCGGTCCTTCCTCCACCACCATGCGGACGGTATCTTCGTCACAAAGCCCATCTCCGGCATCGAGGGTATCGGAAATGTGTTTTTCGATGGAATCGATGCTCAGATCCCATACGGCCGCTACCCCGCCCTGAGCGTATTTGGTATTGCTTTCGCCCTCGTTGGTTTTGGTCAGGAGCGTGATCTTCAGCTCAGGCCGCTCCTGGGCCACCTGGATAGCTGTGCTCAAGCCGCCGATTCCGGCCCCCAGGATGAGAATATCTGTTTGTGGCATGTTGATTAGAATGCTGATTTGGAAGTCACAAATTAGGAAGTTGTTTCCAAGTTGTAGCTGGATCACCCTTTGGAAACCTCTACCTAACATTCCAGGCCGGTTCCGGTTTCCGGGATTAATTTTTCCTACAGAATACTGACCTTAGCCGGCCATGCGCGTAGCCATCAATACCCGATTCCTGTTGCCCGGCCCTTTGGAGGGCATGGGCCGATTCACTCTGGAGGTGAGTCGCCGCCTGGTCGAACGGCATCCGGATTGGGAGTTTCTTTTCCTTTTTGACCGACCTTTTGAGGAACGCTTTGTGCTGGGGCCGAATGTGAAACCTCGGGTGGTATCTCCGCCTGCTCGCCATCCGGCCTTGTT
>CAZXIX010000030.1:17715-24114 GCA_964640855.1 uncultured Saprospiraceae bacterium
ACCTCTGGTTTGAATGGGCCGTTCCCCGGGTATTGAAGAAGCACAAGATCGATGTCTTCCTCTCTCCCGACAATTTCGGATCGCTTCGTGCTCCCTGCCCAACGGTGATCGTTTGCCACGACCTGGCCTTTAATCACTATCCGGATCAGGTAAAATGGTCGGAAAGCTTGTACTACCGGTACTTCATTCCCCGCTATTTCCGAAAAGCGGCTCATATCCTGGCCGTTTCGGAATACACCCGGCAGGATATACTGAAAACCTATGGGCTTGCTCCGGGTAAGGTAAGTGTGGCCTGCAATGCGGCGAATGAGGCTTTTCGGCCCCTGGATGAAGGCCAAATCCGATCCGGACGGGAAAACTATGCGGATGGGCAGCCTTATTTTTTCTATGTGGGCTCCATTCATCCGCGCAAGAACATTGCAAGGCTCATCCGCGCTTTCGACCGCTTTAAATCCGCTGCCCAGTCTCCGGTTAAACTATTATTGGCCGGTCGGCTGGCCTGGAAGACGGGCGAGGTGAAAGCGGCTTTGGACCAATCCGATTTTGCGGAGGATATTGTTTTCCTGGGTTATGTCCCGGACGAAGAACTGCCTGGGATTTTGGGAAGTGCATTGGCCCTGACCTATGTATCCCTTTTTGAAGGCTTCGGCGTACCCTTACTGGAAGCTATGCAGGCTTCCGTTCCGGTCATCACTTCCAATCGGTCGAGTATGCCCGAAGTGGCTGGAGAAGCTGCGTTTTTGGTCGAGCCCGAGAGCGAAGAAGATATTGCCCGGGCCATGCAACGGATCTGGGAGGATGAAGCGCTGCGGAAGTCCCTGGCTGAGAAAGGGAAAATTCAGCGGCAGAAGTATAGTTGGGAGCGGGCAGCCGATGTGGTGGAGAAAGCTCTTTTTAATGAAGAATTAAAAATGAACAATGAATAATGATGCTCATTTTTTGGAAGAGTTTAAAATAGCAATTGGAATTTTCAAAATTTCTTCGCAATCGGAAATCAAAGATTTCGCGTGCGTGGAATCCAGATAATGTGTATCTCTGAGAATTCTCAGCCAATAATGTGTTTCTCTAGCTTCTTTGCAGGCTATCTGGAGCTTAGCGATAAAGTCAGGTCTGCTTTGCCCTCCCTGGGCTTCTTCTGAATTGGCTCCAATAGAGGTTCCACTTTTCAGTATTTGTTTGGAAGAGGTGAATTCCTTTTTATCCTCTACGAAAAATTTATAAACGTTTACAATCCGGATGGAAAAGGAATAGGTCTTGTTCTAGCAGGGGATTCGCCTTTGACATGATGTGGAGTTTAGCCATACCCTAAAGAGGCATTCAGAACCTAAATTCCACACCATTATTTATTCTTAATTATTCACTCTTCATTATCAATTCAAAAACTCCGTCTTCTCGTAATACCAATCCATTTCTCTGACCCACTCCTCCTTTTCTACATCGTAATCGAAGGCGATCACCGCATGGGGCTTCCCGTTCTTCTCCAGGAATTCATAGCGGGATTGATAGTCTTGCAAAGTGATGAAACGAGTATCGGATACCGGAAGGAAGATCCGTCGCCCCAGCCCTTTTCGTTTATAAATCAACCGTCCGTTTTCTACCCAGAACCGGGCTTCTCCGTATTGGCCGGAGATCTGCTTCAACCGGCTTTCCACTCTTTGGGGATCATTTTCGAGCATGTACTGAATATGATCCCGGGCTTCCTCCAGATAAAAATGGCCGGGATGCCGGGCTATGGCTCGATCATAAGCCTCCAGAGCAGCCGGATAGTCTTTCTTTTCCAGAAGAGCCTCCGCTTTTTGGATCAGGGAATCCTGTCTCCAGGCATAAGCGGGAATGACCTCTCCGGTCGCCATATGTTGCTGAACCTGTACGGAAGAAACGGATTGCAGGGAATCCAGCTCAAACTTCGTCACAAAACCATGGGAGACTCCCCCGCTGGAGGCCTCTAACTCTCCCGACGGATAGGTAAAGAAGCCTCCCTGGTTTTCGGCCCGATTGAACAAAAATCCATTGACCTCTCGAATAAAGAAGGTCATACCGCCCCCCAAGCGATAGGCTCCGGCGACGGACGACACCCATTCCGGATTTTCCGAACCACCATCCAGGAAATCCAGGGCGGCCAGCTGAATTTGTATCAGAGGATCCGTGTCGGGATTAAACAACACGATGTTTTCCAGGACCTCCCGGGCAGCGGAATAGTTTCTCTGGTGGGTATAGACCTCCGAAAGCAAATGCAGGGCAAACACATTTCTCGGATCTTTTTCCAGCACTCCCTGTATGTATTCCAGGGCCTCTTTTTGCCGGCCAATGATCAGAGCGGCTTTGGCTACCTCCAGTGCCTTGACCCCACCCGGATTGAGGTCGTATTCCTGTTTCTTGATGCGGTACATTTTCTCAAATTGGCCGGTCCTCGTATATAGGGTGGCCAGGCTGTTGAAGGTCTCCACATCGGTGGGATCGATCTCCAATTGGGCGCGCAGCAACTGCTCCGCTTTATCCCAATCCTGATTCATCAAGTGGTTGTCTGAAAGAATTTCGATCTGCCAGATGTACGGAAGCCTTTTCCGGTGCCGCATGGCTTGCTCGATCGCATATTCGGCTTCGATAGACCCTTGCGAATAACTGAAATTCGCGTGAAAGTAACTCGCCAGCGCAAAGGTAGAATCCTTTTCCACTGCCTCTTCGATCAGGCGGAGATCCTGATCCCGGATCCCTTTGACCAGAGCCAAAAAAGCTTCCGGCTCCCGGGTGACCATTTCCCGAAAAGGCAGATCAATGGCCTCGGATACCTGTTGTTGGGACAGCCCGATGGCCTCCTTGACAAAGGCCGACACGGAATCGATCAAAAAAGAGATTTCGCTGGCCTGGAAACCCCGCTCCGCGATCACGTTCCCATTTTGCTTGTCCCGCACGATCGGGCGGGTAAAATAGGTACCGTTTTCATAGCCGAAATCTCCATCCAGGTAGTGTTGGTCAGAAAAGGACCGGGATAAATTGACCTTGTCAACCGTTGTGAAATCGGAATTCCGGGTACCGGGAATGAAGAAAACGACCTCTGAATCCAGGTACCTGTTCTGATTAAGGTCCAGGCTGGTCCCAAAAGCCAGGGCCATTCCGATCACTTCGTTGACGCTATCCCCCCCGACCTGTTCGAAGGGGAAGATCAGAAGGCTTCGCTGGAACTCTTTCTTCAGAAAGGTGCGGGTTTCCTCCTCTCCGTCTGCGTTGATGAAGGTTACGGTTTGGGTCTTGGCGTTTGCGTTGGCATTGTCCGAACGAAAAAAGATGGCGTAGCCGATCGCAGCCAGCAAAACAAGTCCCCCAATGATCTGGAGGCCGCGGGCAAACCATTTGTCTACTGTGGATTTTTCTCCGGCCGGAAAAGATTCCCCGCTTTCCAGCTTGAATTTCCCTTCTACGGTCATGGGGTCCGGAATAACGAGCCCTTCCGTAGCCAGCGCAAAAACCTCCAGGGGTTCCTCGACATTTTTGAACTCAAACTCGCCGAGGGAAGTAAGAGGAAATTCCGGATGGTTTTTCAGTTCGTCCCGCACTTTACGCGAAAGGAGTACAGCTCCCGGCACACTCATTGACTCGATCCGGGAGGTGACATTGACGCTATTGCCGAAGATCTTGCCTTCTTCGAATACGACCGTACCGCTGTGAATGCCGATCCGTACCGGGATCGATGGATCCTCCCGAAAAGATCGCTGCATTTGGATCCCGCACTGGGCGGCATCGACCGGGTCGTCGAAGGTGCACAGGGCGCCATCCCCAAAAAAGTTGATCACTATCCCGTGCGCGCTTGTCACCAGGGATTCCACCTCCGACTGGAACCTGCGGAGAATGTCGGAGGCTTCCTTCTCATTTTGCTCCATCATGGCTGTATACCCCTGTATATCGGCAAACAGAATAACAGCGAGACGTCGTTTGGAAGCAGGCATATTTCTTTCGGGTATCCATCGGAAAATTACAAAAATATCTATGTCTTGGCTGAATTCGCAAGAAAGGGGATTCCGCGCAGAAACGGCAGATCATTAGATGAGACCTGGAAAAAAATGGATGGATGCTTTACTTCACCTAAATGCCCTCAATTTCTATGCCTTGGAAAGCAAATCTCAAAACTCGGTCGGAATCTTATTCCAGGGAAGTATGTGGCCCTTACTCCACTTCTGATCGGTATCACCTGCATGAATGATCATGGATAAGGCCGGATCGTTTCCGGATAGTTGGTTGAAGAAGTCCAAATTTTTAAAGAACTCGGTTTTGATTGTATGACTGGATTTAATTTCAATGGGAATAAGCCTGGAGCCCAAATCCAAGAGGAGGACAATTTCGTGGCAGGTACCATGCTAATTGAAAGTTGAATTTTCAATCAGCAAGAGTTTTAGTTTCTCATTTCACATAAAACCCACTCAGATCGACTTCCAAAAAACCTTCCGCAGAGAATGTGTCCAGGCGGACCGGTTGGAGGGTATTGATGTACTCCGGCACCAGCGGGGCATCGATCCGGATGTAATTATCGGTGAAGCCGCTCATACGGCCCTCTTTCTTGCTGTGTTCGAAGAGGACTTCCCGGGTCTGCCCCAGATGCTGCCGATAGAAATGGGCTCTTTTTTTCTCGCTGAGAATGGTGAGCATCTCGTTGCGCTCCCGCCGCTGGTGCATGGGTACGGCACCCTCCATGTCGGCAGCGGGAGTGTGGGCCCGTTCTGAGTAGGTGAATACGTGCAGATAGGAGATATCCAGTTCGTTCAGGAAGCGATAGGTTTCCTTGAAATCCGCATCCGTCTCGCCGGGGAAACCCACGATCACATCCACGCCGATGCAGGCATAGGGCATGAGTTCCTTGATCCGGGCCACGCGATCCTGATAGAGCTCCCGTTTGTAGCGACGACGCATTTCGCGCAGTTGCTTGTTGTTGCCGCTCTGCAGTGGCATATGTAGATGCGGCACAAAACGCCGGGATTGAGCGACGAATTCGATGATCTCATCGGTGCAGAGATTGGGCTCTATGCTGGAGATCCGGAAGCGTTCCACCCCTTCGACCCGATCCAACTCCCGTATGAGGTCGATGAAAAGAGCCTCTTTCCTGGGTCGAACGCCTTCGATGACCTCGGTCCCATTTCCGAAATCACCGATGTTGACACCGGTGAGGACGATCTCTTTGGCCCCCAGCTCGGCGATGTGCCTGGCCCGGGCTACCACATTCTCGACCGTATCGCTCCGGCTGGCTCCGCGCGCACGCGGGATGGTGCAAAAGGTGCATTTGTAATTGCAACCGTCTTGTACCTTCAGGAAAGAACGCGTACGGTCGCCGAAGGAAAAGGCATGCTCGAAACCATTGGCCTCTTTCACCTCGCCTGCCTGCACCATCCCCTTTCCGGGAGCTTTGCTCAGGTCATCCACAAAATCCAGGATACGGAACTTTTCGGCCGCTCCCAATACCAGGTCCACCCCCGGAATATCGGCGATCTCCTGCGGCTTGAGTTGGGCGTAGCAACCGATCACGATTACCTTGGCTTCCGGAGATTTTCGAAGGGCTTTGCGCACGACCTGCCGGCACTTGCGGTCCGCAAATTCGGTGACGGAGCAGGTATTGATCACCACAATATCGGCTCCCTGGCTGAAAGGCACTTCCCCATAGCCGGCCTGCTCAAACAGCCGCCCGATGGCGGAAGTTTCGGAGTAATTGAGCTTGCAGCCCAGCGTGTAAAACGATACCGTTCGCGGTGTGGCCATGGAAAATATCGGGTAGTTTTGAACCGAATTGCAAAGGTAGGAGATTTTGGAAAAAACAGGCGGATCGCAGCGAAGCTGCTACATCCAACTTGATAACGCGGCGATAGCCGCTGCAAACGCCGCCGAAGGCGGCAAACATCGCGACATTGTGACATCGCTACATCGCGACATCAAAATCACCAATTATCCCCCATCACGATATCGCCCAGTCCGCCGAGTACCGACCCTTCGCCCTTGCTCTTGCCAGCGTAGAATTTGGAGGCTCTAAGCACCCGATCGGCCATGCGGCTGAAGGGAAGCGATTGGATCCAGACCGTACCCGGTCCTTCCAGGCGAGCATAGAACATCCCTTCACCGCCGAAGAACATATTCCGAATACCTTTGATGCGCTCAATGTCATAATCAACGTGGCGGGTGAAGCCGACCAGGCAACCGGTGTCCACCCGAAGTACCTCCCCTATTTCCAGGCGCTTTTCCACGACTGTACCACCGGCATGCAGGAAAGCCAGGCCGTCGCCCTCGATCTTTTGCATGATGAAGCCCTCGCCGCCGAAGAATCCGCGTCCCAACTTCTGGCTGAACTCAATTCCAACGGATGCGCCTTTCGCTGCACACAGAAAGGCATCTTTCTGGCAGACGATCTTGCCCTCCTTTTGG
>CAZXIX010000030.1:24124-41697 GCA_964640855.1 uncultured Saprospiraceae bacterium
GGGTGAGGTCAACGGCAATGATCCGCCCCGGATAAGGAGAGGCAAAGGAGACTTTTTTCTTGCCCTTGCCGCCATGGGTGAAAGCCGTCATAAAGAGACTTTCGCCGGTGAGCAAACGCTTGCCTGCGGAGATCACTTTCCCCCAGATGCCGCTCTGCTCTTCCTGATGGCTACCGTCGCCAAAGATCGTGGTCAACTCGATCTCCGGATCCATCATCATAAAAGCGCCCGCCTCGGCGATCACGGTTTCGTAGGGATCCAGCTCGATTTCCACGAACTGCATTTCTTCGCCATAGATCTGATAGTCGATTTCGTGACTTTGCATGTTGGGTCTGTTTTACTCTCATGATAGCCGGCAGAAATAACTCGGCCAAATCTATTGGACCAACAAAGGGGGGAAACGGAAGAACGCTTGTCTGCCGAAGGCAGAGAGGAACCGAGGAAGCTAATCACCTTCATTCTTTCATTCCTTCATCCCCGTCCGCCTGCCGTAGTTCTTCTCCTACTCAATCCGCTTATCCTCAAAGGAATTCCCCATTCGATTGGACTTGTAGCCGCTTACCTTGCCGTTGGCGTCCCGCTTGAACTCCATCTTGAAGGTCCCGTCCGGAGATTTGAACTTGTCCTTCCCTACCGGAAGCAACAGGTATCGATTGCCGGTGCCGGAGGATTCAAAGATCAGATGTTGATCTCCGCCGGTCACGTAAGCCACACTGTTCGTATTTCCGCCCAGACCATATGTACCCACGAAATCGCTCATGTCCATCCCTTGCGTTTCACCTTCCGCCAGGTAAAAATTATCGGAGGGATCGATGTCCGGCAGCCAGGCATTCAGATGTACCCGCGCTATCTTTTTTTCATCCGGGAAACTGAATGCCAACTCCTTGCTTCCCGTTTCCCAAACCGAGATACCCAATTCCTTCTCCAGAGAACTTCCGTCTTCAAAGATCATTTCCAGATGGACGGAAATGGGCTTGTTTCCCTTTTGTACGACGGTAACCTTGCCGGGCTCCACTTCCTGTATCCCGAGATCCGGGTAGCCCCATTCCATAAACCAGGGCTTCCAGAACCAGGACAGATCCTCGCCCGACAGATCATTGAAAGCCATGAAGAAATCGTAAGGCGTGGGCGACTTATGCACCCAACGGTTCATATACCCTTGCAGGCACTCCTTGAATTTTTCTTCTCCGAGAGCCTCTTCCAGCAGCCCGTAAATGAAAGATGGATGGGTGTAAGAAGTATAGCCGTAGTTATCGTCATTCTGATAAGCTGTAGAGGTGATCATGGGAACGTTGGTCTGAGAACCCAGATTACGCTCCAGAGAGAACTTTTGATTGATCCGCTGAGCATCCGTCATTTCAATGCCCAGGACTGCCTCTGCAGCCCTTACGTCCATAAAATCCGCCCAGCCTTCGTCCATCCAGGCATACTTCTCTTCGTTGATCCGGAGGTAGAAAGGCTTGTACATGTGGTACATTTCATGGGCGGTGAGCCCCACCATCCTCACAGGCTGTTCGGGAGAGCCATTGTTGGCCATCATGGGAAACTCCATACCGCCGCTGGGATAAGGCTTATAGAAGCTGGTGAATGCCGGATAGGGGAAAGGAACTCCCGGCATCTCCTCCGAGAAAAACTTCATGATGTCCGCTTGCCAGGAAACGGTCTTTTCGCAAAACCGCTTCCGCGAAGCCGGATACACGGAGCTGATCCGTACTTCCTGCCGCTCCGTAGGAAGGATAGTCGATTGCCAGATGTAGTGATCGCTGAAAGCAAAGGCGAAGTCGGGAACTTCCTCTGCCCGGAAACGCCAGGTATCCGACTTCATCCGTAGCCCGGATTTGAGATCGCGCTCACCGATCAGGGTGGTCACCTCCCCGCGGCTTACTTCCCGGTAGCGGGACAGGATTTCGGCGGGGAGCACCTCATCCGCATTTTGAAGGGTTCCGGTAGCCCAAACGCTGTAGGTCTCGGGTATGGAAATGGAGACGTCAAAGTTGGATAGCTCGCTGTAGAATTCGGCCTGGCCCAAAAAGCTGTTGGTATCCCAGCCGTCAATGTCGTCGTATACCGACACTTTCGGGTACCAATAACCGACAAAGCAGGTCGTACTGTCCACAAAACCGTGACGGCCGGCATCTCCGTCTGGCAAATCCTCCTCCCACTCCAGTTCCATCCGGAGCGATTGGCCGGAAGACAAAGGCTCGGGCAGGCGAACCCGCATGTTGGTCCCGAATTGGAAGACGCTTTGGCGGCTATCCAGGTCGATGGAGGCGTCATTGATCTTCAGGGACTTGATAACGGTGCCCTCGCCCACCCAGCTTTCCGGCAGGGCTTCATCCCGCACATTCCCGGTTCGGGCAATATTGGACAGCAGCGTGAAGTAAATAAAGTCCAGTTCGTCCGGGCTGTTATTCTGGTAATCGATGGTTGCTTTTCCGCTGATGTGTTTTTCCAGGGGCGCGACCTCAACTTCCAGGCTGTAATCAGCCTGGTTCTGCCAGAAATTTGGCCCGGGCTTGCCCTCCAGGCTGCGAGTTCCCATCCGGTAGGCTCGCTGAATCTCAGTCGGAATGAAGAAGTCTTCCGGGAGTTGGGCAGACAAGCTGATTCCAGCCAAAAGGAAAAATGAGAATAAGATGGTGATCCTCATAAGGGTGCCTTTTTTTGTCGAGTGAAAAAAATCAGCTGGAAATATAGGGAATTGGTGGATACAAAATGTACCCTTCCCTGGGCACAGAGAGGCTTAATGATGCAGTGAAGTAGCTGAGAAAGGTTTACCAAAGGTGGGCATTAAGCCTCTTTTGAATTGGATTTTCCGGAATTTTGAAAAGGAGGAAATCCTAAAGCCTCCCTCCATCCGAATTCAACTTCACCTTCCTACTTAATGGTTTCAATCCGATCAGAGAAGTCAGAATCTTTCGTAACGATAGTTATACCATTTTGAAATAAAAATGCCGCGTGTAAACGCTAAGCCGCCAATTCATGAAAAGAAAAGTGCTGGTCAGCAGCCAGTAAAGCAAAAGCAATACAAGCATCAATATCCTCTGGTTCCAGGTCCGGATATTGTTTTAAGATTTCTTCTCTGGTTTCACCAGCAAACAAGAACTCCAAAATGGTTTTCACACTGATCCGCAAACCACGGATCGAAGGCTTACCATTAAGCACCGACTCATTTACGGTCACCCGGGAAAGCAATTTATCCATACCTCAATTTACCAAATTGAATAGACAAAACCCCCTTGTAAAAATCTATAAGATTATATGGAAATTTCTTTAAAGCTTTTTCTCTCATCTGCATCACCGTCCCTCCATCCGTAATCATAAAACAGCGATCGCCACTCCCTACCCCCCAATGGTGCTCATGCTTTCTCTGACGGGCAGACCAAAGTTTCGATTCCGCTCTGCCTCCCACCCATCTTTGGCCCGATGGCTCAAGGCCGAAAGAAAGGCATCCCGCACCTGGGCATCCGTAGCGCCCTGGCGCATGAGGTCCCGGACGTTGAAAACCCCATCGTCATAGAGGCAAGTCTTGAGCAAACCCTGGGGCGTAACCCGTATGCGGTTGCAAGTGCCGCAGAAGGTGCGGCTGTAGGCGGCGATGATCCCGACCTTCCCTTTGAATCCGGGCACCCGGTAATTGGCCGAAGTGCTGAAAGGAGGGTCCGGTACTTTTTCCAGCTCGGGAAAAGCACTTTTCAGGTGGTCCAGGATCTTTCGGTGATTCCAGGCCAGGGTATCATAATGGCTCCCTTCTCCATTGAAGGGCATTTCCTCGATAAAGCGTACGTCGACCGGATAATCCCGGGACAACTCGGCCATGGGGATCAGATCATCGATGTTTTTCCCGTCCATGACCACGGCATTGAGCTTGGTAGGAATGCCGGAATCGACCAGTGCGTGAAAGCTGGCCATCACCTGGTCGAACATATCCCGGCGGGTGATCTTAAAAAAGCGCTCGCGATCCAGACTATCGAGGCTCAGGTTGACCGAGGCGATCCCCATCCTTTTTAAATCGGGGATCTTGTCTTCGGTTAGCGTCCCGTTGGTGGTCAGGTTTATCTTTCGGATTCCCTTGATCCGACACAGCGCCTCCAAAAAGCCGATCATGTCCCGCCTGACGAAAGGCTCGCCCCCCGTGATCCTTACCTTTTCGATGCCCATTTCGGCCAACACCCCCACCATGCGAAGCATTTCCTCATAAGTCAGCAGCTCTTTCTTCTTTACATACTGAATCCCTTCCTCCGGCATGCAATAGAAGCATCGCAGATTGCAACGATCCGTCACCGCGAGGCGGAGGTAGTTGATCGGCCGGCCGTGATTGTCGAAAAGTTTAGGCATGTATCTTCATTCAAGAACCCGCGAAGGTATTTTATTTCAAGGAAGCTCGGCAGGCAGATCCACTCTACCACTCAACTACTTTACCACTCAACCAACTCCCCGCATGCGTTCAAATCCGTTTTTCAACCCGGACCACCACCGACTTCGATATCGGGGTTTTGCTGCCCCGGGCGTACCGGTTGACGGGCACCAGGACGTTTGCTTCCGGGAAGTAGGTGGCCACGCAGCCCTGGGGCAATTCGTAGCGGACCACGATGAAACGTTCCGCTTTTCTGTCCACACCCTCATAACTACTGACCAAATCAACCTCTTCTTTGTTTTCCAGCCCCGATGATCTCATGTCGGAATCGTTCATCAAAACCACACGCCGTTCCCGATAGATACCCCGGTACCGGTCATCCAGACCGTAGATGGTGGTGTTGAACTGATCGTGGCTCCGGATGGTGAACATCAGGAAATGGCCGTCGGGAACTTCCAACCCGGGCAGTTTATTCACGGTGAACAGGGCTTTACCGCTTCGGGTTCGAAATTCTCCTCTCCGGGCGCCATTGGGCAGGTAAAAACCGCCGTCTTCCCGCACCCGGCGATTGTACTCTTCGAAGCCCGGCACCACTTTTTCGATCGCCTCCCGAATGTGGTCGTAATCCGAAACGAGATGGCCCCAGTCTATTTTAGATCGCGAACCCAGCGTGGCTTCGGCCATCCCGGCCACAATGGCGGGTTCGCTTTTCAGCATGGGCCCCGGCGGATTCAGGACGCCTTTCGACCGATGGATGACCCCCATGGAGTTTTCTACGCTGACGAATTGCTCCTCCCCGGCGGCATTGACGTCTTTATCCGTGCGGCCGAGGCAGGGCAGGATCAGGGCTTTCTTGCCGTGTACCAGGTGGCTCCGGTTCAGCTTGGTACTCACCTGAACGGTCAGATCGCATTGGCGAAGAGCCTCTGCGGTATATTCCGTATCCGGCGAGGCCGACAAAAAATTCCCGCCCAGTGCGATGAACACCCGGGCATCTCCGCGATGCATGGCCTGGATGGCATCCACGGTGGCGTATCCGTGTTTTCGAGGCGGTTTGAAATCAAAGACCTCTTCCAGTTTGTCCAGAAAGGCTTCTTTGGGAGCTTCCCAAATTCCCATGGTGCGGTCGCCCTGTACATTGGAATGACCTCTAACGGGGCAGGTCCCCGCTCCCGGTTTTCCAATACTGCCTTTCAGCAACAACAGATTAACGATTTCGCGAATGTTGTCCACCCCGTTCTCGTGCTGGGTGAGTCCCATGGCCCAGCAAATGATGATCTTTTGGCTTTCTGCGATCCACTCGGCCGCTTGTTGGATCTTTTCGCGGGAAACGCCGCTTTTTTCAGTGAGTTCGTTGAAGTCGTAGGTCTTGATATCTTCCAGCCAGGCTTCGTATCCTTTTGTTTTTTCTTTGATGAATTCCCAGTCAAAAACATCATGCTGCTGTTGCTCCCGGTGCCAAAGCCATTTCATAATGGCTTTCAGCAAAGCCAGGTCTCCGTTCACCCGCACGGGCAAAAAAAGATCCGTCAACCGGGTACCGCCCGTCAGCATTTTCAAGGGTCGCTGCGGATCGGTAAATTTGACCAGGCCCGCTTCCCGGAGCGGATTTATCGTGATGATCCGACCGCCGTTTTCCTTGCAGCGCTCCAGAGCTTTCAGCATACGGGGATGATTGGTCCCCGGGTTTTGGCCCATCACGATGACGAGTTCGGCTTCGAAAAAGTCTGGCAGCGTAACAGAGCCTTTACCAATGCCCAGGGTTTCTCCCAGCGCTTTGCCACTGCTTTCGTGGCACATGTTGGAGCAATCCGGCAGGTTGTTGGTACCGTACGCCCGCACAAAAAGTTGATACAAAAAAGCGGCTTCATTGCTGGCGCGCCCGGAAGTATAGAAAATGGCTTCATCCGGTGAATCCAAAGCATTGAGTTCCCGCCCGATCAACCGAAAGGCCTCTTCCCAGGGAATGGCCCGATAGTGCGTATCTCCCTCGGCCAGGAACAGCGGCTCGATCAACCTGCCCGTCTTTCCCAACTGGAAATCCGACCAGCCCGATAGCTCCTCAATCGAATGGCGGGCAAAGAAATCCGCCCCGATCGCTTTCTTCTGCGCCTCCTCCGAAATGGCCTTAACCCCGTTTTCGCAGTATTCTCCCAGCCGGGACCGCTCGTCTTCCGGGTCCGGCCAGGCGCAGCCGGGGCAGTCGATCCCGCCATGCTGGTTGAGACGAAACAGGGTCTTCACAGCCTGGCCGGGGCCCATATAGCGGCCAACATGCCGAAAGGCAGCAAACATACCGGGGAAGCCGGCTGAGTTGTTCTTGGGTTTCCCCAATTTCAAGTCGCCTGGCTGAATGGGGGGCTGCGCAGACGTCCTGCTCCTTTCCTTTTCCACCTGATTTTGTTTGGTCGGTTTCATGCGCATTCCGATTTGAGCCGGAAAGTGAAAAATACGCTGCCGAATGCATTTTTCCAATCCGCCTTTATTTTGTCAAACGTCCTGGCCCGGCATATAGATTGAAGCTGTGTTCCTTTAAAAAACCGATCAAGGTCATGTCGTAATCCTCGGCCAACTCTACCGCCAGGCTCGAAGGTGCCCCCACAGCAGCCAGCAGGGGGATGCCGGCCATCAAGGCTTTCTGCACCAGCTCAAAACTCGCCCGCCCGCTGACCAGCAGGACGTATTCGGACAGCGGGATGAGGTCCTTGCGCAGCGCCGCACCGATCAGTTTGTCCAGGGCGTTGTGCCTGCCGACATCCTCGCGGCCCAAAAGCAGCTCCCCCCCTGGAGAGAATAGCCCGGCGGCATGGATACCACCGGTTTGTGAGAAGATGGGTTGGGCTCTGACCAGGGCCTCGGACAGTTGGGTGAGAATCTGCTTAGATACCTGAGGCACTCCTTTTTTGGGAAAGTGGCAGATCGTTTGCTGAACCAATTCGATGGATGTCTTGCCACAGACCCCGCAGCTGCTGGAGGTATAAAAATGGCGACTCAACCGGTCGGGTTCGAAGGCCAGATCCGGGTGGAGCTCCAGCAGAATGACATTCTCCCGGGCATCTTCCTGTAGACCTGCAGCCGGAAATTTCACAGCAAGGATATCGCTGCTACGGGCGATGATCCCCTCTGTAAAAAGAAAACCCATAGCCAGGTCCACATCTGCTCCCGGCGTGCGCATGGTGATGGAAAGCGATTTTTCCCCGCGTTGGGTTCCTTTTCCCCAGGCTATCCGGATCTCCATGGGCTCCTCTATGGCCAACACATCGCCGGTTAGCTGGCTGTTGTCCTCGAAAAACCGCCGGAGTTGCACTTTTTTCATCGACATCCCGCTTGCCTTTTCCCCGAATCAAATTAACTTATTCACGATAGAGATGCTAGCGGACCTGAACCTCATAGTTGTCCAGTTTAAGGAAGATCCGGCCTGATTTTTTCCCTTCCGCTTTCATGGCCTTGCGATCCATTTCGGTGTCCTTTCCCATGAAATTCAGGGGGATCTTCAGGCGATCCAATTCAAATAGGACTTCGATCCCGGAAGGAAGAGCGATCTTTTCGTCACCATATTGATAAATCATCCGGTAGGTGCCCTCCTGCCGGGTCGTCATCTCGGCATTCAAAATTCGCCGGGCTCGGGTGTCCAGGCTAAGCGTGGCCAGGGCCAGATCGGATTGCGGATCGTTGGGGATTACGCTGAGGGTACGAATGCCTTGACGGGACTGCTCTTCCGTGGTCCGGTCCACTATTAAAGACGGATAACGAAAAATTTCCTGCATGGAAAAGTCAAGCCCGCGCCTCGGGATCATCAGGAAATCTTCCCCTTCGAATTTTAAAGGCTTGCCCTGTTCAAAAAAAACCTTTGCCTTTTTGGTCGGCATGTTGATGAAGTCCACATCCAGGTCCAGTTGCAAATCGGCCGAAAACGACCGGATCGAATCCAGCCGATCCCGGACCTCCTGCAGATCGGGGTCCATGTGCTGGGAAAAGACCGGCGAGGTCAGACAAAGCAGTATCCAGATCCCTGAAAATTTCATGGCACATCCGATTTCATGAAATAATAAACGCCCAACCACCCAAACATCAAGGTATAGAGCAATAGTATACTCGAATTCAACCCGATGGCCGACCAATCGATCTCGTGGTAAAAGAAACATTGCCAGGTATCCAGCAATTTGGGAAAAAAGAAACGGCTGGGGAAACCCTCACCCAGCTCTACCTTCAACAGGAGGTTAGCTACGACCAGGAACAATGCGCTCAGGATCCAGGTCTGGGTCGATTCCCGAAAAAAAACGGCCAAAGTAAGGCTCACGACCGCATAAAAGATCATGATCAAGGCCCCGGCCCCAAAGGCCAGCAAGATGCGGAACAGGGCTTCCTCCTGCGGGAAAAAGTTTAAGCTGCCCAGATAAACAACCAGGTCACCACCCCCGAATAAAGCATAGGAAAACAGAGCGCTGGAAGCCGACATGAACAGGACGACCACCAGAGACACGGAAACCGCCACGGCGTATTTGGCCAAAATAAACCTTCGTTTGTCAACCGCCTGCAGGAGCATGGCCTGCACCGTACGGTCCTTGTACTCGCTGGTGAGAAGCCCCGAAGTGACGATCATCAAAATGAGAGGCAAGTTGAACCAGAGCGAGTTGAGCAGGACGTACAAAAGCAGATTGCCATTCAACAAGTTTCCCTCGAGGTGAAAAGCTTCTTCCAGGTTTTCCAACAGGATTTCAATAAGCTCCTGTCCCTGCAGCCAGGCTGTGAACAGGATGATCCATTCGATCAGGATCAGGGCGCCCAGCGCATAATAGGTCCGCGGCTGACGCAGCAACTTGAACCATTCTATCCGGAATAAAGCCATCATATGCCGGGAGCCTTGAAAAATTGATTCCAATCCATCTGGGGGACACAGGCTGCTACCTCCACCCCTTCGGCCAGGAGGATGGAAAGGACCCCGGGCACCTCCTGCCGCGATAATGGAAGCAGGGCCGAGCCTTCTTCCAGCCTGGCTCCGTTTTCCTTTAGCCAGTCGGATTTCTCAAGGTTCGATGCGGTGATTCGATAAGAAGAAACCATCCGGGTCAGCAGATCCTGAACGGCCCCTTGAGCAACCACCTGTCCATTCCAAAGCACGTATAGATCCTGGCAGACTTTTTCCAGTTCATCCAGCAGATGCGAGGAAACCAGAATGGCCAGCTTCTCCTGTTCGGCCAGTTTTCGGATAAGTTCCCGCAAGGCCTGTTTGCCCAGAGGGTCCAGGCCCGAAAAAGGTTCATCCAGAATCAGAGCGGAAGGCCGGTTCAGAAGGGCAATGGCAATGCCCAGTCTTTGTTTCATACCCATGGAAAAGTGAGAAACCCGGTCCTTTCGGTCGTGAGGAAGTCCCACTTTTTCCAGAAGTTCCCTTATTTCCGCCGGGCTCATCCGGGCACCCTGGGCATAGGCAAACGCATGGATGTTGTCCCGGGCATTCAGATAACCATAGAGCGCCGGCCCTTCGATGATGGCTCCGGCTTTTTTGGGGCCGGTTCCGGAAATACGGTACTGCCCCTGATCCGGGGCCAACAGTCCACACAAAATTTTGAACAGGGTAGACTTGCCTGCCCCATTGGGTCCCAATACCCCCGCCACCCTTCCGGGAGCTACCTCCAGGGAAGCATGGTCCAGGGCTACTATCCCCTGGAATTTCTTGGTCAACCCGGTAGCCGTGATCATGAGCGGGCAAGCTCGCATTCAAGTTGCCGGAAATCGAAGCGGGGCTCGTAATATTTTTCCAGGAAGGTGCGGCCCCAGAAATACCGCCGGAAGAAGAAAAACGGATCCCTCACCATAAAATCGGGAATGAAGTGGAACCAGCGATAGCCGTTATGGTAAAAATAGGCTCTCACCTCAGGCCCGATCCCCAATTCGTCGGCTGCTGTTTCCACCGCCATACGCTGGCATTTGGAGCCCATGTACATGTGTACCAGCCGCGGTTGAAAACCATGTACAAAAAGCTGGTCCTTGATGCGTTTGTAGTTTTGAAAGCGGGACCAGCCATCTGCCAGGACTAAAAAAATGTGGACAAAAGAGAAACCGAAGCAGGCCATCCAAAAGGCCAACAAAAGCATATGATGCCCGTTGGAAAAGGCGTGCTTCAGGGCTTGCCAAAACAACAGGGATTCCAGAACAAAAAGCCACATAGAGAAATAAAGAAGTCTGCCGACAATCAGGTAAGACCAGACCAGGGAGGGCTGTTTGGGAAGTGTGGTGATTTTCATGAAATGAAGATAGAGAACTTCATCATTTAAGGACGTATAAAAGAAGGTTAATTCATATACTAAATCCGGAATACTATATTGAGGTTATGAAGAACCTGCCCAATTCTTCTTCTACGGACTACGTAAGCGGAGTCTGGTTCGTACATCACGGACCCGGTGTCATCATACGCGTGTGGCTTTCCCTCCTTAATGGGAAAGAGAAAATTTATGCCAACGAGGATCTCGTAGCCGAAAAGCGCAACATCACCCGGCTTACCACTTTACATACCTTCGAGTACCAGGGGAGCCTTTTTGACGTAGAGGTATACGTCAACAATCTCATCATGATGGAAATGCAATGCAACATTTTCAAGGACGGGGACTTGATCGACGCTCAGGTGTACGGCTTTTTGCCCAATGGCAGCTACGGGGTCCGCGAAAACGAGAAATCAGAACCCATCATCCGCCGCGCCTTGGGTCGTTTTCACCAAAAAGGGATCCAGGAGTTGAATGAATACGATCTCGAATCGGCCCAATCCTTTTTCCGCAAAGCCTTGAACATTCGATCGAACGACCCGGAAACCTTCTTTTTGCTGGCCTGCATAGCGAGTCTGGAAGAAAAAAAGGAGGAAGCTTATGAAAAACTGGAAAAAGCACTGGAATACGGCCTGCAGGGAAAAGATCGCATCCTGAAGGAAGATAAACTGGCCTATGTCCGGATCCAACCGGAATTCGATGCGTTTCTGGCCAAACACTTTGGGAACCCCAAACCGTAGCAGGCAGACCAGCGTTCTTCGGTTCTTTCGTTCATTGCCTACCTTCGCATTCCTTATCCAACATCCCCATGCCCAACCTCCGACAACTCTTCCTGCAACACGTCGCTCAAACCAGCGACTTCCCCCTCGGCCTGGAGATTGAGCGAGCTGAGGGGATGTACCTGTATGACAAATCAGGAAAGAGTTACCTGGATCTGATCGCTGGGATCGGGGTCAGCTGCCTGGGGCATTGTCACCCAGAGGTCGTGGGTGCCGTTCAAAAGCAGGCGGCCCGTTATATGCACACCCTGGTGTACGGGGAATTTGTGTTGGAACCTCAAGTGCAACTGGCCAGTCTGTTGGCGGATAACTTGCCGGATCCGCTCGACTCGGTTTACCTGGTCAATTCCGGGACCGAAGCCGCAGAAGGTGCCATGAAGCTGGCCAAGCGCTATACCGGACGCGGAGAGATCATAGCCGCCCGCAAAGCTTACCACGGCAGTACACAGGGAGCCGCCAGCCTGATGGACCCCACCGATTTTACCCAGGCTTTTTTTCCGCTTCTCCCCGGTATTCGGCATTTGGAATTCAACTGCGAATGGTGCCTGCAGCGGATTTCCGAACGCACGGCGGCCGTGATCGTCGAGACCGTCCAGGCAGAATGGGGCATTCGCAGACCCTGGAATGATTTTCTAAAAAAACTTCGCCAGCGTTGCGACGAGACGGGCAGCCTGCTGATCCTGGATGAGATCCAGGCCGGCATGGGTAGGACGGGAACCCTTTTCGCTTTCGAACAGTATGGGATCATTCCCGACATCTTGCTCCTGGCCAAGGGCCTGGGAGGGGGAATGCCCATCGGCGCTTTCATTGCCTCCCGGGAAGTCATGCACAGCCTGGCCCGGGATCCCATTCTCGGGCACATCACCACTTTTGGCGGGCACCCGGTCAGTTGCGCCGCGGCCCTGGCCACGCTGCAGAACTTACTGGATAGCGACTTGATATCCTCGGTTAAGAAAAAAGAGGCCTTGTTTGTCGAATGGCTAAAGCACCCCCGCATCGTGGAAGTCCGGCACGCCGGACTGTGGATGGCGGTGGAGTTGAGTGATTTTGATGAGGTGAAAAGCGTGATCGACTATTGCCTGGAGAAAGGAGTGATCACCGATTGGTTCCTATTCAACAATCGCAGTTTGCGCATTGCCCCCCCTTTGATCATCAGCGAGGAAGAGATCCGGTGCGCTTGCAGCGTGATCCTGGAGGGCCTGGATAGGCAATAAACCCCTTATTGCTTCAAAGCTCCTTTCTCAACGTTGCCTTGGGAATCCCCAGGGATTCTTCCCGATACTTCGCCACTGTCCGTCGGGCAATGTGATAGCCCAATTCCTGAAGCCTCTCCGCCAGTTTCTGATCGGAAAGGGGGCGCCGCTTATCCTCCTGATCGATCAATTCCCTGAGCTTCTCTTTCACCTCCAGATTGGACACCTCTTCGCCGCTTTCCGTGCTGATGCTTTCGGAGAAAAAGTCTTTCAGCCGTTTGGTCCCGAACTCGGTCTGTACGAATTTGCTGTTCACCACCCGGGAGATAGTCGAAATATCGAGACCGGTTATCTCTGCGATATCCTTGTAGATCATGGGCCGCAGATCCCGTATGTCTCCCGAGCGAAAATACTCCTGTTGATAATCCACGATCGCACGCATGGTCTTGAGCAGCGTCTGCTGGCGTTGCCGAATGGCTTCGATGAACCACTTTGCGGAATCCACTTTCTGCTTGATGTAGGCGTATTCGTCTTTCTTCTTTTGCGGAACCCGTCCGTCGTCTTTCAGGCTTTGCAACACTTCCGAGTAGAAATCATTCACCCGCAACCGGGGAGTTTTTTGATTGTAGAGGGAAACATCGAGCTTTCCCTCCCGGTTGGTGATCAGGAAATCCGGAACCACATAAGAAGGCTCCTGCTGGTTGGTCACCGTATAGCTGCTGGCCGGTTTGGGATTGAGATGCCGGATCTTTTCATCCGCCCGCCTGAGGGCGTCCGTGGTGATATTCAATTTGTTTTCTACTTTTTGGAAGTGCCTTCTGGAATAGGGGTCAAAGGCATCCCGAATAACCCGATAGGCCATTTGGAGATCTTCCTTTTCTTCATCGGGTCGGCGATCCAGATCCCGTTTCAGCAATTGTTCCAGCTGAATGAGTAAGCACTCCTGTAAGTTGCGTGCCGCAATCCCCGGAGGATCCAGCTGCTGGACCTTTTCCAGAATACTTTTGAGCCTGGACAGAGGAACCTCCTCATACTCTTTGAGCAAAATATCGTCCTGTATGGCTTCCAGCGAACGGCCCAGATAACCGGAAGGGCCTATGCTGCCGATGATATGGTCGGCAATGACCAGGTCAAATTCCGATTCCCATTCCAGAGTGCCCAACTGCTGGTCCAGGAAATCGAATAAGGTAGGTTTGTATTCGATAGGGGGAAACTGCACCTCTTCGCGGCTGGCTCCCGAATAGGCGGTCGAAGGAGTGTATGAAAACTCTTCTTCGCTCGAGGGCGGCTCCCGCTCCAGCAACTCATTCTTTTCCAGTTCCTTTTCAATGACCGATTCCAGTTGGACATCCGGGACCTTCAACAACTTCATCAACTGGATCTGCAGCGGAGACGTTGTTTGTTCGGTACGTTGAACGGTGGATGTGCTGAGTCGGGCCATGGTTTGCTTTTGCCAACGCCAATAATAACAAGAATCATGCCAGAATGATTTCCGAAAAGCCCAAAAACCGTTCTTTCAAAACCAAACACAAGCCTTAACTTTGCCTAATGGATTCAGTAGCAACAAAAAAGGACATTCGGAAACTCTCCCTGGAAGAGTTGCAGGAGCAGTTTAAAACCTGGGGGGAACCAGCTTTCCGGGCGAAACAAGTGCGGCAATGGTTGTGGGAAAAAGGAGCCCATTCCTTCGGGGAGATGACCAACCTTTCCAAAAGCCTGAGGATTCGGTTGGAAGAAACCTTCGACATCCTTCACCTTAAAGAAGATCTGGTACAGAATTCCCTGGACGGCACCATCAAATCGCGCTTTCGCCTGCACGACGGGCATCTGATCGAATCTGTACTGATCCCTGTACCCGAAGATGATCGCTATACGGTTTGTGTCTCTTCTCAGGTCGGTTGCAGCCTGAGCTGCAAATTCTGCGCCACCGGCCGAATGGACCGCCTGAGAAACCTGGATGCCGCAGAAATATTCGACCAGGTCCTGCTGGTTAATCGCCAATCGGAGGAACGCTTTGGCCATCCCTTGACGAATATCGTATACATGGGCATGGGTGAGCCTCTGCTGGCGTACCGGAATGTGATGGAAAGCATAGAGCGGATCACCTCACCCGATGGATTGGGCATGTCCCCCAAACGCATCACCATCAGCACGGCCGGCATCGCCAAAATGATCAAACGGCTGGCCGACGATGGCTGCAAGACCAACCTCGCCCTGTCACTGCATGCTGCGGATGACAGCAAAAGAGACGAGATCATGCCGATCAACGAACAAAATAACCTGGCAGCTCTCATGGAAGCCCTGGACTATTTCTACCAAAATACGAGGGGCAAGATCAGCTACGAATACATCGCCTTTCAGGGCTTCAATGATACCTATGAGGATGCCGACAATCTGGCCCGGCTCTGCCGACGTTTTCCGGTCAAGGTGAATATCATTGAGTACAATCCGATCGAAGGGGCTTCTTTCGTTAAATCCGAAGAAGACCGGATCAACAATTTCGCCCGAAGACTGCGGGATCAGGGCGTAATGGCCACCCTGCGTCGAAGCCGTGGCAAGGACATCGATGCCGCCTGCGGCCAATTGGCTAATAAATAGTTTTGCGTTTGGATTATAAATTTTGGATTCGCCTAAACCTATTATTTACCGCTCCTCAATCCCGCTCATGAATCGGCCCTTGCCGGTATCGCAGGAAATTACCTTTCCGGCCACGCATGACGGCGATGATTTCAGCAACGATCGATAGGGCAATTTCTTCCGGACTTTCGGCACCAATATCCAGGCCCGTAGGCGAATACAGGTTCACCATTTTTGTCAGGTCGATGTCTTGCCCTTCTTCCTCCAGTTCTTTCTGCATCTTGATCAAGCGCTTGCGCGGACCCAACATACCCAGGTAGGGAATGGCCTTCCCGGCGAACTTTTTGATCAGGCTAAGGTCGATCTTATAGTCGTGCGACATCAAGACAAGGGCGGTATGATCATCGATAGGGATCTGTTCCAAATCCGCATAGGAACAAACGGAATGGGCCAGACTGAAAACCGTTCGATCCAGCTTGCGCAATTTTCCGGCTACGTGTATTTCCCACCCCAACTCGGTGGCAATGCGCACAAAGGCATTGACATCGTAATTGTCTCCGGCACAAATCAATTTGATCTTGGGGCGGATCAATTCAATCAGGATCTCGTATTCCTGGTCCGCAGTATTGGGCAGGACAAAAACCTGGGATTTACCTTTTTCCCTGGTTTTTCCTACGGCTTTCTCAAGTTTTGAAACGGAAAGCCCGGTAGCCCGGGCCAGGTCGGCCTGCTGATTCTCCGGAAAGAAACGCCCCATAAGGCTTTCGTCTCCGCCCTCTTGTCTGAGGACCTGAAGCAAAACCGACGTCCGGCGGGCGGATGTGATGGAACGGAGAAACTCGATCGGATTATTTTCACTGCCCCTGGAGATGGGCGTAAACATGACCTCGATCCGGCCGTTGCAGCCCAGGCCCACACCGATCTGGTGACTGTCATCATCCAGAGTATCATAGACGACGATGGAACTTTTATTCCTTTCGATGGCCATGCGGGCCCGCTTCAAGGCATCGCCCTCCAGACAGCCGCCGCTAATGCCTCCGACCCAGTTTCCGCTGCTGGTGACATACAGGCGGGCACCTACCCGCCGATAAGCCGATTCCTCCACCTTGATAACCGTCCCCAGGGCAGCCTGTTCCTGTTCCCAGTGGGTCTGATCGTAGGCCTCGATCACTTTTTCGATTTCTTTCATAGGCTAAAAGGATAACTCAATAACCGGGAATAGGGTTATGGTCAAGCTACCATTTTAACCTGAATCCAGAGTGCCCAGGATACATTCGGGTGAGATGGAAAAGGGAAAAAGCCGGTTTCAGGAAGAATGAGATCGTTAGACCTCACCGTTAAAACGCACCAATTCTACGAACTCGCCGAAGCGAGCGTTGATCTGCTGCTGATCCAACTCCTTCAGTCTTTCGGTGCTGAATTTTTCTACACAAAAAGAAGCCATGGTGGAGCCGAAGATAACGGCCCGCTTCAAGCCTTCAAAGGATAGATCTCCTGTGCGAGCCAGATAACCCATAAATCCTCCGGCAAAGGTATCTCCCGCCCCGGTCGGGTCAAAGACCTCCGCCAGGGGAAGGGCCGGTGCAAAAAAGATCTGGTCATCTTTAAACAACAACGCGCCGTTCTCGCCTTTTTTGATGATCAGCGCCTTGGGGCCCATCTGGTGAATAACCTTGGCCGCCCGAACCAACGAGTAATCTCCGGACAGCTGCCGGGCTTCCTCATCATTGATGATCAGAATATCGATCTGCTTGAGTACTTGCTTGAGGCTGTCGAGGGCACTATCGATCCAGAAGTTCATAGTATCCAGAGCCACCAGTTTGGGGCGCTTATCCATCTGGTCCAGCACGCGCTGCTGCACCTCAGGCGTCAGATTCCCCAGCATCAGATACTCGGCATGCCGGTAAGAGGCAGGCAACACAGGGTCGAAATCGGCCAATACGTTAAGCTGGGTATCGAGCGTATCCCGGGTGTTGAGATCCGATCGGTATTTTCCGGCCCAGAAGAAGGATTTCTCCCCTTCTTTGATCTGGAGGCCTTCCAGGTTGATGCCCCGGTTGGACAGGTCGTCCAATTCAGATTGGGGAAAATCATCTCCGACTACGGATACGATTTGCTGGTTTTTCACGAAATAGGATGCAGCCAGGGTGATGTAGGTTGCTGCTCCACCTATTACTTTTTCCGCTCTTCCGAACGGAGTTTCGATATCATCGAAGGCGACGGTGCCTACGGCTAAGAGACTCATACACGAAATTATTTTGATACAAATATTGCACAATAATCCGGAAACGGGTACATTTGCATCCGCCTTTGGCAGAATGAAATGATGCCTCAGTAGCTCAGCTGGTTAGAGCGGCGGACTGTTAATCCGTAGGTCCAAGGTTCAAGTCCTTGCTGAGGCGCA
>CAZXIX010000031.1:0-31204 GCA_964640855.1 uncultured Saprospiraceae bacterium
TGCTGGCTCAGTGCAGCCTTTACGCCGACCTGGCCGAGCACCACCCGGACGCTGAGGTCCGCAAACGCAACCACCTGCTGCTCGAACTGCTAACCCCGGTAGCCAAATCCTGGCCGGCCGAAATGGGCAACCTGTCGGTCAGCGCCGGCATGCAGGTGCTGGGCGGCGCAGGCTATACCGACGACTTCCCTCTGGAACAATATTATAGAGACATTCGGATCAATTCCATTTACGAAGGCACCACCACCATCCACGGCATGGATTTGCTCGGCCGGAAAATGTTGCTCGAAAACGGGAAAGCGGCCACTTTTTTCATGAAAGAAGTAAAAGCAGCCGTGCAGGAAGCCCTGGAGTTGGAACCGCTCCGCGGATACGCCTCCCGTCTGGTAGAGGAATCCAAAAAGCTGCAGAAAACAAGCATGCACCTGATGGGCCTGGCCATGCAGGAAAAGCCCGAAGTCTTCCTGGCAGATGCCACCCTCTTCCTGGAGTATTTCGGTACGATCGTGATCGCCTGGCAGTGGCTCCGGCAGGCCACCGTAGCCCAAAAGGCACTGCTTGCCGGACAGGAAGGCGAAGAATTGCGGTTTTACCAAAGCAAAATGCACACCTTCCGCTACTTTTTCGAATATGAATTACCCAAGGTAGCCGGTCTGCACGAAAGATTGAACTCCCCGGCACGGGTAACCCTGGAGGCAACGCCGGAAGAAATTGTATGAGCACAACTGCCGGGATATAGATTTTTATGATATATTTAAATCTAAACCTTTCCTTTACTTATAGGAAATGTCGACCCTCCGAATGATGGAGAAACGATTGGCCGGCTCAGATGCCGAAGTGGCCATAGCCGAGCCGGAAGCCACCCAGGCCATGGGCTTGTTTGGCATCCTCGGTATCATCCTGCTGGTCGTGGGATTGGTGATCCTGATCTTTACATCCATTCTCATCGGTGCCATCCTGATGGCAGCCGGTCTGGTATTCCTCCTGATCGGGATACTCTAAGGGCAAAACCTTTGGTTTCAGGCTTGGCCTTTCTGCTTTCCAAGAAAAACGGTCTGATCCTTCGGGGCTCAGGCCGTTTTTTTACCCGGAAAAAGGAAAAAAGCCCCGGGTCTGCCACCCGGATTCTTCGAGCCCAAACAAATGGATGCCCGCAACGCTGAAAACGGCTTCGAAGGATTGATCCCTGAAATACGCCCAGGCTTTTCCGAACTGATCCCGGTCCAGATCCCGAAAGGCAACCGTCAAATGCGGGTGAAATCCATGGGGACCGGGTTTCTCGAGATCCAAAGAGTCGAACAGATGCCTTTCCAGGCTTTGTTGGAGGCGGTTGAGGGGTTCGGAGGGTTCCACCGCCACGAAGATGACCCGATTCCCGAAGTGATCGAAACCCCGAAGGCGAAGCAGCATAGGATCCGGGGATTGCAGGCGGATAAACTCACTCAGGCTCTGCTTCAGCTCGAAAAGCTTACCGAACCGAAAGGGCGGGAAAAGCGTGATATGAGGAGGAGATCGCAAGGCCCGCTTACTTTGAAAACGCTGAGCCGCCAGCTGCTTTAAGGCCGTGATCCGGTCCGCCGTTTCCGGATCCGGCATGAGTCCGATAAAGAAAAGCTCCTTTTTCATGGCCCCATGGATCTTCTTTCACCCGGGAGATATCCTGACATCCGTCGAAGATCCTAATTTGAGCGCATTTTTTATGCTTTACCCATACCGGCCGTTATGGAACGCCAACTGGAATTTGAAGACGAAGGACGAAATCCTGGGTATGAACGGTACATACGCCAAAACCGGTTCCCCTTGTATCTGGTCCTGGACAACATCACCGATCCCCGCAACCTGGGCAGCTTGTTTCGGCTGGCGGATGCCGCGCGCTTATCCGGGCTCTTTCTGCTGAGCGAAACGCGCCTGGAATTGCCGCCCTCCGCCAAAAGAGCCTCCCGATCCACCTGGAAACAGGTGCCCTTCGAGCATTTCACCGAACTGGACGCCCTGCAAAAAAGACTGGGACAACTCACCTGGATCGCCCTGGAAAAAACGGACCAAAGTCAGGTTTACTGGAATCGCCTGCCTCCCGCTCCCACCGCTCTGGTGTTGGGGAATGAGGCAGAGGGGGTGCGGCAGGAATTACTTGACCAATGCCACTATTCGATTCACCTGCCTATGTTGGGCTGGAATACCTCCATGAATGTAGCCATGGCCGCAGGCATAGCGGTGTACGAGTGGTTGCGAACGTTTCCGAAAGAAGGTTGAAAAAAGGAGGACCGGATCGCTACCGCCTGATGTTTCCGCGATAGGCTTTCATGATCTCGGGATCCAGTTCGAGCGATTCGCTGTTTTCTTCCTCTTGTCCGAGGTACTTTCTCAGGATCAGCTTGCGGGTGCTGTCCAGGTCGATGGTCTGCAAAAAGCCGGGATCAGTGATCCGCTCGCCCTGCGCGAAGACCTGATTTTCAAAATACAGATTATCCTGCAGGAAACCGTTGAACCGCATGGGCCTCTCTTTTCCCTGGGCAAAGATGAACTCGCCGTGGCCGACCAGGGCGAAACTGGGCGAGGCTTTGTGGGTACCCTCATAGGTAAACCGGAATTTCTGCTCGTGGTATTTGACCGTGACCGACCGCATGGTCCCGATCATGTTGAGTTCGGGGTCATAGATCTCACCGCTCACCATGGGATCCAGACCTCGAAACGAAAAGCGGAGGACCGAAAGGGAAACCAGGTCTTTTTTGCTGTTGGCCTTAAACGTCTTTTCCACCCAATACCCTTCAATGTAATAATTCCTGTAGGCGTAATTCCGGCGAAGATAACGGACCAGAAAGGGCTCGGTGAACCATACGATCAGTACGGTAAGGCCAATGACCAGGATAAATACCTGTATCCAAATGGGTGGGATGACGTTGGGCGGGTGAGGCAGGCTGAAAGCCAGGTAGCTCCCGAAAAAGCCCAACAGGAGGGCCGTGACCACTTGAATCCAACGTAAGCTTTCCTTCAAAGGAGACTCCATTTCGAGCTTTTTTCAGACCGGTTCAAGAAAGAAAAACTATTTCAGATTTAACGGACCTGACCTGCCAAAGTCGCTACCCATCCGATGGCCTCCTCGGTTTTTCTCCCGGCCTGATATTAAATGTACATAAATCCGTTCGTCCCGCAGAAAAGACCGGACAGAAAAAAGGACCGGCCTGCCAGTGGCATATTTGGCCCCTCACCTCTGCCTGGATTCCAAACTCAATTGATCTCAGGATCCTTCCAGAAAGTCCAGCGTATTTACCGAACGGTATTTGTAGCTGCGCCGGAAAAAATCTTCGAAGAAGGCAGTATGCGCCGCTCCCATCAGGAGGAACACCCGATCTCCCTTTTGCAGATCCAGACGCGATTCAGGTTGGAATACATGCGGACCCAGCCTGCCGAAAATTGGCTAAATTTCAGCCGGAACCCAAATCAAGCGGCTTGGATTCGCCCTTCTTTGCTTACAACCGGGACTTCACTCTTTTCGGCTACCAGCATGGGATTGTCTTGCTGATCGTAGCAGGTCTCAGCATCCTGTTGCCCATCCTGGCCCGGCAAGGATTGTCTCCTCGGCAGCAATTGGGATTGAGCCGACTCCTGGCGATCACACTCTCTTTTTGGGCAGCCCTCTATGTGGTGATACTGCTGGTTCTGGGGGACTTCGATCCCCGTACGGATCTACCGCTGGACATCTGCAACATCACTGCCCTCCTGCTTCCCTTTTTGATGTGGAATCCTTCCTTTCGCGTCCACGGGGTGTTGTACTTCTGGATTGTGGTCGGCACCTTGCAGGCGAACCTGACCCCGCATCTGCACAACGGTTTTCCCCATTTCATCTTCTTCAAATACTGGGTGGTCCACGGAGGACTGATCGTGTACACCATTTATATAACGGTCGTTTTCGAATACTATCCTGACCGGAAAAGCATCTGGCGATCCTTCGGTTTGCTGCAGGTGTATATGGTTTCCATTTTTATGGCCAACCTGATCCTGGGTTCCAATTACCTGTACCTGATCCGAAAGCCCCCGACAGCATCCGTATTGGATTACCTGGGCCCCTGGCCGGTTTATGTATTGGTAGCCGAACTCCTGGCCCTGGCGGGATTCCACCTCGCCTGGGCGCCCCTGGCGATCAGCCGCAAGAGAAAATTCTGAAGAGAAGAATTCCTGCTTCCAACCGGTTTTCGTTTGGCAAATGATGTGAAAATTATCTATTTTATAAAACGGAAAATTGTGTTCCTGGAATAGGTCAATCAAAAAAGAGTAGCATGAAAAACTATCAGAATAAGCCGGTGGAGACTCCCCTTCCGCGTAAAGAATTCCAAACGGCTACCGTCCGGAAATACATGACACCTGTGGATGATCTCATCACATTCACCCGGGACGTCAACATCATGCAGGTCGTAGAAACCCTGTTGCTGAACCGGATCACGGGCGCCCCCGTGCTGGATGAGGCCGGCAAGATCCTGGGCATGATCGACGACAAGGATTGTCTGAAGGTCATTTTTGACAGCGCCTATTACGACCAGCCGAAAGACTCGAATACGGTGGCTCATTTCATGAGCGGTACCCTGCGCACGATTTCCGATCAGGCGGACATTTACGATATAGCCAACATCTTCCTGACCTCCATTTACAAGCGGCTCCTGGTGGTGGATGAGGACAATAAACTGGTCGGTCAGATCAGCCGCAGGGATATTTTGCGAGCCATCCACGACGTCAACCAGAATGCCGTTTAGCCTTTTTTCCAAGAAAGTTTCGGCCTTTTGAGGAGAGAAGTTCCCGAAAGCTCCCATTTAAACAATACGCACACGCAAGATTGGATTCGGGAAACCGCATCTTATTGTAAACCAAACACTTATTAGGTTTTTTCAGGGGTAAAAAGGACCTTTTTTACCCGCTTCCATCGTTTTTTCCCACTTTATCGAACTTCAGAAAAGCCTAAAACATAGCCGTTTACAATCCCCTTGCCACTATTTTGAATTTCTCTAAATAGTGGATTTTTGTTTAATAGCTTGCAATTTTATCTTCGTTAGGAGGACATCCAAACAAAACTTTCTTAAACTTGAGGTCAGAAGTGCACTAATTTGTTTGGGATTGCAAAAAGCATTTTTTGAGTACACTGTAAACAAGCTTGTCCATGCACTATGGGCGACCCATTTTTTTACCTGCTTCAAAACAAGTCGCTTGGTTATGAAACGAAAGCTCTTTTACTCTTTGTTCACCCTCCTCCTGGTGGGCCTCGCCACAGCGGTAAGCGCCCAGCGGACTGTGACCGGAACGGTTACAGATGATCAGACGGGGGAGCCGCTCATTGGAGCGAACATCCTCGTAGTTGGGACCAGCGTAGGTACGGTATCGGACCTCGATGGTTCTTACACCTTGAATGTGCCGGAAGGGACAACCCAGCTGTCCATCTCCTACACCGGTTACACGGCCCAGACGGTTGAACTGGGCAATTCCGATGTCATCGACATCAGCATGTCTGCAGGTTCTACCCTGGATGAAGTGGTAGTAACGGGTTATGCGTCGGAGAGAAAGGCCGATATCGTCGGTTCTGTAGGGGTGATTGACACCAAAGATGCCCTCTCCACGCCCTCAGCCAACCTGGCCCAGCAGTTGCAGGGTCGCGCTGCCGGCGTGGTGGTCAGTGGTGACGGTGCTCCCGGTGAGGGCGCCAAGGTCCGTATCCGCGGTTTTACTTCTTTTGGTAACAGTAACCCGCTGTACATCATCGACGGGGTACCCACCAAGGATCCCGGTACGATCAACCCGCAGGATATTGAGTCCATGCAGGTATTGAAAGACGCGACTGCTGCCTCCATCTACGGTGCGCGTGCGGCCCAAGGGGTAATCATCGTGACCACCAAAGGTGGAAAGGCAGGCCGTATACAGGTCTCCTACGATGGCTATTACGGAGTCACGCGGGTTCCAGAGAACAGCAAGTTGGATTTAATTGGTACTCAAGAATACGTGGAGTACTTGCAAAAGATCAGTACGCCGGGCGCCATCCACCCGGTATTTGGTGATTTGACCAACCCTACCATTCCGGATCGGATTGTGGTCAGCCCAACTTTCCGGGGCGGAGTGCCGGCCAGCGATCCACGGGCGGATCCATCCTTGTACGACATTTCCGACTTCGGCAGCATTTATCAGATTATGGAAACGGCCCAACAAGGGACCAACTGGTTTGACGAGGTCACCCAAAATGCACCCATTCAGAGCCATCAGGTCAATGTATCCGGAGGCGGTGAAATGGGCAACTTCTCTGCCAGTTTCAACTATTTCGATCAGGATGGAGCCATCATTGAGACGGGTTTCAAGCGCTATGCTGTCCGTTTGAACACGAACTTTACGCCAAAAAAATGGCTTCGAGTGGGTCAGAATGTCCAGGTATTGAACCAAATATCAGAGGGAAACCGGACGCGCGGGGAAGGCGGTGCCTGGGGATGGGCCTACCGCTTCGTACCTTACATTCCGGCATTCGATATCCAAGGCGGCTATGGCGGTAATGCTGTGGGCCAATCCGGAAATGCCGATAACGCTGTTGCCTTTATGCAACGGAACCGGTTTGACTTCAACCGAACCTGGAGGGTTTTCGGTAACATGTTTGCCGAAATTGAGCCGATTGAAGGACTCGTAGTCCGGACTTCCTATGGGGTAGATTACAGCAACAATTACAACGAAAGCTACACCTTCAAAACGTACGAAAATTCTGAAAACACCCTGATCACCGGATTTGGTGGGGGTAATACCAATAATTTTACCTGGACCTGGACGAACACGGCCAGCTACAGCAGGACCTTCGCCGAAAAGCACAACTTTAAAGTGCTGGTCGGAACAGAGGCCATCAGCTTTCAGGGAGAAGGGATCTTTGGAAGCTCCAACACCTTCGACTTTGAGGATCCGAACTTTATAAACTTCAATACCGATCAATTTGCTACTCCAAGTCTCAGTAGCTATGCTCCTATACCGGAAAGGCTGTTCTCGGTCTTTGGTCGGATCGATTACATCTTCAACGACAAGTACATCTTTAATGCAACTGTGCGTCGGGACGGAACATCCAAAATTACCGAGGACAAGCGCTTTGGTACATTCCCCGCCTTCGGTCTGGGATGGCGTATCTCCGCAGAACCCTGGATGCAAGGCCTGAGCTGGTTGGATGACTTAAAGATCCGCGGTGGATGGGGCCAGATGGGTAGCATCGATAATGTGAATGCCGGAAACCAATTTACTTTGTTTGCGGCCGGTATCGGTTCTTCCTTCTACGACATCAACCGGACGCAAACAGGTCCTGTAGTAGGATATCGTCCCCAACGCCAGGGAAGCCTCGAGACCATATGGGAATTCTCCGAAACGACCAACATCGGTTTAGATGCCTCTTTCTTTGGAGAAAAGCTGAACGTAGTAGTTGATGTTTATCAGAACAACACCAATAATCTTCTTGTTGGAAGAGTGCCTACTGGTTTGGAGCCTGCAGTGCTTCAGCCATCGATAAACCTCGGAGAAATGGTAAATAGAGGATTCGACATCTCTGTAAACAACCGGAATCGTTTCGGTGATTTCACCTACGACGCGACGCTCCTTTTTTCTCGCTATGTTAACGAGGTAACCAATATCGACGGAAATCCGGAGACTTTTCTTTCCCGTGGTGGAAACCGTATATCCGATATCGTCCGTACCCAGGCCGGTCAGCCGATCGCTTCCTTCTGGGGCTATCAGATCGATCCCAACGATCGCTTCTTCGATAATCAGGCGGAGATCGATGCCCTGCAGCAAGATGGTGCTATCATTGGTGGCTTGAAATTCAGGGACTTGAATGGAGATGGTTTGATCAACACAGAAGACCAAACCTGGTTGGGAAGCCCACACCCGGATTTTGTAATGAGTCTGAACCTGCAAATCGGATGGAAAGGGTTCGATGCCAGCATCTTCCTGATCTGGAACAAGGGTAATGAACTATTTAACAATGTGGCACTTTTCACAGACTTACAGCAATTCGTCGGGGGTGTATCCACACGGGTTACCCGCCAGGATTGGAGGCCGGGTGCGGATAACAGCAATGCGACCCACCCCATCCTGACGGAAGGTAATGCCGGTTACTCCACATTTACCCGGAGTAATTCCAGTTCCTTCTTCATTGAAACTGGCTCCTTCCTTCGCGGACGTACGGCGCAGATCGGCTATACATTGCCTCAGAGTGTATTGTCGCGACTGAATTTCACCAATATTCGGATCTATGTTCAGGCACAGAATTTCTTCACCATTACCGACTATTCTGGTTCTGATCCGGATATCAACATTCAGGGGGGTGATGATTTGACCATGGGTGTGGACCAAGGTAACTTCCCCTCTCTGGCTCAATACCTTTTCGGACTTCAATTTGGATTTTAAAAACTTGAAAACTCAGAAAGCTTTATAGATCATGAAAAAATTTGGAATCATATTTGCAACACTGCTGGGAATGCTCATCGTGGGTATTTCCTGCCGAAGCGAGTTCCTGGAAGTAGATCCTCCCGGGGCTTACTCCGAGCCATCCCTGCAAAATGCGGCAGGAGTAGAGGGTATGCTGATTGCTGCCTACGCTCAATTGGATGGTAGTTGGTTTGACAGTTGGGGAGAAAACCGCTTCAACCAACAAAGCGGTGCGTCCAACTGGATCTGGGGAGGATTTCGTTCAGATGACTCTTACAAGGGTACAGAACCTAACGATGGTGCGGACCTGCAGCAGATCGAGCGCTTTGAGACCCAGCCAAACTTTGGCCCCCTGAACAACAAATGGGTTAACGGTGTGTACGACGGCGTGGCAAAAGCGAATGTGGTACTGCGAAATATCCCCTTGGCAGAAGACCTGACGCCGGAACAAGCCACCCGGATTGAGGGCGAGGCTCGCGCCCTGCGTGGCCATTTCCACTTCGAAGGTTTGAAGGTGTTCGGACGCGTCCCTTACGTGGACGAAACGGTGGGTATCGACGTTCCTTTTGCGGAAATACAAAACCCATCGAATCCGGATCCCCTTGCCCAGGATTTTATTTGGTCCGACATTGAGGCCGATTTGCTTTTCGCTTACAACAATCTGCCGGGAACCATGCCCAATCCGGGCCGGATCAACAAGTACGCCGCCGGCGCTTTGCTGGCCAAAGTGTACATGTTCCAGGGAAAATGGGGCGAAGCAGAGCCGATCCTGGATGATATTATCAACAATGGTACCCTGCCAAATGGTACCCCGCTGGCGTTGATGGACAAGTTCAATGAGAACTTCCGGGCCGATCTGGAAGGGTCTAATACGGAATCCATGTTCGCTTATGAGGCTTCCTACGGAGACGGTTCGATTTCCAATGGAAACTACGAGCATACGCTGAATCAACCGCACGGCTCCAACGCCCGTACTGCTTGCTGCGGATTCTTCCAGCCTTCCCAAAACCTGGCGAACAGCTACAAGGTGGATGCCAACGGGCTGCCGCTTTTGGATAATTTCAACGATGAAGATATCGTAACCGATGAAGGACTTACGGCTGAAGATCCCTTTACACCCGAGCAGGGACTTTTAGATCCCCGGATCGACTGGACCATAGGTCGTAGAGGTATTCCCTTCCTCGATTGGGGGATCAATCCTGGAAGCGGCGGAACCGGATGGGTTCGTGACCCCAACAACGGGGGACCCTACAACCCGGTCAAGACCGTGCCTACCTTCGCCGAGTTCGACGCTCAGTTGGCCGGTGTGATCGACTGGGGATTCACCTCCATGGCCAAGAACGTCCAGATCATCCGTTTTTCCGATGTTCTGCTGATGGGAGCCGAAGTCAAAGCCGAGCTCAACAAATTGGGCGAAGCGCTTGACCTGGTCAACCAGGTTCGCGCCCGCGCAGCCAACGAAGACGGATGGGTCAAACTGGAAGACGGCAGTAACGCCTCCAACTATCAGATCGGTTTGTATCCTGCTTTCGGTAACCAGGCCGACGCTCTGAAAGCCATTCGCTTTGAGCGGAAGATCGAGCTGGCTATGGAAGGACACCGCTTTTTCGACCTGGTTCGCTGGCATGTGAACTCCGATAAGAGTGCTCTGCCCTTCGACATGATCACTTATATGAACGACTACCTGGCTGTAGAATCTTCCAAGCGGCCTCACCTTGTTGGAGCCTCTTTCCAGACACGTCACTTGTATGCTCCCATTCCCCTCAACGTGATCGCACAGAGCACGGTAGGTGGTGTGGAGAATATCACGCAAAACCTGGGCTACTAAACGTTAGCCGACAATTTTTACAGGAAGAAGAGGCTGCCAGTGATTGCTGGCAGTCTCTTCTTTTTTAACTTACTCCTCCTTTAAAGACGACAAGGGATGTATATGATTGGATTGAAAAGATTTGTGCTCCTGGGTTTGAGCATTTCCCTTTTCTGGAGCTGCCAAAAAAAGGAAAAAACGCTGTTCAACCTCCTCGAGCCCGATCGGACAGGCGTAACCTTCGAAAACACCATTGTAGAAAGCCCGGAATTGAATATCCTAAATCTGTATTACCTCTACAATGGCGGGGGTGTCTCGGTGGGCGATTTTGACAACAACGGCTTAACCGACCTCTTCTTCACCGGCAACATGGTCGAGAACCGACTGTATCTGAACCAGGACGACATGAAATTTCAGGATGTCACGGAAGAAGCGGGCGTCGGCGCCCTGGGTAAATGGAGCTACGGATCTTCGGTGGTGGATATCAATGGCGACGGGTTGCTGGATATTTACGTATGCGCCTCCATTACCGCCGACCCGGAAGAAAGGAAAAATATGCTTTTCATCAACCAGGGCCTGAACGAGCATGGGGTACCTGAATTCCAGGACGAGGCCGGCGCCTACGGACTGGATTCCGATAATTACAGCACCCACGCCTCCTTCTTCGACTACGATCAGGACGGCGACCTGGATGTACTCATCCTTACCAATTCCCGTGTGGAAGGCATACCCACCGTTTATCGACCCAAAGTGACGGATGGCTCCTCTCCCATCACGGACGAACTGTTTCGGAACAACGGCGACGGAACCTTCACCGAAGTATCCACTGAAGCCGGGATTACCTACGAAGGATTTGGACTGGGAATTGCAACCAACGATATCAACAAGGATGGAAAAATCGATGTGTACATCGGCAACGACTTTCTGACCAACGACTTGCTGTACCTCAACCAGGGCGGGAATTTCGTGGAGCAGATCGACAGCTCGATGAAACACCAATCCCGTTTTTCCATGGGTACCGATGCCGCCGACATCAACAACGACGGCCACCTGGATATCATCACCCTGGACATGATGCCGGAAACCAACCTCCGCAAAAAGACCGTTTCCATCCCCAACGGCTACATTGTTTACATCAACGACAACAAATACGGCTACACCCACCAGTACGTCCGCAATATGCTGCAGGTGAACAATGGCAACATGACCTTCAGCGAGATCGGCCAAATGGCAGGCGTTCACCAAACGGACTGGAGCTGGTCTCCCCTCTTCGCCGATTTCGACAACGACGGTTTCAAAGACCTCGTCATTACCAACGGTTACCCCAAAGACATCACCGATCTGGATTTCAGCGACTTTCGAATGGAGACATCCGGATACATTGACACGGAGGAACTATTGAAACAAATACCCTCGGTAAAGATCCCCAACTACGCCTATTGCAACAATGGCGATCTCACTTTCCGGGATTGCTCGGAAGCCTGGGGCTTTACGCAGCCCTCCTTCTCCAACGGGGCGGCCTTCGCAGATCTCGATAACGACGGCGACCTGGACTACATCGTAAACAACATCAACGAACCGGCCTTTATCTTCGAAAACACCCTGAACGATCGGGAAGGACCGGAGAATCATTATCTACGGATCAAGTTGAAAGGTCCCAGGGAAAACCCTTCCGGTTTGGGCGCGAAGGTGACCCTTTATCAGGGAGATAAGCAGCAATATCAGGAACAGAACATTTACCGGGGCTACGTTTCCACGGTAGAGGAGATCCTTCATTTTGGATTGGGCCAGGCCGAAAAAGCCGACCGGATCCGGGTGGAATGGCCGGGAGGCCGGGTAACTGAACTGGAAAATGTGGCCGCCGACCAGGTACTACGCCTGGAGTATGCCGAAGCTTCTCCCCCGACTGCGGAGGGGAAGCCAGGATCAGTTGCCCTCCTGAACCGACAAAATTCGGTCCTGGATCTCAATTTCACCCATCAGGAAGCAGATTTCATAGACTACATCCTTCAGGAAGGCTTGCCGCACAAGTTCTCGCAATTCGGTCCTTCGCTTAGCGTGGCCGATGTGAATGGAGACGGGTTGGAAGACTTTTTCGTGGGGGGATCCACCGGTCATCAAGGAAGCCTTTTCCTGCAGCAAAAAGATGGTCGGTTTACCCGCTTTTCCGGAGGCCCCAAACCTGAAAAGCAGGAAGAAGATATGGGCGCCTTATTCTTTGACGCAGATGGGGATGGTGACAATGACCTCTACGTAGTAAGCGGAAGCCTGGAGCAAGATTCGGGTAGCACCTACTACCAGGATAGACTCTATTTCAATGACGGTAGAGGAAATTTCAGATCGAACCCCGCCGCGCTACCCGAGTTGACCAGCAGCGGTAGTTGCGTTCGGGCTGCGGATTTCGATGCGGACGGGGACCTGGACCTCTTCATTGGGGGCCGGGTATCGGTAGCCGACTACCCGGTGTCTCCGCAAAGCTATTTGTTGGAAAATGACGGGCAAGGGAATTTCACTGAGGTGACCGAGGAAGTCAGCCCCGGGCTGTCCACCGTCGGAATGGTGACCGACGCCTTGTGGACGGACTACGACGGGGATCGGGATCCGGACCTCATGCTGGTCGGCGAACTGATGCCGATCCTTTTGCTGCAAAATCAAGGCGGCAGACTGGAACCGGTGGAAAATAGTGGCCTGGAAAAAATCGGTTTCTGGAACAGCATCGCTTCCGGCGATTTCGACAAAGACGGCGACCCGGATTACCTGATTGGCAATCTCGGAACCAATAACTTCTATTGTGCTACCGATGATACTCCGGTCACAGTGGTAGCCAAGGATTTTGACGGAAACGGCAGCACGGATATCGTCATTTCCTGTTTTTTCAAGGCCGAAGACGGGAGCATGCAGTCCTTTCCCGTATTGGGCTGGCAACAAATGAACCGGGTAAGCCCCCTGTTTCGGGACCGATTCGACTCCTATCACGAATACGGCCGGATTACCCTGGACCGGCTGTTGACCGAAGAGGAAAAAGAAGGGGCCATGACCATACAGGTCAACCACACGGAGACCAGCTATGCCGAGAACCTGGGCAATGGGAAATTTGCCGTCCGGCCCCTGCCCCTGGCTGCTCAGATGGCCCCTGTCAACGGCTTGTTGGCCACCGATATCAATGGCGATTCGAAGCTGGACATCCTACTGGTCGGCAACGATTACGGAAACGAAGTCAACATCGGTCAACACGATGCGCTGGTCGGCCTGGCCTTGCTGGGCAACGGTAAAGGGGACTTTGAGCCGCTGGCCGTCGACCGATCCGGCTTCCTGGTGGGTGGAGACGCCAAAGCCTTGGTTCGACTGATCCGTGCCGACGGCAAAGAGGTCTTCCTGGCCTCGCAAAACCGCGGACCGGTTGAAGCCTTTGCCTCTAACATCAGCGAGCAAATTCCTCTCCTGCAAGTCCAGGCGGACGAATTCGCTGCGATCTTACATTATAAAGACGGAAAAAAACAGTACGCAGACGTACCTTATGGCTCAGGCTTTTTGTCCCAATCCAGCCGGAAACTGAGTCTTGATCCTGGGGTAAACCGAGTCGAGCTTATCAACTTTTCCGGCGGATCCCGGGAGATCGATCTGAACGAGCTGCTGGAATGAGAATATTGATCCTTTCTTTACTATTTGCAGGTTCTTTAGTTCTGGTTGCCTGTCTGGAAATCGGAAGTTCCGAAAGGAAAAGCCAGATGGCCATGAGCCAGGAAAAGCTGGCCCGAATCCATTGCAGCGGTTGTCATGCGTATCCTGAGCCTAGCCTGCTGACCCAAAACATGTGGAAGAACGTCTTGCCCCATATGTCTGCCCGCCTGGGCGTCCCGTCGGGCGGATTGAATCCTTTCGACAATATGAAGGCCCAGGAAGTCAGCCGGCTGAAAATGGAAGGCGTTTTTCCCGAAAAACCCCTGATCCCGGATTCAGTCTGGAAAAGCATAGAGGAGTATTACCTATCCCAGGCCCCGGAAAGCATGCGATTGCCGGTACGGAAGACCCGTGAGAACAGGAGCCCTTTCGAAGCCCGCATGCAGCAGTTAGATCTGAACTCCTCCGCTTTCATTTCCATGGTGAAATTCGACCCGGAAGACCAACTGCATGTCGCCACCTGGAACGGGGATTTTGTCCGCCTGGGGGAAAACTTGGAGATCGAGAAGAAGGTGATTTTCCCAAGACCGATTGTGGACTTTCAGTACAACCCCCAGGGGGGCATCCATGCCCTGAGCATAGGGGAATTATATCCGAATGAAGGCTTTTCCGGGGCTGTCGCTCAGCTGGATACCCAAACCTTTGCAGGACCCGGCCTGGTCTTTGCCCAACTCGCCCGCCCCGTCAGTTTCGAGGCCGGAGACCTGAACGGGGATGGCCGGGAAGACCTGCTCATCTGCCAGTTCGGGAACAAACTGGGGCAGTTGTCCTGGTTTGAAAATACCGGCCAGGGATACAAGGAGCATATGATAAAAGAGGCCCCCGGAGCCACCCGAGCCTACCTCCTGGATGTCGATGGAGATGGCGATCTTGATCCGGTGGTGCTGTTCGCCCAGGGAGACGAGGGGGTCAGCATTTTCTACAACGAGGAAGGGCGCTTCCGGGAAGAACGCATCCTGCGGTTTCATCCTATTTTTGGGAGCAGCGACTTCGAATTCAAAGACCTGGACGGGGACGGGGATCGGGATATCGTACTAACCAATGGGGACAATGCAGACTACAGCAATATGCTGAAGTCTTTCCATGGGGTTCGCATTTTCCTGAATGAGGAAGGCGAGTATCAAGAAAAATACTTCTTCCCCATGTTCGGCGCCTCCAAGGTGAGGGCCCGCGATTTTGATCTGGACGGGGATATCGATCTGATTGCCTGCGCTTTTTTTCCGGAGACCCAACAAGGGTTGGACCAAAGCATCGTGTACCTGGAAAACAAGGGTAACTGGACCTTTGAGCCCAGCCACTTTGACCCGGCTCCCGAGGGCCGCTGGATGGTCATGGATGCCGGAGACGTGGACCAGGACGGGGATGTAGATGTCGTCCTCGGCTCCTTCGTGCTGATGACGGAGGGGGTTCCCCAGACGGTGATCAATCAATGGCGCGGCAGCAGAAACCATATCCTGATCCTGGAAAACAAAAGCGTATCCACAACGCACCAGCAGTAATCGATCCTGTTTGGATCCATATATAAACCGCCATATATGAAACCCACCTCACCGCTCCCGCAGGGCAGTCTTTTTCTGTTGAGCCTTCTTTTCTTGCTTCCCGCCCTGCCGCACGCTCAGGAGCAACACCATCCAAGGGCCAAATGGTTCGTAGATGCCCGCTTTGGCATGTTTATCCACTGGGGCGTATATAGCGGAGCGGAGGGCGTATGGAAAGGCGAAAAGCTCCGCAATGACAATGACTATGCCGAATGGATCTATTACCGGAATCGGATCGACCGGGAAGAATACCTGCACCTTTTGGACCGATTCGACTGGGAATCCATTGATCCGGAGGAGTGGGTACTGTTGGCTAAGGCTGCCGGTATGAAATACGTAGTCCTGACGGCTAAACATCACGACGGCTTCGCCCTATGGGATAGTGAGGTATCGACCTATGACATCGCCGACCACAGTCCAGACCGGAGAGATATAGTAAGCGAACTGGCCCGGGCCTGTCGGAAACACGGTCTCAAAATGGGGCTCTATTATTCGCATTGGGTGGATTGGGAACATCCTTTCGGCTGGGACCACACTCGGGAGATCAACCCCATATCACCCGAGCAATACGACCAATACTGGCAGGAAAAGGTCATACCTCAGATGCGGGAATTACTTACCCGATATGGAACGATCGACCTGATCTGGTTTGACATGTGGGTCCATCACTCCGAGACGATCGTCACCCGGGAGCAGCTCTTTCAATTGAAAGATCTGATCCGCGAACTCCAGCCCAACTGTTTGATCAACTCCCGGCTGGGCTTGTCGATAGAGGAGGATCCCGATGTCGATTTCCGGACCTTGGGGGATAATCAACTCGGAGAGCAAAAACTGGACTACCCCTGGCAATCCCCGGGTACAGTGGCTCATTCCTGGGGTTATCATCGACTGGATACGGAATGGAAATCCACTACCACTCTTCTGCAGGCCTTGATCGGAAATGCGAGCCTCAACGGAAACTACCTCTTGAATATCGGGCCTCGCAGCGATGGTTCTATACCCTATGAGATCCGGCAACGGCTACGGGATATGGGGCATTGGCTGGCTGTGAACGGCGAATCGATTTACGGTACCCAAGCCTTCGGCCTGCCTAAGGATCAGCACGATTGGGGCAGCATCACCAGCAGCTCCAGCCCGGATGGATTCCGGCTGTATCTGCATCTTTATCGGTTGCCCCATCAAAAGAAGCTTTACCTCACGGGGACCCAGGGTAAAGTCCGAAAGGCCTGGCTGCTGAGCGATAAATCCCAATCGCCCCTGGACGTACATCAAAAAGGGCCCCAGACCATCATTGACCTACCCGACCGGATACAGGAATCCTACGTTCCCGTACTCGTACTGGAATTCCCCGCCCAGCCGGAGATAGAACCTCACTTGGTAGCTCGTAACTTCGAAGGAGGCTACACTCTAAGTCCAGCCAACGCCTGGCAGGAAAATGCTGCGCTCACAGCAGTCCCTCCCTCCCGCCGCGGCACGGTCCCGGCCCATTTTTTGATTCCGGATGTTTATCGCGCAAGCTGGCAGGTTTATGTGGACGAGCCTGGGACCTATGCGCTGGATGCTTGTTACAGTTTTCAAGGGAAAGCTCCGGCTGGAAACCTTCAGGTCAAAGTAGCCAGTCAACTCCTCGAACATTCGGTTAGCCCCACAGGCCAGACCGTTGCAGAACCCAACCAGAATTGGCACATAGACCAGTTTTCAAGCTATCGCGTCGGAACCTTGCGTGTGGAGGCCTCCGGCCTGCAGACCATCCAAATGGAGGCCCAGGCCGAAGGGGATGTTCCCATCCAGTTCAAAAGCTTGTGGTTTACTCCTGTGAAAGAAATGAATTCCCGGAACTAAGCCGGGGACTTTGGAATCAGCGAACCAGCGTGACCGAGCCGGTCACTATGCGTTCCTTCTCATCCCGGAACAATAGCCTGGCCTTGTAGATGTACACGCCGGAGGAGGCTAATCGACTTCCATCCTGACCATCCCATCCCTGCAAAGGATCCAGATCCGTAGCTGAAAAAACGCGTCCTCCCCATCGATTATACACCTGAAAGAGGGAAACCGACTCCAGGTTCTCATCGCCCTGGATGGTGAAAAAATCATTTACACCGTCGCCATTGGGGGAAAAGGCATCCGGAACATAGGCCTGATAGCGGTCCAGCTGCAAAAAAACCAGGCTGTCGCAATTCCGAGCGGTCTTGAAATTCAAAACGTATTCCCCGGGCTCATCGAGTGCATACTCCCCGGCCGAATAGGTTTCCGAACCGAAAAGCCCGGCATATACGGTGTCTGCCGCATCGTTCAAGACGTTTAACTGAAGTTCGACGATGCTGTCGCAATTCCCGGCACTTTTCAGGGTATCGAAATAGGTTCCCTCTATGGACAAGACTTCGCCGGCAAAGAAATGCTCTTCACCGGGGCAAATATCTACCTCCTGTCGGGTGTACTCAAAAGGAACGCTGAAAAAGAACGATTCCGTGAGAAAGCAGGTGGATTTACCGGTAGCCCTGACCTGGTATGACCCTCTTCGCAGCGGCCCCTGGAGTTGATAACCGGTCTCTCCTACCAGGGCCACCCCATTCCGGTACCATTGGTAGTTGAGCGTATCGACGGGGGGAACCTGCAGGCTTTCCTCACCCGTACAGGCATTCCCCTGGGCGCTGATGTCCAGGCTGAAATCTTCTTCCCGGGCCAGTATCAATTGATCCAGAAAATAGTAAAGTGGCGTATTGGATGGATTTTGTACGCAATCCGGTCCAATGGCAATAGCGGTGATATTCTTACTGGGCGTAAAATCAATCTTCCCCGTTTTCCACTGGTTGATGCCGCTAACCCGAACCTTACCCAGTTCCACCCATCCATTAAGCGGATCGTTGGTCGGACATCCGAATCCGGCCTGTTCTTCATCGAAGGGAAGGCTGTCGCATTCCGGGTGCCCGTACAGGGCCAGACTGAAAGGCGGAGAATATTGGGATGTGGAGAAACCCACCTGGAACTCCAAGCGGTAATATTGACCCACGTTTAGGGTGTCGGTCAGGCAGACACCGGCATACTCCTTCCAATTGGCCTGCGGATCATTGCCACTGGTACCGGGCCGACCGTCCCGAAAGCCGATACAGCCCTGTCCGTCCGGATAGGGTTGCGGGGCCGGGTAGTCCGGCCAGCCCAAATAGCCACAGGTATGGATAAAATCGGTGGTGGGAACCGAGGCCTGTATCCAGCTTTCGGCGCAGTACATTTGGGAATTGTTGCCCGGACAGCACTCCTGCTCTTCAAAGGAAGGGTTGGGAATGAGGGAAAGCGGGGCTGCCGGCGGGCAGCCACAATCCGGGTCGTTGAGATCGATCAATCCATCCCCGTCATCGTCCCGGGCATTATCGCAAACTTCGACCTCAGCGGAAAAAGGTACCCACGAAAAGGGCTCGAGAGCGAAGCTCCCCAACAACACCGTTGCCCATATCAGAACCTTTTCCATCAATATCCTCCATTCGGCCAGGGAAAAACGCTCCCGGTCAATTCACTTCCAATAATTCGAATAATTCCTTGTCCATTTGGGGCTTGACCTCACAGGTGTTGTCGAAATGCATGGTGGCCGTATTCTTTGTGTTATAAGCCGGCCAGTCCGGTAAACCTTCGTGGTTGGGATCGCCGTGGCGGGCAAAGTTGATCCAGGCCCGGCTCACTTTATCGGCCAGCGCATGAGCCTCCTCTCCCCCACCCGTCATGTTCTTGCAGCGATCCACGTTGTCAAATACGAACGGCAACTCCATGCAATGAATAGCCTTGTACTTGCCATCCATGACCGGCGATTGCCAGGTAAACAGGTACATATAAACCGGAGCTCCTCCCTCCAACAGGGATTTTTGATTGGCCTGATACACGGCGCCCGGTCGGAACAACACATCTACATCGATCAGATCGGAGGGCCGTGTGTCTTCCGGATATGCCTTTTGAACGGCCTCCATGTAGGCTTCTGCTTTGGGGCCGTATTGGTTCTGTATGTACCCGCGTATCTGTTCTTCGGTTCCCTCGCTGAGTCCGGTTTGCAAGGAGGCGAAAAATTCATTCTTGGTCGTCCCGATCAGCAGGGGAATATCTTTGGACAGCTGGAAGGCCTCCCGGGAAAACAATTGGTTCGGCAGGACTTCTTCGTCCATGCTTGGGCCCCAGCTCAAGCCAAATCCAATGATCGGTTTTCCTTCTTCCTTCATTTGGGCCTGAACCGTCGCCAGGGCATTCCGACCGGCAGCGCTCAACGCAGGATAAGGCAGGCTTTGCAGGGAATCTATCTGCTCCGCCTCCAGCCCGAGTTCTTTCAAGACCTCGGCGCTGATCCGTTGGGTGATCTCCTTGTTCAGCATCCCCATGCGGAAGGATCCGCTTTGATTGACCGCCTTGTGGAACAAGCCCTCGGCCGAAGGCATGGCCATGAGGGTATTCACTTTGGCGCCTCCCCCGGATTGTCCGAAGATCATGACGTTGTCCGGATCGCCCCCAAAATTTTCGATGTTGGCCTGCACCCACTCCAGGGCAGCTACCAGGTCGAGCATGCTGACATTGGCGGAGTGCTTGTACTTTTCGCCATAGGCCGACAGATCCAGGAAACCCAGTACATTCAACCGGTGGTTGACGGTGACGACAACCACATCGCCTTTCCGGGCGAGATTCTCGCCGTGATAGGACGGCAGCTCCTGGGAGGACCCAGCTACAAAACCACCTCCGTGTATCCAGACCATGACGGGCCTTTTCTTATCGTCATTGATGCCCGGCGACCATACGTTGAGGCATAGACATTCTTCACTGGTGTACCCCCAATCGTGATCGAAGACGAATTCAACCTCGTCGGAAACGGAAGTCGTCGGGTTTTCCAGGGGGCAGACCGGCCCCCAGGTCAGGGAACTGCGCACGTCTTCCCAGGGCTCTGTTTTTCGAGAGGCTTCGAAACGTTCGGCTTGAGCATACGGAATCCCCTTCCAGGTGTAGATCCCGTCCTGGATATAGCCACGTACTTTTCCCGACTCCGTATCGGCGACCGCCACATCATGGCCGGTTTGCAGTTGAGCAAGGGCAGAACTTAAGAACAACAGGCTGAAGACGATAACAGTAAGTCCAAATCGGTACATGCGAAAAGGTTTTACCCCGCAGGCAGTAGTTTATTGTGTTGGGATGACTCGGGCAAGGGTATCTAATCCTCCCGTTAAGCCTTTCCAAAATTATAAAAAACCGTCAGACTAAAATGGCACCTTTTGTATGGCTTACAGGCAGAAATAGCCAAAAAGTTTTGGCCTTTGTCAGGCATTTCTCCATTTCATCGAGGGAGTCGATTTATGCCTTTTAAAACTAAAGAGCCACCCAATGGGATAAAGCTATCTCTCCGTTGGCTTAAGGTCCGGACGATAGATCATTAGAGGGTAAATAGCATATAAACAGCTATTCATCAATTAGTTACAAATTATTTTTTACGATCCAAAGTCAAAGAATCTGATGTCTGGCCATTTTCATTTTCCCCGTAATGGATTGCGGAATACGACTTTTTAAAATGAAAAGGGTATTGGGCCATCCGTGATTTTCCATGAATACATTCACCGTAGTTACGGTCCTTCGGCGACTGAAAGTCGCCGGTCCATGGAACGAACTATTCTAAAACCTCCTTATTGGCATCCTACTATTGGCTCCCGTACCCCACCAGATTACTCGGCAAGTAGCCGATCCGATCGGCTCGGGTAAAGAGAGAATCGGCTTTCCAGCTAAACGGCGTGGTATAGACCCTCCAGCGATCCGTGAGTTGTTCGCGGCTGAGGGCCCACTGATAGCCGATCGTGGCGCCCGGGGTGGCCGATTGCAATTGGATCCGGTTGTCCGTACGGGTGATGGAAGGCATCCGGGTGATGGGCTGCTCACCCTCCGGCCAGATGGAAGCCAGGTATTTGTCTTCATCCAGGATATTCACATCTCCGGTCTCGGCAATCCATTGGTCCAGGGCTGCTTTTAGCTCTTCGACCTCTCCCTGGTACGAGAGATCGCCTGCCAGATTGTTGACCTCATCTGGGTCGGACCAGGTGTCGAACAGTTCGATCGAATCCTTGGTGGTTCGAAACCACTGGGATTGTATGGCATTGAGTTGGCCGGCATCCCGGAGCCGAAGGAGCTCTTGCATGATGGGCATCTGCTCCCGATAGGTCACCGCCAGATAATTGGGCTTCTCGGGCATATAATTGCGGATCAATTTGTACCGATGATCCCGCACGGCCCGGCGTCGATCGGTTTTCTCATCGAAGCGGTCGGCGGCAGCAAAGACATAGTCTCGCTCTTCCTCCTCCGCATAAGGTCCGAGCCAGGCTTTGCCGTCGACGTATGCGGGTGGCTCCAATCCGGCCAGGGAGAGAACTGTCGGTTTCAGATCAATGAAATTGAGCAGCTGGCTGTCCAGCTTTCCGGCCAGTTGTTGATCGGGAAAGCGAACGATCAGGGGGGAACGAAGCCCGGAGTCGAACAGCAATCGCTTCTGTCGGGGTAAGGGCCCACCGTGATCGGCATACCAGAAAATAACCGTTTCCTCCAGCAAACCGTCGGCCTCCAGTTGGGCCAGGATCTCTCCGACCTGCCGGTCCATGATCTTGATGTTGGAATACATTCTGCGGATATCCTGCCGGGCGATTTCTGTATCCGGCAAATAAGGTTTTACGGGTACGTCCAGGTCCGGATCTACCCAGAGGCTGTCTTCCGCGAGCGCCCAGATCCGCGATTCGTGGGTGACTTCCAGATTGAAAATGGAAAAGAAAGGCTGGCCGGCTTCCCGATCTCGCCAATGGCCCTGGTTGCTGCTTTCGTCCCAGGCGGTCAGCTCCCGGCGAAACTGGTAGTCTTCCTTGGCGTTGTTGCTGCAATAGTAGCCGGCCTCCCGCAGGTAGGTGCTCATCATGTGGGTACCTGCCGGTGGCATGGCCTCATAAACCGGTGTAGGATAATTCCGGATCACCTCCTCGGGCACATCGAAGCGATACCAGGGCCCGGTGCGCATGTGGTTGGCGCCGATGCGGGTGGGATACATGCCCGTGGCAATGGCGGCCCGGCTGGGCGCGCAGACGCCCGAGGGCGAAAAGAAGTGCGTATAGACGACCCCTTCCCTGGCGAGTCGACTGAGATGGGGGGTTTCTACGGTGGAATCCCCGAACATGGGCAGGTAAGGCCCCAGGTCTTCGGCTACGATCCAGAGGATGTTGGGCCGGTCGGGCAGCTCAAGGTTCGCATAGTCCGGACTCCGGGCAGATTCCCCTGCATCGGATTCTTCTGCCGGGTTGCACGAGCTCAGGAAAAGGAATAAACCCAGAATGGGAAGAAGGGTACGTTTAGGCATGATGCTGTTGGGTCTTGATAACGGGATGAAAATCAGGGTTCACTAAAAATAGGTAAGGATTCGGGAAGATCAGGAACCAGGCAGGGATTTCTTGTGGGGTTGTAGGGGAATGGAGCGCTGAAACCATGGGGCCACCATCAAGTGAGACAGACTCTTCTTTTTGCGGGACCTGGATTCAGAAACGATCTATTGATCTTTGTACTTGGAATGGAGCTTGTCCAGGGATTTGCCATCCAAGCCTTCGTGGACGATCAACCTGTAGCGCAATACAGTGGGTTTCTTATGGGATAGAGGAACGGCCTCTGCGCCGGGATGCGGCCAAACGGCATTCTGCATGCTGCCCGAGGAGCGCAGGATCCAGGGATTGGGATAGCCGGGGTTGTCGGGATGGCTCAGGATCGCCAGGCCGCCCGGCTCCCCCTCTTTACCCAGAGAGCCGGAGATGTCCAACCAGCCCTCTGCTTTCACGGGGGTTACTGCGGGTTCGACCAGCCCATCCGGCCCCTGGAATTGAACATCCTCCGGCAATCGGATCCTCGGGGAAAAGCCGCCGTAGCCTTTTTCATCTTCTGAGCCCCCTATGCGCATGTCGGGCTCCCGGGCCCGGATGGAGATCTTGATATCAATGGTGCGGTAATTCTTTTTGCGCGGATGTACGGTGATGGTCGTCTCCTCGGATACCACTGGTTTGGGTATCCCGTTTTCGTCCATCCACAAAGGCGACAGCCAGTCTGTTTGAGCCCGGATCCTTTTGGTTTTTCTTTTCCCCGGGACCTCCTCCACCCTTTTCACTTTCCAGGAAAAGTTTCGCGTTTCCCAACCATCGCCGATGCGTTTTTCACCTATGTATAATTGGTGCCAGGCCCAAAAGACGCCCCGGTGATGAAGGTGGTCGGCCGGAAAGTCTTCGGTGAGTATCGCCCCATCAAGTGTGTACAGGGGGTGAATGTAGTTGGCGCGGGCAAAGGTGCCGTTGAGGTCTTTTTCAGCAGCTTGATAGAAGAGGATGGTGTCTTTCTTTTCGGAGAACAGGGCACCTCCCGGTGTGATATCGAGGGATATACCTTGCGATAAAAGAAAAACAGGAAGATACAAACCGAGAATAAGTGTGGGCAATAACCTCATTCGATCCATCTTTACACCCCCCAATTCTAAAAGCAGCGTCGATCGGAACTACAAATACTTGGTCCGTATGACCTCAAAATTTCGCACGGAGAAGTAATCGTCAATTCCGAAATCCGTATTGATCACGATTCCCCCGAGCATGCAGATCTTGTCCACCTTAAATTCGTTTTTCACTTCTTTGAGGTATTCATGCAGCATCTGATCGATGAGTTCGAAGGTGCACTCGGTGATTTTCCTTTGGGGAGACTCGTCATGCAGGATTTCTTCCCGTCTGGGGTACAGCAGGCTTTCCAGGTAGGATTGCTGGTAATCTCCCTGCTGGATTTTCGGGGAATAGGAATCGTCCTTAAACCTATCAAGAGCCAGCATCAGGGCGCCGCAGCAAGCGCCTGCTTTTTCCTGGCGGGGCCGATACATTTTGCCCACTTCGTTTTCGAGGGTGACCCCGATGTGCGGACCGTAGAAGATGAAAGCGGTCCCGTTGTCCGGTATGTGGTGCGCGAAGGCTGTCAGCCCCGTCAGACCGGCATAGGGCAATCCGCCCAGGCCTCCCAGGAAGAAAGGACCCCACACTACGCTGAAGAAGGAGGTGGAGGGGATATTGATGTCATCCGAACACAGACTGGTGGCCAGAAGCATTTTGGAGATATCGATATCGTGGCCGTTTTGCATGAGCCCCAGATACCGGATGGAGGTATCGCGGGTGTCCAATGCATCGGGATAATGATCGAGAACAACTTTTTCGAACCTTTTTTGCAACATGGATTTTTGAAATTTTGCTTGTGTGATAAAGATATCAATTGGCGGCTATTTATCTCAGCAAGCTGGGTTATACTAAGCTCGACTTTAGCACTTTGAGAGAGAAAGAGAACTCCCTGTAGGTGCTTAAATTTGAAGTAACCACACTTTAAATTTATGATCACCTTACCCAGAGAGTTGTCCGATACAATATCGGTATTTGCGCCGTTGTTTCGCAAAAAGGTCTTTGAACATGCGAAGGTTTTGTTGTTGGGCAGTGTGCTGACTCTTGGTCGCAGGACAGTTTGCAGTGCTTTACGCACGGTGGGGCTTGAGGACGAAAAGAGGTATCACAAGTATCACCGGGTTTTGAGCCTGTCCAGATGGTCTTGTTTTAAAGCTTCCAGGCTGTTATTGAAGCTACTTGTGAAGCGTTTTGCCGATACTTCGGGCACCCTGGTCTTCGGCCTTGATGAGACGATTGAGCGTCGCTGGGGAACAAAGATCAAAGCCCGGGGCATTTACCGGGATTCGGTTCGCTCTTCTCACGGCTACTTTGTCAAATGTAGCGGTTTGAGGTGGATGTGCCTTATGCTTTTAGCTCCGGTTTCGTGGGCAGACCGGATCTGGGCCTTGCCTTTCTTAAGCGCACTAGCACCATCTGAACGCTATTATGAAGGTATTCCCAGAGCACACAAGAAGTTGACAGACTGGGCGCGGCAGATCATCTTGCAATTGCATCGGTGGCTGCCGGATTACCGGCTCATCATCCTGGGAGATATGTCTTATACCTGTTATGAACTTTTGGATGCGGTGCGGTGCAAAGTATGTATGATCACGCCCTTGCGCATGGACGCACGTCTGTTTGATTTCCCTGATGTCAACCCGCCGGGTAAGCGAGGCCCCAAACCCAAAGTGGGTCAACGTCAACCCAGTCTTCGGGAGTATCTGAATAATCCCGGGCTGGTTAATTGGCAAAAGATCAGGATACCCTTGTGGTACGGTCAGCAGGCCAAATGGGTGTTTGTCGCCTCCTGACTGGCCATGTGGTATAAAAGTGGATTTACACCGGTACCCATGCGATGGGTATTGGTTCGGGATCCTGAGGAGGAAATAAAAGCCAGAGCGCTGCAATGCACAGACCTGGAAATGTCTCCGGAGCAGATCATTCGTTTTTATATCCGAAGATGGACCGTGGAAGTGACTTTCGAAGAGGTCAGAGCTCACTTGGGCGTGGAAACCCAAAGACAATGGTCGGACCTGGCTATGGCCAGAACCACCCCGGTTTTAATGGGGCTTTTTAGCATCGTGACCCTATGGGCGGATCAACTCCAGCAGCAAAACCTTTTGGTCTTTCAAACCAGTGCATGGTACCAAAAATCGCATCCGACTTTCTCAGATGCGATCGCCTCGGTTCGGTATCGAATCTGGCAGAGACAGAAATTTTTAACCTCGCTATTTAAAAGCAATGTACATAATTTAAAAGCTGTTCTTTTTAAGCAATTGATTTACAATGCTACCAGAGCAGCCTAATTGGCTAAAGTCGAGCTTAATTAACTCTTTCTACCGCTTTTGCTCTTGCCTGTTTTATTCCATACTTTTATTTTCGGCTGTACTTGACTTGTTTTATCCTGTCTCCGTTCAGTAAAAGGTCTCCGTCTGTGAATTCCAGGCTGTAAAAATCAACTAGCAATTTATTTTCGGACACCAACAAACCTGTGGATTTGTAGTCGCTCCGAAAAGTAACTTCGTAATTCATACCTTCGAGATGCCTTAAAAAAATGTGGGTGTTGGTTTCGGCGTTGAAATATTGTCCGTTCAAGGATTGCAGATCAAAGCCATCTTTGGGTTTGCCTACACGGATTAAGGTATAGGGCGAATGATTGATATAATATGCAGTTACCTGCATCTGCCCTTTTGAATCGGTCGTAAATTCCAGCTTAAAATCAGGGTCGTATTTTTGGTGGAATAGGTTGTCGGCTTCCCGCTCTAGCTCAACATCGTTTCTGCCCACTCTTTTCAAAAATACTTTATCGTTCTTTTTTTCAAACGTAAATGCAAAGTCACTTTCGGTTAGATAGGTTCCTAAAATTTCATCTTCGTTTAGGTATTTGCCAACGTTTTTGGGTTTAGTCAACAGGTAGGTCTCCTTTGAATTCAAATCGAAAACCACATCTGCCATTTGTCTTGTCTGCATGGACGGAATGGATTTCCCGCTGTTCGTCATCGCAAGTATGGAAAGGTTCTCTTCCGCAAACCTGATCACATTGGCTTTCCAGGCTCCTGTGGCACCTTCATGATGTTTTATTTCCATGTTTTTGTATTCACCAAATTCAAGCCCGTAGCCATAATTTTTGAAGGTTGAATTTTCGATCGTTTGTTGGCTGAGTTGAATGGTTTGCCAGTTAAAATTGGTCTCCCCTTTTCCTTGCACTAATTTTTCCCATTGAATTTGGTCTTCCAGGGTCGAAAAAAGATTTCCGTCTCCGCAAACATTCCATATCCAATCAAAAGTGGTCCAGGTCCCGAAATTAAAATAAGCCCTGGCTATGGGTCCCCGAATCCGGGAGAAGTCACACTCGAAAGAAGTGTTGGGCATATTCAATTGCCGAAAGATCTCATTGGTGTATTCGACAAAAGTTTTCTCCGATACTTTTTCTATGATCAAAGCCAGCAAAATATAATTGGTATTGCTATAAAGGAACTCGGTCCCGGGAGTAAAATTCAAGTCGGACTGTTTCTCCATTAAACTCAATACATCGTTATTGTCCAATGACCTTTCCCACCAGGTATGCCCCTGTAAGGACCACAGGTCATAACAATCTCTTATGCCACTGGTATGGTTTAACAAATTCAAAAGGGTAATTTTTTCCTTTGTATCCGGATATAATTCCGGAAACCACTTTCTGATGTCGTCAGAAAGTTTTAATTTATTTTCATTAACCAGGTTCAGGATAGCCAATGCCGTGAATTGTTTCCCATTGGAGGCGATGTTAAAACGGGTCGTGTTTTAGATAAGGGTATTGTCGGATAAATCTGCTAAACCTGCATACTTTTCATAAACTACTTTTCCATCCCGAATCATTGCGGTGGCGACTCCGGGTGCACTATCGTCGGGGACATCCTGCGTTGCTATGCTGTCAAGAAGTTTTATTTGATTTTCAGTAAAAGCATTTTGTCCAACGACCTGGATGAAGGATAGTAAAGTCAGGGTGGTTGCAATAATTATTTTCATTTTTCCGGTTTCTGTTATTTGGCTAAAGACATTCCACAGCTGGTATAGCTGCTTTTAGAAGGTGGGCAGCTACACGGTTTTTGGCAATTTTTTAAGTCTCGATGCTTAGTCTGGCGATACGGTCACCGGCCATCCTCTGAATTGCTCCGCCCCCTTGTTGGACACATCCACCTCCCGGGGCCAGCATTCAAAGGTTACCTCCCGCTTTTGTTTGTTGAATCGGATCAAGCCGTAGCCGGCGCCGTTCGAAGGGCTGTCCGGATTGGCGTAGGCATGCATCGTTATCCGGTTGTCGAATCCGTCCCGGTAGCGGCCCGTCCAGGGCAAAAGGTCGTTGGCGTGCTCGCCCGCCTGCTCATCTTCCGGCCACCACCAGCGGCTGTAGTAGTTGTTCACGATCGCCGGCACCACGAACGCCCAGGGCCCGTCGTCATATTCGTCTATACCGTGCCGGATAACCGTAGCCAGGTGCTGGTCGCCGGCGATGTGGACGGCTCCGGCCTGCCGGATCAACCGCAAAGCCTTATTCCTGCCCGTCTGCGGCCAGCCGTTGGAGTCCATGTCCGCGTGCAGGCGGTTATCCTGGTCTCCATGCAAGTGCGCACCCCCGCAAAAACCGGTCTGGGACAGCACGGCCTTCATCATGCCCGGGTTCTGCTTTCCCCAGGCATCCAGGAATTGCAGCTGCCTTTCTCCCAACAGAACCAGTCCTTCCTTATCTACCGATGCCGGATCGTATTCAGGATCCCCGATGTGGTCCGGCCGCCGACCGATCTGCGGGATCTTCCCCTTGGGCCCGGACTTGAACTTCCGGTCTTCGATGATGGCGAAATCAACTCCGCCCCACCCTAATTGCGTGTAGTACACGCCTATCCCCTGCTCGATGGGCGTGGGATCGTAGGGGTCCGGCAGGTGGCTGGTCTGACATCGCTCCACCATTTTCACGTAGTCCGGATGGTAGAAATACCCTCCCCCGTCACCGGCCGGCGAATCGGCCTTTTTGCCGCCTTCGCCCCACAGGTTGCCCTGCCCGATGTCGTGATCGTCAGGGATGGTGATGCAGGGCCGGTTTCGGAAAACCTCCCTAAACTGCATGCCGAACTTCAGCCAGGCAGCCGTGTGCTCCTTGTGGTCATAGGATTGATCGCCCGCGAAAAAGACGAGGTCCGGATCCTGATGATTGATGTTACGCACGTATCGGGCGCGGTCGCCCCGGTCCTTATTGCTGTTGCAGGACAAGGCGGCCATTACGATTTCCTCCTTGTCCGCCGGATCCCTTCGGATCAAACCTTCAAAGGAGGCTTTCGCCCCATGCCGGATCCGGTAAGGCACATCCCGGGTGGCATCCCAGTTTTCTACCCGGAATAAAGCAGACCAGCCCAGGTCGTTGATCTCCTGCGTCTGGATCTGTTTCCACGCTCCGTTTTCCCGGAACTCCAGCCTTGTTTCCCGGCTTTCCTCCGGGTAAAGGGGGAAGAATTGGGCGCTGAGTTTCAGGGTTTGGTCGGAAACCGTGTACAGCCCGAAAGCCACTACTGAATCCCGGCTGACCTGCAGATCGATGATTTCACTGGGTCTGCGATTCCACCAGTCGTTGGTGGCCAGCGTGTCCAGGCCGGCGAAGGGAGCCAGGACGGGAGGGGGCAGGCTTTTTTCGGATAGGTTGCCGGTGCATCCCCAGATAATGAGGAAGAATAGGGACAAGACTAAAGGCTTTAGCATACTCATGGTTTGTTCCAGTCTATCAAGTTGGTTCCTTGCTGGGATTAAAGCCAATATTGGGAAATCCTTTAAGATTGGTTTTCAAAGGGAAGTTTTTCGTTTCAGCTTACTTTTCCGAAGTTCATGGTTTTTCCCCTAGTATGGTTCATCCGTCCTCAACCTCCCTACTTTCCTTTTCTGCTGCAAAAAAGAAAGTAGGCAAAGAAAATGCCACCGCCCGGATTATTTGGCGCACAAAGCCTTTGAGCATTCATGCAAAATAAACGCGCCGATCGAATTCTTCTTAAACAGAATACCCTTCCTGGCTCAGACAGTATTTTGCAGAGCAGACCGTTTTAAGGCTTTCTTTAATCGCCAAATTCTCCTCTGGCAGAAATCATAGAAAATGATAGAAACCTCATATCTCCCCCTTTTTTAACTCCTTCACCGCATAGTCACACGCCCTCGCCGTCAGGGCCATATAGGTCAAAGAAGGATTCTGGGGCGGTGAAGACACCATACAGGATCCATCGGTGACGAACAGATTTGCAATGTCGTGGGCTTGATTCCATTTATTCAAGACAGACGTTTTGGGGTCCTTCCCCATGCGGGCGGTTCCCATTTCATGGATGACGGTGCCGGGAACCGCATTCCCTTCAAAACCGGCAACATTTTCCAGATCACAGGCCTCCAGCATTTCGACGGCGCATGCCTGCATATCTTTCCGCATCTTCCGTTCGTTTTCCCCGTAAGCCATATCGATTTCCAGGATGGGTAACCCCCATTTGTCTTTTTGGTCCGGACTCAGGGAAACCCGGTTGTCGTATTCGGGTAGGGTTTCACCGTAGGCTTCAAAGTAGGCGGTCCAGTCTCCGGGTCGGGTAAGGCCCTCCTTCCATTCTGCTCCGATGCCCGGCTGAAAAAAGCCGCGGGTCCAGTTTTGCCGGCTGGTGTAATTCTCGAAGGAAAACCCCCGAATGTAATCCCGGTCATTTTCCGTCACATTCCGAAACCGGGGAATGTACACGCTGGCCGGCCGCTGACCGTAGTAGAAGGAGTCGGATAAGCCGGCATAGGTGCCCGTAGCGCCGATATAGGCGTGATGGTCCATCAGGTAACGGCCCAGCGCGCCACTGGAATTGGCCAGGCCGTCCGGAAACTCGGGGGTAGCCGATTGCAGGAGGATCTGGGTGCTGCCCAGCGTGGAGGCATTCAGGAAGATCAATCGGGCATAGAACTCCTCGCTTTGTCCGGTTTCCGTGTCGATCACCTGCACGCCCCGGATGCGACGGCTTTCTTTGTCGTAGATCAATCGCTCTACCGTAGAGAACGGGCGGATCGTGAGATTACCGGTGGCAGCCGCATCGGGCAAGGCAGCCGAATTACTGGAGTAGGCCGCGCCGTAGATGCAGCCGCGATGACAAAGGTTGCGTGATTGGCATTTTCCCCGACCATTATGCTCCCGCGTCAGGTTGGCCATACGGCCGATGATCAGGTCCCTGTCGGGGAAGGCTTCCTTGATCCGCTTCTTCATGTGTTTTTCGAAGGCATTCATCTCAAAGGGCGGCAGAAAATTGCCGTCCGGAAGCTGGGGGATCCGATCCCGG
>CAZXIX010000031.1:31214-41434 GCA_964640855.1 uncultured Saprospiraceae bacterium
GTCGGCATAGCGGATCGGCCAGTCGATTCCGATCCCTTCTTTGGCGTTGGCTTCAAAGTCGTAGTCGCTCAGCCGAAAACTGTGACGGGCCCACAGCAGCGAGCGCCCGCCCATATGATAGCCCCGATACCACTGAAACGGTCTGACTTGCTCGTAGGGATGCTCACTGTCCTTGACCAGGAAATGCTTGACGTCCTGCCCGAAGAGGTAGAGGGTCTGCTGGATCTCATAATCTCTCTTTTCCTCCCGGGGTACCAGATTTCGCAGCGGCACGTCCCAGGGGTGGGTGTTCTCGGTAGGATAGTCCCTGACGTGCTCCACCATACGGCCGCGTTCCAGCACCAGCACCTTCAATCCGGCACGGGTCAGTTCTTTGGCGGCCAGTCCGCCGGTGATGCCCGAGCCGATCACAAGAGCGTCATAGGTGTTGGCCGTGGTTCCTTTTCCGAGAATGTTATAGGTTGCTTGCATGGCTTCAGATGTAATAGCGGAGCGCGGTTAATCCATAATGGAGGGTGTTTTCATCTGTGGGAATCTCGCCCTGGTACTCCCCGGATACGGGTACGTAGTTGCTGGCGACCGTGGTGCCTTCCCGGGAGGTGAAAAAGCCGATCAGGGCATATTGCTTGACCGCCACAAACCACAGAGCATCCGGCTGATATTGAAAGGCTTTCCGGTCCAGTTCGGCCAGATGCCCGAACTTGTCCCCGGCGGTTTCAAATTCCGGCATGAAAGCCGACATTCCGGCCCGTATGGCCGACTGGGCTTCCTCTTCGAGGCATTTGGCGAACACTTCGTCGATGAACCGGTGCGTACCCACCCGGGAAGCGTAGGCGGAGCTCGTAGCCGGCAGGATGAGATCGATCATCTCCTGAAGAACAGCGAATTCTCTTTCCATAAAGAATAGAAGTTCATGATCGGTTTGATCAGCACTTGGATCGGTACAACCACTCACAAAACCGGTGAGGATGGAGGGGAACAGGGCATGGGTGGTGGCCGCTCCCAAAGACTGAAGGAGGGTGCGTCGATTCATAGGGAAATGGTTTACGGAGGATAAAGCCTTTTTTAAAGCTAAGGGATTCCCCTGGTAAAAGAGAACGGTATAGATAGCTTTTCAAGCTATTTTTGGTCCAAACAGAAAGCCCAGATTTGTTGGTCAGCGGCAGGGGCCTTTTATCCCAGGAGGGCTTTCTGCTCTGTTTTTCAAATCACACGCTGCTATAATCCTTTTCGCCACTTCTCCCGGGGACAAATGGGTATTATCCAGGGTAAAAATGGACTTGTCTTCCAATTCATTGGGCCGGGATTTCATCCGGTATTCCGATTCAAAGTAAAGCAAGGACTTTTCGGACCTTTCCAGATTCTTTTTGGAAGGCTTGTGCCTAAGCCTTTCCTCGTGTCTGTTCCTCTTTAAGCGTTCCTCCAGATCGGCCTGAAGCTCAACCAGATATACTTCCGCACCTTTTTCCTTAAACAGATCAATAATCTCGTCGACATATTCTTCATCTTCTTTGCAGTCATAATCCCAAACGAAGGTAAAGATCAAGCCTTCCAGATCACTATCCGCCACTTCGTTAAAGACGGCGAAACGGATAGCCTTGTCGAGCCGCTCAAACGATTCCGTACCAAAGTCAAAGAATTGATTGACCAATTCAATAGACATATGGTTGTGGAACAGTTTCAGCCGGGTTTGTTTTTCCAGTTCCTGGCCGACCGTCATTTTACCCACGGCCGGCGGACCCGTAATTATGACCAATTTCATTTCGCTTTCATTCGAGAATAATCGGGCGCTTCCATCCAGGCTACTGCACCGCATGAATCTCTTTCTGCGCAGTCAGGATCCAGCGATCGCTTTTTCCGACTTCACCCCTCGGATCAACAGAAAAAGCGTCAGCGACAACTCCCCCACCGCTGCCGAAACGCCCACCAGCAAGGCCAGTGGAGCTTCGTTGCCCGGAAAGAGGAAATTGCCAAAAGTCTCGGCCAGATAGCCGGCGGCAGAAAAGAAAAGCAAAATCCCCAGGATCGCCGGAAAGCTGCGCGATCGGTAAAGCAGCCAGCCCAGCAAAGCACAGTGCACGCCAAAAAAACCGCCCGCGATGAGATAACCGTTGCGATGCGCTTCCAGCAGCCCTACTACCAGGGCGTTCAATTGATCGGGATCAAAGGCTTGCGTAAAATCGGCCCCGCCCAGAACTTCCAACACCATATAATGATTCAGCAAATTGAGCGCCCCGATGGCCGGATGGGCGATCATACGGAAGACGCCCGCTGTCAGGGCGACGACCTGATTCGTGGGTTTGAGCAGTTGATACAGCAGGACCGAAATGGCCAGATCGAGCAAGAAGGCGGTCAGATCCGTTACCAATCCCAGGCGGAACAGGCCCTCCGAAGCCAAAATGTTGGCGCTGGTAGCGGCGGCGTCATCCGGAACGTAGAGGGTCCCGCGTACGTATCCCTGGCTAAAGCCGGCCAATACGATGACCAAAAAGTACAGCAACCCGGTCAGGCGGGCCATTTGTTTTTGCATGGGTTTCAGGTTATCGTTTCGGGGCCGGTATTTAAGAAATTTCGGATTCCGGGTTGACCCTGGCCAACATATCGTCGAAATCCGCCCTCCAATCCGGATGGGTCTTCCAACGGATGTTCTGGCCATCTCCCCTTTTCCGCAGCACAATGTGAAAATGGAGATGAAAGACATCCTGCTGCCCCTCCTCTCCGTTGCTGTTGACGATTTGCAGGTGGTTGATCCCCAAGACCTCCCGGAATTTCTTCGCCAGCTTCCGGACCACGGCCATTACCTCCTTGAGCTCTCTTTCGGGGATATCGAAAATATTTTCATAGTGTCTTTTGGGAATGACCAGGGTGTGATAGCGGCTCACGGGATGGATATCCAGAAAAGCATAAACATCCTCATTATCATACACTTTCCAGGAAGGGGACTCTCCGGCTACAATCCGACAGAAAATACAATCATCCATGCTTTGGGAACCCATTGTTTATACTTCTATCCATCAGGTTTAACTCCCGGCGAAAGGCGTTCCCAATATACCTACGGCCAGTTCAGCCCAGATCAGCAGAAAGATCGCAAGAATGAGCAGCCCGAATAGCATACGTCCTTTTGGAGCAGAAACTTTCCTCAGCACCAGATCAACGGAAAACCCCAATCCGAGGAGGAGCAAGGCCATGACGGTGAAGTCGCCGGGCGTCCAGTTTACCTCAGGGGTAAATTGCATGGCGATCCAGGGAATGGAGAGCAAAATAAGGAGGGGGCCGAAAATCCAAATGCGCCTGTTTATCCGAGCTGCCATAATCCTGGTCTTTGACTGAAATATCCTTTAAAATAATATTCTTTTGGATAAACCGAATCGAGAGCGGCACGATCGTCGGGAAAAGCGGGTCTGCTTAAGAGGCCGGTTGTTGCAAAAAAGCCAGCAGATGGGCCAGGTCCTGTTGCCCCATAGCCGCTTCCTGCCCCTCAGGCATGTAGGATATACCCAGGGAGGTGAAGCGATCGATATCGGCCTTATCGATGGTCTTTTCCTGGCCTCCGATCATCTTCAGGCTCACTGATTCGTCGCTTTCCCGAGCGACAATTCCGGAATAGATGTTTCCATCTATCGTACGCACCTGGTGGTTAAGATACCGGGTATCGACAGCTGCATTAGGATCCAGAATGTCGTAGAGCAGCGCCTCCCTGCTTTTTCGATTGATTTCCGTGAGAGCAGGCCCTACGTCCTGGCCTATGTTGCCATATCGGTGGCAGTTGGCACAGAGATTGGCGAATACCTCCCGGCCCTGCGCTATGTTCCCTTGAAGCTCCAGTGCCGGACGCATTTGATCTATAGCCTCCCGGCGGGTGACGACCCCCGCATCCGAAAACAGGGCCTCGGCTCTTTTTTTCACCGATTCATCGTCCGACCACCAGAGCAGTGTGCGGCGGCGTTCCAGGTCGAAATTCATTTCGCCCATTTTAATCGCTCCACTTTCCAGAGCGTTCAGCAAAATCTCCTGATTAGCTGATTTGTACAACAAAATATCCCCAGCTCCCTTTCGGGCCGCCGGTCCCAGTGTCGGCCAGAGTTCCACCAGCCTGGGAGCGATCTCAGGGTGATCCGTCCGCCAAAGTTGCCACAGCACCTCTTCCTGCAAGACCCGGGGTTCCCGGTTGTCCAGCAACGCATAGAGCACGGATGCCCTACGGTCAAAGTCTTCCAGTTCGATGAGTTTCAAGAGGTTCAACCGCTCCTCCTGTGCCAGGGAAGGATCTTGTACTTTTCCCAAAGCTATCTTCACCTGCTCCCGCAAGACCTGCGAAACGGGCAACTGCATGGCTTGCCTCAATTGGCCGCAGGATCGTATGACGGCCGGATGCCGGATCGACTCCAAACCTTCCAGAAGGGGCAGGATTTCATTCGTGGGTGCGGGCCTTCCCGCTTCCCAGGCCAAGGCCATGGCTTCCAGTGCATCCGCCTTCAGGCTAGGCGAGAGAGCCGACTGGGAGGACAGGACGGCCAGAATCTGCTGTGCCTTAAGCCCGTCGTTTTGCTTACCCACAAGGCGTGCGAGGGTTTCGACCACCGATTGCCGGGCTTCGTTCAGCACCCCGGATTCTCCCAGCAAGGCTTCCATAAAAGCCACCGGCTGCGAGGCCGCTGCCACAGCCACGGCCATGGCCGTCCATCGGTCAGCATCCGGATGATTCACCACTCCCAGCAGAGCTTTCCGGATCTCTTCTTCATGCTTACCATACCGATCATCCGGGAGAGTGCTCAGCGTCAAAGCGGCCTGCATACGCACGCGCGCATCGGGATCGGCCGTCGACCGGAGGACTTCGCTTACCCATACCGGGCTTTGATTGATCCGTAACTCGGCGATCTGCAAACCGTTGTAGCGTAAGCCTGCTTCCTCGGCACGAAAAGCTTTCAGCAAGATCTCATCTTTCAATTCCCCCAGTCCTTCCAAAGTCCAAAGAGCATGAAGCAGACCCAAGGGTTCCCTGGTGTTTTGTGCCAGATCTTCCAACCGGGGAGCAAGAGCCGGGTCGCCCGATTCCACGATCAGTCGCTGGGCGGTCAGGCGGGTCCATTGGTTGGGATCGGCCAGGGCTTTCACCAGGTCGGTGGGTTGGTTCGCGTTCAGGTTAAGCCGGGCAGGTTTCCTCCACTTGCGAGGGGTGATCCGGTAAATGCGGCCCTTGTCCTTTCCGGCATCCAGATCCAGCGTAGCTTCGATCTCATCGGGTATCCACTCGGGATGTTCGATGACCTCACGGTACATGTCCACGACATACAGGGCGCCGTCCGGACCGGTGGCCAAATTGACCGGGCGAAAGGATCGATCGCTGGAGGCTAGAAACTCGGCTTTTTCCCGCAGACGGGAAGCCTGAAATCCCGCTCCTTGGGATGTTAGCAGGTCCAGGTGTATCAGGTTGAGCACCACATCCGCCACGAACAGGCTGTTGTTGAAAGGCTGGGGAAAAGCGTTTCCCCCGTAAAACGTGATGCCACAGGCTCCGGAAAAATAGCCGGATTGTTCGGGATGGTTCACGCGGGTTTCCTGTTCCCCGATGGGATAGATGCGCGACAGGCCATTTTCCTCATGGTCTGATATGACCGTCAGGGTGTGAGAAGGATCCACCGGCACATCTCGCAGGTAACGACCCGGAAAAACCAAATGGGAAACGTGCTCCAGGTTGTGCGTCTCAAACATATTGCCCCAGGGATCGAAGGCCAGCTCAAAGCCGCCCGACGATTCCCCTACCCTTTCCAGCCGATGGTCTTCGATGCGGAAGCGAAAATCTTCGCCCCGCAGATCGAGCCTGTCGCCGGCTTTTTCGGGAAAATAAGGAGCGCCGTCGTTGCCGCCGTTGGCGGCGTAGATCCAGTTGTCGAGCCCGTAGGTCAGACCGTTGGCATTGTGCTGTAAATTCCCGACGTCAAAGCCTTCCAGGATGACCTCCCGCTCATCCATGACCAGGTCTCCGTTGAGGTCTTTCAGCCAGATCAGTTGGGGCGGGGCTACCACCAGGAAACCCTGGCGGTAAGGCATTAAGGAGGTAGCCACCGTCAGACTGTCGGCTACCACCAACCGGGCGTCGAATTGACCGTCGCCATTTTCATCCTTCAAATAGACCAACCGGCTCTGGGCATCGCTCAGCGGATAGCCGGGCATTTCCAGTACGTAGGCGCGACCGTGTTCGTCAAACTCCAGATCCACCGGATCATAAACCAGCGGCTCGGCAGCGACCCGTTCCATGCGGAATTCGGGATGAAGTTGGAATCCTTCGGGAGCGATGGGAGTTTTGTCGGACTGGCAGTTGGTCAGGCACAGGAGAGTTATCAGAGTGCCGGTGAGATGGATGATCAGTCGGGAACGCATAGGTTTTGGAATTTAAACAGCATCATTACTTGCGAATTCCTTGTAGGTCAAGGCTTTTTGGTGCCGCCTCCGCTTCCCAGGTAAGGACGTTCATCAAATCCCCGGTAATGGGGGTCCTCTGCCCGGGGATCGTTGAGTTGGGAAAGCCGGTCTTGAAGCTTCGCCCGCAAGCGGGCCAGCACATCGGCATAAGCGGGATCTGTGGCGACGTTATCCACTTGATCCGGATCCTTGCTCAGATCGTAAAGCTCCTCTGCCGGCCTTTTGGCGAAACAAAGTTCGTAAGACCGCTGGTGGGCCGCATCGAGCCCTTGGTTCTCCACAATATAGTCTTTGGTAGGCCCTCCGTCGCAGTCTGCAAACCATTGATTGGGATAGTGGGTATATCCGATCTTATTCGTACCGGCCGGCCATCGATCCGGCTCGTAGTTGCGGATGTACAGAAAGTCTTCGCTTCGGTAGCCTCGGGAGGGGTAGCCTCCCCTATCGGGTTTTTCCTGGGCCGGTACGTGTCTTTCCCGGCCAAATACGACATGGGAACGGTTTCCCGGATCAATTTTTCCCGACTTTTCCGACTCCAGAAGCGGAAGGAAGCTCCGGCCCGTCATGGCATCGGGCACCGCTATGCCCGCCAATTCGAGAAGCGTTGGCGCCAGATCGGCAAAGGAGATGAAATCTTCAACCTCTCGGCCTGCTTTCACGCTTTTCCCCCAGCGGAGCGCAAAGGGCACGCGCACGCCGGAATCGTAAAGGTTGGCCTTGCAGCGGGGAAAAGGCATGCCGTGATCTCCGGTCATGATGATCAGGGTGTTTTCCAGCAAACCGCGTTCTTCCAACTGGGTCAGGACCGTACCGACCAGACTATCCCATCGTTCAACCTCATAGTAGTAATCGGCTACGTCGCTCCGGACGACATCCGATTCGGGAAAATGTGGGAAGAGATGGACCTTGGAAATATCGATCCCGCTTCGTTCGCCGGATCCCGGATCAAAATCCCGATGGGGATCTGATGTACCCAACCAAAAAAAGAAAGGCTGTTGACCATCCTGCTTCTCCAGGAAGGACTCCAAATCGGGATAGGCCTCCTGCGAAGGATGGGAGCCGTGATGCGCTATCCAGCTATCCAGATCACCGGGGCCCCAGGTCTTGGCTTGGGTTCGACCCGCCACGTAGCCGTGATCCACAAGAAAATGGATGAAGCTTTGATGCTCCTCCGGAAGGGTGCTCCACAAGTTGGCACGCGGCCCGAGTTCCCAAAAATATTTCCCGGTGATGAAGCTGTTTCGGCTTGGCGTACAGGACGGACTGGCAACATAGGCATGGTGGAATAAAATGCCCTCCGTCGCAATCCGGTCGAAGTTGGGTGTATTCAAGGCGCTGTCGCCGTAGGCACCGGCATGCGGCCAACCCCAATCGTCGGCCAGGCAAAAAACGATGTTCGGAAGCTGAGTGGCATCTTCCTGCCCAAAAGAAACCTGCAAGCATAGAATCAGGATTGGAAACGAATACACTGTTCTTCTCATATGTTGAAGTTAAATCCTTTTGGGAAATAGACGGATGGCAACGCCGGTCCCCCCCTTCCACACCGCACCGTTATACAAATAAAGGATTTTGATCTTATTTTCAAGGACAGAAATTTCCACTTGGATCCAAGCCGGACTAACCTCCTATATCCTTTTTTTATGCATCGTCCCCGTTTTATCGAATCCACAACTTTTGCCGGATTTAGTCGGGGAATATTGAAGGAAAGAAAATTCAAACCCTGCCTTAATCCCGGAGCCATAGGCGTCAAACTGGATCAAAAAGGTCTTCTGGAGGCTGCGGTCAAATACGGCTACGAAGGAATCGTTCCGTTTTCCGGGCCATTGCAGAACTGCTCGGATGACGAGTCCCATTCCTTTACCGCTAACTTTCCGGACGCCTCAGGTGATTTCGGCTTTGCCTTTGGCGTTATGGCGATTTCATTTGTCAACCTTCGTATGAAAAAATTTCATTGCGCCAGGTTGCTTAAATTAAAATTATTTTTTCGGTCGACAATTCTATAATTCTTCCATTTTCAAACTCAAATTTAAGGGTAAATACATGGCTATTAAGGCTGATGGTTTCGGTTGTTTTCAATAAAAACAAGTGTAGATAATTCCGGACTTCGGCATCACTTTCAATCAATATATTTTCACCCATTTGCCCATTCAGAGCCTCTTCCAATGTGCTTATCGAGGACTCTTCCATGTAATCATATACACAAGCAGTATTTCCAAGGTTATTTTCGAAGCAATCCGGGCTTGCCGAAACCGGAAAAAACAGGGTCTTTAACTCACTTCCTGCGGGATAGCTTTCACCTAAATCAGCAATACTCCCAATGGAGATATCGATGATCTTGTCTGTTGATTCATAGTATAAATCAGCCATCAAGCTTCCACCAAAAGAATAGTCTCTCAGACAATATTCCCCCATCCCACTGCCATCCAATAAAATAGCAAAATCATTGGCCGTAACCGTATCGCCTGCAACCAGCTCCCTGTTGTCAGCCACTGAAAAATTCTTGACAGACGATAGTTCCAGCTGATAACAGAATCCGTCGTCTGGAGCACATGAGTCTGCCAGACTGTTTAGGATAATTAAAATCACTATTAACATCATTCTCTTCATGCCGCAACTGGTTATTGCTCAATTCATACGACGAGTTTGATCTCATTTCCCAGACCGAAGGATTGCCCCCTGCATATGTCCGGCAGGTTGTACGCCAAGAATTACCATACCCGGGGAAATTCCAAAATACCTTATTTTCAGGCTATCGAATACTTCACGATCAAAAACGCATTATGAACCGCCGAAGCTTTACCCGATCCACCTTACTTGCCGCCGCTGCCCTCAACCTGCCTTTTGCCGGTTTTAGTCGGGGAATATTGAAGGAAAGAAAATTCAAACTCTGTCTGAATCCCGGTGCCATAGGCGTCAAACTGGATCAGAAAGGTCTTCTGGAGGCTGCGGTCAAATATGGCTACGAAGCGATCGTTCCGTTCTCCGGTGAAATGCAGAACTGGTCGGATGACGAGATAAATTCTTTTACCAGCCAGATGAAGGCCAAGGGAATCGTATGGGGCTCCGGCGGACTACCGGTTGAATTCCGGAAGGAAGAGTCCACGTTTAAGGAAGGATTGAAGAATTTGCCCCAGGCGGCCGAGACGCTCCAAAAAGCGGGCGCCCAAAGAATGAATACCTGGATCATGCCCACGCATCCGACCCTGTCTTATACCGCCAACATGAAACAGCATGCTGATCGCCTGGGTGAATGCGGCAAAGTGTTGGCCGATTTTGGCGTTAAACTGGGATTGGAGTACGTGGGTCCTAAAACGCTGATGGCCATGCAACGCTATCCCTTCATCCATACCCTGGGGGAATGCCTGGAACTCATTGAAAATACCGGCCAGGAGAATGTGGGCATTCAGCTGGACAGCTTTCACTGGTATTGCGGAGAAGACACGGTAGAGGATATTCTTAATCTGGATCCCGACACCATCGTCACCGTGGACCTCAACGATGCGCGCTCCGATCTTTCCAGAGAGGAGCAGATCGACGGCACCCGACATCTGGTCGGAGCCACCGGTGTCATCGACATCAGCGCCTTTCTGAATGCACTGGTCGAGATCGGCTACGCCGGCCCGGTTCGTTCCGAGCCTTTCAACCAGGAACTCAGAGATATGGATGACCAGGAAGCCATGAAGCTGGACATGCAAAGTCTGAAAAAAGTCCTGAAAGAAAGTGGGCTAGGCTAGATTACAAGTAGTTAGTCGTCCCTGAAAAAGCCCTTTTTAGGCCATTCGGGGTTGTAAAAAGAA
>CAZXIX010000032.1:0-29928 GCA_964640855.1 uncultured Saprospiraceae bacterium
CCAACGGCTTCGGCTTGGGCGAACAGGGACCGGATTTTTTCCGGGGAGGCGATCAGATCTCAGACCTGACCGGCATTTTGCATTGGTCGGGTGCCGGGGCAAGCAGAACGGACGCCTGGCGTATCCGACCAGTGCCGGATTCTTTCCCCATCACCATCACGCCCCTGAACGAGCGCCTCCCAGATCCGCCCTCGGTGGGGGGGAACATCCAGGTAGCCGCCTTCAATGTCCTCAACTATTTCACGACCATCGATGAAGGAAACAACACCGCAGGCCCCCAACAGGAGCAACCGAGAGGCGCTCACAGCGACGATGAGCTGCAACGGCAAACCCAGAAACTGGTTTCTGCTTTGTTGCAGATCGATGCCGATGTGGTAGGTCTGGTGGAGTTGGAGAACAACGGAGATGTAGCCATCGGAGCTCTGGTCGATGCCCTGAACCAGGAAACAGGTTCCACAACCTATGCTTTCGTATCTACGGGTGTAGTTGGAGAGGATGTCATAGCTACCGGATTGATCTACCAACCGGATGTGGTCCGGCCCGTCGGAGAGGCAGCGGCATTAACCTCGGCTGATTTTCTGGACCCCAATAATTTTGGAAGGCAACTGAATCGGCCCGCAGTGGCAGCCAGTTTTGAAGTTATCGATCCGTTGAATCCCGATCTCGGAGAAGTTTTCACCGTCGTAGTCAACCATTTCAAGTCGAAAGGGAACTCAGGTGTCAATCCCGATTCGCCCGATGCCGATCAGGGCGATGGGCAGGGCAATTGGAACGATACCCGGACAAAAGCAGCGCAGGCCTTACTGAATTGGCTGGAGGATGGACCCACCGGAACGGAGGATCCGGATGTATTGATCTTGGGCGACTTAAACGCCTACCGAAGGGAAGATCCCATTAGGACCCTGATCCAGGGTGGCTACAAGGATCTGGTCGAGATTTTCGAAGGGGAGGAGGCATATTCCTTTGTCTTTGACGGACAACTGGGCTACCTGGATTACATTTTGGCAAGCCCCGATCTGGCCCTGCAGGTAGTCGGCACTTCTTCCTGGCACATCAACGCGGACGAAGTCAATGTATTCGATTACAATAATTCGGCAGTGGACGGCAATGAACCGGACTTCGCGGCCAAGCCGACCGGGAACCCTCTCTTCGAAGGAAATGCTTTCCGAAGTTCGGACCACGATCCCATCATCGTGGGTCTGGATCTGGATGATAGCCTTACCTTCATACCGCCTGTTCGTAAGACGGGGGCCGATTTCGGACTTTTCCCTAATCCTTCGGCGGGAAATATCACTCTGGACCTGTCCGGCTATTTGAATCAAAGGATTGACATTCGTCTTTCAGATCCACAGGGCCGATTGATCTGGCAGCAACGAAACCTGGAAGTGGGCCTCGCGACTTTCTCTCTGGAACTCGCCCACCTGGATCTGGCAGACGGATTGTATCAATTGGAGGTGACCAGCAGGCAGGGTATCCGGACCAAATCGCTTCAAGTGGTAGGCCGGTGAAAGCTTTCCACCGATCCCGAGTTTTGCTCAGCGGGAAAGAAAGAGATTGAAGTCGAACGCCCATGAAATGGGAAAACTGGGAAAGGGAGAAGGAAATGTTGATGGGCCTTTTAGGCAATCAAGATCCGGGCAGCAGGCTTTCCGGAATCCCTGAAAACGATGAGGAAATACCTGCCTGCCTGGGCGGTAGCCCTGGATCAGATATTGTCTTCGAGATCTCATTCCAGGAGGCCGGGCCTTTGTAGCGGTTGATCTCTTTCTTCAAATAAAGGTTTGGCCTTCCGGCTGGGAACGATATCTCTGGCCTCACAATACCCCTGGTGGCGGTCGTCGGCCGGCCAGAAGGCCCCGGCTTTCTCCAGTTCGGTAAAGAGGATGAGACCCCGGGACCGCAATTCATCCATTAGTTTTTCTGCCACGGCCCGCTGACTTTCGGAAGTATAAAAAATGGCCGAACGATACTGGCCGCCTTTTCCCCGCCGATCGATGGTCGGGTCGTGCAGGTTGAAGAATTGCCTGACCAGGGCTTCGAAGGCTATTTTTTCCGGATCAAAAACCACTTTCACGGTTTCGGCATGGCCCGTCGTTTTGATGCAAACCTGGCAGTAGGTCGGATTTTCCGTATGGCCGCCCATAAATCCGACCTCGGTATCCCTGACCCCATCCAATTGGCCGAAAAAATATTCCTTGCTCCAGTAGCAACCCGAAGCAAAATAGGCAGTTTCCAATATCATATATACGTGAGCTTGGGATACCGGTAACCGGGATTGATGGCGAAGTTTCGGCTTTGGGACATCGTTATTCTGCCCCGTCGATCTCTCGCTCCTTTAAAATGCGCCGCGCTTCCGCTGCTTTCTCGGCCGGCACGTACAGTTCGGCAGATCCAATGGAGGGAATGGCAGAGTCCGGTTTTCCGGCTACCATGCTTTCGATTCCATATTGCTTGAGAACGTCGTCTGCGATGCGGGCTTTGAACTCGCTATCGGCAGTGTACACGAGGACCCATCCTTCTTTCATGTAATTGCTCGTTTTAAGTCAAGGACTAAAAATAAAATTTAAAATCCGCAAAAACGGTCAACCGCTCTCGGTCGCCGTAAAAAACATCGAAAACGCCGGTAAACAGATCCAGCGGGCTGAAAAAGATACCCCCGCCCAAGCCGTGATGCCAGGTGCTGGATCGTTCTCCCTCCAACCAGACCCGGCCGACATCCAGGCCAGCGTAGGCCCCCAGTGAAAAAGGGAAAGATCGATTCTGCGATTGCAGGAAGCGCCAACGCAGTTCCCCGTTGCCATAGGCTGCAGTCTGACCCGTAAACCGATTTCTGCGGAACCCCCGCGTAGTGGCATTCTCCCCACTCCCCCCGATGTTGGCTGCCTGATAAAATTCAAAATCTGCAGTGAAGAGATGATGAAAGCCGGCTCGTCCGGCCAGAACCAGGTCCTCCTTGCGATTCAACCCCAGATAGGTAGAAAGTTCCGCTTTGGCGTAAAGTACCGTTTGTTTTCGGACGGTCAGTCGGTAGATGGTACCCACCTCGGCCCGTATGTCGATCCCCCGGCTGGGGAAAGCCGGATTGTCCAGGTTTTGGAATTCAAAAGCCAGCACCGGACCGACAAAACGCTGCCAGCTGAACAGGCTGGAGTCTACTCCGGCGGGCAGGCTGTCGGAAAAAATTCGGTTTGGGACCCGGTCGATCCGGATCTGCTCATACCTCAGCCCGGCCGAAAAGTAGGAATTCGACTTCAAGTTGAGCTTAAGAGCAGGGACCACCCGGATCAGGTTTTGCCTCACCCGGTTGAAGCCTCTCCCCAATTCGTCTTCCTGGTTTACCGTTTCGTTCCCGAAGCCGTAAAAATTAATGGTGTAGAGCGGTGTCTGATAGCGGGCGTCCAGCACCAGGCTGAAAGGCCCCAAGGCCCGATTCGCCTCTCCCTGATATTCTGCGGCAAACCCATTGGTGAAGGTGCCCCAGAATACAGCCAGTTCCTGCCGGGTCTCGAAGGGCCTTTTTTTGAAGCCGAAAGTGGTCAGGCTCGCTCCCAAACCGATCACCAGGCCATCATCCGGGTTGATGGAAAACTTGGGGAGGATGCGAAGAACGGGATTGTCCTGATCGACCGCTATGGGGTTGAAAGTGGTCATGCGCGGATCTTTCGTAAATCGAGTCCCCGTTCCCGGGCCGGCTTCGACCTCCCGCTCTTCCGATCGGGCATCGTAAAACAGGTTTTTCGGGATCCAGTACAAGCCCCGGCTGCGATCCCGAAAGGTGTCCTTGCCCGGGCCGCCGATCATCCGCACCTTCATTCCGCCCTGGTTTTTCCCCACCACCTGAAAGTGGTCTTCACCCCCCATTCCGTATAGGATCACCGACCGGGTTTCCTTTTTTTGAAAGGTCCGATCGTACAAAATATGCTCTTCCCGATAGGTTGAATCTTCGGAAAGCTGTACCCGCACTCTCTTCCCGGGCAACCGTTCCACCCGAAACCAGTCGGACTTCTGGCTTCCCAGCACGTTCACTTGCTGAGCCAGGTGCCGGTAGAATTCCCGGGCTAATTCCCCAAGCTTATTCCTTCGATTTTGTAAACTGCTGATCAATCTTTCGCCATCCAGTTCGTAAAGCCGTTTCGGCCAGGCATTCCGGAAGGCAAATTGAAGAACGGAATCCGTCAGGCTGGCTTGCAAATGACGGGCCTGCTTTTCCCACACCTCCGGTCCGGCCTCGTTCAGCAATCCCCGATCCAGGAAACGGCTGGGATAGGTCAACTTGCTGATGGACGGGATCTTGTCGGCATCGTAACTCCCGGGCACATAGGCCTGGGGAAACAGGAGCTTGCCCAGCCAGGCCAGGAATCCATCGTAGCGGGAGAAGGCCAGGTCGTGCATCCGCCCGAGGGGAGTGTATTCTATTCCTTCCGGGCTCGTTTCCTGGCGCCAATACCATTTCTCGAAACCGCGATCCAGGTCGCCGATCAGCAGGTCAAACAACCGGGCGCGGATCAGAGCAGACTCGTCGACGGAATGCCGCGGATTTCGGATTAACTGGCGGATCAGTTCCCGGGTGGTGAGATAGGCGGAGGTGTCCGGGTAATCCCGGGAAGTGAGCTGGTTTTGTGCGGGATCTTCCTCCAGCAAATAGAGTTGGTCGCTGTAGTCCCGGTTGAATGAGCCCAGCGCTTTTTGTTGCGGCAGGAAAAAAAGTTGCGGACGGGTATGCGGGATCCCTGCTGCTTTTTGCAAGTAGGGAAGGGGCAGGCTCGCCATGGGGTGTATGGCACTGAAATTATCTTCGATCACCCGGCGGAGCACCGAGTCATTGAAAGGATAGGGCAAGACTCGTTTGGCTTCTCTTTCCAGCGATCTCAGCTCAAAAGCTCGTCCGCGCATCGACAAAAGCTCAAGGTTTTGGGTGGTATAGTCGCTGCTGGCGCGAACAGGGCGGAGTTGCTCTTCCAACTCCGAGAGCCAGAGCAAAGGCATTTCTTCCTTTGCATTATTTGCTGCCCGGTAGTTTTCGCCCCATAGCTTTCGGCCGAAACCCTCCCGCTGGAAATCGCGTTGACTCAAAGGCCATTCCAGGGATCGGTCGCTGGGCTCCAGCCCCAGCGAGTCTATTATTTCCATATCGGGATCGGCCTCCCGAATGATTTGGCGAAAGAGGAGCCTGCCCCGGGCGGAATCGGGCGCCGTCTCCCAGAATTCGAGCCAGGCAGAGCCACCTTCATAAAAGATCAGCTTCCCAAAACCCATCCGGCCGGCTGCGAACACGCCTCCTTTTCCCAGACGAGTGGCCTGAGCCTTTCCGCCGGATCCGGCTATGATGAACTGTTGATCCTGGCGTTCGAGATAATGCATTACCTGTTCGTGGGCCGATAAAAAGATGAATTGGCCACTTTGACGGGCTGCCGTGAGGGTGCTGCGGCGAAAGGCCCTATACCGGGGGTGGGCGATATCCTGACGGGTGCCCACGGTATACCGATAGAAAGGAGGCAGAGACCCCAGTATGGGCAGGGGAATCCAGAGTTTGGGATCGACTGTTCGCAAAGGAAAAAGATGATCGATCGGGGCATATACTCCCCCGTACCACCCTTCGGAGAACAGGCTATGGTGCATGGCGACCAGCGTGATGCCAAAGTCCAGACTTTTCAATCTTTCGCGGAGGAAGTCGGAATACACCTCCCGGTTGCCGATATAGCAGCCCTCGTTGATCCCGATTTGCCGGGACCAGTTTTCCAGCCACCATTGGGAATCGACCAAGAGCAGGTTTACAGAGGGTGTGAGTTCTACCTTTTCGGGACCAGCGCAGCCGGCAGAGGGCATCATCCGGACCCTGCCCCCGGATCGAGTCTCCAGATAGGAAGTGATTTCCTGAAGTCCTTTGAGGCCTCGTCGTTGCCATTCCAGGTAACCGGGCAGGAAGTAGGTCTTTCCTGGAAAAGGGCTCATCAGGTTCACAAAGGAGTCCAGTTGTTGGGAAACCCCAGCGCTTTCCCCTTGGGGCGACGATGGGTTTGCCTTTGGGTGAATAAAGTTTCCCAGAACCAGTAGAGTGCTTGCGGCGGGAGCCGACTCCAGATGCCTGCTTAGCAGCTTAGCCGCAGAAGTATCCCGGGCCTCGCCAAAACCGCCTGCAAAAAACAGGGTATGGACCGACTCCTTCGCGGGCTTGGATACGATTTGATCCCGGATGTCTGCACCACTGTAGTTGGGCGAGAAAGTGGCGCAACCCGACAGGGCCACAGAAAGAAGCCATCCGCACAGGAAAAGCAGCTTATGGTTTGGCAGTTTCCTCATAGGTTTCGGACCGTGTTGACGTTTGGATGGGGTCAATAAAGGGAAGGGCTTCCTGTCCGGATGAGTGGCTTACCTGGGCTGGCAATAAGCATGGATTCTATATGATGAAGCGAGGCTTCGAATCCCCCTGCTGCCGATTTTCAATTCCAACGGGCTTAGCCCAGCGTCAACCGGATTGGGCCATGGTGCATGGATTTCGGGCACTCAAAAGTAAAGAATTTAGGATTTAGCCTGAACCAAAGGAATTCCCCGACCTGCATGGACGGGATCTTATGAGGTGAAGTTCATAGGCTTGGATGAGCATTATCTCTTTTCAGAAACAAAAAAAGCCACCCCTCTCGGGATGGCCAATTTACACTCACTAGTTATGAAACTTAAGCCGACAAATTTATACTATACAAACAAATGGTGCGAATTTTATATTGCCAGTAGCTAAAAAAAACCTGTTAAATTTCTATTAAAAAGCCGGATTTTTTTAGCTCCATTCGTTTCGCTTGCGTAAGAACTTTGGCTTTCCTAGATATAGACGTACAAAAAGGGCGGATGGGTTGTATTTCCGCTGAATTTTTATCCCACTTTTTTCCAGGGCCAGGCATGTTGCAGCCAAAACGCAGGTTTCACCAGCTTTTGCCGATGATCGAGGTCGATCAACATGTGGGAAAAGGAATCGATCAGGCCCTGGTTGCTTCGAATGACGCCAGCAATCCGATTCAGCAACCACGGATAACGCCCGGCGCGCTGCATCCGGTAGCTGAGTTGCATTTCGCTGCCCAGGACCCTTGCCACCCGAACGTCATAAGCCTTTAGGCGCGCTGCCGAGAATTCCTTTTCCGCGAGGCATTGAGCAGCCAATTCGGCGGCGATGAAGCCGCTGTAGAAAGCATTCCCTATTCCTTCTCCGGTAAGCGGATCGATCAGTTTTCCGGCATCCCCTACCAATACATAATGATCGCCCGAAAGAGGACGAGCCTTGGAGCCCAGCGGCAAGCCGTACCCGCGCACAGGGGAGATCCGTTTGGCATCCCGAAATCGGGGGTGAGTGTCCAGAATTTCCAACAGCTTTTCCCGCAAGGGCATTTTCAGTTTTCCCGCCTGCTTTTTCAAAATGCCCAGGCCCACATTGGCCTGCCCGCCGGGCAACGGAAAGATCCAGAAATAGCCCGGGAGAATGTCTTTCTGAAAATGAAGCTCGATGAAATTGCCTTCCTGAAAGCCGCTGACACCGGACAGGTAAGTCCGTACGGCGAGAGCATAATGCGTCGATTCGTCCTCGAGGCCTCCCACCTCCCTGCCGAAGCGGGAATTAGCCCCGCTGGCATCGACTAAAAAAGGTGTACGGATATCGAGCTTACCGTCCGTGCTGCAAAGTTGGAAGCCGCCTTCCGGTAGCCGACTGATGGCCCGCACTTCGGTTTGGGGATGAAATTGTATGTTCTTTCTCCGCTCCACTTCACGGATCAGAAAATGGTCGAAGTCAAGGCGGGGCATCACGAAGCCAGGTGGGATCTCCGGATCGTACCCTTTCGAAGGGCGGAAGGGAACATCCACCGGCCGACCGTTGGGCGCCACGAAGCGAATGCCCCAGACGCCGATCTGCCGGGCCTCCTGTTTCAGGCGGGCCAGGATAGCCGGGTCCAGTCGATGGAGCAGGGTGGTAACCTTGCCGCTGATGGCATCTCCGCACACTTTTTCCCGGGGAAAGCGGGCCTTGTCGATCAGGATCGAAGGGATGCCCAGGTAACTCAGTCGAAGAGCCGTAGCTACCCCGCCCGGCCCGGCGCCCAAAATGCAAACGGTGTTGTCCTTTCCCCTTTGTCCTTCCATAAACAGTAAGGTAAAGCTTTCTTTAAAGGAGGAGCGTAGAGGAAGGGACGGAATTTTTTTTTCCATCCTTCCAACCTTTTGCTTTGAGCCGTTTCTTTTAAGTTGACAAAAAGCGAAATCCGTGCAGGCAGGCGCCACACCCGAAGAGCATCAGTTGGTTCGGTTATCCCTCGCAGGCGATAGGCGGGCAGCCAGGCAATTGTATGAAAAGTATGTACACGCCATGTTTCATACAGCCACTCGTTTGGTGGGCAATGCGGAAGATGCCGAGGACGTGACGCAGGAAGCTTTTATCCGTGTCTTTCAAGGCCTGGAGCAATTCAAAGCGGAATCTACGCTCGGAGCCTGGATCAAGCGGATCGTCGTCAACACCGCCCTGAACTCCAAGTACAGTGATCTGAAGGTCGGCCGGGTCCAGAAAGGGTTGAAGATCATCTACTACGACGATGAAATTGATATCGATCGGTTGGAAGGAGAGTTGGAATCCATCTATTTCGAGGGAAAATACACGAATCTGGATCTGAACCTGGCTTCCTCCCTCTCGTATAGAATTAAGGCCACCATCACATACGGGAATCTGAAGTTCGACGAATCCGAATACGACATATCCCTATACAAGGAAAAAAGCGACAAGATCGAACTTAAAGCCAAAACCAAAGGGGCTTCCGCCCAGAGTCCGCTGGTTGAGCTGGCTGCTTTCGATTGCAACATCCGACTGTAGAAAGGGGCCTTGAGAGCCGACTTCGGCTTTTCCGGCCGTTCATTCCCGCCATCGATATCCTTCTTTGGCGGGAATTCGTTTTTTGGAAAAAGGGTTTACCCTCTCAACCTGTCTTTTTCCCTACTTTTGCCGACCTAGAACCCGAACCAGTAATGGAAATGAAAAAAAGAACTGAGATCCGGGAGGTACTCCAGGAGCCCGAATTCGGCAAAACGGTGACCGTATCGGGTTGGGTGAGGGCCTTTCGTTCGCGCCGTTTCATAGCCTTAAACGATGGTACCAGCGCCGGAAATCTGCAGGTGGTTGTGGATTTTGAGGCTTTGGATGAGGAAGTCCTGAAAAACATCACCTTCCATGCCTGCATTCGGGTGTGGGGCGTCCTGGTAGAGTCTCAGGGAGCCGGGCAAACGGTGGAACTGCAAGCGGAGGAGGTCGAGATCCTCGGCCCCGCCGACCCCGAGCAATATCCCTTGCAGCCCAAACGGCAGACGATGGAGTTTCTCCGGGAGAACGCCCATTTCCGGATGCGTACCAATACCCTGGGAACCGTTTTCCGGCTGCGGCACGGATTGGCCTATGCGGTTCACACTTATTTTCATCAGAACGGCTTCTATTATCTGCACACGCCCATCATCACGGGTAGCGATGCGGAAGGCGCCGGCGAGATGTTCCGGGTGACCGCCTTCGACCTGGAAAAGCTTCCCCGGACCGAAGAAGGGCAGGTTGACTTCAAGGAGGACTTCTTTCGCAAACCCACCAACCTGACCGTTTCCGGACAGCTCGAAGCAGAGATCGGCGCTCTGGCCCTGGGTAAGGTATATACCTTTGGCCCTACCTTCCGGGCCGAGAACTCCAATACGCCCCGCCACCTGGCAGAGTTCTGGATGATCGAGCCGGAAATGGCCTTTTTCGATATCAACGACAACATGGACCTGGCGGAGGATTTCGTCCAGTTCCTCATTCGCTACATGCTGGATCATTATCCGGAGGAGTTGGAACTCCTGGATAAGCGCATCCAGGATTTGGAGAAAAACCTGAAGAAGGAAGAGCGCCGTCCGATGGGATTGCTGGAAACGCTTCGCTTCGTGGTGGAAAATGACTTTGAACGGATCACGTATACCGAAGCCATCCGGTTGCTGGAAAATTCGAAGCCCTACAAGAAGGGAAAATTCATCTTTCCGGTCGAGTGGGGCAAAGACCTTCAGGCCGAGCATGAGCGCTGGCTGGTCGAAAAGCACTTCAAAAAACCGGTCATCGTCGTGAATTATCCGGCCTCCATTAAGGCCTTTTACATGCGCATGAACGAAGATGAGAAGACCGTGGCGGCTATGGACGTACTATTCCCGGGGATCGGGGAGGTGATCGGAGGCTCCCAGCGCGAGGAAAGGCTGGGCGTTTTGCTGAGCCGAATGGCCGAGTTCGGAGTCCCCGAGGCGGAAATACAATGGTATCTGGATCTGCGGCGGTTTGGAGGAGCGCCGCATTCCGGGTTCGGGCTGGGCTTCGAGCGCATGCTGCAGTTCATCACCGGCATGAGCAACATCCGGGATGTAATCCCCTTTCCGCGTACGCCGGGGAATGCGGAGTTTTAGTAATTTGGTGCTTGCAAGCCGAACTAGTTACTTGCTATTCAGCATATTTACGAATGCAGATTGTTCCCGTAAAAGACAAAAAAACCTGGAGGCAGTTCTTTCGTGCGGCCCGGCATGTTTACCAGGATAACCCGCTTTGGGTAGCTCCTCTGGAGGGAGAGATCAAATCCATTTTTGATCCTTCCGACAACCAGGCTTTCGAAGAAGGGGAGGCCCGCTTGTGGGTTTTGCTGGACGACGGGGACAAACCGGTCGGCCGGATCGCTGCCTTCATCGATCATGCCCGCAACCGGCTGCTCCCTTACCCGGTGGGCGGCATCGGTTTTTTTGAATGCCCGGACAACGAATCCTACGCCAACCAGCTTTTTGACCAGGCCGAAAACTGGCTGCGGGATCAAGGCGCAGAGGCGGTAGACGGCCCCATCAACTGGGGCGAACGGGACAAATACTGGGGATTGCTGGAGAGGGGGCACGAGTATATGCCGTTGTTCCAGGAATACTATCACCCGCCCTATTACAAGAAATTTTTCACCTCCCGGGGCTACATTCCATTCGAACAGGTGCTGACCTTTCACGGAGTGCCCAGAAAGATCCCTTTCGAGCGTTTTCAGCCGGTCATCAAACGGTTGCGCTCTCGCTACGATATCCGGGTGGAAACCATCCAATGGGACGAATTGGACCGTTTTGCCGAGGATTTTTGCGTCGTTTACAATGCCGCTTTCGGGGGCTACGAGCATTTCAAACCCATCGAACCCCCTTCGGTTGTCAAAATTCTCCAACAGGCCAAACCCATTTCGGACACCAATCTTTTGGGCATAGCCTATTTTGAAGGAAAACCAGCCGGCTTCCTGGCTCTTTTCCCGGATATCAATCCTATGTTGCAGAAAACCGGGGGCAGGCTCAACTGGAGAACCATGCCCGGTTTCCTGTGGCGAAAGTGGAGAACGAAAAAAATGGGCATTCGCGGTATGGGCTTCGGCATCCATCCGGAATTCAAGACCAAAGGCATTTTCGCTTTTCTGGTCAGCGATCTGGCCTTTCCGGAAACGCTGGAAAACTATCCGGACATGTATTTGTGCACTGTGCGGGCGCACAACGCTGAGGCGGTCAGCATTTATTACAAATTGGGCATTACCATCCAACGCGTACACGTGGCCTACAGGAAGCCTTTGGTAGAAGGGTTGGAGATTGAGCCTTTCCGGTTTGTCGATCCGGATACCTTTGAGGTGACTAAGTAACATGCCTGCCGGGTAAGGTGCCATAGCCCATCCCCTCCCCCAATCCTCGCAATGATTTTTGTCACCCTTTGCATGGGGTAAAGTCATCCCTGTGATGTGATCGGAGTCACGGCCCCGGGCAGTGCTCATGCCTAATTTTGGTTCTGAAAATGGGGAAACCCAAAGCATTATTAACCAAAATTGAAAAATCCTATCCGATGAAAGTTGAACAGATATATACGGGTTGTCTTGCTGAGGCCGCGTATTACATTGAGAGCAAAGGCGAAGCAGCGATCATTGATCCCTTGCGCGAAACCGAGCCCTACATCGAACGCGCCGAGGCGGACCGCGCCAAGATCAAATATGTGCTGGAGACCCACTTCCACGCCGATTTCGTTTCGGGCCACATCGATCTGGCCAAGGAGACCGGCGCCACCATCGTTTACGGGCCCACAGCCGAACCCAATTTCGATGCCCATATTGCCAAGGATAAAGAGATCCTCCGCCTGGGGGATGTGACCATTCAGGTGTTGCACACGCCGGGCCACACCATGGAGAGTACCACTTACCTGCTGCGCGACGAGCAGGGTAAGGATTATGCCATTTTCACAGGCGACACGCTCTTCATGGGGGATGTCGGTCGCCCCGATTTGGCTGTGAAGACAGACCTGAGCCGCGAAGATCTCGCTTCCCATCTTTTTGACAGCCTGCGCAACCAGATCATGCCGTTGGCGGACGATGTCATCGTATATCCGGGTCACGGGGCCGGTTCGGCTTGCGGCAAAAAAATGAGTAAGGAAACCTGGGGCTACCTGGGCGAACAGAAGAAGGTGAACTACGCGCTGCGTCCCGACATGAGCCGGGAGGAATTTGTGAAGGAAGTGACCGAGGGCCTGGTGGACCCGCCCCAGTATTTCCCCAAGAATGCGGTCATGAACAAGATGGGTTACGAAAGCTTCACCGAAGTCCGCGATCGCGGATTGCAAGCGCTCAGTCCACGCGCCTTTAAGGCGGCCTGGGAAGGAGAAGGCGCTATCGTGATCGACACCCGTCATCAGGATGAATTCGCGAAGGGCCACATTCCGGGCTCCATCTTCATAGGTATTGACGACAACTTTGCTCCCTGGGTGGGAGCGTTGATTCCGGACCTGAACCAGACCATTCTTTTTGTAGCTGAGGAAGGCAAGGAAGAGGAAGTGGTCACGCGTCTGGCCCGCGTGGGCTACGACAACGCCATCGGATATCTGAAAGGAGGTTTTGAAGCCTGGGTAGAAGCCGGCGAGGAGGTGGACCAGGTGCAGGAGATCAGCGCGGAAGAGTTCGCCCGGAAGTACAACGACAAGCTGCCGATCCTGGATGTAAGAAAGATCAGCGAATACAACGAACAGCACGTGGTCACCGCCGAGAACTTCCCGCTGGACTTCATCAACAAGAACTTCAGCCAGTTGGACCCGGATGCCACTTATTACCTGCATTGCCAGGGTGGGTATCGATCCATGATCACTACTTCCATACTGAAGAGCCGCGGTTATCACAATGCCATCAACATTCAGGGCGGCTTTGAAGCCCTGGCCGAGCAGAAGGATCTGCCGCTGACCGAATTCGTAGAACAAGCTACAGAACTTTGATCAGTACCTAACCCCAATACATCATTTTCAGCCGGGACTGCTCTCCGATCGGGGGGCAGTCTTTTTGTGTTTAGAGCGTTCGGCATGCCAGGTAGGGTCGGGAAGGAAAGCGAAGGATTACAGGATTGCTGAATGCTGACCCATCAAATCCTCAATGTGACCCACTTCACGGAATGGGATTCGCAAGGCCACTAATTTTGAACTCGGATTATTAACCAAATGAATGAAAAAATGAACTTGAAAGAACTTATCAATCACCCGGAAGCTACCCTGATCGATGTGCGTGAGCCCTACGAGCTGGCCGACGGCCAGGTGGAAGGCGCCCGGAATATTCCCCTGAATACCATCATTCGCATGCCCGCCGAACTCAAGCAGTTTTCCCGTCCGCTGATCCTTTTTTGCCGCAGCGGCAACCGAAGCGCTATGGCCAGCATGACGCTGAAGGCTATGGGAGTGAAAGACGTATACAACGGAGGAAGCTGGCAGGACGTTCAGAGCCTTTTGTCTGCCCCAGAGCCTGCTCAGTCGACTCAACGGAACGATTAGGAAGGCTGTTTTATCAAAGGGAACCGGATTTATTTCTCCCCCAGGTCATGTGATTTATTTCACTGACAAAAGGCAGCCTGACCCCTTATATTTGTCATTGACTTTAATTGAATCAATCTAAAGATCAGCATAGCACATGAAAGTTGAACAAATTTATACCGGTTGCCTCGCTGAGGCAGCATACTACATCGAAAGTGAGGGCGAAGCGGTCATCATCGACCCGCTCCGGGAAACCCAACCTTATCTGGAGAAACTCGAACAGGAAGGAGCCAAGTTGAAGTACATCTTCGAAACTCACTTCCATGCCGATTTCGTCTCCGGCCACCTCGATCTGGCCAAGAAGACCGGCGCTACCATCGTTTACGGTCCGCAAGCGAATACTGCTTTCGAAAAAATGGAAACCGTTGACGGTCAAGAGATGAAAGTGGGGAAGGTGACCTTCAAAGTCCTGCATACGCCGGGACACACTCCGGAGAGTACTACCTATCTGCTCCGTGACGAGGCAGGGGAGGATTACGCCATTTTTACCGGCGATACCCTGTTCATCGGAGATGTCGGCCGCCCCGATCTGGCTCAGAAAAGCGGCGAAGTCACCAAAGAAGATCTGGCCGGCTGGCTTTACGATAGCCTCCGCAGCAAGATCATGCCCCTGGCAGACGAGGTAATCGTTTATCCCGGGCACGGCGCCGGTTCGGCTTGTGGCAAGAATATGAGCAGCGAAACCTGGGATACGCTCGGGCACCAAAAAGAGACCAATTATGCTCTTCGCGCGGACATGACACGCGAGGAGTTCATCCAGGAAGTAACGGCCGGCTTGATGCCCCCTCCTCAATACTTCGCCAAGAACGCCAAGCTGAACAAAACCGGCTACGGCTCCATCGACGAGGTGCTGAAAAAAGGTGCGGTAGCGCTCACGCCCGACGAACTGGAGGAAATCGTAGACAATACCGGAGCCCTGGTGTTGGATACGCGGCACGAACAAACCTTCAAGGATGGGTTCATCCCCGGCTCCGTTTTCATCGGTATCGACGGGAACTTCGCTCCCTGGGTGGGCGCGCTGATTCCCGACCTGATGCAGCCGATCGTTTTCCTGGCCGACGAAGGTCGGGAGGAGGAAGTTGTGACCCGCCTGGCCCGGGTAGGTTACGATAACACCCTGGGTTATCTCGAAGGGGGCATTGAAAGCTGGAAAGCAGCCGGAAAAGAGGTCGACGCCATAGAATCCGTCGGTGTAGAAGAACTCAAGCGCCGCATGAAGGCCGGGCAGGCGGAAAATATTCTGGATGTCCGTAAACCGAGTGAATACATTTCCCAGCACCTGGAAGCGGCCGAGAATTTCCCGCTGGATTATATCAACCAGAACATGGCCCGCCTGGATGGCAATAAGGAATACTACCTGCATTGCAAAGGAGGCTACCGCTCCATGATCACCAGTTCCATTCTCAAAGCCCGCGGATTCCACAATATTGTGGACATCCAAAACGGTTGGAATGATCTGGAAGGGTCCGACATTCCCAAGACAGATTATGTTTGTCCGTCCACGATCGACCAGGAGGAACTTGATGCCGCCATCGAAGCGGTCAGTTAGAAGCTACAGGTTTATTGTCAGAAAATTAATTCAAGGTCCCGGTTCATGAGATTTTGCCGGGACCTTTTTCCCTAAAAACCATTCGCGTATGAGAATCCTGCTATCCTTATTCCTGTTCGGAGCCCTGCTGGCTTGCACACATCCCCCGGCCAACACCCTCTCGGAAGCGGAAAAAGATAACTACCGGAATCGGGGAAAAGAAATTGCTCAGGCCACCTTCCAGGTATTGAGTACAAACTTGTCGGGAGCCATGCAGGAGGGAGGCGTCGAAAACGCAGTGCAGTATTGCAATTTGGCGGCTTACCCGTTGGTAGATAGCCTGTCGAAGGCCCATCAGGCGGAGATCCGCCGGACGAGCCTGCGCGTTCGAAATGAGGACAACCAGCCCACGGATGCCGAAAAGGAGGTTCTGAGGGCCTACCAGGAAGCTTTCGAAAAAGGGGAGAAGTTGCAGCCCCGGGTGCTACGGGTGGGCGATGACATAGCCTTCTACGCCCCCATCATGATCCAGCCGCTTTGTCTCAAATGCCATGGCGAAGCGGGAAAAGATATCTCGGAGGCCGATCTGGCGACCATTCGCCAACTCTACCCAAACGATCGCGCTACCGGCTTTCACGAAGGCGACCTGCGGGGCATGTGGAGCATTCGATTTTCAAATCCGGATTAGCTACTGCCCATCGAGAGCAGGTAGCGACGGCTTTGACTCAAAATCCGGTAGTCTTCCTACCGGATTAAACAGATTTGGGGGCAGGCCCATGGCATTCCACATGCCAACTTCTGCCACCTGCATGTGTTCGGGGGTCCGGTTTGAGAGACCAGCCACCTTGGATAAAACCCGATAAGGGTTACTCCTTTTCCACCATTTCCCGGATCTCGTTGAAATCTATGTAGTGACGACCTGCCATTTCGAGGATCTCGCGGGCGATGAAAGAGTGAGTGGCAAAGACCTTGAACTGCTTTCCGCGCGCACGCAATGTTTGCAGGGGGCGCTCGAAATCGCCGTCTCCGCTTACCAGCACGGCCATGTCGTAGTTGTCAATGGTGTTGAACATGTCCAATACCATTTCAATATCCAGGTTGGCTTTACGGCGTACCACCCCTTGTTCGGAATTCAACGTTTTGATCTGCTTGGTCACCAGGGAATAGCCCATGAGCGGCAAGGCCTTCAGGAAGGCTTCGTGCTTGACCTCAGGCGACATGTCCACCCCTACATAGTAGTAGGCATCCACGATCTCGCCTTTGGAAGTCAGGTAATCAAGAAGTTTCTTAGGATCAATAAACCACCCGAGCCCATCTTTTTGCATATAGAAAAAGTTGGCTCCATCTACAAATACGGAAATACGCATCAATACTTTCACTTTTTAAGGTCGGCAAAGATAAGGAGTTTCCTTCTTTTCAGCATTTCTCCTCCAAATCAAGTCACAAACGCTAGGAGTGGGCCGAAAGTGTAGCAGCCCGTAAAAATTTGTGGTCCGAATTTGTGAAAATCGGGCCCGGATCCGATCTGCCTAAGGTGGATCTTCGTGGATTCCCGTATCAAATCTTTAAATTCCGATGAGATCACGCCCCGATCTATCTTGAACTTAAAAACCGTGCCTTATGCGTTTGACACGACTCATACTACCTGCTCTTTTCCTGTTTTTCATACCCGTCGGCCTGCTTTCCCAGGCCCCTGCGGTCGGTTTTCGGTTGGGGCCCGCCTGCACTTCGCTGTTGGGTGATTCGGATGACCTCAAGGCGGCTACACGCTACTATTTTGGCTTTGATGCCCTCCTTCCCATCGGGGATGGCGGCTTTTTCATCCAGCCGGAGCTCAATTTCCTGGGCCAGGGTGGGCAGGTCAAAGAAGACGATGGAGGAGTCAAATACCGGAATCACCTGGTGATGAATTACATACAACTGGCCGGCCTGGCCCGCTATGAATTCATTCCCTCCGATCCTTTCGGCTTTTCGGCCTTTGGCGGGGTGACAATTGATTTCGGGATCGGTACCCGCAACCGCGTTTCGATAAATGGAGACAAGGTTACTACGGACAAAAGAAGCTTCAGTGACGCCAACCTGAACGCCTTCAATGTTGGGATTGCCGTCGGAGGAGAGGCCGATTACGAAATCAATGACCTGTTCGATGTGTTTGCCCAGATCCGCTACGGAGTCGGGCTGCTGGACATAGCCGAGTCCGAAAATTTTACCACGCGCACCAGCAATCTGGCCTTCCTGGTGGGCGGTCGCATCAAGTTGGCTAATCTGTAAGCTCCACTCCGTTGCCCGCTCCTCGTTCGGGTAACTGAGTCTCCCCCCTAAAAGGCGGGATGCTTCCTGGAAGGGGCATCTCATGATGAAAGTCATTTTTCCATTCCTGATTTTAGACCTAAATTGACGGGATGACAGGCTTTCGCCCCATTCCTCTTTTTCTGGCTTTGTACCTTCTGATCGGAGGGCTGTTCCCCGGCATGGATTTCAACCAGTTGGTGCGGACAGGTGTGTTGTTCCAACACCTCCAGGAACATCAGAATGAGGCCACAGACCAGGATGTTTCCGTTCTCCATTTTCTATGGGAGCATTTCCTGGAGGTAGATTCTCATCAACACGATCAGGGCCGTGGGCATGCCGACCTGCCCTTTCATCAGTTGAGTGCAGACCTTCACTTCTATCTGATACAACTTCCTTGCTGGGGCCCTGTCGCAAATCCTCTTTTGTCCCATTCGGCTCCCCTTCATAGGGATCATCATTTGGGACAGCCCTGGGCGGGTTCCATTTTTCGCCCGCCTTCCCGGAGTTAGTCTGCTGTATTTCATCATTCCTGACTAACTCTTTTTCTTATGATCGAATCGATCGTCCGCTTTTCCGTGCGGCAGAAACTGTTGACCGGCATGTGGGTTGCCGGATTACTGATCTGGGGCGTTTATTCCATGCTTCAGCTTCCCATTGACGCCGTTCCCGATATCACCAACAACCAGGTACAGATCGTCTCCAGCTCCGCTTCCCTGGCTCCTCAGGAAGTCGAGCAATTCATCACCTATCCGGTAGAGGTGGCCATGGCCAACCTGCCCGATGTCGTGGAAATCCGCTCCATTTCCCGCTTTGGCCTATCGGTGGTCACCGTGGTTTTCGATGACCAGGTGCCTATGATGCTGGCCCGGCAATATGTGACCGAACAAATTGAAATTGCCCGGCAGTCCATACCCGAAGGCCTGGCAAATCCTGAGCTCATGCCCATTACGTCGGGTTTGGGCGAAATTTACCAGTACGTGCTGGAGCCGGAGCCCGGCTACGAAGATCAGTATGGGCCTATGGAGCTTCGCACCCTGCAGGACTGGATCGTGAAACGCCAGTTGGCCGGGATTCCCGGCATCATAGAAGTGAGCAGTTTCGGCGGCTTCCTCAAACAATACGAAGTGGCCTTGGATCCGATCCGGATGCAGGCAGCCGGCGTGACACTGAGCGAAGTCTTTTCGGCCCTGCAATCCAACAATGAGAATACGGGGGGCAGTTACATCGAGCAGGCCAATTACGCCTACTACATCCGGGCAGAAGGGCTGGTCCAGGACCTGGAGGACATCCGGAATATCGGGATCAAAGTTCGTCGGGGCGTTCCGGTCCTGATAAAAGATGTGGGAACGGTGGGCTTTGGACACCCCAAGCGCTACGGCGCCATGACCATGGACGGCAAAGGCGAAACCGTAGGTGGAATTACCCTGATGCTTAAAGGGGCCAACTCCTCCGAAGCCATACAGAACGTACACGAACGGGTCGAGGAAGTCCGGCAGTCTCTCCCCAAGGGAGTGCGCCTGGAGCCTTATCTGGATCGCTCGGATCTGGTGAGCTCAACGATCTCTACCGTGCGCAACAATCTGGTGGAAGGCGGATTGATCGTCGTGTTGGTATTGATCGTTTTACTAGGTAATTGGCGGGCCGGGTTGATCGTAGCCTCCATCATTCCGCTGGCTATGCTGTTCGCCATCATCCTGATGAAACAGCTGGGGATCAGCGCCAATCTGATTTCGCTGGGGGCCATTGATTTCGGGATCGTGGTTGACGGGGCGGTTATCGTAGTGGAAGGCGCCTTGCACGCCCTGGTGGCGGCTTATGCCGGCCGGGAGATCACCCGCGCTCAGCTGGATGACCTGGTGATCCGCTCTACGACGCGCCTTTTTCGCTCCGCCTTTTTCGGGCTGTTGATCATCCTGGTGGTATTCGTGCCCATCATTACCCTGACCGGGATCGAAGGCAAAATGTTCCGCCCCATGGCGCTGACCTTCAGTTTTGTGATCCTGGGGGCTCTTTTCCTGTCCCTCACCTACGTACCCATGATCAGCACCCTGGTCTTGTCGCGGAAGGTAAGCGACAAACCCAACTGGTCGGACCGGCTGATGGATGCGTTCCGGATCGCCTACGAACCGTTTCTTCGCTTTTCGCTGCGGAATCCGGTGCCGGTGGTCCTTTTTGCCCTCCTGTTGTTGGGAACGGGGATCTGGGGCTTTCGCAGACTGGGGGCGGAATTTCTTCCTACTCTGGAAGAAGGGGATCTGGCCATGCAAATGACGATCAGCCCGGGAAGTTCGCTGGAGGAGAGCGTGGCCATGACCACCAAGGCCGAGCGGCTGCTGTTGGAGCATTTTCCGGAAGTTCAGAAGGTGGTTTCCAAGATCGGTACGGCCGAGGTCCCCACTGACCCCATGGCGATCGAGGATGCCGACATCATGATCATCCTCGATGAAAAAGAGAACTGGACCTCGGCTCCGGACCGTGAAGGGCTTGTGGAAAAAATGAAGGCGGTACTTCAGCAGGTCCTGGGCGCCGAATTTGAATTCACTCAACCGATCCAGCTCCGGTTCAATGAGTTGCTCTCGGGTTCCAAGGCGGACGTTGCCGTCAAGATATTCGGAGAGGATCGGGAGACCCTGCGCAGGCTGGGGGCAGAGGCCGCGACCTTGATCGAATCGATCCCCGGGGCGGCCGATGTGCGACTGGAACAAACCGAGGGTCGGCAGGAACTCCTGGTCTCCTATGACCGGCAGAATATCGCCCGTTATGGTTTGGACATCGGGCAGTTGAATGCGATCCTCAGAGCTTCCTTCGCCGGCGAGGTTTGCGGTTCTGTATTTGAAGCGGAAAGGCGATTTGACCTGGTGGTTCGACTAGCCGAGCCCTGGCGGCAAGAGGTGGATCTCTCGCGTGTGTATGTGCCGGTGGCCGATGGCGAGGCCATCCCCATGTCCGCTTTGGCCTCCGTCCGTTCCACAGAAGGACCCATCCAGATCAGCCGGGAAAATGCCCGCCGGCGGATCTCGGTCGGTATCAACGTTCGGGAAAGGGATCTGGAGAGCGTGGTCACCGACGTGCAGCAAAAACTGGCAAGTGATCTGGATCTGCCGCCGGGCTATTCGATCCGGTACGGAGGGGACTTCCAGAATTTGCAGGAAGCCAGGCGCCGGCTGGCCGTGGCTGTCCCCATCGCCTTGCTGCTGATCTTTTTATTCCTCTATTTCGCCTTTGGTCGTTTGTCCGATGCGGTCCTGATCCTCTCGGCTGTGCCCCTGGCGGCCGTCGGGGGCATCGCCGCGCTGGCGATACGAGGCTTGCCTTTCAGCATTTCCGCAGGGGTCGGTTTCATTGCCCTGTTCGGGGTGGCCGTCCTGAACGGTATCGTTCTGATCAGTTATTTCAACCAACTCCGGGAGAAATCTCCGGATATGAGTCTGAGCGAAGTGATCGTACAGGGAAGTAAGGTTCGTCTGCGGCCGGTTCTGACCACTGCCGCAGTTGCCGCCTTCGGTTTTTTACCGATGGCAACGTCGGTCAGCAACGGGGCGGAAGTGCAACGCCCGCTGGCCACCGTGGTGATCGGAGGACTGATCTCGGCGACCCTGCTTACGCTTGTGGTTTTGCCTGTGCTATATCAGTGGCGGGCGCGAATGATTCGTCGCCCCGGGTCGCCATCCGCTCTTCTAGTCCTTTTCCTTGGCCTCTGTTGGCTCCCCCTTCGCGCACAGGAGGCGCCCGTTTATGGGTTGGAAGAGCTCGTTCGGATTACAGAGCAGCAGCATCCCGAGGTCTTGAAAAAGGCCCTCTCCGTGGATATAGCCCTGGAGGAACAGGAAGCGGCTCGCTTCCTGCCTCCGATCAACTTGAATGTGGAATTGGGCGCTGTCAATGAGCCTCAGTTTGATTATCGGTTTTCGGCCGTGCAACCCTTTAATCCTTTACACCTCAATCGGGAAAGGCGGCTTTTGGGTGAATCGAGAACCGAGCAGGCAGAGGCCGAGCTGGCCTTGAGCCGGGGGCAGTTGGGGTACCAGGTTCGGGAAGCCTGGCAGTATTGGTTATACACCCGGGCCATGCAAAGGCTCGCCGAAGAGCAGCGGGATAATTTTGAGCGACTGGTGGCTCTGGCCCGGGATCGATTCGAGGCGGGAGCCATCAACCGCGTAGAGTTCGATCTGACCCAGGTCAAACTCGACCGGCTGGATCAGCTTCTGTCCGAGGCGCGCCTTCAGGCCGGGAGTGCCCGGGAGAATTTGCTCAAGCTGGCCGGGCTTTCCTACGAAGCCGAGTTGCGGGTAGATTCCCTGGTCCCTTTGGCGATAAGTCCGGATACCACGAGAGGGAATTTGTTGTTGCTCCCCGCAGAAAAGGGGATTGAAGTGGCCCAGCAGCGGGTTGAGGTGGGAAAGGCCAACCTGAAACCCAGTTTTTCCGTAGGCTATTTCATTCAAAGCATCCGGCCGATATACGGCTTGCAGGGGGGCTTGTTGGGTATCCAGATCCCCCTGGCCCGGGCGGCCGGAAAGTCACTGGTGGAGCAGGCGCGGCTCAAGCAATTGCAAGCCGACCAGGAACTGGAGCTCCAGCGCCGGGAATTGGAGCAAGCCCGATCGGTTGCGCGGCGAACGGTGCAGGAATGGGAGAGCCAATTGTCGGACCTGCAGGCCCGCCGCACCCAACGGCAACGTCTTCGCGAACTGGCTGCCCAGCAGCTGGCTTCGGGAGCCATTGATTTTTTCGTGTACTACCAGGCGCTTGAAGAATCGCTACGGGCGGAAACCCAGTTCTTGCAGGTAATATATCAATTCAACCGGGCCGTCCTGCAACAGGAATGGTTTAATCAGTAAACAGCTTTCAGGGAGTGATCCCGAGCCAAAACAAACGATCATGCTATTACGTAATCCTTTGATAATCATTCTCCTGATCTCGATGTGGAGTTGCGGAGAAGGCGCCGAAAAACCGGGCGGAGAAGATCCGGCCGATGCAGCGGTCCGGCTGAGTCCGGAGCAGTTGGATTTGGCCCAAATTGCGATCGGCCGACCCGAGCGGAAGACTTTTTCTCAGGCCCTGAAATGCAGTGGGGTGGTGGAAGTGCCGCCCCAGAACCGCATCCATGTACATGCGCCTATGAAAGGGATGGTGAAAACCGTTCGGTTCAAGCCCGGCCATCGGGTAAAAAAAGGGACCCTTCTGCTCAGCTTGGAACATGCCGAACTCATCCACTTGCAACAGCGGTTCCTGGAGGCGGGCGCTTTGCTGAGGGCAGAGCGATCCCGGCTGGACCGGACCGCTTCTTTGTTGAAAACGGAAGCGGCCTCCGCTCAGAGTTACGAGCAAGCCCTTGCGGATTTTGAGATCGCCCGGGCCCGTTACCGGGGCTTGAAAGCCGAGCTGAAATTCCTTGGGCTTCCGGCGGAGGAAATAGAGGACGAGGGGAAAATCTGGGAATCGTTGCCCATCTACTCGCCCAAATCGGGCGTTGTCGAATCCGTGGAGGTTAATCTGGGGCAATGGGTGCTGCCGGAAGATCCGCTGTACCACATAGTCGATCTAAATCATACCCATCTGGAGTTGGAAGTTTTTGCGGCGGATCTGGGAAAAGTCCGGATCGGGCAGGCCGTAGAAGCCGTTGTTCCAGGCACCGGAGATACCCTCCGCGGCGAGGTTTACCTGATCGGCCCGTCTGTCGATCCGGAGAAAGGAACGGCCTCGGTGCACGGCCATTTTACAGAGGGTTCGGTCCAAGCTGCCCCCGGGACTTTTTTTCAGGCCTCTATTCTGAGCGAACCCGAAGAACACTGGGCTGTTCCGGAAAGCGCTTTGATCCGAAATGGAGATACGAGCTATCTGTTTTTGCGGGCAGGGGAACAATGGAGACGAGAGGCTGTGCAGGTGGGGGCCCATCAGAACGGTTGGGTTGCCCTGCCGGAATGGCAACCCGATCAAACGAAAGAATACGTTTTGAAAGGCGCGTATTATTTAAAGCAACTGGACCTGAACTAAGGGGTAATGGGAGAGGAAATCGGGCTGGGAAAAGAACCCATGCTTCCCGTAAATCGCTATCTTTCCCCTCCGAAAAATCACCATCCATGGGATATTGGATCCTCTTTGGTCTGCTGTGGGCATTCGCGTTGACTCGGATTTTCCGTATGGGCCGGAACGGGACACTTCGGGTTGTCGGGCGGGAATTTCTGATGCGGACAGGGGGTTCGGATGCACGGCTCCGGAATGCTCGCTTTGCTTTTACAAGATGGAGGATCGACCATAGGATGGAAAGCAGAATTATGCTGCCGAGGGGTCCCTTGCTTTTACAAGCTACGGCCGGATCGGATTTAGGTTTAGGCAAACCGCGTGCCGGCGGGTTTGGCTCCTCCTATAGGTTTCTTCAGCCGAGGCTTGCTTCCAAAGAGTTCACCGAATAATTCAAGCATATCAATTCTACAGAATCAACCCGGGAAAAACACGCTGTAGCCGAAAATCGGCTACACGGAAAAGGCCGATGGATCGATCGTTTCCAGGATTACCTGGGCGAATTTGTCTATGGTGGGATCGACGGCAGCGTTACCACCTTTGCTGTGGTGGCGGGATCGGTAGGGGCGGGCCTCGACAGCGCCGTTATCATCATCCTGGGATTTGCCAATCTACTGGCGGACGGGTTTGCCATGTCGGTGGGAGCCTACCTGAGTACCAAGTCCGAACGCGATAATTACTTCAAGCATCAAGCGGTAGAGTATTGGGAAGTGGACCATCTTCCGGAAGTGGAAAGAGAGGAGGTACGCGAGATCTATCGGGAAAAAGGTTTCAGAGGTGAACTGCTCGAACAGGTGGTCGATGTGATCACGGCAGACAAAGACCGCTGGGTGGATGTCATGATGAAGGAGGAATTGGGGATGATCAAAGAGAGCAAATCACCCTTTTGGATGGGAGCGGTGACTTATTTTTCCTTTATCCTGGTCGGCCTGATCCCTTTGGTGGTTTATGTATGGGACTACATCGAACCCTTTCCGGGGGATCGCTTTATCTGGTCCTGTATCCTTACCGGTGTAGCCTTCGCTGTCATCGGATGGTTGAAAACCTATGTGACGCAAACCAGCCATTGGAAGGGGGTTTTGGAAACTTTGCTTCTCGGGGCCCTGGCGGCCTCCGTTGCCTATTTCGTGGGCCATATCCTGGAGGGTTTGATCTCCGGCTAAAGACTTTGGAATATGAGCATTTGGGGAATAGACTTAGGGGGCACCAAAATAGAAGGCGTAGTCCTGAAAAGCGTTGACTCCGGCAAGGTATTATTCCGGGATCGGATTGCGACGGAGCGCGATCACGGCTATGAGCATATTCTGGGGAGGATCAGGTTACTTGTCGAGATGATGGCCCGGGAGGTAGGCCATTATCCGGAGCGGATCGGAATTGGGACGCCTGGTACCATTGACCCGAAGGACGGCCTGCTGAAGAACAGCAATACGGTCTGCCTGAACGGGACGCCGCTGAATTTGGATTTGAACGACATGATGGGGATACCGTTCACGATGGCCAACGATGCCAATTGCTTTGCCTTGGCGGAAACGCTCATGGGCTCGGTCCGGGAAAAAGCTCCGGATGCCCGGGTAACCTTCGGCGTGATCATGGGGACCGGCGCAGGTGGGGGCATCGTAGTGGATAAAAAGGTGATCAACGGTCTGCATGGGATAGCCGGCGAATGGGGCCATATCTTTCTGGATGAATCAGGGGGGAGATGTTATTGCGGTCAGATCGGCTGTGTGGAAAACATCATATCCGGTACCGCCCTGGAGAAATGGTACCAGGAGCAAACCGGCGCATTCAAAAAGATGAAGCAGATCTATGAAGATCATGAAAAGGGAATCGATCCGGCGGCCACGCGAACCATTGAGCGACTGATCCATTTCTTCGGCAAAGCCATTTCGTACATTCTCAACATCCTGGACCCGGACGCTATCATTCTGGGCGGCGGTGTCGGAAACATTCCGCTGCTCTACACACGCGGCCGGGAAGAAGCGATTAAGCATTTGTTCAACGAGCGTCTGGATACGCCCTTTCTCAAGCCCAGCCTGGGGGACAGTGCCGGGGTGTTCGGGGCGGCTTTACTGGTGAGTTAGCTGCGGCTGTAGGCGTGAAGCCAGGTCGCTGTCGAGCCGCGTAGCTGCCGGCTGTCGCCGGCGTTTTCTGCTTACTCCTTGCTCCGCCGAAGCTGCGCAAAGGCGAGGCGTTCGCGATGTTAGCCCTTCATGATTTTCTTGCCCTACTTCTTCATTCCTTGTTCCTTGTTCGGTGTTCCTTGTTCCTCTGTTCCTTCCGCCGACGGCCCAGCCTTTGGCGGAGAGGCGCTGCAGATAAGAGTTCGAATGTTCATGCATTCAAAGGATTTCGGACCGGCGAATTCATTCGCCGCATGGGTCCTGCTTTTCGGCGACTGAAAGTCACCGGGACAATTGGCTCGGTTACTTTTGAAAGTTAATCCGTCTCTAATCCCAACCTTGGCCGTTTTGATTAAAAAATGAAACCCAGTTGCAGTAAATTTGTGTTCTTATGGGGAAAGCGGTTAGGATAAGCAGAAGACGCTTGCCTAATAACGAATTTTAAGGCTAATGAAAAGATCATGCAAGAGCAGACCCAGGCAGAACAAATACTAAAAGACCATAAACTCAGTGTCACCAAGGTGCGCCTGGAAGTATTGGAGGTTTTCCGGGAAGCGGGGCATCTGGCTCTTTCCAACCAGGATATCGAGGAGCAACTGGGGAAAGTGGACCGGATCACCCTATACCGAACCTTGCGATCCTTCGAAAAATCCGGCCTCATCCACCAAGCCGTTGACGGTAGCGGAAAAACAAAATTCGCCCTCTGTCAGGACGAATGCTCCGTTGAAAAGCACGAACACCAGCATGCTCATTTTCACTGTACGCAGTGCGATTCCACTATATGCCTGGATGAGGTAGAAGTACCCCGGGTCAATATTCCCTCCAATTATCAGCTGGAAGACACTCAACTGGTTCTAACCGGCCGCTGCGCAGAATGTAAAGACTAGGTGCAACGTCGTTGCACTTTTTAGTATCTTTGTGTTTGCTTTTATTCCCGCAACATGCGTTTCTTCTGGTCCTTCTTTCTCGCTGTTTTTGTGCTGTCCTATGCCCACGGGCAGACCGGGGCGGAGTGCAGGTATTCGGTAAAAGGAGTGGTGCTGGATTTGGAGACGAAAACCCCTTTGACCTACGTCAGCGTTCTGATCAAGGGTACCACCATGGGCACGGTGACGGATGAAGAAGGCAAATTCGAGTTCAATAACCTCTGCGATAAAGAACAGGATCTGGAGTTTTCCTACCTCGGCTATCAGGATCTGACCCACCATCATGACTTCCACCATCCGTTCATTGAAATTTTTCTGGCCCCGGAGCAGTATGAGCTGGAGGGTGTCGTGGTGGAGGCAGTGGCCAGCGAGAACGATATTCGCACTCTGGGTTCGGTTAAATTGGGGCAAGAAGCCATCCAGGCTGCCAATTCCAAGTCTTTGGGCGATGTATTGGATCAGATTGCGGGGGTCAATACCCTGAAAACGGGTCAAAACGTAGTTAAGCCGATCATCCACGGTCTGCACAGTAATCGGGTCCTGATCATGAATAACGGCATCCGGCACGAATTTCAGAATTGGGGCGAAGATCATGCCCCGGAAATCGACCCTTCATCGGCGGAAAATATCGAATTGGTCAAAGGAGCTGCCACGGTTCGCTTCGGACCCAGTGCCCTGGGCGGGGTCGTGCTGATCAATCCGCCAGACATGGATCTGTCTACCCCCTGGCAGGGCAACATCAATCTCACCGGCCAGACGAACGGTCGCGCCGGCATAGCCGATGCCAATCTCATGAAAGGCTTTAAGTGGGTCGGTTTCATGGCTGGCGGTTCCATTCTGAAGCAAGGGGATCTGCGTGCACCCAACTACCAGCTGACCAACACCGGCCGGGAAGAGTTGAGTTATTACGGAGGTGTTCGTTTTCACATCCTGCCCGAATTGGATGTAGAGGGTTACTACAGCCATTTTGATCAGAAGCTGGGAATTCTTCGCGGTTCTACCTTTGGGAACCTGGATGATCTCCTGCGGGGCATTCAAGCGGATACGCCACTCTATACCCAGCCCTTCAGCTACGATATCGACAGGCCCCGGCAAGAAGTGCAGCACGATCTCTACAAGGCTTCTGCCCGTTACACCCTGGCCAACCAGTCGATCGAAGTCCAGTACGGTCATCAAAAGAACCGTCGCAAGGAATTTGCGGTGCGGCGGGGCGATGCGCCCAACATCAATCTGGAACTGGTCACCCAAAGCGTAGATGCCGACTGGCATCATCCTTCCTTCGGTAATTTTTCGGGTCGGTTGGGTTTTCAATGGCTTAAAAAGGCCAACGACAATCTCCCGGGCACCAATACCGTACCCTTCATACCGAATTACGATGAAAAGCGGTTTGGCGTCTATCTGATCGAATCGATCGACCTGGGTGACCAATCCTTTGAGATCGGGGCCCGATACGATTACATGGACTCCCGGATCACAGGTCGCGAACCCGATAATACCATTTACCGGAATACCATTGTCTATCGCAACTTCACCGGTACGCTGGGTTATGAGCGGAAAATCAATGAACATTACACCTTTCGGACCAACATAGGTACGGCCTGGCGTCCGCCGGATGTGGCCGAGCTTTACCGATTCGGCCAGCACAACTTTTTCATCGAATACGGTCTGTGGCGGTACACCATTGACACCACCTTTGATTTCGTGACGACGCGAGAAGGAATCCTCACCCAGGAAGACCGGCCCGTTCCGGCCGAGGTCGGTTACAAATGGATCAATACGTTCACCATTGAAAAACCCGATTTCCGGGCCGAGATCACGGGCTATCTGAATTACATCCAAAATTATATTTACGCGAAACCCGGCGGTTTCACCCAAACGGTCAGGGGGTATTTCGTCTTTTTCATCTACGATCAAACCGATGCGCTGTTCTGGGGATTGGATCTGGCGAGCGAATGGAGGCATTCGGATCTCTTTACCTCCGATTTTCAGGCCAGTTATTTATGGGCTCAGCAGATGAACCCCACCGAATATTTTGTGGGTACTCCACCGGCTCGGCTCGGCTATGCTTTCCACTATCATCCGAAGATTAAAGGCTTTGAAAAGTTCAGGTTGACTGCTGATTTGAGCTATACCTTCGAGCAGTTCCAGCATCCTCGAATACTGACCATCGAAGAGTTCCTTTTCGCAGCCCAGGAAGGTATCGACCGTTTTCAGGACGATGCCTCCGATTTCGATATCATACCTCCGCCCCCCGGATTTTTCCTGGTCAACCTCATGGCTAGCACCCAGATCAAAAAGTTCGGGATTCGGTTTCAGGTCCAGAACATTTTCAACACCAGCTACCGGCTTTATACGGACCGGATGCGCTATTTCGCGGATGACCTGGGACGGAATTTCATCTTGTCTCTTTCCTACAACCTTTGATTGCATCCACAGAGCCGCAACTTACGCTAAACTATAATCTCTCAGCACTCAATCGTTTTGATACCTCGTTGCATTTTGTATTTTGCAACTGCGTTTCATTTTTCAATCAATCCAATCCAATGAAAAAACTTTACTATTTCTTTTTTGTGTTGGTTCTGCTGCCCGGGCTGAATAGCCTGAACGGGCAAGATCTGGCTGACATCACGACCGTGACCTTGACATTCACTCCGGCTCAGGGTAGTCCCGTTGTGGCCACCGCTACGGATGACGGCGGCGGATTGGCTCCTGAGGGGCCCATCAATCTGGTGGAGAGTGCGGATTACACCCTGACCATCCAGGTTCAGAATTCCGGTGGCGACAATCTGCACGACACAATTAACGCTCGAGGAGAGGATTTCCTGTTCTACTTTGGTTTTACGGATTCGACTATGGCTGATCCTTCAGGAGCAGGCAATATCAATGATCGTTCTGAACCCATCAATTACGGAGATCAGGATGCTGGTTCCCTTCCTATAGGTCTGACGACCAACTGGGGGACTATATGTGCCGACCAAGCTTTAGTGGAAGGGGAATTCCGGGTATTGCTCCAAAACCAGGGAGCGCAAAAGTCTGTCGACTCCGAGTCTTCCGTGGGAACCACCCAGTTTGACATCACCTGGGACCTCAATATTCAGGAAGACCCGGAAGCACCGCCCTGCGAGAACGAAGAAGAGGTCATCAACCTGGTGGTTCTGAATTTCGTTGCCA
>CAZXIX010000032.1:30028-39933 GCA_964640855.1 uncultured Saprospiraceae bacterium
TTGGACGAGAGCACGGAATACGATCTGTTCGTTGAGTTTTTCAATACGATCGAAGGGGAAGACATCACGGATGAGATCCGGGAAGAAGACGATGAGCACCAGCTATTTTTCGGTTTTACGGATACCCTGTTTGCCAGTCCATCCGGCAACGGGAATGATGACGAGCCTTTTGGCCCGATCGACTACCAGGATTTTGACGATAACGGTCGCCCGCTGGGTCTTGAGACCAGCTGGGCAGCCATCTGTCGGGGTGGTGCAGGAGATGCATCGGGTGAATTCCGGGTGACCCTGAAACACCAGCCAGGCGAAAAAGACGATGATTCGAATGTCAATACCGGCGAGACGGATATTGCCGTAGTTTTTCCGACTACCATCGTAGCCGATCCGGAAGCGCCACCCTGCGAGAACGAAGAAGAGGTCATCAACCTGGTGGTTCTGAATTTCGTTGCCAAGGGAACTACGGATACCCTGACCTTCGAGTGGTTTGATGCGGACGGCGATGCGCCTCTGCCGCCCACCATCGACGAAATTGAATTGGACGAGAGCACGGAATACGATCTGTTCGTTGAGTTTTTCAATACGATCGAAGGGGAGGACATCACGGATGAGATCCGGGAAGAAGATGATGAGCACCAGCTATTCTTCGGTTTTACGGACACCCTGTTTGCCAGTCCATCCGGCAACGGTAATGATGACGAGCCTTTTGGTCCGATCGACTACCAGGACTTTGACGATAACGGTCGCCCGCTGGGTCTTGAGACTAGCTGGGCAGCCATCTGTCGGGGTGGCGAAGGAGATGCCTCGGGCGAATTCCGGGTAACTCTGAAACACCAACCGGGCGAAAAAGACGACGATTCGGATGTGAACACCGGTGAGACCGATATTGCCGTTATTTTTCCGACTACCATCGTAGCCGATCCGGAAGCGCCGCCTTGTGAAAACGAAGAAGAGGTCATTAATCTGGTCGTCTTGAATTTTGTGGAGAAAGGGACTACGGATACCCTGACCTTTGAGTGGTTTGATGCGGATGGTGATGCACCCGGCATGCCAGTCATTGATCCGGTCCTCTTGGACGAGAGCACGGAATACGATCTGTTCGTTGAGTTTTTCAATACGATCGAAGGAGAGGACATCACGGATGAGATTCGGGAAGAAGACGATGAGCACCAGCTATTTTTCGGTTTTACGGATACCCTGATGGCCAGTCCTTCCGGCAACGGCAATGACATGGAACCCTTTGGCCCGATCAACTACCAGGACTTTGACGAGAACGGTCGTCCGCTGGGCCTTCGTACCGCTTGGGCAGCTATCTGTCGGGGTGGCGATGGAGATGCATCGGGTGAATTCCGGGTGACTCTGAAACACCAGCCGGGCGAAAAAGACGATGATTCGGATGTCAACACCGGTGAGACCGATATTGAAGTAATTTTTCCAACTACCATCGTAGCCGATCCGCAAGCACCGCCTTGTGAGAACGAAGAAGAGGAAATTAATCTGGTCGTCCTGAATTTCGTAGAAAAAGGAACTACGGATACGCTGAAGTTCGAATGGTTCGATGAGGATTCTGAAGCACCCATGCCTCCTTCAGTCGATCGAATTCAGTTGAATACAAGCACGGAATACGAGCTGTTTATTCAACTCCGAAACACGATCACCGGGGAAGACATCACCGATGAGATCCGGGAGGAAGATGATGAACACCAGTTCTTTTTCGGATGGACTGGAGGTCTTTTCACCGATCCGACCGGTAATGGGAATGCAGAGGAGCCTTTTGGCCAAGTCAATTACCTGGACTTTGACGACAATCAGCGCCCGGTAGGACTCGAGACCGAATGGACCACGGCAGTCGATGCCTTTTCCGGAAGCTTCCGCGTCGTGCTGAAGCACCAGCCGGGTGAAAAAGACGATGATTCAGATGTCACCGTTGGAGGAACGGACATTGACATTTCCTTCCCTTACAACAACGTGGTCACTTCTACTGGAGAAGCCCCCGTTGCAGGAAGCTTGCGTTTGTTCCCTAATCCAGTGCGGGATCAACTGCAGGTGGAGATGCTAACCCAAACTGTGGGTGTCGTAGATCTGTTCGTTTTCGATATGTCAGGCCGGGTGGTATCCCACGAGCGCCAGCCGGGTGTTGGAGGAATCATGCAGATCAATACCAGCAATCTGGCTAAAGGAACTTACTTGTTGCAAGCACGGACCGCTGATACCAGCTGGACCCAGCGCTTTGTGAAGATCCAATAAGGAGTGAAAATCCGAATTTATTTGGGCCCGGAGAACCGACTTGGTTCTTCGGGCTTTTTTATGAAACGGTATGGAAGGGGATCATCCCAAACCGAATTTAGAAAGTGGTAGCAAAGCGGACTTCCCGATATGGCAGATCCTCGGGGTCGGATAGACTGACATACACACAAAGTCAAAAGCTCTGTTGATCAATAGCCATCCGTTACCAATATTAAAATGTCATACTTTATGAATCACTTTAAGCTTGAAACAGGCTCTTATTTTTAATCGGTATTATGCCAGCCTTTCCCTTTCAATGACTTCAACATTCGGGGCATCAAAGTAGTCATCCAAACCGCAGTTGGTATTGATTATGATGCCTCCCAAAAGGGATACCTTTTCCGCATGGCATTGGTCTTTGCCTGATTTCAAATGGTCATGCACCTTTTATCGATGACTTACCAGACCGTCAAAATGGAATAAAACAGATGGGAGTACCGTTAATTCCTGCTTCTCATACCCGTCAAGGACCAGAACTAGGATAATATTTCCGGTGATCAGGGCATATTCAACCTCTTTCCGTGGCGATCACCCGGTTAACGTGATATTGAACGTTCTGGAGCCCTGCGGAAAAGTGCCGTTTTGAAATTTTATTCAGGGGCAGGTTTGCTGTTCTATTTGCGAAGCCGGTACCATGGACTATGGCTTGAATGTTCCATTATTGATGGCTATCAATTCGCTAAAGTCCAATGATCCCCTATACTCCTTGATCAATTGGTTATCCTTATACACAGCCGCGAAGGGTACGCCTGTCAATTTGTAAAAGGTAAGCAAGCGGTCCCCTTCAGTTTCCTTACCGATTGCAATCGGACTGAGTTTTTCAAGCTGGTATTCCTCAGCAAACTCTGTTATCATTTTCAAACTGGCCCAACTACCAGATACCCAAATCGTTTCAACGTTTTGTAAGCTATCTTTTTTGGAAACAAACATCTCCGCTTCCTCCTGACAATGGTCACAATCAGGACTAAAATACTTAATAAGGACAATTCCATTTTTGGACAGGCTCGTACTTCTGAAGTCAGTGCTATCCTTAATGGTTGATAGGATAAAATCAGGTATGGCTGAATCTTCATTTACAGCCGCTGCATCGGTATTTTTTGTCGAATCTATTGATGATTGGGCAGAACAAAGTCCAACCGTGAATAAAAATGCAATAATGAAGATAAAATTCCAATATTTTTCAGTGCCGAGCCGGTGTTGAATAGCCCTCATATGCCTTGGTTTTTTGATTGCAGGTGAAACGCCTTTTGTTCATTTTAATCCGGTGTCCCCTTCCGTTCTCTGAAAATCGCGGATATCCTATCAGCTAGCGTTTTTGTGTGTCACGGAGGATACAAGCATCTCCTACAATCCCAACTCCTTCAGGATCCGGTCCGCCTCGAAGATATAGCGCATAGCACCCACAATTGCCCCGGCGTGCACACTTACGGTCCGGTTTGAGGTAGATTCGTAGATGAAATTCCCCGGCAAGGACTCTATGTTGCCGTCAAAGATCAGGCCTATCAGCTCCAGATCTTGGTTGAGCATGGGACTGCCCGAATTGCCCCCGATGATATCATTCGTGCTCACGAAATTGAGTGGAGTCTTTAATAACTCGGCAGGGGGATTTGCCCATCTTGCGGGGAGATTCCATGGAAATTCCTGACCATGGCTGTAGTGCCGGTCATACATGCCGTAGAAAGTCGTATAAATCGGCGCTTCTGTACCATTGTATTTGTATCCATCCACGGTCCCATCTGCCAGGCGCAGGGTAAAAGTTGCATCGGGTGGGATGTCCAGGCCGTAATGATCATACACCGCCCGGCCAATTTTCCTCTCCAGGGCTCGTCGTTGGGGAGAGGTGGACTGAAAAATATCTGCGGCTTCGTAATACTCCGGGAGCAGGATGTTCCGCATTTTCAAAATGGGGTCCTTCCCTTTATTCAATTTCCCGGGGGCCTGGGCTAAAAGTTTATCCAGTGCTTTTTCCTCATCCATCTTGGTTTTATCCAGCATCCGGTTGGCCAATTCTTTCGGAGTGTATTGACCAAAGAACTCATCCAGGTAGGTATCATCAGGGCTACGGAATTCCTGCAATTGATCAAACAGGGCCGTAAGCAATTGGCGCTGTCTGTCTGAAGTAAGATCCTGGCTTGCCGCCCGAACCTGCTCCCGAAGGACATCCAAGTCTTCTTCTGAGCTGCTTTCCGCTTCCAGGGCTTTGATATAGCGGTCCCAATAATGGGCCAGTATCAAGGCATTACTGCCCGCCGGGTTTGGAGAAAGCAAGCTGATTTCCATAACATGATCGCCAAGCTCCGAATAAGCCTTTTCGAGCTCTGCCCAATAATCCTCTTTGGTTCCTTTCAGGCCGGATTTCTCCCGGATCAAATCTTCCAGGACCTGCTTCCTCCCCATAAGATAAGGATCGTGCATGCCTTTTAGGATCCCCGTCCGTGCTTTCTCCCCGTTCGAATAATTGAAGATCTGCTCCAACAGCAGAGGATCTGCATTCTCTTCGTACTCCTTCCACAGGATATCCAGGACCCCCCGGGTACGGGCAAGCTCGATTTTATAGCGGTAGTCCCGATCGTATTCGAGCTGAGCTATGGTGCGATAACGTTCTGTGCTGCCGGGATTGCCCGTCACGAAAGTAGCCTCACCCTTTTTAACGCCGTCTGGGTTCACTTTAAAGTAGTGCTCCGACGTATTCAAAGGCTCGCCATTCTCGTCGTAGGCGCGCCAGAGGGTGAAGTCCAACGCATAACGGGGATAGGTGAAGTTATCCGGATCACCTCCGAAAAAGCCCAGGGCGAGCTCCGGAAGCAAAACGAGCCGGATATCGTCATATCGTTTGTAGCCATATAGAGAGAAGCGTCCTCCATTATAGTACATAACCGGCTCGATCTCCAAATCCGTCCACCCGGACTTCCCGCCGTATTCCTGAATCAGACCGCCCACGGTTTGCTGCATGATGGCCTGCATTTCCTCATCCGAATCTGCAGCTTCCATGGCGGTGAGCACCTGGTCTGTGACATCTTCTATTTTAACGAGCTGCTTTACAAATAAGCGGGAGGCTCGTCGTTCTTCTTCTTGTGTTTTGGCGTAAAATCCGTTTTGATCAAACTGTTCCCCTTCCTTTTGAACCTCCAGCACGACGTCACGCGAACAGTGATGGTTAGTCAAAATGAGCCCGTCCGGAGATATGAACGAAGCGGAGCACCAATTGGCAAAACGAAGGCTCCCCATTTGCGCTTTTTCAAGCCAGGCTTCATCGGGCCGAAAACCATAAGTTTCTTCAAAATAATCCAGCGGAGGATATTCAAAGGTCCACATCTTACCATAGTCAAACCGGTTCGGGTTTACATCTGTATTATAGGACTGGGACCAGGCTGAAGTGATCAGCAAGAGTAACGGGAGGATGGAGAAAAGCCTGAATAGGTACATGTAAAAGCGTTTTGAATCTTGAGCGAGAATGTTTTTTTGAGCCCCTGTTGCCCTGAGGCGACCGCTAGAGAATTGTAAATTATAAAAAATTGATTTCCACATAGCTATGAATCTTTAAACCACCTGCAAACCACTTGCATACGCCCGAAGGGCTGCGAATCACTTGCAACTAATCGCGGAACGGGCAAACCTTTCAGTGCCCGCGGATATTGCGTATGGTCCGTTATTCATTTCAACGCATACACCCTTTGCACTGGCCATTCATCGGCATAACCTTTTTTCCATTTTTGATCAGCCAGTTCTTCGACCGTCGCCAGGCAAGCATCCAGATCTGAAATGATGCGCCCTTCGTCCAGGTCTTGTCCAATAATAACGATTTCATTCTTTCGGTCTCCAAATCGCTTGTCCCAGCCGGCTTCGATCTGTTTTTGATTCTCCACGAAGGGCGGGAACTGAATTCGTTTCCCATATGGCATGCTACTCCACCAGATCCCTGCACTTTCCGCACGCAAGGATCCTCCCGCCTGATTCCAGATCAGCGCCTGCTCGGGACGGGAGGCCAGCCAAAACAGTCCTTTGCTCCGGATAACATTATGTGGAAAACGGTGCTGCACATAATGCCAAAATCGCCCGGGGTCGAAGGGCTTTTTGCTGCGATAAACAAATGAGCTGATGCCGTATTCCTCCGTTTCGGGGGTATGCTCGTCTTTCTGGAGTTCCTCGATCCAGCCGTCACTTTGTTCTGCCTCCTCAAAGTTGAATAGCCCGGTATTCAGGATACGACCGGGACTGACCTTGCTAAATACCGATTCGATGACCCGGGCGCCGGGGTTCATTTTTCGAATGGCCGCTTTCAATACCCCCAGGTGCTCTTTGCTTACCAGATCCGTTTTATTCAGAATGATGACATTGGCAAACTCGATCTGGTCAGTCAGTAGATTGACAATGGTGCGGTGGTCTCCTGCAATATTGGTGAGGTCCCTGTCCATCAGGGTTTCCGGGCTGCCAAAATCTTTAAAGAAGTTATAGGCATCTACTACGGTGACCATCGTATCAATGTAGCTGAAGCGGGAAAGGTCAATGCCGCTTTCTTCATCCACGAAAGAGAAAGTCTGCGCCACTGGAACCGGCTCGCTGATCCCTGTGCATTCAATGAGCAAATAGTCAAAGCGATTCTCCTTGGCCAGCCGTTCTACTTCGATCATCAGGTCCTCCCGTAGCGTGCAGCAGATACAGCCGTTGCTCATTTCGACCAGTTTCTCTTCGGTACGGGAAAGGGTATTTTCACTTTTGACAAGCTCCGCATCCACATTCACCTCGCTCATATCGTTTACGATCACCGCTACCCGCAAGCCTTCTTTGTTATGCAGGACGTGATTGAGCAAAGTAGTTTTACCGGCGCCCAAAAAACCGCTTAGTACAGTAACGGGCAGCTTCTTATTGTCGATCATACACGTTTGTTTTCAATCCAGTCAATTTAAGAGCTTCTCAAGTACCTCATTTTCAAGCCTTTGATGTTCCGGATTGTGCTTTCTTGAGCCAGTGAATAATGTTGTTTAAGTGGCTTTCACCATACAGTTGAATGAATTTTTGGGTCTCCGGATTACGCTTATTTTCATACACCCTCAAACGGTTTTCGGTAAAAGCCTTCGTCAATTTGATGCCGCAGTCTTTTTGGATGCAATTTTTCCACTCTTTAAAGGTGTTGGGTATCATGCCAAAAAGTTTAAAAATTCGTTGGTGTCTATTCGCAATAAAAGCCGCTTTGCTCCCTGATCTTCGATAGAGGGACTTCGGTGCAGGATAGGCTGTGCCCCGGAGTACAAGGCCCCTTTCAGAAGGACAACTTCTCCTGTTTGTATTTGCTGGATCTGATGCCCATCCAGGAGGATTTCCGACTCCTCCGATCCGGCTTGCAGCTCCTTTATGTTGATAGACTCATCCGGAATCCAGAGCGTACCCGGACCTACATAGGTGCAGAGCAGGCGCAGATCATTGACGTCGGTATGAAATTTCCGGCACATATTGGTGCTCACGGTAGTCAGTAAAAAACGGAAGGAGGAAGCTTGAGTGGCCTCCACAAACAACGCAAACAGATCGGAAACATCAGCCAGCAGGTTGGTGCATTCGGATAGGTAGATGCCAAAAAATGCTTCCAGCGTGGACAAAACCTCAGCCTCTGCTCCGCTCGCTCGGCATTCGATCTCTTTCCCGGCAATCCGGTTCAGTTCAGGGAGCAAAGTGTCGATGGAGCGTCGGAAAATGGCAATGTTCTTTGACTTCGTATGAATGTCCTGCAATACCTTAGGGTCATTGCCGATCGCCGCGTTCGTATATTCGAATTCCGTAGGGATCATATTGGGTTCAGATTGAAAGGAGTATCAGAAGAGGTCAGCGCAGTTCAGAGATCCACTAACACATTTCGTGTTCCCCTTTTTGGCAATAGCGATAGTTTTGCAAATGGGTTATGACCAGGGTAATGGAGCCGGCATACATCAGCCAAATACCAAAAGATAGGTCCAGGGGTTCGGAAAGAAGCCCGACAGCAAATACAAACCAGGCAATCCATAAAATCCATTTAATGCGGGCTCAACTGGTATGCCGGGCAGAATACCAAACGGCTACCAGGCTCAAAACCAAAAATGCGTAGTCAAAAAGCGCCCAAAAATGGCTCCCATGCCCATGCGCATCCGAGGCGCCATCCAGTAACGGCTTTGCAGCAAAAAGCAAGGGGGTAAGTGTGCAATGAATGGCACAAAGACCACTTGCCGCAGCTCCCAGCAGGTCAGAGCGACCCATTCTTGAATGCGAAATTTCCATATTATATGAATTGTTTCCTTGCCTGGAGAAAGGAGCGTGAAAGGCATCTTCGGAGCAGTTTTTTCAACCCTTGGATCGGCAGTTTTTTACCGATGAAAACAATGACGCTTCGCTTAGTCTCCGTTGGCTTCCAGGCTCGTTTCTCCTGCAGGTCCAATCGTTTTCCTACCGATTGGAGGATATACTGATCTGCTTTATCTTCGAACCATATCAAGCCCTTGATTCGATACAGTCCTTTCGATTGAAAGCTGAGATAAACAAATAATTGCTGGTACAACACCTGAAAATCGAATGGGACCTCAAAGGTGAACGCATGACTCTGCACCTCCTCAGTGTGTTTGTGATGGTGGTGGGAATGGGGTTTTTGTACCGGAAAATTTAATCGCTCCGCACTTTGCTCAACGGCTTTTTCCGGAGTCAGGAATAGTTCCTCCAGTTTTTCCTGCCCCAGAGGATATTCCATACTTGGAAATTGGCCTTTGTGGCCGTTTACGATCCTCGCCAATGGGTTTAATTCCCGCAGTAAATTTTCCAGTATGGGTATGTAGTGCTTGCCAACCAGATCCGTTTTATTGATAAGCAGTATATCGCTAAACGTTATTTGATTGACCGCCTCTTCGGTCTCTTCCAGGTGATCTTCTATTAATTCGGCATCTACCAGGCATATGATTGCCCTAAGTGGAAAATGTTTCTTGATCAGAGGGTGGGCGATGAAAGGTTCCGCCAGGCCGGTCGGGTCAGCCACGCCGGTAGCTTCAATGATAATTTCATCGAAATCATCCCTGCGCTCAAAGAGCTCATTCAGGATATCGTATAAGTTATCATTCAGCGTACAGCACAGGCAGCCATTGTTTAGTTGCACAATGGTTTCGTCAGGACGGAGTACCAATTCATTATCAATACCCACTTCGCCAAACTCATTCTCGATGATGGCGTATCGCCTGTCTTCGTTTTCCCGAAGCAAGTGATTGAGGAAGGTTGTTTTACCTGCCCCTAAAAATCCGGTAAGTATGGTTACTGGTTTGTTCAAGTTATGGGGGTTAAAATGCTGTATTTGGGCGAACTTTTAGCATGGGTTGGGCTCCATGGATGAGGAGCCATATTTGTGGCTGTCCACTGCGCAAGTGATTAAAAATAGTGTTTTATGCAACGGCGTTGCATAATAAGGAAATTATTTACCAATGCAACCCTGTTGCATCAAAATTGTGCAGATACCGTTGGAAGAAAGCGCAATATGACCGCTGTCGGATGGCGGGCAAAAAGGTAACCGGTACCGGTTGATCAGGTATCAGGCACAAATAGGATATTCAGCTTGTTACCAGATACCCTGTACGTCCCTGATATAGGTTGACCGGTAAAGCGTCAACTTATGAAGG
>CAZXIX010000033.1:0-38609 GCA_964640855.1 uncultured Saprospiraceae bacterium
TAAAAGGGGAATGGCCTCACCGGATTCCATCGCACTAAGAAAATCGGCAAAATACCGCTCAACATGGCTGAGATTCATTTCATCCAATATGAGAAAAAAAGGAACTTCGGCGTTTTCTGTTTTAGTAGCCTCTAAGAGCAATTTTAAAACGCCACTCTCAGGTTGTACATATTTTCCCGGTTCCAGAGCGTTCGGGTAACCTAACAAAGGCTCCCGATTCGTCCAATCAGCACCAACCGGCACGATACAATATTGGTTGTCATCTTGACAAATCCAATACGTGAAAGCCTGTGCTAATTTGGTTTTCCCAGAGCCGGAAAGGCCGGTTAAAATAATGAAAGGCTTAGCTAATAGTGAAGCAATGAATCTACTTACAAATTTTACTTTGTAGAGAAGACCCTTGCCGGACAGTACTGAAAAAAAAACGCTAATATTTAATTCTTCAGAATTATAAACATTTGTCTCAATTCCAACCTTTAACGTTATATCATCTTCAAGAGGACTGGGGAATTGTTCATCAGAAAGGGATCTAATAATGGATGCAGCCTCATTATTAAACTCATATAAGTAACCTTGATTGACATCGCCATTTACATTAAACGGGCCCTGAACGTTTGAAAGAGCTTGACTTAAAGCCTTTGTTTTGGTCTTAACCCTGGTATTCTTTATGGGTTTTCTTAAAATATATTGTTTGACCTTGACACCATAACCATCCTGTGGCCATGGACTTTCTTCGTACGGATTTTTCATTTCATGACCATCTTCAAGAGCAACTGCGATAGATTTTATAAAGGGTGTTGCATACTGAAAGATAAAATCTCCCTTCTTAACCTTGGCTACCCTTTCCCAATAGCTATTGGTTCTACCTGCAGAATTGCTTTGGGGTGCCCATAAATACGACTCATCTAAATCTCGATATGTTGCGCCTTGGGTTACAAAATAAACCGAATATCCTATTTCCTCTTTTTTAACTATTTCAAAACCTTCTTTCTCTAATAATTTAAACGCAGGGGCATCTTTGCCTCCTTGGAAGGAAGGTCGGTCTAAATCAAACCCATTTGCAAAAAAATTTGCATAAGAAACAACCAACTTGGGTGGATATCTTTTCTCTTCAAACAAGAGATCATAGTATGCGGATCGTCCGTCTGGAGGAACTCCTTCTTCATCTATACGGTGGATAGCTTTCAGTAGATGTTCTCTGGTGATATTATCCGGAATAGACATAGTCCTGATTCAATCTTTAAGCCTAAGTATAAATATAAATTTCTTAAAAATTTCATCTAGAGCCCTCCCCCACTGACAATCCTCATTGACAAAGTCGGAGGTGCCCATTAGATTTCTTTTTGGCAGTTTCCCCGGATTCCGGATTCCTGATCCCGCATTGCCCCCTACCGGCTCAACCACTCCACCATTCCCTTCTTCCCTGGAAGAATCCCGGCTGTTTCCTACCCAATCACCGTCCTTGTCGAATCCGTTAACCGTAAACCCAATGGCCATGAAACCTACCCTTCCTTTCCTTAAAACCGGGGCTGTGTTGTTCAGCCTGGTCTTTCTGAGTTCCATCCCCCTCTACGCCCAACCCGATATCCTGGTCGGGGTTGAACTCGAACGGATCACCGCCTTCGAGACCAATCCCAACATCAGCGCCCTGAAGATGAGCGCCGACGGCTCGACCATCGTTTATGCCACCTCCGGTCCGGAGGTCAAGGTTTATACCCTGGGCACCGACGGCAACGGCCTGCAACTGGTCTACGACTTCCAGCGGACCGGCACCGGACCCAGGATCGACATCTCCGCCAATGGGGAGAAGGTGATCTGGACCGATGGGGTCGGCGAGATCTTCATCGCCAATAAGGACGGCAGCGGACTCGATGAACTGGCCACCCTGATCCCCAACCCGGATACCAATTTTGCCGACCTGGAGCCCGTCATCCCCCGCCCGCCCCGCATCACGGCCGACGGCAGCCAGGTGCTCTTCATCAATATGGACCGCGATCCGCGCGCTTCCGGCGTCTGGAAGGTGAATGCCGATAATTCCTCCCTCACCCAGGTGTTCAACTACCTGGAGGTCGCGAGCGATGTCTTCGGCACCGACGGCTCCGAATACAATTTCAATTCCGCCTTTACCGACGGCTTCGATATCTCCGCCGACGGCTCCCGGATGATCTTCGGTACCCGCATCTTCAAACTGCTGGTCGGAGACCTGACGCGCGGCGATGCCGTCTTCGCCATCGGCGATGAGTTCTACGACATCGGCGAGTTCGCCATCGGGAATCAACCCTTCGCCATCGACTACGAAGGAGAACATTGCATCATGTACCGGCTGGAGAATATCCCGGGCACCAAGTTCGAGGAGATCAATGTCTATTGGGTGCCCCTGGGTACCGGCGATCCCGTGAAGGTCATCGGCGGGCTGGACATCTTCGGCACCTCCGCTTTCACGCAGATGAGTGCCGTCGGGGGACGGGCCATCACCTGGGGCGCCAACGGCAGACTGCCCATCTCCATGACCTACCGGACCAGCGCCTACGCTTTTGACCTGGTCAGCGTGGACCCGGTCACCATCCCCGAGCTGGGCTTCCGACTGTCCGAATCCTCCCTGCCCTCGATCAACGGCAACGGTGACCGCTTCTGCTTCCTGGCCAACAGCATTCCGCCCCAGATATGGATGGGCAGCATCAACGCCACCGGCGAGGCGACCCAGCCTCAGATCAATGGCGTCCGCTTTGAACCCAACTTCGTGGCAGCCGACTTCTCCGCCCCGGCCACCCTCTCCGCCTACGCCGAAGACATCGACCACCCCATCCAGCGGGTGACCTTCGAGTCTTTCCAGGACGGATTCCTGGCCTTCCGCGCCTTGCGCTCCGATCCCCCCTACAACGGCATCCTGGTAGATGACGGCACCACCGGCGATGAGGAAGCCAATGACAAGCGCTACACCAACAATACCGTCAACAAAGACCTGGTGGAAAGCCCGACCGGCGAATATACCATCCGCATAGCAGCGATCAACAATACCCTGCGGGAGATCACCTTTGTGGATGCTACGCCCTTCTTCATCCGGGATACGACCGTGACTTCGGTCAGAAAACGAGAGCTCCCCGGATGGGTCCTGCACCCGAATTATCCCAATCCGTTCCGGAACGAAACGGTCATTCGCTATGAACTCCCGTATCAGGCGCGGGTCACGCTCCGCATGCTCGACGGATCCGGACGAGAGGTGGCCTGCTTATTCAACGGCATCCAGGCCGCTGGCCCGCAGCAAGTGGTATTCGATGCCACAAACCTGCCGCCCGGAACGTATTATTACGCTTTGGCCGTAGGCGACGATCAAAAGGTAGTGGAAATGGTGAAGCAGTAGTCCAAGCAGTCTGACGACTTGAAGTCGTCGGACTGCTTTGCCAACCCGCGCCTCAATTGGCTATTTGATCAACTCGATGGTTCCTCAAGTAAATCAAAAGAATATTGGTATCCAGAAGCAATCTCACCTCAAAGCATTTTGAGTAATTCCTCTAGGGGTTCCTCAATGGCCATTTCCTCAATGATCCGATCAATCTCTTCTTTATTTACCCCTGTAAATCCTTGTTCTCTCACAATAGCCTCTACATCCGTTTTTTTTCGCTCGGGAGCTATCAGGTGCTGAATCGATTCCATGGAATCATAATACTCACGGAGGATCGCCTCGAGTTTTCCTAGCATCGATTCATTTTCCAGGCCCATGATCTCTTCGATCAGCTTGTACTTTCTGCTTTGTAGGGTCATCCTTTCACTTTTTTGGAACGTCCTTCTAAATTACAAAATCCAAGCTATTCGGGTTCCCTTGGCTTGATCCCCGAGTCCCCAACGAAGCATAGCTTATTCAATTACTAATTCCCGATTCGAAGAGCTCCTTCACCATTCTCCTCCATTCGGTATTCGAATGTTCGAATGTTCGAATGTTCAACCTCCCGCGCCCCCAACCCCTAAAGGGGAGACCCACGCTCCTTGCCTTTCTGTTCGCGCCCTCTCCCTGACCAAGCATAGTTTATCAGGATTAAAACCTAAAGGGGAGACCTGCCCACTTTTTCTCTCTCCTCGCGGGCGGGCTTCCTCTGCCTGCGGCAGACAGGCTTCAGGGATTGAGGGCGTGTGTGGGCCTTTCTCAAGCAGCCCGCGCCCCCAGCCCCTAAAGGGGGGGCAGCCCGCTTTTTCTGTTTATGCCCACCCTTCCTTTCTCTGCGTTGGTGGATGGCTTTCCTCTGCCTACGGCAGACAGGCTTCAGGGATTAAGCGCGTGCGTAGGCCTTTCGGTAGAGAATTCCCGATTCGAGAAGCTCCTTCACCTTTCTTATCCATTCGAGATTCGAATGTTCGAATGTTCTATTGTTCGAATGTTCCCCTCTTTTCTCAGCGGCTGCGCACGGCATGCTGGTTCAGATGAGCCTGTATGCCCTCCCGGCGGAACTGCAAAGCCAGTTCGGTCCGGATGTCCGTTTTCAGGCCCCAGGCGTCCGGCGGCGTTTCCGCCCAGGCAGCGATCCAGCAATGGATGCTGTCCGGCCGCATATCCATAACCCAAAAAAAAGGAGGTTCGCGATCGTAAAGATATTGGCTGTTCCGGGCGGCCGCTATCGCCAGGGTCTTGACCTGCTCCAGATCCGCATCGTAGGAAACGGAAAATTCCACATGCGCGAACTGCCACTCATCGTAGAGGGAGTAGTTGAGAAATTCGTGATTGATCAGGGTGCCGTTGGGTATCACAAAACGCCGCCAGTCCCAAAGTTTGATCACCGTATGCGTGGAGGAGATGTCCTCTACCGTGCCGTAGTGGTCGTTGATGAGAATGGTATCTCCAATGTTGAGCATTTTGGAGGAGGTAATGGCGATGCCGGACAGGAAATTTTCGATGAACGGCCGGGCGGCTATACCGATGATCACCGCCGCCGAACCCACCAGGATGGAGATCAACGCCTGCGGCAGTTGGTCCAGGAACGGCAGGGACACGCCCAGCAAAATCAGCAAAACCAACACGATCCAGGCCACCCTCCGGTAGATCGAAAAACGCCGGCTCAGACTGTGGGTAGCCCGCTCTTTGAAGGTGGTGAGCGGTTTGGACAAAGGGGTCGAGGTGCCGGTGACCTCTGAACGCTCCAATTGTGCGATCGTCTGTTTCCGGCGCCGGATCCAGGGGCGGAAAAAAAAGTGCAGCAGTAAAGCGATCAGCAGCAGGGATAAGAATACCGAAACGATCGCTACATAAAAAATAAATTCAGTTTGCATGAGGGTCGAAAACTATCATTTTGGGGAATGTAAAGGAATCCGGTTTCAAGTTCAAAACGCCCGTTATTTCGTTTTCTTCTTTTCACACGAAACCCAGGATTTCCTGGCCCCAAAAGCACCGGTTTCATCGATCGACCTCATCGAAAGGGCCACAAGTGGCCCGGCAAACGAATACATCCCATGCCGTCAGCAAAAAACTTCTATCTGGCTCCCCTCCTGGTCGTCTTTGCGCACCAGAAGATAGTGGTCGATCTCATTCTGCAATTCTTCCACATGCGAGATCACGCCGACGGTCCGGTTTTCCTTGCGGAGTTGTTTGAGGGTGTGGAAGACCGTTTCCAGAGAGTCTTTATCGAGGCTGCCGAAGCCCTCGTCCATGAAAAAGAAGGGCTGCTGAACCTGCTGGTGCGCCTGGATCTGTTCGCTCAAGGCCAGGGCCAGGCACAAGGCCGCCTGGAAGGTCTGCCCTCCGCTTAAAGTTTTCAAGGATCGGATGTGGCCGTCGTTGAGGAAGTCGCGCACCACAAACTGGTATTTGTCGTCAATCTCCAGGCGGAGTTGGTTTTGGGTGAGTTTCTGAAAACGGTCGTTGGCCAGGGAACACAGCTGCCGCAGGTAGATCGAACTTACGTATTCTACGAAATCGTCCCCCCGCAACAGATTGGACAAGATCCTGAGGTTTTCCTGCCGCTCCTCCAATCGGGCTTGCTCGGCTTCATACGCCGCTTTTTCTTCGAGTTTGGTTCGGATGCGATCCAGTTGGTGGCTCAAGGCACCGACCTTTTCCCGCTGATTCGCCAGCTGTTGCTTTTGCTGCTCACTCTCTTCCTGCAGGGAAGCCAGAGCGCCGGCCTCAAAAGACTTCCCTTTGAGGGCTTTATCCAGTTCTTGTTTTCGATTTTCCCATTGGTGGATCAACCGCTCGTGGGATTCGATCTCTTCCCGGAGGGCGTCTGTATCCAGCTCTTTTTCGAGCAGCTTCTCCACTTCCGCCAGCCCCTCGAAGGTGCCTTGCTGCAGCAGTTTTTCCACTTGCTTCCGGGCAGCTTCGATCCGCTTTTCCTGATCCTCCATCCGGGCCTGCAACCCTTTTTGCTCAAGCAGCAGCTCCTGTTCTTCCTTTTTCTTCTTTTGGATCTGCTCGCCCATATGCTGGTATTGCAACTGGGCTGCTTCCAGCTCCTCCCATTGTCGCTCCAGTTCCTCCCGGCTCAGCGCCCGCCACTTTGCCTCCACCCGGGCTTCTTCATTGTCGAGCCGGGCCTTGAGTCCGGTGATCCTGTCTTCTACGGCTCTGAGGCTATCCTGCAAGCCGTCTTGCCGGTCCAGGGCTTCGATCTCCTGCTCGAGTTGTTCGAGCTTCTGTTGTTGCTTTTCGATTCGGATCTGCTGGTCTTCCCATTTTTCCAGGGCCTTTTGCACCTCCTTTTCCTGGAGTTGCAGAGGCTGTTTTTTCCGTTCGGCGCGGCAAGCTTCCAGGTTTTGAGTGACCTCTTTCACGGCTTCCTGGTCGCTGGCCCGGCGTTTTTCCCAGGCGGTTAGCTGCTTTTCTATGGATTCGGCTTCCGTGCGGGCCTTCGCAAGGGTTTTCAGGAGAGCTTCCTGCTGGTTGATCTTTTCCTCCAAAGCGGCCCATTCCTCCGAATGGTGCGCCTCCTGCAGGACGTCCGGATGATGAACGGACCCGCAAAGCGGACAGGGTTCTCCGTCCTCCAGTTGATCGGCAAACTCGAGCAATCCTTCCCGGCGCAACAGGGCCCGGCTTTCCTCCCTGAATCGATCCCGTTGGGAAGCGACGGTCTTTTCGGCTTGCTCCGTTTTTTCGGACCAGGCCACCGTAGTTAGGGTCAGCCACTTTTGGGCGTCCGGCAGCACAGGCACCAGCTCCTTGCGTACCCGCTGCTGTTGTTCCTGCACGCGGGCCACCTCGGCGGAACTTTGGTCCAGGGTTTCCCGGGCAGAGGCCAATCGCTGCTGCAATTCCTGCTCCCGGCGAAAGCTGTTCTCCAGTTGCCTCAGTTCGCCGATGTCGGGCAGCTCCTTTTGCCAGGCCTTGAGTTGTTCCTTGAGCCGGTTCAGGCTCTCGAGCTTGGCCTTTTTCTCCTCCGTCTGCCGGGCAAGCTTTTCCACCAGGGATTGACGCTCTTTCTCCTGCTGCTCCCATTCCGTACGCCAGGCGATCAGATCCAGGCCTCCTTTCAGTTGGCCCCTTGTCTGTTGCTGTTCCAGGGCATCCCCCCAGCGAGACTCAATCCCGTCCAACTCGGCTTTCCGCTCGCCTATTCCCCCCTGCAAATAGTCGATTTGGGTCTTGAGTTCCTCCCATTTTTCTTGGGATACCTGTTGCTCTTTTTCCACCCGCCGGATCTCGCCGACCGGTGCGGCACAATGTAAGCGGACGTACTCATATTGCTGGACTTCCTTTCGAAGGCGGTCCACCTCCGTCTGTCGGGTTCGAGCTTTCTCCAGGGCCTTATTTACCTCTTCCCATTCTTTCCTCTGTTTTTGGATCTCCTCCATCGCCTGCAGCTGTTTTTCCAACTGCCGGAGTCTTTTTTCCAACTTATTCCTTTCTTTTTCTTCCTCCGACAGCGCCCGTTTAACCTCCTTTTTCGCTTGCTGGCTGTATTCCGCCAATTCGCCCAGTCTGCCCCCCAGCTCCGACAATTGATGTTCGTTGGTCTTCTTCAGGGCCGCTACCTGGGGAAAAAGATCGTATTGGCCCAGAGGGAAGAGGTCCTTGAGCATATCGGTCCGCTGCTTGGGCGTCTTGGTGATGAACTCGCTGAATTTCCCCTGTGGAATGATGACGATCTGCTTGAAGTGATCGTAGGAAAGGCCGAGGATACGGCTGGCGTCCTTGTCCTCCAGGGGGATCCACTCGCCGTCCTGCTCCCGGTAGGCTTTGCGATCGCGACTGCCTACTTTATCAAACTTTTTACCGCGTTTGGCTTTGACCGAAAACCAGTATCGGTTTTGCTGGTGGCGAAACCAGAAGTCGATGCTCATTTTGGAGGAACGCAGGTTCATCATGTTGTATCCTTGCTCCCGCTGGTTGAGCCTTTCGGTCTCACCGTAAAGAGCGAAGGAAATGGCTTCCAAAAGGGTGGATTTTCCGCTCCCTACCCCACCGAAAATGCCGAATACGCCGGCTGCCGATAGCTGCGTAAAGTCAACTTCTGTCTTTTTCCGATAGGAATACAAGCCTTCTATGACAAGCCGTTCCGGGGTCATTTTACGGTTCTTTCCGTTGGCGGGCCTCTTGCAGCAGGTCTATGATCTCGGCAGGAGGTTCCTGCCCGGTTTTCAGGACAAAATAATCGGTGAAGAGAGCTTCGAGCGGGCGACTGAGGTCGATTTTTTCATTTTCTCCTTCTTCCGATTCTACCTGCCGGGGCTCCGGGATGATGTTGAGTAAAAATGGATTGGCTTCCTGCAAGCGCTTGATCTCGCTGGCTTTCAGGAACGCATCGGTACGGAGGGTGATTTCCGCATAGGCATCCGGATGGTCTTCCAGCCAGCTAACGGCCTTTTCTACCGTCCGGAAGGTTGCCCGAAGCACCTGTCGCCCGCTTTGCAAGGCTTGCCGGCTGACTTGAAGAGGCTTCCCGGGCATACCCTCCAAAAGATGCACGTATTTTTGCTGACCGCTTTCGCTGAAGCTGTAGCACAAGGGACTCCCGCTATAAGCTATCTGCGTTTTCCCTTTTTGAATGCTCTGCGATCGATGCAGGTGCCCCAAGGCAACGTACTGAATGGATTCGGGTACCGACTCGGGGTACACCAGAGAGGCCGCTCCTACCCGGATGGGTTTTTCTCCTTCGGGTTCTTCGGGGATGGCCGCTCCTTTTTGCACCATAAAGAGATGGGCCATGAGCAAATTGACTCCCTGGTCGTCGCAAAAGCGATCCGCCAGGTCGTTCCACTGGCGCTGCAGGGCTTGCCGCATACCTTCGTCTTCGGCTTGACCCAGGTATTGTTGCATGCGGATCTCATTGGCGTAAGGGGTGAGCAACAGCCGGACTGGAAAATCCACTCGCGGAAGCTTTATTTCCAGGAAGCCGGGTTCGGATCGCAGAACCTCGAAACCGCTGTCCAGCGAAAAGGGCTGTACCCGGGCATTCGGATACCCTGCGAGGATGATCCCGCACTCCCGCGCCAAGGGGTCCGGCGCTTCGATCCGATCCGGTGAGTCGTGATTCCCGGCAATGGCGATCACCGGCCGAAGGCCATTCCGGCTCAGCTTTTTTAGCGCCTTATAGAAGAGTTCCATCGCCTCGTGCGAAGGATTGATGGTATCGAACAAATCGCCTGCCACCAGGATCAGATCCACGGCTTCTGCCTCTGCGATCCGATGGATCTCCTCCAACACTTCTCGCTGCTCGGAAATGCGTTCCCGATGGTATAGCTTTTTACCCAGGTGCCAGTCGGCAGTATGCAAAACGCGCATTTGCAAGATTTGAGATCTCCGGAATGTACTAAAGGATTGCTGAATGACACCTGCTTTGAAAAGGGAAGTTTTTCACGGTTTCCCGCTTGGGTGATTTTTTTGGGACATTTTTCTGGAAAAATGGGGATTTATAACTCCATATAGTTACAGAACCTGAAAAAACAACCTCAGTTATGTGAGAAATCAGACACCTCCAGTGTGGAGTAATGCTATGGATCTAACGGAAAAGATCTACCCGGTTTGTAGGGTAAAACCCTTTGCCAGGGATTTTGGGCTAAAAGATCAGATCCAAAGAGCAGCAGTATCCGTTCCGTCCAACATCGCAGAAGGAGAGGAACGAGGAACAAATCGTCAATCCGTTTACTACTTAAAAATAGCAAAGGGATCAACAGCCGAAGTTATAACACAATTGGAAATTGCCCACCGGATAGGATTTCTGGATAAAGAAAACCATTCCCGACTAACGTCAGGCAGAAATGATCCGAGCCTCTCTTATCAAAGGCATTAAATCCCGCGGGGGTAGTCCCCATTTGGAATAATGCCTTTAAACTGTGATGCCCTGACACCGTGTTACCGTTAATTGAAGAGCTTATCGTAGGACCCGCCAGAACTCTTCTCACGCGGCTGCGCTTCTTTCTCCGGCATATTCAGATCAAGAGTGTCTTCTTTGGGTGTCGTACCGCTTTCCAGTAACATGAGGGAACTTTCCTTTTCCCATTTTTCCAGCATCTGAAGGCCTTCTTCTTCGAAGATGCCATTCTGAAGATCCACGCTTTCCATGAATTTGGAAGACATCTCCATGAAGCGCTCCATCTCGCCGACCTTATTGGCTACATCATCGGTGATGGATTCCATTGCGGCATCGAACATGGCCCTTTTGTCGGGATCGCCGCTGATGACGCTCATGGCGGATTTCATGGCGGAATGGGAGGCCCGGATGGCTTTGCGCTCCTGCTCCTTGAGTTTGACCTGGTCTTTGGTGTCTTCGAGTAGCACTTCCGAATTGGCATGCATCCTGGACAGGATCCGGTACAGCACATCCATTTTGGAAAGCAGGGCCTGGTACTTGGCGTTGCTCTCCTTGAGGCGGGCCGCCTTGCGGGAAGAAAGGGTCACTTGCTGGTCCATACCCTTGGCCTTGGCAGCGCTGGCCAGCTTCATGTTGTTTTCGATCTCTTTTTCGTTTTCCTCCACCAGCGTTTGCAGCTTGCGTTGCTGCCCGCGGATCGCGCCGATCTGCTTACGCATCTTGACGAGATTGTCTTCCAGATCCTCTACGTAGCTTTTCAGCACTCCGATGGGATCCAGTTGCACGAACCAGCCGGTCACCGAGCGCATGACGCTCTTGTACATATACCATACGAGGTTGCGCATCTTGGGGTCGGCCACCACATAGATAAGCAGCCCCAGGGCCAGGATGAGTCCGGCGAGGGCCAGAGTATTGGAGAAAAAAGTGATCAAAGCCGAAAGGTTGGCCGCCACCAGAATGCCGCCCCCTACGAGAACGGCCAGTAAAAACAACAGTCCGGTGACGCCTTCCGGGCGCTTCCAGAAAGACTTGGGCTTGGAAGAGGGAGATAAGGGGACATTATCAGCCATGGAAGTAATGTTTATCCGAGTTTACAATCAGTATACTTAATTTCCGCGATCCAAACCAAAATCCGGTCGGGATTAAAGATACCGTTCAATATTTTCCACATCCTTCCCGATCTCGTTCAGCAAGGATTGCAGGGTGTGTTCAAAGTTTTCCTGGGTGCCCCGGATCTTCTCTTCCGCTGCCTGGATCTCCGCGCCCGCATCGGCGATCACTTGGTTGGCCTTCGCAATGCGCTCTTGCAACTCGATGATCTTGGCCTCGTAATCCGACACCTGCTTTTTCAGTTTTTCCACCTCGTTTTGCTTGGATTTTACCTTTTGCGCAAGCTGTTTGTTGACAGCGGCTTCAAATTGCTCCTTTTCCTTTTGCAAAACGACCTTGTAATGATCAGCGGTTTTCAGCAGTTTATCCTTGGTAAGCCCCATGGTGGTGGCGGTCGCAAAGGCAGATTTGTAAGCCGTCTCTTCGTCCAGGTTCATTTCATCCAGGGTGCGGAGCGAACGCTTGTATTCGATGTAGTCAAAGCCCGGCAGGTTATTTTTCTCAATGGCTTTCATGAGAAATTCAACGCTGCGCTCGTCGAGGCCGTGATGCGGGCCAAATACCGGATTGTTTTTTGCTGACATGGACGTATACCGTGTGAAAAATTAAGCTTTCCACTAAAATAGTACAATCTACAGTCCGGTTGGCAATTTTTCGATTGCGCACGATGGAGATTCGATGAAAGGAGGGGGTTTTTAGGGTATTGGTTGAGTGGTTGAGTGGGAAAGTAGTTGAGTGGGTCCATTGGGTATCGGGGTACCAGGTATCGGGTCGGAGCGCAGCGGAGATCCTGACAAGCGGGGGAAAATTCAAATCCTGGATAAAGTATGATCCGCTTCGTCAGGGGACTTGGGTACCAGAAAACTGAGTTTTCGGAACTGCGGGCAGGCCTTCCCTTCAGGGAACACAAGGGCGCGGGGGGGGTAAGGCGGAATCAGTTGAGTAGTTAAGTGGGAAAGTAGTTGAGTGGGTCCATTGGGTATCGGGGTACCAGGTATCGGGTCGGAGCGCAGCGGAGATCCTGACAAGCGGGGGAAAATTCAAATCCTGGATAAAGTATGATCCGCTTCGTCAGGGGACTTGGGTACCAGAAAACTGAGTTTTCGGAACTGCGGGCAGGCCTTCCCTTCAGGGAACAAAAGGGCGCGGGGGGGGTAAACGAGCTACATCAACGCACGGGCTACTTCCAGCACCCTGCGCTCTGCCCAGGTGTGGCGATCGCCTCGCTGGCTAAAACCGACATGCCCGCCCTGCCGGGGGGCTTCCAGGTCGAACAAGGGATGTTTGCGCGCCAGATCTTGCGGAAAACAGGTCTCCCCCAGCAAAGGGTCGTTCCAGGCATTGATCAGAAGGACCGGTCGATCCAGTCCCCCCACGAAGCGAACGGCCGACGCCTGATCGTAAAAGTCTTCGGCATCCCGGTAGCCGTTGATCGGTGCGGAATACAATTCATCAAATTCCCGCCAGACCCGGATCTGATCGAGCCGGGAGACATCCAGCCGGCCGGGAAACTGGGCGTTCTTGGCCCGGATCTTTTCCTTGAGTTTGCCCAAAAAGCGGCGGTGATAGATGAAATTCCCCGGCTTCTCTACCTCCACAATGGCCGACCGCAGATCTACGGGGGTCGACAGGGCAATCGCCTTCACCACCGGCCCAGGCACGTCTTTTCCGTTGACGCCCAGGTATTTCAGACTGATGTTGCCGCCCATACTGATGCCCACCAACAGGATTTTCCTATAGGTCTTTTGCGAAAGGGCATGCTCGATCACCAAGCCGATGTCACCGATCGCCCCGTGGTCGTACAGGCGAAAGGTGCGATTCATTTCGCCGCTGCAGGATCGGCAATTCCAGGCCAGGACATCCCAGCCATTGGGAAACAACAGGCTGGCTATGCCGGTGATGTAATGCTTCCGGGAACTCCCCTCCAGGCCGTGGGTGAGTACCACCAGAAGGTCGTTCTCCTCCCGGGTCAGCCAATCGATATCCAGAAAGTCGCCATCCGCCAATTCCAGCCGTTCCCGCACGTAAGGCAGGGAAAAACCCTTGCGGAAAAGGGAAGGCAAAAGGGTCTGCAAGTGACCGTTGATCAAAGGGAAAGGAGCTTTGCAATAGGTGGATTCGATGACGGCCATACCCAATGGATAAGATTAGCCCGCGACCAGATCGCGGACGTGCAAAACGAGGTTCAACAAAAAAACGGCGGCCAGGGCCAAACCGACGATGCGCATCCAGCCCTGGTTGGCTTTCCGAAAACGATTCACCTTTTCGGCCGCCTCCGGGCGGGAAGGCGTGAAAAACCCTCTGGCAAAAAGGTACAGATAAACCCCCAGGCCCAGAAAAACGATCTCGAAAACCAGTCCTATGATATCCGGCATTTGATAACTTTTTTAAGAAGGAGTATCGGTCTCCTCAAAATTTCCGGTTTCCCGGTTTTTCTTGACCCGGTCCCATTTGAAGGCGCGACCGTTCATGACCACGTAAACCCCGGGCGGAAGGGCCTGAACAAAGGCCAGGGCGCTGCCCATGTTAAAAAAGCCATCCGAAGAGGAACCGAAGGCATAGGGAATCATGGCCCCGGTAAGGACGATGGTCTTCTGCTTGAGCGAGCGTTCGCCCAGGTAGGCAGCCGTTTCCGCCATGCGATCCGTACCGTGTGTGATCACGATCCGCTCGCTGTTAGTCCGCTTGCAATTGTAGGCAATGATCTCCCGGTCGGCTTCATTCATCTCCATGCTGTCGATCATCATCAGGGTCTTCACATCCACATCCAGGGTGCAGCGCCCCCGGTACAACATCTCGTTGAGGTGAGTATCCTTGAAATACAGCTTCCCGTTGAGGTAGTTGTACTCCTTGTCGAAAGTGCCGCCGGTAACGTAAATCTGGATCATGAAGCAAGATTGATGATGGGTACAACAGCAGGGGAACTACTCGGGTTCGAAAAGCTCGTCCCCCAGCCCCTGGTTGATCTCGATGTAGTGAACGGCCATTTCCAGGGACACCGGCAGGGACGTTTTTATCGTAAACGGCATTTTTATTCCCTCGAGTTCCTGGTAATTGCTGTATTGGGTTACCAATTTCTTGTCGCCCTGACCGGTAATCGAACGAACCTTCAAACCACTCTCCAGGTCGTAATAGTCGAAGAATTCACTTCCCAGAGGATCGGTGACCCGGACTTTGTAAGCTTTATTTTCGCCCAGCTTTTCTATACCCTCCAGATTCAACTGGTAGCCCAGCTCTTCGTATTGCAACTCGATGAAAATAGGTGCCGTAGCCTTGAACTGGGCCAGCATTTCCTCCTCGACCGGCATCGATTTCCCTTGTTGAGTAAAGCTGCCCGACTCCCCATCGTAGATCTGGATGGTGGCCGGACTCCCGTTAATGAAGGTTACCGTCCGCATTTTGTCCGGAGCCTTCTTGTCGATTTCCGTTTTCAGAGAGACGCCGTTGAAATTGGCTGCCATGACCATATGCATGTCTTCCACCGATTGCAGTCTCGATCTGCCTCCGATGGCCTCCAGGTAGTTTTCGATAACCCGCTCGGCCGTCACTCCCTCCGCAGCGGGCAACACCTTCAGCTCGTTTGAGCTCGTTTTTCGAGAGGTATTGCAGGACAGGAGCGAGGCCACCAATACAGCAAGAACAAAACGCATGCAGCTTCCTTTTGGGACAAAAATCAAAAAAGAATACGGTTCTCTGAAACCTGGCTGCAAATTATGCGAATTTCAAGCTGTCGGAAAAAGCGCCAACAAAAAAAGCTTCCCGGAAGATTTCCCGGGAAGCTTTCTCCAAAGCCCGGGTCGGGCCTTTATTTGGGATCAAAGATCGAATCTTCGATTCCGGTGTTGATCTCTACCGACTCGACGCTCATGGTCAAAGGCAACGGGACGGATGTTTTCACCACGAAAGGAAACTTAATGCCATCTACCTCCTTGTAATCCCGATAATCGGTGGTGGCCATCTGCCCGTTGATCTCGGCTACCGAGCGCACCTTCAGTCGGGAGTCCACCTCATAGAATTCCGTGAACTGATTCCCGGAGGGATCCGTCACGAGGAGCTTGTAGGCCTTCTTGCCGTCCACTTCCTCGATGCCGCCCACTTCCAGATCGTATCCTCTTTCCACGTATTCCTTTTCGATGAACAGAGGGGCTGTAGCTTTCAGTTGATCCAGCATTGGGCCCTTGGCTTGCATGGTCTGCCCACCCTGGGTAATGCTGCCCGACTCCCCATTGAAGACCTGGGTGGCCATGGGGCTGCCGTTCACAAAAACTACGGATTGGATTTTACCCGGCGCTTTTTTCTTGACCTCCGTCTTCATCTTCATCCCGTTGAATTCCGTGGACATAGTCATGGTCATGTCCTTGACCGAGCCCAGCTTTTCGTATCCTCCAATGGCCTCTATGTATCCTTCCAGGATTCCTTCGGGCGTAACATCTACGGGAGCATCCATCTTCTCGATCACTTCGCCGAACGGACTGTAGTAGGTGATGTTGCCGTCACCGTCAAAGTGGGCAATTTTTTCCGCTATGGATTCAGCACCGACCACGACAATATGCGCCTGCTCGGGAAGAATGTATTTCCGGGCCATCGCCTGCACGTCTTCGGGCGTCACCTGGTCCAGTTTCTCCAGGTAGGTTGCGTAGTAGTCGTCGGGCAACTCATAACGTACTGTGTTCAGGGCATATCGGGCAATGGTTTGCGGGCTTTCCAGGCTGCGGGCAAAACTTCCGGTCAGCTCGTTCTTGACCATCTGGAGCTCTTCTTCTCCCACTTGAGTGGATCGTACTCGTTCCATTTCGTAGAGGAACTCTGTAAGCGCGCTGTCGGTCACTTCATTGCGGACGCTGGCACTGGCGGAAAATTGCCCCACATAACGGTCGCTCGAAAGCTGGGAATAAGCGCCATAGGTATAGGCCTTATCTTCCCGGAGGTTCTGGAAAAGGTAGCCACTGGAACCTCCTCCGAGCAGGGAATTCATTACCCGGGCCGGGATCGCTTCGGGGGAGCCGGGCTGGAGATCAACCGGGTAGGAAATCTGAATGACGGACTGCACCGCTTCCCTTGTAGACATATCCACCTGAGGTTGGGAAGGCCTTTCCGGAAAAGAAAAGCTTTCCTCCGGCACTTCTCCGGATGCCCAACTTCCGAAATAGGTTTCGGCATATTCCCGGGCTTTATCGAGACTGACATCCCCTACGATCACCAAATAGGAGCTATTGGGCTTGAAATAGGTATCGTAGTAAGCTTTGCAATCCTCCAGGCTGATGTTCTCGACCGTGGATTCAGTAGTGATGTTCCCGTAAGGATGCCCGGGACCATACACCACCACACTGGACACATTGCTCGCAATGGAATTGGGATCATCCTTGGAGGCGGCCAGCCCCGAAAGGGTTTGCTTCTTCAATTTTTCATACTCTTCTTCCGGAAAGGAAGGCTTGAGCAATACTTCCGTAGCTATGTCCAGTAATTCCTCCGTATGCTTGGTCAAGCTAGAGGCAAAGAGTCCGTTGGAACTTGTACTTAAAGATGCACCTATGAAATCGATAGCCTCGTCGATCTCGGCCTTGGATCGTTTTTCGGTTCCGGAACTCAGCAACTGACCGGCCATATTGGCCGTACCTGCCTTATCGCCCTCAAACAAAAGCGGGTAATCGACAAACACCTGGAAGGATACGCGCGGTATTTTGTGATTCTCGACCACGACCACCTGCAAGCCGTTCTCCAGTTGGAAAGTATGGTATTCACCGAGCTCGATCCGGGGGGCCGGACCGGGTTTGGGTGGGTTCTTGCGGAATTCTTCCTGCCCCCAACTCGTAGGAACGATCAGGGCCAGAAGCAATAATGTGGATAGGATATATTTTATGTTCTTCATGTCAGGTTCGTTTAGATTGGGATGGTTTTGGGCTCAATTTTAGTTGGCTTTGGGGAGATAGATCAGAATGACACGATTATCGGGGCGAAAGTATTCGTTGGCTACCCGCTGAATATCTTCCCGGGTCACCGCCATGTATCGCTGTAGTTCGGTATTGATCAAATTGGCGTCCCCGTAGTACATCTCGTAATTGGCCAGACTTTCGGCAATACCGGCTACCTGAGCATTAGAACTGATGAAATCGTCTTCTACCTGATTGCGTAGCTTCTGGAATTCCCGTTCGGAGATAAGTTCTTCCTTCACTTTATTGATCTCAGCATCCATGGCCTCTTCAATGGCTTGGGGTTCTACCCCGAAATTGGCGATCGCAAATGCGACCGAAATGCCCGGATCCTCCAGCGGCAGAGGAATAGAAGCTACCTGCAGCGCCAACTGTTGTTCATCGACCAGGGACTTGTACAGCCGGGAGCTTTCGCCCTGAGCCAACAAGGTGGACAGCATGCTGACCGCGTAGAAATCCTCCGTACCCAGAGCCGGTACCCGGTACGTTTGGATGACGGCCGGAAGTTGAATGTTATCGTAGACCGTATCCCGCACTTCTCCCCCCAGGGGAGGCTCTACAACGGTCGGGCGCGGGATCTCTACGGTGCCTTTCGGAATAGAGCCGAAATACTTGTCGACCAATTCCCGGGTTGCCTCCACGTCAATATCTCCGGCAATGGAGAGAATGGCATTGTTGGGTACGTAGAAGGTCTCGTAAAAACGGATGTAATCTTCCTCCGTAGCGGCATTCAGGTCCTCCATGTATCCAATGGTCGGCCAGCGATAGGGATGTTCCCGGAAGGATTTCTCAAAGATTTTGACCCCGATGGAGCCATAAGGCTGATTTTCGATCCGCTGCCTTCTTTCTTCTTTCACAACCTCCCGCTGTACTTCAATGCCCTTTTCTTCGACTTTGGCGTGCAACATCCGCTCGGATTCCAGCCAAAGCCCCATCTCCAGCTGGTTGGAGGGAAAGATCTCATAATAATAGGTCCGGTCGGAGCTTGTATTCGCATTGTAAGTACCTCCGGCTTCCTGCACGTACTTTTCAAATTCGCCGTTGCCGATGTTTTCAGAGCCCTCAAACAGCAGATGCTCAAAGAAGTGGGCAAAACCCCGGCGTTCGGGGTCTTCATTTTTGGAGCCTACGTGATACATGACCGAAACCGCCACGATGGGCGTAGAAGGGTCCTCGTGCAAAAGAACTTTCAGGCCGTTGTCCAGTTCATATTCCACAAACTCGATTTCCCGGGCCTGGCCAAACAAATTCAGCCCGACAAACAAGGTCAGGAAGAAAGGAAAAAGTGTTTTCATACCCTTACGTTTTTATAAGAAAAATAGGGAAAAGGGAAGGATGGTTCACCAACGGGGCTGCCCGAGATGACTTTATTTCGCCTTGGACCAAGGCTTTTTAGACGAGAGACGGGAATTCTTCGAACTATCCGTACGGAATAGTTTTGTTGGAATGGGTGGGGATCAGTTTCAGACCACCTTGTCCGCGCAGGCCGTGCTGGCGAAGGCATCCGGTTTGGCCTTGAAAACAAAGCCCATGCCCAGGATGTAGCCCATGGCTTCCTTCAGCGCCAGATTGGACTGGAAATGCGGATCGGTGTTGATGTCGGCATGCACTTCCAGTTCGACCTTGTAGGCGTCGAGCAGGTCGCACAGCATGTAAGCCACTTCGACGGACTTGGATACCTCCAGGATCATGCGTTCCCGGATGCCCATCTTCTTGACCATCTTGCTGTTCTGGATGAACATAAAACCGCCCTTCTTCTCCCTTAAAAAAACAATGACCGTGGCGAATTCGACCACGGCCCCGCGAACCTGAGAGTCTGAACCAATGCAGACCTTGATTCGATGTCCCTGCGAGAGCTCGCTCTGCAGGGACTGGGCAACTGCTTCTTTGATGGGAATCTCAATTTTTTGGCCATTGAGTCTACGCCATGCCATAGTGTCACAGTTTTGGGCAATATAAGGAAACCCCTTGCCAAACAGAAAAAGGCAAAAAACCTTTAATGTAAAATTTATAATGGCTTAACGTCCAAAGAACCCCTGAGCTTATACAATGGTTCCGTTCACAATGGTTTTCTTTGGTAAAAAATCCGGCATGCCAGCCTTCCTGCGGTGCGAACAAGTTCCCGCCCGCCCGATCTGTAAAAAATGCCGGCATACCTCAACCAATTAAACGATCATGGATACCCTTTGGGTCTACGGCACACTCCTTTCCGACATCGGCTCCCGCCAGGGTAAATGGTTGGCGGAACACGCCAGCCTGCAGGAGTTGGGCTGGGCTTCCGGGGATCTCTACGACCTGGGGCAGTATCCGGCTTTTGTATATCGGAAAGACTGCGACCGCCGGATACACGGGGAGATCTGGAAGCTGTCTCAAGCCCGGGAAGTCTGGGACGTACTGGATCCTTATGAGGGCTACGATCCGGCGCTCCCTCCCGAACACAACCTCTACCAGCGGGAATGGCTGCCCGTACAGACCCAAAAAGGAGAAATCCAATGCTGGACCTATACCTATCACGGTACTCTTTCCGGCTTGCCGCTCATTCGGGAAAACGATTACTACAGTTTTTGGCGAAAGAACATAGCCCACCAAACCTTTACCGGACATGCTTCATGAGATTCGGATCCTTCTATGCCTTGGGCTTTCCCTGGTCGTCTGCGCCTGCCAGCCAGGCGAAAAAATGGGCAACCACCTCTCCGGTGAGAGCAGCCCCTACCTCCTGCAGCACGCCCAAAATCCGGTAGACTGGTACCCCTGGGGCCCGGAGGCTCTGGAAAAAGCCAGACAGGAAGACAAGCTCATCCTGATCAGCATAGGCTACGCCGCCTGTCATTGGTGCCACGTCATGGAGGAAGAATCCTTCACCGATGCGGAGGTGGCGGCCGAAATGAACCGGCATTTCGTTTCGATAAAGGTCGATCGGGAGGAACGCCCCGACCTGGACGAAGTGTATATGGCGGCTTGCCGGTTGACTTCCCAAAACTGCGGTTGGCCGCTGCACGCCCTGGCCCTGCCAGACGGACGGCCGATCTGGACCGGCACCTATTTCCCCAAAGAGGAATGGCTGAAGATCCTCTCCTTTTTTGCCGATGCCTGGCCCGAAGAAAAGGGAAAAATGGAGTCCTTCGCCGTGCAACTCCATCGGGGAATGGCCGACCTGTATCCCGACCTCCAACCTTCGGAATCCTTTTCTGCCGGGCAGGCCTCCATCTTGCGCAGCCGGATCCTGGCCCAAACCGATCCGGAACGGGGAGGCCGGCTGGGGAGCCCCAAATTTCCCATGCCGGTGGTGGCCTCCTATCTAATGCACGACTATGCGATCCACCTGGAGGATTCCACCCGGATGGCCGCGGAGACCCAGTTGAAGAACATGGCGGCAGGCGGTATTTACGATCAACTGGCCGGCGGCTTTGCCCGCTATTCGGTAGATGACCAGTGGCGGGTGCCCCACTTTGAAAAAATGCTATACGATAATGCCCAACTGGCCCGGCTGTATGCACAAGCCTACCAGCTAAGCGAAGAAAAGCGCTATCGCCAGGTAGCCACGGAAACACTCAACTGGGCGTTGCAAAACCTGCTCGATCCCTCCGGCGGCTTTTACTCCTCCCTCGATGCCGACAGCGAAGGCGAAGAAGGCCTTTTCTACACCTGGACCCAGGAGGAATGGGAGTCCGCCTTGCCCGATTCCCCTCCCTGGCTGGAAGCCTATTTCGGTCTGAGTCCCGGCGGTAATTTCGAGGGCGGCAGGAATATCCTGCACCACCCGGTCGCCCGGGAAACCGCGTGGCGGGAGTCCGGTCTCTCCCTTCCCGAATTTGAAGAACAAGTGGACCGGGCTCGGACTACTTTGCTGGAAAGACGAAATAAGCGGATCCCTCCCGCTACGGACAATAAGATCATCACTGCCTGGAACGGGCTGATGATCTCGGCCTTATGCCAGGCTTACCGGGCTTTTGGAGAAGAAAAATGGCTCCAAACCGCTCTTCAAAGCGGTCATTTTTTCTGGGAACAGGCCTGGCAAGAGCAGAAAGGTCTTTTTCGGATCCATAAAAACGGGAAGAGCTCCGTAACGGGTTTTCTGGACGATTACGCCAACCTGGCTTCTGCCTTTTTGGATCTCTATGAAGTGACCTTCGACCCCGTATGGATCGAACGGACCGACATTTTGGTCCGGCACGTCCGGAAACGATTTGCTCACCCTTCTTCGCCCCTGTTTTACTACCGCTCCGATGCCGGCCCGGCCCTGATTGTCCGGAGCCTGGAACTTCAAGACCAGGTCATTCCCAGTTCGAATGCCGTATTGGCCCGTGCACTGTATCGACTCGGACTTTTACTAGACCGGCCGAACTATCGAGAACAAGCCCGGAATATGCTGGAAGCCGTTCTTTCATCCCGGGAATTCCGGGAAAACCCGGCCGGATTCGCGCATTGGGGCGAACTGCTGCTGGACATGGCTTTTCCCTTTTATGAAATAGCCGTTGTCGGGCCGGAGCATTCGGAAAAGAGGGCAGCCCTGCAAACCGAATTCCTTCCGCAAGCGCTTTTTCTGGGAGGCGAAGAGGAGAATGACCTGCCCTTGCTGCAAGGAAAAAGGGTGGCGGGAAAGACGATGATCTATATCTGTCTGGACAAGCTTTGCAAACTGCCCGTAGAAGAGCCTTCAAAAGCACTCTCCCAGATCAGAGACTGATCTCCTGTTCTTCGATCAGGCGCCCGTTTCGGCAGCGGATGATGCGGGCCGGATAGCGCTCCAGGATCCGGTAATCGTGAGTGGCAAAAAGGACCGCCACTTTTTTCTCCCGGTTGAGGCGCAGCAAAAGCAGAACGATCTCATCGGAAGTTTCCGGATCCAGGTTCCCGGTGGGCTCATCGGCAATGATGAGTTGAGGCGTGTTGAGCAGGGCCCGGGCGATGGCTACCCGCTGTTGTTCCCCACCCGATAAATGATAAGGCATGGCCTTGTCCTTGTCTTTCAAACCGACGCTTTCGAGCACGTCGATCACGCGGTTGTTCATGAGGTCGGAATTCGTCCAGCCGGTCGCTTCCAGCACAAAGCGCAGGTTCTCCCCCACGCTGCGATCTTCCAGCAGGCTAAAGTCCTGGAAGACGATCCCGAGCTTGCGCCGCAGGAGGGGAATGGTTTTGCGGGTCAGGTTTTTGAGATTGTGTCCGGCCACCATGCCGCTCCCGTGTTCGAGCGGCAAAGCAGCATAGAGGGTTTTGAGCAAGCTCGATTTGCCGGTGCCGGTCTTGCCGATGAGATAGGTAAATTCACCGGGCTTGATCTGCAGATCTACCTCCTGGAGAACGGGGCGTCCATCCTGGGCAATGACGGCCTGATGCAGTTCGACTAAAAATTCCATTGGTTCAGCAGGCTTAAAGACCGGAAATGCCGGTTGGGTTATGACCCCTAAAAGTAGTAAGAATTCCACCGATGCGGGTTTAGGCCTCCCTTTTCCCTTTATCTATTTCTTCGGGATTTTACCGCATTCACCGACGAAATCGGGGCGTTCAGCGACCTCTTTTCAAGAATATCCGGAAGGGGTTTAATGTTGAGGTATAATCAAAACCACGGAAAATGAAACGTATTTTCTGGATCGCACTGGTCTCCTTGCCGTTGGCATTTTCGTCCTGCAATCTTCTTTCTCTCTATCCGCTATACACGGATGAAGTATTGGTCCGGGACGACCGGATCGCCGGCAAATGGCTTTGGGAGATTGATTCCGCCTCCCTCGAATGGTCCTTCCGGAGTCCGGAACGGGAAGAAGGATTCAGCTATGAACTGCGGGTCACCGATCCGAAGGAAGGAGAGCAGGAGGTGTACGACATCCGGCTGGTCAAGCTGGAAGACGCCTTTTATTTTGACGTGTACCCGCAAGAAAAAAACATGCTGCTGACCGATCTCCTGGCCTGCCATACCTTTGGGAAGGTAAAGATCGAAGACGATCAGATCACCTACTATCCCTTTGATTACGATTGGCTGGAAGACCTGTTTGAGCAACGTAAGATCCGCCTCCGCCACGAAACACCTCAAAACAAGATCCTGCTGACCGCTTCTCCGGAGGAGCTGCAGAAGTTTCTCCTCAAGTATGGGAATGACGAAAAAGCCTACCTTGACCCGATCATCCTGAAAAGACCGGTCTGAGATGAAACGAGTAAACGCTATGCTCCGTAGCCGGTGGGTTCAGCATCCAGCCTTTTGGATGCTGTCCTTTCTTATTTTTCTGCGCCTTTTCGGATACAAAAACGAGCATGGATTATCTTCCTTGCTCGACCTGTACCAACCCGAAACGGATCTGATCTACACCTTCCTTTTTCACCTGAGCATAGGGTGGGTGGTCTATGTGAATCTGGATCTGCTCCTCCCCCGCTTTTTTCAAAAAGGGAAATACCTGCTCTATTTACTTGCCGTATTGGCCCTCCTGGCCAGCGGGATCGCCCTCAACCTTTTCACCTTCAATACCCTGACGGACTGGATCTTTCCGGGCTACTACTTCATATCCTACCACACCTGGTGGGACATTTTCCAGATCCTCCTCGTCTACCTGCTGATCACTACTTTGCTCAAACTATCGAAGTCCTGGTTTCAGCTGAAAGAACAGGAGCGCCGGATGGACGAACTGGAAAAGGAAAAGCTCAGCGCCGAACTGAGTACTCTCCGGAATCAGCTCAATCCCCACTTTCTTTTCAATCACCTGAATACCCTTTATGCCTTAGCCCTTGAAAAGGCTCCCCATACGGCGGATTACATCATTAAGCTGTCCGATCACCTACGGCATCTGACCTACGGTAATCGTTCGGAATCCATCCCGCTGAAGGAGGAGATCGACTGGATGAAGAACTACCTGGCCTTGCAGGAGATCAAGGGAGGCCGGAATTACGAATTGGAAATCCGGGGGGACCTGGAAAACAAACGGATCCCGCCCCTGCTGTTCCTGCCCTTGCTGGAAAATGCTTTCAAACACGGCGACCTGGATCGCGAGGCGCTCCGGATCGAGGTGGATGCCCGCGAAAAACAACTTTCTTTCCTCCTGCAGAATGCCGTTCGGGACCCCGGCGGTGAACAGACGGGTGGTATTGGCTTGGCGAACGTCCGCCGCCGACTGGAATTGCTCTTCCCCGATCAACACCAACTCTGGACCCGGCAAACCGCAGATCAGTTTAGGGTGGAACTAAAAATCCCTGCGCTATGACCCTCAACTGTGTCATCGTGGATGATGAAAGACCGGCTATCCGGGTGTTGGAGCGCTTTGTAGTCCAAACGCCCTGGCTTAGGCTGGAGGCAAGCTTTCAGAACCCGCAAGAGGCGCTTGCTTTTCTGAAGGATCATCCGGCCGACCTATTGCTGCTCGATATCCAGATGCCCAAAATGTCGGGCCTGGACCTGTTGGAAAAACTGGATGCGAACCCACTCGTCATCTTCACCACGGCTTATCCGGATTACGCTTTGCAAGGGTTCGAATGGGCCGCCGTGGATTATCTGCTCAAGCCCATCGCCTACGATCGCTTTCTGCGTTCGGCTACGCGCGCTCTTCAACTGAAAAAAAATCACTCCCCGGAAGATACCCACCTGACCATACGGGCCGATAAAAGACTATATCGGGTCTCGCGGGAAGAGATCCTTTACATTCAGGCCTACGGGGATTATCTGAAGATCCAGACCCGGGAAAGACAGTACACTCCCAAAACGACCCTGCAGGAGTGGGAACAACGCCTACCCCACTCGGATTTCATACGGGTGCATCGCTCCTGGATCGTCAATTTAAGCCAGGTAGAATACCTCGAGGGCAATCACCTGGTCATTGGAGGAGAAAAAATTCCCGTGAGTGAATCCTACAGGAGTGAACTATTGGAAAGGTGGAAACCGTCTTGATGAACCCCGGCCTGTTCCAAACCTTCCCTTCGGTTTAGCCCTGAAGAAAAATCCGAAAGTCTTGAAGCTAAGTACAGACCCAATATTCCTGTAGGCTCAGGCCAATAAAAGGGTGCCTATGCTCCACGGGCAAAAAGGTAACCGGTACCGGTTGATCAGGTATCAGGTACAAATAGGGTATTCAGTCTGTTACCAGATGCCAGATACCCCCTTAACTGCTTAACCGCTAACGGTTTATCCACCTGCGCCCTTTTTATTCCCTAAAGAGAAATCCGCCCGTAGTTCCGAAAATCCTGATCCCCAATACCTGATACCCGATACCCACTCACCCACTTAACTACTTAACCGCACTATCGTATTACCGAATAACCTCATGTCCCCAAAATCCACCTGCGCCCTTTTTATTCCCTAAAGGGATGGTCTGCCCGCAAGCATTACGGCATTACCGCATTATCAGCCCGCTTGTCAGGATCTCCGCTGCGCTCCGACCTGATACCAAATTCCCATACCCGCATGATTAAACCTTTGGCTTTGGACTCGGTGGGTCATCTCCCGCTTATCTTCTGTATCCTCCTTCGGGCATTCCCGTCTTCGCAGAGGGCGATCAGAAAGAGCAGGTAGGGTATTACTTTGCCCGGTGGTTTGACCAGGATGTGAGCGAAGTCGGCCACCATTTGGTCGGTCTCATCAATCACTTCCGGCCATTCTGACTGCGGTGTCCGGGCAAGCTTTTCGGCCAGCGACCAGGCGAAATCCCGGGCATGGATCATGCTGAAGTCGATAAACTGCTCGTCCTTTCGGCCGCCGGCCCAATCGAGCAGAAAGAGCAGCGGGGAGGCTTTCCCCAACCGCTCCTGCATTTCCTCCAGGATCCGGTAAAGGATCTCGTTTATCTTCAGGGAATCATTCTTCAGGGCCTCCGTTCCCGATTCGTGGGCGGTCAGGGCGGCGGCTATCCCCAGATCCAGGTTGATATGGGCGTTCATCCCCAGAAGCAAATGCTGCAAAAAGCTCAGGGGCTTTTTGCCTGCCGAGAACGCGACACCCCAGGCAGCCGGAACCCGGCCCTCTGCCTGGAACTGCCGATAGGCATCCAGGTACAGATTGGCAAAGCGCACATCCAGCGCCTCCATCCGCGTGTTATCCTCAAATTCCCGCTGCGCAATGGCTTTCTGGATCTCGGCCGTCGTACGGCGGTACACGTAGGCGAAGATTCCCAGGTAGGTATCCTCCCGGATGGTTTCTTCGAGGATCCGGTCCAGTTCGTGCAGGACCTCATCGATGGTAGTAGGCTGGGTCAAGATTTTTGATGAAAAATAACAAGGCTGGATTTTTCCGCCTGCTTTACGGCTATTTTTCTAGCTTGCAGAGTCCACCTGTTTTAACCCAACCTATTTTTATCGTGAGTTCTCGACATCCCGAAACGGGTCGCTTCGATCCTTCGGCCACCGGGCTGAAAAACGATCGCTTCATAGGCCTTCCTTTCACGGAAGAAGAGGCCCGGATCGTCATCCTTTCCCTCCCCTGGGATGTGACCACCTCATATCGGGCCGGCACCTCCGCCTCGCACGCCAATGTGCTCCGGGCTTCCAGCCAACTGGATCTGGAGGATCCCGATGTTCCCCAAGCCTGGAAAATGGGCCTTTTTCTGCGCCCTCCCCATCCGGATGTCATCGCCCTGAACGAAGAATTCCGTCCCAAGGCCGAGGCCTACATCGATTTTCTGGAGCAAGGCGGTCACCCGGACACCAATGCAGCCCTGCATCAGCAACTGGAGAATATCAATATGGCCTGCGGCAATTTGCACCTGGCGGTACAGGAAGCCTCCACCCGGCTGCTGGAGGCCGGCAAAGCAGTCGGTCTGCTGGGCGGTGAACATTCGGCCCCCTTCGGTTTGATCGAAGCCCTGGCCAAAAAACACGATTCCTTCGGCATCCTTCAGATCGACGCTCATATGGATCTTCGGGAAGCCTATCAGGGATTCGCCTTTTCCCATGCCTCCATTTTCCACAATGTCCTTCAGATCCCTCACGTCAGCCGGTTGGTGCAGGTGGGCATCCGGGACTGGTGCGAGGAAGAAATAGAGGTAGCGGAAAAGGAGGGCGACAGAGTCCAGGTGTTTTTTGATCATCAACTTCGCAGAGAGCAATATGCGGGCCGGACCTGGGCCCAACAGGTCAAACAGATCATCCAGGCCCTCCCCCAGGAGGTCTACATAAGCTTTGATATTGACGGATTGGACCCCCGCTACTGCCCGCATACGGGCACGCCCGTACCCGGCGGACTCGATTTTCAGGAGGCCGTTTTCCTGCTGGCCCAGGTCGTAGAAAGCGGAAGGACGATCATAGGCTTTGATCTCTGCGAAGTAGCCGGCGAGGGCGAATGGGATGGCAATGTAGGCGCCCGGCTTTTGTACAAACTGGCTAATCTGATGGGGAAAAGCCAAGCCCTTATTTAATGTGCTGATCTGCTAATGTAGTCTTGTGCCAATAATTAACTGACCTTACACAAAACCATTACGCTATTCAAATTTAAATGGATCCGCATTCTTGTCTTAAGGTTGGTACACAGCCCTGCAGGCGTTTACAAGTAGTTCACAATTCGCCTAATAAATAGGGGGACAATTAAACCTAGCCCCGGCATCTATCCATCCAATCATCCCTTCATCCAACCCCCGGCCACCCAAAAAGCCCCCAGTAAAACCAAGGAATAAAAGGTCAGCCAGCCCACGTGAACATACTGATCGGGGCGGATGCCGAATTTCCCATACAGCCTTAGCCCGTGGGCAACCTTTTCGAAGGTGTATGCCAAAACGGTGCCCAGGGCAATCCCCAACAAGCCCATCCGGGAGACGAAAAGAAAACTGAGACCTACGTTCAACCCCAACTCAACGATGGAGACCCCCAGCACAAAACCGTTCTCCTTTAAACCGGTCATGATGGTTCGTGACATGACCAGCCGGCTGATGATGATCAGCAGGAACAAATTGAAAACCGGTACGGATTCCACAAATGCCTCGCTGAATACCCACGGAAACCACCACCGGCTCGTCAGCATCAGGATGGTGGCCAAGGGAAAAAGGAAATGCTGCAGCCGGAGAGAACGCCGCCGGGTTTCGGCCAGTGTCCCCTCCAATCGAGTCGAAATGCCGGGGAGCAAGCCGCTGCTCAAGCCGGCAACCAGGGCCAGGGAAAAGGGCAACTCCCGCGCTCCGTATCGCCAGGTAGCGAACTGGCTCTCGTCCCCCTGGAAGGTCCAATTGACCAGCCAGCCATCGAAAGCCTGACTGAATCCTCCGATCAGGGCATAACCCACCAGGGGCAAAGAAAGGCTCAGCCAGGCGGATAATTGCAACAGGTCCAACCGGGCCTCCGATTCCCGAAACAGGAAGGCCCATAAAAGCAAATGCTTGACTACCGCCAGCACGATCAGCCCGACAAAGCTCCCTTGCAGCCCCCAACCCAGATAGACCGGTACCGCCACCGCGACCAACTGACCTCCAAAGGCAATGAGACCGAAGACCATGATCTCCCGAGGCCGCTGATGCAACTGGAGAAAATGCTCCAGCAGGAAGGTGGGAAGATTGATCGCCAGGTAGAGGGTGAATAGCCCCAGATAGTGAAGTTCCGCTCCGCCGGCCAGAATATCCTGCACCCAGGCCCGTCCTCCGTAGAGCAAAAGAGCGGTCAGCAGTCCCAGGACCACGAAAAAAAGGTAGGCATTGAACAACAGCCTTTTCTGTTCCTCTGCAGATTGGGCCGGATAGTAGGTCAGATAAGCCTGCAGGGTTCCCGAGACCCAGAAAAAGCTTAAGGTAGCGCCAATGTAGGTGAGCAATTCATACAGGCCTATTCCTTCCAGGCCCAGGCTGCTTTTGGCCAGCAGCATGGCCAAAAGGATGTTGGCGCCCTGCCGCAAAACCTGGAATCCCTGGACAGCCCGGATCGTATCCAGGGAATATAGAAGGCCCGTTTTCTTCATGTACTCCTGATCAGCTATTCCTCCACTTCCTGGAAGGCGATCCCCAATTCTTTCAATTCTTTTAGGACGGGCTCGTAAACTTCTTTCATCACCGGAATTTGCACCCCGGTAGATTTGATCTTTCCTTGCAAGACCAATTTGGCGAAAATACCCATCGGCAAGCCAACCAGTTTTGCCATAGCGGTGTTCACCGCATTCTCCCCTTTCATGATTAAAGTGGACAGCTTTCGATGGCTCTTGCCCTTCAGCTCGTATTCAAACTCGTGATGCATCACGATCATATCCTTGTCATCGGGTTTCATTTCCCACTTTTCACGCAGCAGGTTTTCCAGGATGAAAGCCGGGGTTGCATTGGTCAGTCCGATGCGCTTTTTCCGAAACAGGCCCAGCCAATCCAGTTTGCGCATGATGGCCCCCTCCGGTTTCAAGTCCAGCATCTGGGCCGTACGGTCCTTGACCGACCCCTGCCCTTCGTTGGGCCGCAGATAAGCTTCCATGAATTCATGGTAGGTCAGCCGTTCGGATTCGAGTATGGGGTAACTGCCGTCGGTAAGGCCGATCCGGACGAGAGCGTGCCAGGCGTCGCAGAAGCCGGGATAGCGAAGGGTGCCTCGCAAGAGGTTGGGAATGTCTTTCAGGCCGTAGGCGTCCCGGTACAGCAAGGAATCCCGATTGGCGTAGACCTCGAAGGTACCGGCATGGGGGATCTCCACCGTCCGGTATTGGCGAAACAGCCGGTGGTAAGGGATGTATTTGTACTTGCCGTTTTCCAGGTACTGTGCGGTACCCTGGCCGGACAGGACCACGTTGCGGGGATTCCAGCTGAACTTGTAGTGCCAGGGGTTGTCGTCGCATTCCGGTGCGATCAGTCCGCCGGTGTAAGAACGAAAGGATTTCATTTTTCCGCCCCGGGCGTGAATGTCGTCGATCACCTGCTTGGCAGACATGTGGTCCACTCCGGGATCGAGCCCCATTTCGCCCATAAAGATCAGCTCCCGCTCCCGGGCTTCGTCCCCCAGGCGGTATAATTCATGGTTGACGTAGGAGGCTGTGATGAGGTGCTTTTTCAACCGGATGCAATCGTGGGCCACCTCGATATGCAAATGGGCCGGGATCAGAGAAATGACGAGATCGGCCCGGCCGATCAGATCGCGGCGATCATTGGCTTTGTTGACGTCAAGCCAGGCGGCCCGGCCTCGCGGGTGGTTCCCTACCTTTTGCTGGGCCTGATGCACGTTGGTGTCCGCTACGACAATATTCCAACCGAACTTGGTTGCCTGATCCAGCATATAAGAGATAAGAGCAGAGGACGAGCGCCCGGCTCCTATGATCAAAATGGAGTGCATAGATTGGTGTGTGTAAGGGTTTTCGACTCGTAATTAATCCAAAAAGTGGAGATTCCGAAATTTTCCATCCGCGGGAGAGCATTTATTCGGAAAACCAGGCAGCTTCGGCACGCTCCAGGTCTTCCGGCGTATCGATCCCCATAGACCGGTGGTGCGTGATCCCGGCGTGGATGCGGTATCCGGCGGCCAGCCAGCGCAATTGTTCCAGTCCCTCCGTCTTTTCGAGGGGGTGGGGCTCCAAGCGGGCGAGCCGCAGCAGAACCGCCCGCTGGAAACCGTATATGCCCAGATGTTGGTGGATGAGCCCCGCCTGGGCCGCCTCCGGAAAGGTCAGGCCCCGAAGATAAGGAATGGGCGAACGGCTGAAATAGAGGGCCAGGCCGGAATCATCCCGGATCAGCTTGACCACGTGCGGATCCTTCCAAACCGACTCTTCCCGGATGGGATGGGCCAGGGTAACGATCTCATCCCCGGAGATCAGGCGCTGTCCCAGTTGGTTGATCTGTTCCGGCAACAGAAAGGGCTCGTCTCCCTGGATGTTGACGACCCATTGAAAATCCTCGAACTGCCCGGCTATTTCGGCGCAGCGATCCGTACCGGAGGCATGATCCGCTGAAGTCATCCGGGCCTGGCCGCCGAAGGCTTCCACCGCCTTGAAAATGCGTTCATCATCCGTGGCTACGATCACTTCCGAGAGCAGGTCCGCTTGCTTTACCTGTTCATAAACCCGCTGGATCAGACTTTTGCCGGCCAATTGGGCCAGCGGTTTTCCCGGAAATCGGCTGGAAGCAAACCTCGCCGGGATCACACCCAATATCTTCCTGTCTTTACTCATATCGTGTTTTGGCTGTGAAAAAGCAAAATAAAGGAGAAAATGGATTCCCCCGCCGCAATTCATGCTCTCCGGAGACTTGAATCAACCGAAGTCTTTCCCTATTTTTGAGTTACACTATTCGAAACGCTATGAATCACAGACTTTCTTTCGGTCTGGCCCTCTGGGTCATGCTGTTCTTCTTCGTTCCCAGGACCTACGCCACCGGCGACAGTCTTCGCTACCTCACTCCTTTCGATACCGTTTTGCTGGAAATCGGACCCTATGGGGAAAAGTACGGTTTTCACTACGTGGAACGAAAACAGACGCTGTTCTCCCTGGCCCGCTTTTACGGTTTAAGCTTGCAGGAAGTTTACCAGTACAATCCGCAATACCGGGAGCGCGCCCCTACCCTGGGAGAACCCGTCCGATATCCCATCCCCAATCGGGTAATCATTCGTTACCTGAGGCCCGGTCTGGACCTGAGGCAACTCCACGCCCCGATCTTTTACCGCGTCAAAAAAGGGGACACCCTGTACCGGCTGGCCAAGATCTATTTCCGCATCCCGATCGAGACCCTGCTCGAACGGGCCGGCCTCCAATCCCATACCGATCTGAAACCCGGGCAACTCATCTTCATCGGCTGGCTTCCCCTGGGCGGTATCCAGGCAGAATTGCAAGCTCAGAACACTCTGGCACCGGTTGCCTGGGACAATAAGGGGCTGGCCAGGCACTTTGGCCTAGTGATCTCTTCGGGGAAAACCGTATCGGAAGAGAAAGGTCCCGCTGTCTGGAAAGAGGATCCCAAGTCCCCGGAAGGATTTTTCGCCCTCCACCGTACAGCCCCGAAAAACGCCGTCCTCGAAGTGCTCAACCCCATGCTCAACCGAAAGGTGTACGTGAAAGTAGTCGGCAAATTGGCCAGCCAGGCCTATGACGAAGAAGTGGTGGTCGTTTTGTCCCAACAAGCGGCTAAAACCCTGGGCGCCATAGACCCCCGTTTCTTCGTCCACATCCGCTATGCGAAATAGCATAGCCCGACAGGCTTTGACAATAGGCCGATCTTTTCGGAATGTTTCGGCGTTTTATCCTCGGAATATCTTCCGATCTTTGTTTTGTATCCAAAGCCTTTGTCACCCATGTATTACCAGAATATCCTTCAAACCATCGGCAACACCCCGCTCGTCAAGATCAATAAAGTGGTGGGCGACATCCCGGCACTGGTCCTGATGAAAGTGGAAACCTTCAATCCCGGTCATTCCATCAAAGACCGGATGGCCCTGAAAATGCTGGAGGATGCCGAAGAACGGGGAGACATCAAGCCGGGAGGTACGATCATCGAGTGTACAAGCGGAAATACGGGCATGGGACTGGCCATCGCTGCAGCGGTCAAGGGCTACAAATGCATTTTCACCACCACCGACAAACAATCCAAGGAAAAGCTGGACCTGCTGCGGGCCGTTGGCGGCGAGGTGATCGTTTGCCCGACCAACGTGGAGCCCGACGATCCCAAATCCTATTATTCGGTGGCAGAGCGGTTGAGCCAAGAGATCCCTAACTCCTACTGGTGCAACCAGTACGACAACCTGTCCAACCGGCAGGCACATTACGAATCCACCGGTCCCGAGATCTGGGAGCAGACCGAAGGCAAGGTGACCCACCTGGTCGTAGGCGTAGGTACGGGAGGTACGATCAGCGGTACCGGCAAATACCTGAAAGAGAAAAACCCCAACCTTCAGGTCTGGGGCATCGATACCTATGGCTCCGTCTTCAAAAAGTACCACGAGACCGGCGAGTTCGACGAGAAAGAGATCTACCCCTACATCACCGAGGGGATAGGCGAAGACATCATACCCAAGAATGTTGACTTCGGTGTCATCGACTACTTCGAAAAGGTGACGGATAAAGACGGGGCGCTGATGACCCGCCGCCTGGCCCGGGAAGAGGGAATCCTGCTCGGATATTCCGCCGGATCGGCTATGGCCGGCCTGCTCCAGTTGAAAGACCGCCTCACCAAAGACGATGTCGTGGTGGTGGTGATCCACGACCACGGCAGCCGCTACGTAGGCAAGATCTACAACGACGAGTGGATGCGCGAACGCGGTTTCCTCGATACGGAGATGAAATTAAAGGACCTGGTGGCCCACAAAAACGGCCGGGAAAGTTTCATCGCCCTGCAGGCAACCGATACCATAGAGCGGGCCTTGCACCTCATGAAGGAACACGATATTTCCCAACTGCCCGTTCTCGAAAATGATCAGCCGGTCGGGGCTCTGACCGAGAGCGCCGTATTGAGCCACCTACTGGAAAACCCCGATCACCACCAAACCACGCCAGTAAGAGAACTGATGGGCCAATCCTTCCCGGTAGTGGAAGAAGACCTGCCTTTTTCGCAGTTGCGACACTATTTATCCAAGGAAGTCCAGGCGGTATTCGTGAAAAGCCGTTCCGGCAAGCTCAACATCATCACCCAATACGACGTGCTGAAGGCGGTTTGAGATTTTGATAAGTGGATGAGACGTTCAGTGGATACTAAGGTTCGGGGTGGAAAGATTGGACCTGCTCAAAAAAGAGGACACTGAGTTAAGTTAGATCGACACAAATCACTCCATCCCTCTCTAAATATACCGAAACCTCCAGCCTAAAACAACTCCGGCTGACTGGCCGAAAAGTCCACTTTGGGCATAACGGAGTCCAGCTCTTCAACCTGATCGGCGGACAGCAAACGCTTGATCACCCGCAAACGACGGGTATATTTCCCGCTGTTGGTATCGAACACGCCGTAGTGATCGATACGGTCGATCCGGGCTTTTTCCTGGACGTGCAGCACCTGGTTATCCGGCAGGAGGATGCCGGCATGGTCGATCTTGCCCGCTCGATTCTCGAAAAAAGCCAGATCTCCCGGGCGGGCCTTTTCCGCAAAATCCACCGGATTGCCACAAAAAACCTGGTCGGAAGCCAAACGCGGCAAACGAAAGCCCACCATTTTATAGACCGTCTGGACGAGGCCTGAAGCATCGATACCGAAAGGGCTCCTGCCTCCCGGCAGATAGGGCGCCTCCAGGTACCTTCGCGAAACGCGCAGGATGAACTGTACCGGATCCGGAATATCTCCGGTAGATGCGGCCTGGCCGCTGTAAGTATACTCTTCTTCGCCCAAATGCAGCCGGATCCCGTCAAATAAAGGAAGCTGGGATCCCAGGAAGATCGGGATCAGATGATCTTTGGATAGTACGGATTGGACCAGATCCAGTGCGAAAGCATGCGAACGATTGTATTCGGCAAACTCGGAAGGCGTGATGGCCAATACCTGCCCTTTGCGGACCCAACCCACGACATTGTCCCAGGCACAACGCACCAAGGCCCATTCTTTTCCCTTTTCCTCCAAAATTTCCAGCAAATCGCCGAAAAGCAATTGGGTGGTCATTTCGCTTTTATCCGATGCAGAGGATCTGACCGGGATGGAACTGAGTGAGCAAATTCCGTAGGGCATACAGAGGCTTTTGGAGATCCGGCTGGAAAGGAAACAGGCCTGCTCTGGAAAAATAAAAAGAAATATCCACATGCGCAGCGTATTATTGGGGCCTAAACCCACAATGCCTGCTTCCTCTTTGTCCGGGTTGAAATAATCTGCCCCAGATTCCCGTTTTGGGAGGGAAGTGCCGAAAAGCTGACGCGAACAAGATGAGACGAGTCTCTATTCTTTTTTTCTTTTTTCTCATCCTGCTGTCCTGGGACACACAAGGCCAGGACCGGGAATTTTCCCAGTTCTATGCCGCACCGGTTATTCTGAATCCGGCCCTCACCGGCGCCTTTGACGGTCGTTACCGGATCAGCATCCTGTATCGCGACCAATGGCGCAACCTGCTCGAAGACCGCTCCCCCCATTACTCGGCCGGCGTGGATCTCCGTTTTCCGATAAAATATCGAAACGGGCGCACCCAGGACGGCGTCGGCGCCGGGTTTTTCTTTACCCGCCAAAACAACCCCAACAATTTCGGGATCACCCAATTCACCTTGTCCGGGGCTTATCACAAATCCCTTAACCAGAAAAACAATCAGTTTCTGAGCCTCGGCTTCGGTCTGGGTCTGAGCCAGCGTTCGATCAGCTACGACGATCTCACCTTCGAAGACCAGTTCGACGGGCTGAACGGCTACAACAATCCCACCGGCGAAGAACTTCCCCCCAACAACATCGCCTATACCGATCTGAGTTTCGGGCTTCATTATTCCTTTGCCCCGGCCTCCAACAAGGGTTTGTTCCTGGGATTCGCTTTACAACACGTCAATCAACCCCAGGTCAGCTTCTTTTTCGATGAGGAAGCCGACTTCAATCCCGGCGACGATAAGCTGAACATGAAGATCGTAGGTCATATAGGGGGCATCTTGCCACTGGGGGATCAGGTCCAACTTCACCCCCGGGCGGTCTACTTCCTGCAAGGAGATCACTGGACTTTCAATGCCGGGGCCAATTTTAGATTTCCGTTCAACAGTTACCAAAATAATGCTCTCCACCTGGGCGCCTGGGCCCGGCCGGTCCGGGATTCTTTCAACGCGATCGAGCTGGATGCCGCCGTGGCTTTGCTGGGACTGGAATTCGATGGCTTCCTGATGGGATTCAGCTACGACTTCCCTCTTTCGGCCTTCTCCAGAAACCAATTGGGAAGCGGAGCGCTGGAGTTTTCGGTTCGATACATCGGAAAGATCGAAGGGGATAATATCTTTTGCCCTCAGTTCTGATTCCTTCCCACCCAAATTCAATGAACGGCATGAAGGCACTTGCCAAAAGATTACTCAAATTATCTCCCATTCCGCTCAGCCGGAACCATGGCTACGACCTTCAGACCCAGGCTATTTTCAAAAAGCACCTCAAAGCGGATAGCAATTGCGTAGATGTGGGCTGCCTGAAAGGAGAGATCCTCGACCTGATGTTGCATTACGCTCCCAGGGGCCGGCAGTTTGCCTTCGAGCCCATTCCGGAATGCTTTCACAAGCTGCAAAAGAAGTATCAGAACCTCAGGGACTGCCGGCTGTATAATCTGGCCCTCAGCAACCGGAAAGGGACCGCTTCTTTCAACCACGTATTGTCCAACCCTTCCTACAGCGGGCTGCGAAAAAGGGATTACGATAAAAAGGAAGAACGAGACCAGGTCATTCAGGTAAAGACCGACCGGCTGGACAATCTGATCCCGGAAGGCGTAGCGATCGATCTCATCAAAATCGATGTCGAAGGAGCAGAGCTTCAGGTTCTGGAAGGAGCGAAACGAATTGTCTCCCATGACAGGCCGCTGGTCATTTTCGAGCACGGCATGGGGGCTTCCAATCACTATGGGACCACACCCGAAAAGGTTTTCAACTACTTTGCCGACTGCGCTATGAGGATTTCCACCCTGAAGAGATTCCTCCGGGAGGATGCGCCTTTGACCCGGCCTGAGTTTCAGGAGCAGTACGACCGAAATCTGAATTATTACTTCATCGCCCACCCTTGACGGGTAGACCTCACCTTAGGCCTCAACCCTTCAACGACACATTGCCCACGATCTCCAAACCGTATCCTACCAACCCGATCCGCTTTTTGGGATTATTGGTGAGCAGACGGATCTTGCCTACCCCCAGTTCGCTTAGGATTTGGGCCCCGATGCCGAAATCCCGGTCATCCATTTCCACGCCCGGGGAAAGGGAATCCGGATCGGCGCCGGCCAGTTTCTTGAGGCGGGCCAAAAGGGTCTCGGCATCGTTTACCGGACGCATGTAGACCAGGACTCCTTTTCCGGCTTCGCCAATGTGCCGGATGGCGCCGGGCAGATCTTCCGCCCGGCCGTTGAACAAAGCGTCGAAAAGTTGATCGGGCTCGCTGGCTGAGTGCATACGCACCAATACGGGTTCATCCTCCGCCCAGGACCCCAATTTGAAAGCCAGGTGAATGGCGTGGTTGGTCGACTGCCGGAAGGCGCTGACCTGGAACTCCCCGTAAGAAGTCGGGAAGGGAAAACGAAACTCTTCCTCTACCAGGCGCTCGTGTTTCATCCGGTAGGCCACCAGATCCTTGATCGCCACGATCTTCAGGTCATGCTTGCGGGCGATCTCTTTCAATTCAGGCAAGCGGGCCATGGTCCCGTCTTCGTTGAGGATCTCGACCAAAACCCCGGCGGGAGCAAAGCCGGCCAGTCTGGCCAGATCGATGGTCGCTTCCGTGTGCCCGGTCCGGCGCAAGACGCCTCCCGTACGGGCGCGCAAGGGAAAAACGTGGCCCGGCTTGGCGAAATCCTCCGGGCGGGTCTCCGGATCCACGATCGCTTTGATGCAAGTGGCCCGGTCGTAAGCCGATATACCCGTAGTACAGCCCTGACCGATCAGATCAATGGAAACCGTGAAGGCCGTTTCGTGTAAAGCCGTATTGGAATTGACCATCATATCCAGCCCGAGCTCATCGGCTCTGCGCTCGTCCAGCGGGGCACAGATCAGGCCCCGGCCGTAAGTAGCCATGAAGTTGATGATCTCCGGGCTGACGCACTCGGCGGCGCAGATGAAATCGCCTTCGTTCTCCCGATCCTCATCGTCCACCACGATGACAACCTTTCCTTGCCGGATATCTTCAATGGCCTCCTCAATGGTGTCCAATTGTATGACTTCAGAGCTTGCCCCCATCACATTGGTTGACATAGAACACTATTTTTTTCCTTTGAAAATGTACGACCTTCGAGAATAGTTACATTTCCCTACTCAAAAGGTTTTCCATCCCCTGGGCTTACCGTCATGCAAAGGTAGTTTTCTTTGGGCGGAGCGCCCCGGCTTACCGGACCAAAAAGGTTGGGTGCGTGGGTGTAGGCTGCCGTGTGGCTGTGACGGGTAAACCGTTTCCTCTATTTTTTACAGGCATAGCAGTCGGGCGATTCTATCTGCCGGAACCCCGGGAGGGGGGCCGTTCGGATATCGGTCCGGGCAGGAGTTCCTGCTCCATTCGATCCGCACTCTTTTCCCAGGTGTACTGCTCCTGCACAAAAGCGCGCCCTGCCTTGCCGATCCGGCGGGCTTCCTGCGGATGCTCCAGGAGGAAATGGATTTTGGCAATGAATTCGTCTGCCCGGCCGGCTTCCAGTATTCCCACGCCTTCCGGGGCCTGCAAGGAAGCGTTGACCCGGGGCGTGGTCACACAAGGCAATTCCATAGACATGGCTTCCAGCAGCTTGTTCTGTTGCCCCCCGCCGTGAAACAAGGGCGCTACAAAGATCTTTCCGGCTGCATAGCCATCGCGGATATCGGGAAGCCAGCCGGAAACGGTGATCCGTTCCTCGGCCAAACGACGAACGGAGGCCAGAGGGC
>CAZXIX010000034.1:0-21506 GCA_964640855.1 uncultured Saprospiraceae bacterium
ACGGGCAATTTGCTGGCGCTTTAAGAGCTTGATCAACCAATTTGACCCATTACCCTTTTTTGGATAGTTTGGTTTCAGATTCACCAAACGCCTATCCTCAAATGAAGCGAAAAGCTATCCCTTTGATCATGCTCCTGCTGTGGGTAGGGTCATGTAGCAGGGAAAACCTGTACCATACCCTTACCGTCCTCAATGGCAGCGGATCGGGTGATTACCTGGTAGGACAAAACATACCGATCGAGGCGAATCCGGTTCCGGGTCCCTTTTTTGAATTCAAGTACTGGATTGGAGATACTGCCTTTGTAGAAGACCCTCGCAATCCTTCCACCGAGGTGGAAATGCCGCTACAGGACATCAGCCTGGAAGCCATTATTGAGGAGTTTCCCTCCTTTGACCTCACCGTGATCTCCGGGAGCGGCAGCGGCAACTATTACATAGGTCAACAGATCCAGATTGCAGCCGATACCCCTCCCTCCGTTGAGAAGGTATTCTCCAACTGGATCGGAGATACGCTGCACGTTGCGGAGGTCAGATCTCCCGCCACCACCGTTACCATTCCCAACGGCCCTGTTCGAATCGAAGCCTTTTTCGTGAATTTGCCCAGGTACCAGTTGACCGTGGTTAGCGGAACGGGTTCAGGAGAATACCTCGAAGGCACGCGCATCAGGGTGGAAGCAGAGGCTCCCCAAGAAGGGTTTTCCTTTGTCGGATGGGAAGGGGATATTGAAATCCTGGATCAACCGGAATCAATGGTCTCGTTTGTAACCATCCCTGCACGGGCCGTGCAGATCACAGCTTCCTATGCCGCAATTCCCAAATATCTGCTGAGTGTGGTCAATGGATCGGGGTCGGGGGAGTATCCCGAGGGGGCTCGCGTGGAGGTAGAAGCGCTGCCGCCGGGAGAGGATTTTGAATTCCGGGAATGGTCCGGTGACCTGAGTTACATCGATGACGCCGGGAGTCCTGCCACATTCGTCAGCATGCCGCCCATGGATATCCAGCTCGAGGCCCAGTTTGACCTGGCGGCCAGTTTTGTCAGTTTCAGCAATGTCATCAAGCCTCTATTCAAAACCCGGTGTGTGGACGGAGGCTGCCACAACATTTTCCATCCCAAGCTGGTCCTGACGGAATACAGAGACATCAAGGAAAATCTGGAAGCCATCATCCGGGAAACCAGTCTGCAAGGCACCATGCAATACTTTACTGCCGAAGAATTGGCGGTTTTTGAGCAATGGGTCGAAGAGGGAGCACTAAACAACTGATATCATGCGCAAACTCATTCCCCTATTCGTTCTGGCTCTGCTGGGTATGGGAACTAGCCTCCCGGAATTACCGCCTTCCCCCGGCATAGAGGAAGAGGGTAGGGCTTTCGACGCTTCCGTGTCCTTCCGGAACGACATCTGGCCCTTCTTCCAGGTCAAGTGCAATACGCCCGAATGCCACGGGAAGACCGGCGAGGCTTTTCCCAAATACAATACCTACGTCATGATCAAGGCCAAGATCAAGAAGATCGTCAAGCGCCTGGAAGACACCAAAGATCCTATGCCTCCGCCCGAATCCGGGATAAAAGTTACGCGAGAGGAAATTGCCATGTTGAATTCCTGGATCGATTCCGGGCGGCCTAATAATTAACTGACCTTATGCCAAATCCATTTTTCGGATCAAAATGGAAAGAATCCCCATAGGTACCAGGCGTTTAGCCAACAGCCCTACTGACGACAGGGTCAGCACAGGTCCGGAGGTTTTCAAGTGGCGCATAACTAGCCTAATTCATGGATCACAAGCAAAAAACTACTCCTGAACCACTTGTTTACTTCCTGTATGCCCTGGGGTTTGGAATGCATTCCCACATGCGTAGGAAAGAGAACAACAATCTTGCGAAGCATCAGTAATTAATCTTTATCCCACATGAAACTTTCACCTATTGCCCTTTTTTTGCTCTTGCTCCTCTGTCCTTTTGGACTTCAATCCCAGGAAGTGGATTCCAACCTGATCTATGTAGAGCCGGAAGAGCCCCTTTACCTACAGGAGACCTTCCGCACCTTCCGGCTGGTTCACGGCCAAAGCGTGGAAACCTTGTGGAAGAACAACCTGATGTTTGTCGTCTCGCACCGCTTCGGCGGCACGATCAACGAAGGGATCGATGAACTCTTTGGCCTCGACGGTACCGCCAACATCCGCCTAGCCCTGGCCTACGGGATCACCGACAATCTTACGATCGGTGTGGGCCGCAGCCGGACCGAGAAACTATACGACGGCTATGTGAAGTATCGCGTGCTCAGGCAAAAAAACCATGGCTGGCCGCTGACTGTCACCGTTTTGGGCTCAGCCGCCATCCGCACCCAGCCTTTCCGGGATGATATCCAGGAAAACTTGGAGTTTAAACACAAAATGAAATATTTCAGCCAACTGATGATCGCAAGCCGGATCGGGTTTTTCTCCATTCAGGTCAATCCGGCTTACGTCTATCAGAACCTGACCCAGGAAATGGGAGAGCAAAACGGCATCTTTGCCCTGGGAGGGGGAGTCCGGTTCGAGGTCACCGAGGCCATAGCTTTCACCGCAGAGTATACGCACCCCTTCATTTCCGATTTTGAGACGGAAAACCCCCGGAAAGACGTCATTGGGTTCGGTTTCGATATCAGCACCCCACGGCATTCCTTTCAACTGCAGGTCAGCAACACGACGGGGCTGGTGGGGCAAGCCTATATCCCCAGTACCACCGGCGATTTCTTCCAGGGAGACATCCACATCGGATTTCACATCAGCCGCAAGTTTGCCTTGTAGCCCCGTGGGCTATTTGCCCAGGATATAAGCTATGGCCACCCATTGCTGGTCCCAGTTTCCGTAAGGAGGCAGATCATTGCGGCTGGAACTACGCGAATTCGGATCCAGGTAATGCTTGGTAATGGCTGCCGGCTTCCCGGTGCTCCTGCCGTGAAACATCCGGTAGCTGACCACCTGCCCGTTCTCCTCGGTCACCTCGGTTACGACACCCATGTGCTCGATGCCCTCCCCGGGAGTGGTAAGCGTCTCCATGTCCAGGTTGACGCCCTTCCGGTATTCTTTGCCCTGAAAGCCGAAGAACAAGACCGAACCGGGTCGGATCATATGACCGCTGATGGCCGCCTCTTCAATGAGCGTGAGCCGGTTCTGGGCATCAAACCAAAGGGCTTCATCCCGGGTGCTGGCCTCGGCTTCCAGATTGCGGAACTCAGCGCCTGGGCATAGGGCGGCTACCGCCCGGCAAGTTCGCAGGAACATACCCGAACACCTGCTTAAAGGCTCCGAATCGTACATTATCTTCTGCTGTTCGATATCCCGGGCAAAAGTCTTCAAATGGGCCTGGAGATTGAAATCCGGGCCGGAGCAGAACTCATCGTCCGAGGGAGGAACGGGGGCAGTAGTGGGCGAGGGTGTGATCGGATCGGCATTGCCGCGGCTGCTGGTGCTTTCCCCCTGGCTCTCCGGTGTTTCCGGTTCCTTGGCCGTGGAGGCCTCCGCTTCGATGGTTTCGGTTTTTTTCTCCGGACCCGGAGAACAATGGGTCAAGGTGCCTGCACAGATCAGTCCGATCAGGGCAAGCTGAATGGGTTGCATAGTCACGTTAAACGGGTTTTAGGTATGAAAAGATGAAAATAGGTTTTCAATATACTTCTTCGACTTCGTAATGGAAGGCCTTCCGGTCGGTATTTGGAAGGAATTCTGGACCCTTTTTTTCTTGTTCCGGCCATCCCCCTGTGATGGTGGCAGGGGGGTAATGCCGCCATCTGTCGAAATATTTAAAATTAAATTCTTTTGCAACCTGAATTTCCTAATTTTGTTTCAAATTCAGAATGAGTAAACGGGATCGCCGGTACTCCATTCGCAGATCCTAACCCAATTGCCATATGAATCGCGAAAGAACCGTCCTTATTTCCTGTGATGCTGAATTTTGTGCCTTTCGGCGGGGGGGAAGCCTCGGCCCGGGGGCACTCTTGACCGTAGCCCGGCAGCAGGAAGAAAGCTTTTTACTTCAACTTGAGCACGAGGAAATTCACAGCCGAAACCTGGAATTGAACCGGCCTTCGGATACGCCTCATGCCAAATACATTCGATCTTTCGTCCCTTTGTTCGAGGCCTTGGGGGATCGGGTGGCCGATGCGTTGCGGAACGGTGCGTTTCCCATCTGCCTGACCGGGGATCATTCGCAGGGAGCAGCCTTGTTGAACGGAGTGAAGAAGGCTTTTCCGGAGGCCCGCCTGGGCGTGGTTTGGATCGATGCCCATGCCGACCTCCATTCGCCTTACACCACGCCTTCGGGCAACGTGCACGGGATGCCTTTGGCTATGGCCCTGGCAGAAGATAATCTCGACCGGGCCCGCAATAGACCATCCGAAGAGACCCTGACCCTCTGGTCTGCTTTAAAAGGGAAAGGGGAGCCGGTAATTCGCCCCGAAGACCTGGTGTATCTGGGAATCCGGTCCATCGAGGCAGAAGAGGCCTATCTCATCCGCCAGAAAGGGATCAAATGCCTGGATGTCGAAGAGTGCCGCCAGCGGGGCATGCAGCGCGTGGTGACCGAGACGCTCGAACATCTGGCCGGTTGCGATATTCTTTTTGTCTCTTTCGACGTAGACAGCATGGATCCGGAAGCCGTTTCCGACGGCACAGGCACTCCCGTACCCGGCGGATTTCTGGAGAAGGAAAGCACAAGGCTGTTGAACGGCCTGCTGGCTGACAAGAAAGTCGTCGGTTTTGAGATCACCGAAATCAACCCGACCCTCGACACCCAAGGCAATGCCATGGCCGAAGCCTCTATGCGAATTCTCCGCCACTGTTTCCACAAAAACTCCGCAGAGCCGAAAATGCTTACCATTTGATCCGAAGCGGCTCCGCTTCAGAGATTGGCTTCCCGGCTGGGCCCATTATAGATTTTCGAGGGCCTGCTCCAGATCGGTACGGATGTCTTCCAGGGTTTCAATGCCTACCGAAATGCGCACCAGGCCGTCGGTGATCCCGTTTCGCTCCCGCACCTCCCGATCCACATTCAAATGCGAACTGGATGCCGGATGCAAGACCAGCGTGTCTACGTCGCCCAGGGTTGGTGCCATCGTGCAGAATTTCAATTGGCGCATGAACTGGAGTCCGGCCTCCATCCCCCCGCCGAGCGCAAAACTGAGCATACCCCCGAAGTTCTTCATTTGCCGGGTTGCCAGCTCGTGGTCGGGATGAGAGTGCAAACCTACATAATTGACCCACTCCACGGCCGGATGCTTGTCCAGGAATTGAGCCAGGGCAGAAGCGTTTTGACTGTGCCGCTCCATGCGGAGATTGAGCGTTTTGAGTCCGTTGTTGGTCAGCCAGGCATCCCACGGATTGCAGTTGGTGCCGGCCAGTTTCAGGACTTCCCAGACCCTTCCTTTCATCAGGTCTATATCCCTTCCGATCAAGATCCCGGCAATGGAGTTTCCGTGTCCATTGAGGTATTTGGTGGTAGAGTGAACGATAAAATCCAGACCGAAGGCGAAGGGTTGCTGAAGAGCCGGCGTGCAGAAGGTGTTATCGACCGCCGCATAGCAGCCATACCGGTGTGCCAGATCGGATAAGCCTTGCATATCTACGCAAGCGAGCGTGGGGTTGGCCGGGGTCTCAAAATAGATCATTCGAAAAGCCGGATCGCGGGCCAACTTTTCCTCTACGGCCTGGAGATCTTTGAGGTCGGTGAACTCGGCCTGGATCCCCAGGGGCTGCAATACCTTGAGGAATAATTCGGTAGTGCCCCCGTAAAGATTCCCCTGCGTCAGGATCTTGTCGCCCTGCTTCAGGCAGGCCATCATGAGCGTTGTAATGGCCGACATGCCCGAGCTGAACAGGTAGGCATGGGCTTGCAGGTCGAGTCCGTGGGTTTCAAGTCGGGCGATCTTATCGGCTACGGCCTCGATGGTGGGATTCCCGTAACGGCTGTAAACGTGCCCGGGTTTCTCCTTGCGAAAGATCTCCATGGCATCGTCGATCGAATCCATGACAAAAGAAGAAGTGGCATACAGGGGCAGTTGATGTGGCCGCGTTGTCTCGTGATGATGGGAATCTCGCACGCAGATGGAGGCGAATCCGGATGTTTGTGGCATGATTGGTTATTTTACAGTGGCAGGCAAAAAACAAAAAAGAAACCTTTGCGTGTTTTTTGAGAGGGCATTATTTTACCAGACCAGCCAATTTTGTGGAATGAAGGATTCCAAGCTACCGGAAAAGGACAAGAAAATCGAAAAGGTTCAGGGAGAAGAAGAGTCAACGGATGATTACCAGGAGCATCAGGTCATTTCCGTGGATAATCGCCAGCGGCCTATTCGGCTGGACAAGTTTCTGGTAGACCGTCTTCCGAATGCCTCCCGCAACCGGATTCAGAATGCGGTGCGATCCGGGTCCATATTGGTGGACGGCCGGGAGGTTAAACCCAACTACAAGATTAAGCCCGGCGATGAGGTGCATGTGGTCATGCCCAAACCGCCGGATACTGCCCGGCGGGTCATTCCGCAGAACATACCCCTGGATATCGTTTACGAGGATAAGGATCTCCTTATCGTTAATAAGCCCGCCGGCATGGTCGTCCATCCCGGGGTAGGGCATTATAAAGGTACGCTGGTCAATGCCCTGGCTTACTACCTCCGGGATGTCAATCTTCCGCTGATGAACGAATCCCAGCAGGATCGACTCGGATTGGTGCATCGCATTGATAAAAATACCTCCGGCCTATTGGTAGTGGCCAAGACCGAATACGCCATGTCTCACCTGGCCAAGCAGTTTTATTTCCACACGATCGAACGCACGTACTGGGCCCTGGTCTGGGGAGAACCGGACCCGCCCGCCGGTACGATCAACAAACATGTGGGGAGGCATCCCCGTTTTCGGCATGAGTTTACCGTTTTTCCGGACGGGGAAGCCGGTAAATGGGCTGTCACCCACTACAAAACCCTGGAACCCTTGTATTACGTTTCATTGATCCAGTGCAATCTGGAAACCGGAAGGACCCATCAGATCCGGGTGCATATGAAATCCATCGGTAACCCCTTATTCAGCGATGAGAAATACGGAGGAGATCGGATCATCAAAGGGACGGTTTTTTCCAAATACAAGGCTTTTGTGGAAAATACCTTCAATGAAATGCCCCGTCATGCCTTGCACGCCAAGTCGCTGGGGTTCGTCCATCCGACGACCGGCGAGCAGATGCAATTCGAATCGGACCTGCCCCAGGACTTCCAAAAAGCCCTGGACAGGTGGCGCAAATACGTCGAAAGCCGGAAGTCCTCCAAAAACGGACTCAATTGACTATGGCCGGACCCAAATTAGTCGACCGACTCGATGTACTGAGCCAACTGGGAAAGCGGATCCTGGAAGGAGACGAATACCTGGATGCGGTGGTACAACGAACCGCCTACATCAACCCCTGGTTTACCGTAGAAAACCAACGGCAGGCCCTGACCGCCATAGCCGAAGACATGCTGGCTTCCGATCCACTCGCCCAATGGACCGGGCGGTATGCTCATGATTTTGATCCCCAGCCTCCCCGGTTGATCGGCCTGGTACTGGCCGGAAATATCCCATTGGTCGGTTTCCACGATTGGCTTTCCGTTTTCGTTAGCGGTCATCGGGCTCAGGTCAAACTATCCGACAAGGATCTCTATTTGCTGCCGGCCCTGGTCCGACTCCTGAATGAGATCGACGATCGCTTTTCGGCGCAGACTTCATTCGTCGAACGCCTGAGCGGGTTCGATGCCGTGATCGCCACCGGAAGCAATAATTCCGCCCGTTACTTTCAAGCTTATTTCGGGAAGTATCCCCACATCATAAGGCGCAATCGCAATGCGGTGGCCGTACTGGACGGAAAGGAAACCGAATCCGACTGGAAGGGTCTGCAAGAGGATATTTTTCAATACTTCGGCCTGGGTTGCCGCAACGTCAGCAAGTTGTATGTACCGGCGGGTTATGACTTCCATCCGCTGTTGGAGCATCTGTATGCTTCGAGCCAGATCATCCGGAACGAGAAGTACAAACACAATTTTGACTACCAGCTCGCCCTCAATATTCTGAACAACAGTACGCATCTGCACAACGGCCGGCTGATCCTGCGGGAAAACCCGGTAATGGCTTCTCCGGTTGCTACCTTGCACTATCAGTTTTTTGGGGAAATGGAACAACTGGAACGGGAATTGGTCGAGCGCAAGGACGAGATCCAGTGTGTTGTGGCCCGACCCGGCCTGTTGAAATTTCCTTCCTTCCCCTTCGGCAAGGCCCAACGACCCGCGCTGTGGAATTATGCAGACGGGGAAGATACCCTGGCCTTCTTGAAGGAACTCCCCTAAACGGGCAACACTCATGGATCGGTCGGCTGAAAAATTCGTAAGGGTCGGGATTAGCCCTTTCGTAAGGTACGGGGTATCCTGTTTCACGGCTTAAATCCTCTAAGGTAGCCGGTGTTTTGGCCATCCCTATTGACAAAAAAAGGCCGTCCCGAGCGGGACGGCCTTCTCCAGGTTTTGAGTAGAGCGAATGGGGCTGAAGTAAAGCCGGGGCTTTCCCAAACCCTCTGCCCTCTACTTGAAAACGACCTGTTTGGCTACGAAGCCTTCGTCGAAGAGGATCTTAACGAAATAGACCCCACTTTGCAGATTGCCGCGATCCAGTTGATAGCGCTCCTGGTTGATGTTGCGCACGGTACGCAGAACCCGACCGCTGAGGTCAAACAGCTGAATGCCTTGGATTCTATTTTGTCCGTCTACGTCCAGGATGATGCTTTCGGTAGCGGGATTTGGGAAAATGCTGAGTCCGACTTCGGCAGCTGAGATAACCTCCTCGGTGCTGGTGGGATCGGAGACAAATGCTTCCAGGTTGCAATCCATATTCAGTGCGATGCACATCCGGGGGATGGTAAAGTTCAGGATGGTGTCCTGCATGGCCTTTGCTTTTTCCACATTGGGCTCTTCCACGCCTTCCGCATCGGCAAAGGGATCGTTGGGGCCCCACCAATCCCAGGGAGAGCTGGCGTTGGGGCCGGTGCCGATGACCGCGTACAGACCATTTACATTTTCCAATCCGGGCAGGGTTTGGTTACCTGCCGGCACGGGGAGTTGGTTGTTGGATTCGGCTGCTGCGGTAAAGGGGTCGATGAACTCGACATCGGCCCAGGCGTCGTTGTTGCCAAAGCGGTCCATGAGCGGTTGGTTGATGTATCCGCCATGGGCTTCCACCACGGGAAGATCCGGTCCCGGCACGTTGACGATACCGATTTCATAAGGCGCATCCGGGTCGGTGGTATTGTGGAAGGTGATCCAGGGAGCCGTATTTTCATCAATCCAGCTGGAATCACCCAGCGCGCCGCCCAAATTGACCGCAAATTGGAAATCGGAGCTGATCTCGCTTTCGTCATCGTAGGTGACCCAGTTGGGTAGGTTCAGGGTGTCGCCTGGACTGAACAGGGGGTAATCCTGGGGAATGATCCCGACGCTGGTACCCATTACATTTCCGTTGACCGCTTCGATGACCATGGGAATGCCACCGATAAAGAATTTGGGCAGCAGGATCTCCTCGTAGCGATCGATGGTGACGGTAGCGTTTACGATATACCCTCCGGATCCGGCTCCGATCATAATGATCCGGGAGGTGTCCACTCTGTAGGTATTGCCCTCGTCTACGAAATTCTTTTTGAAAAAGCGAACGCAGGTGCGGGCATCCTGGGTGGTCCGGTACACCGCGTTGATCAAGCCGGAAACCCGGCCGGATTGGTTTGGATCCAGGGGATTCCACCCCAGGCGGTAATCTACGGAAGCGGCAACGAATCCTCTTTGCGCCAGGCGGGTTGCCAGGCCAACCAACACGCTGTCTTTTCTCGTCCCCGTCGGGCGCATGTTCAGCGATTGAGGAAGGAAGTTCCCCGTGTGAAATAAAAGTACGAGCGGGCGTTCCTGTACGGTATCGCCTTCCGGCTGATAGACGTCCATGACCAGGTCTTCCAGCAAGGGCTCTGTACCCCCGGCCAGCGCGCTGATCGCAGAGTAGTTTCTACCGTAGCTGACGCCGTCTTCTACAGTAACCGAAGAGAAAATCTCGTTTACATAACGGTCTTGCGCCTGCAATCCCGTGAACAGGGAGGCTGTGACCAGAATGAATAAGCATCGAGTAAAAAAAGCCATCATAGTGATATTGATTTAAAAGGTGAGTACTTAATTTTTTCGCCAATCATAGGTAATGGAGGCATAAGCCAATCTGCCGATCTCCGGTCCGCCAAAGGTTTGGAAGGTCCGATTGTCGAGCAGGTTGGAAGCGCCGATCTTAAAGGTGGTGTTGAGCGACTGGACCCGGATGTTTACCTGGGCATCCAGCAGGTCGTAGGTGGGTATAAAGCCCGTAAACTGAGGTGAGCCTTCGAAAAGGAAGCCTTCGATCCACTTGTAATTGACATTGAAGCCGAGGGTCACCCGGGGGCTTCCCATGGGAATATCCCTGCCGCTGATCCCGACGTTGAATTTGTGCTCCGGCGTATTAAAGGCGGGCACGATGGGATCATCCGGCTCGGTGACCAGTTTGTTCCAGGAATAATTTCCGTTCAGGGAGTAGTATTGTCCGAAATAGTAGTTGAGGCCTATGCTGAATCCCTGGGTTCGTACCCGCTCTTCGGCATTGGCAGCGAAGCGGAAAACCTGGACATCGGAGGGCAGGGCGAAACCTTCAAATTCGGTTTCTACGCCCAGGATGAATCCCAGAAAATCATCGTAGATGTTGTAGTAATAGCCCATGTCCACATACAGGCTGTTGAACAGGGTCGTCCGGTAGCCCAGCTCGAAGGTTTTTACCTTCTCCGGCTGCACGGGATCGATGGAGAAGTATTCCAGTTCCTGGTTATTGAGGCTAAACAGAGAGTCCAGTTCATCCAGGCTGATCAGGCTGTCGGCGCCGTTTAGGTTTCCGGACAAGATAGCCGGCCCGACGTCGAGGAAGAGGAATTGGTCGGACAAGGTGGGGTTCCGGACGGCGCTGGCGAAGGAAAAGCGCAGGTAGTTGTTAGGGGCAGGTTTCCAGACGACAGAAGCGGCCGGCGTCGATACCCAGTTGAAGTTCTGGTTTTTATCTACCCGTATGGTAGCGCTCAGGGTGAGCTTATCGCCAAAAAAGGTCTTGGAAGCCCCGGCGTACATACCGATTTCCGAATTTCGGATCTCCTCGAACTCGTCCGAAAAAACGGTCCCCCGGCTATCGGGCAAGTACCAGCGGCCATTGCCTCCCACCGTAATATCATCGAACCAGGTCTGCGTGAATTTGTATTCGCCCTGGACGTGATACAGCTGGGAGCGATCGTAGAAGCGGGTCCCTCCTTCGGTTTGGTTGGATAGGGCGGTAGTGATCTCCCGGAAAACGGAGTCAAAACGGGCCGTGCCGGGTTCAAAGAAGTCTGCCCCACCGGTATTGAGGCCGGCCCTGTCGGTGGCATCGGCCGCCTCGTTGTGCCAATCCCGCAATTGGCTGTTGTTGTCTGCCAGCCATTGATTGGCGGCATCCGGGTCGAAGTCAAAGGTGGGTATGCCCGTTTCGGGGTCGATCACCACCTTGCCTTCCGGATAGCCGCTTTCGATCATCTGGGGATAGATGTTGGTCTGCCAATAGCGGGTATAATCGGCCTGGTAATCCGGGTTGACCTTGTGGCGCTCCAGAAGTTGGAGGGCGGTAAAGTAAGGATCGTAGGAATCGCCTGCGTCCTCCCAGGTGGTGTAAGCCCGCACGAAGAAGGTGCCGGGTTTGCGGATCTCCAGCCGGGCCTGGTAAAACTGGATGTTGCGCAGGCTGAATCGATTGTCTCCCTGATAAACGGTGGTCCCCTGGCTGTAATTAAAAGCTCCGATGGCCTCTGTGGCTTCCAGTCCCTTGCTGGGGTTCAGTTTCCAGTGTACGGCGGTGTTGGCTTTCAGGTTTCGCGTTCCGTAATCGACCAGATCCGGTTCCTGGTAACCTTTGCGATAAAAAATATCCAGGCCCGCAAATCGGTTTTGCAAGTTGATCGGATCACTGAAATCGAAGAGGCTGCTGTATTCATCGCCGTAGATGTTCACGGCATCGAAGCGGCCGGGATTATCCGCTTCCACCCGGGACTCGTCGACCGGGTTGAAATTGGTGGCCTCCCAGTCGTCGGCCCGAAGGTAGGCGGCGTTGATCTTGAAAGCCAGAAAGGGATTGCCCGCCTTATTCTGAAAGGATTCCGCATAGCGGACGGCGGTTTCGAACAAATTTCGTTCCCCTCCCTTGACCATGACGGCCAATCCCCGATGCAGGAAAGGGTTTTTGGTCTCCATACTGATCACCCCGTTGAAGGCATTCGGACCGTAAAAAGAGGAGCTGGCCCCCTGGATCAGATCCACTTTCAGCACATCCAGTTCGGGCGATCCCAGGAAATTACCGAGCGAGAAATTCAGGCCGGGACTTTGATTGTCCACTCCGTCGATGAGTTGCAAGGTCCTTACCGGGCTGGTGCTGTTGAACCCGCGGGTATTGATCACCTTGAACCCCAGGCTTGCGGCGGTCAGGTCCACTCCCTTGAGGCTTCCCAACCCGTCGTAGAAATTATCGGAAGGCGTTTCTTTTATGGCGAGTAGGTCCAGGGATTCCACGGTCAGGGGTGCCGCTTTTTGTTTGTCGGAAACCCGCTGGCCGGTAACTTCCACCACATCCGTTACAATCGCGCTCTCTTGCAGCTCCATAACGATCCGAGCATCGGCGGAGACAATCTCCAGTTCTTCGGTGGCATAGCCCGTGTAGGAAAAGACCAGGATAACCGGGAAGGATGACTCGATATTGAGTTCAAATTGCCCGTCAAAATCGGTGACGGTTCCACTCGTCGTACCCTTCACCAAAACACTGGCTCCGATCAGGGGCTCCTTCGTAAAATTATCGAGTACGCGGCCACTCAGGTTGGTTTGAGCCGTAACAGAAAAAAGGGTTCCCAAAAGACAAATTATATTCAGCAATCCCTTTATATAGAGATACTTCATGTGTTTTCGTTGTGCTTGAGGTAAAAAATGTTTCGGTTCCCAACGGCCGGAAAAATAGCGAAAATTCGCCTGGAGTAAAGTCTTTGTAAAGAATAATTTAATTAATCATAAAGGGGGAAAGAATAATTGTCGGAGAGAAGTCCAATGCTATCGGAGAAAGGTGAGCACGGCCGTGGCGAACCCCAGCAGGACAAAGCCGGCTTTGTACCAGTTGAAGGCATGTCGCTGATTGTTCTCGGACTCAAACAGGATGACGGTCGCCAGGTGCAGAAAAGCCCCCGCGACGATGCCCAGAATGGGAAGATAAATTTCGGGGAGGTTGGGGAGTCGGGCGCCGACCAGCGATCCCAGGGGTGACATGCCCGAGAAGATCAACAGACAAGCGATCACGATCTCGGTACGCACCCGCGACTGCAGGAACAAGGTCGTCAAGGCGAAGGCGGCCGGGAATTTATGCAGCACAATGCCCCAAAAAAGAGAGCTGCCGGATTGGTCGAGGTGCTCTTCGGCCAGCTCCGGAAAAACGGTGAGGGGCAATCCCTCCAGAAAAGCATGCAGCGAAAGTCCGACCATGACCTGAATCACTCCCCAGGGGCGCTTCCGGCTGAACTCGATGGTATGCCGGTGCCCGTGCTCGATGCCGCGGGACAGGGGTTCGAGGCCCAGTTGTAAAACGAATCCGGCCAAAACCCACATCCCCATACCAGGCTGGCCGAGTTTGAAGATGACGGGCAACAACAACAAGAATACAATGGCCAGCAGATACGCGCCCGTGAAAGCCAGGGATAAGCCTAAAAGGCCTTCATCCCTGCGCCTGAGAAAAAAAGCGAGGCCGCCGCCCAGCAGCACGGCCAGAACCAATACCAGGTATTCCCAAACATCCATACTATTGGGCTAAGCGATATTCTTTGGACCATTTGCCGTAAAACCAGCTCCCCAGAGCCCCGATTCCGGTCCCCAGGAGGGCTCCCCCCAACACATCGAAGGGATAATGCACCCCCACATAGACCTGACCGAAGGCAATGCTGGCGGCCCAAAACCATAGTAAGGCTTTTCCCCACCTTCTCAGAAAAGGAAGCGTGAAAACCCAAAGCGCAGCCAGGGCAAAGTGGTTGGTAGCATGCGAAGAGGTGAAGCTGGGTGCTGCACCGCAGTGGTCCAGTTTGAGGCTTACGGTGGTCCGAAAAGGCTCCGCCTGGCAGGGACGCTCCCGGCCCACCCACGGCTTGACCACCTTGCTGCTCAGTGTATCGGCCAGCCCCACGGTTGCCGCTACCAACAACACATAATACAGGGCCCTCAGCCGGTAACGGTAAAACAGAAAGCCCGCCAGGGCCAGGTACAAAGGAATCCAGGATTTTTTCTCCCGCCACCAAGGCATGATCGCATCCAGAAAGGGATTTTGGAGATCGTGGTTGATCCAGTTGAAAACCTCCACATCCCATGTATGGAGCCAGGTGATCCAGTCTGCCTGAAGGAGTAGTATGCTCATAGTTTTTTTTCTGCCAGTAATATCAGCCGCGGACTTTGGGTAGGATGGTAGGTGTTGAGTTCGTAATCTCCGAAAATGGATCGAATGCGTAATTCCGCCCGATCGAACATCCGCTCGAAATCGGGTTGGCGATACAAGCGGACCCGCTCCCGGAATTGCCACTCCCGGCCATCTGCTTCAAAACGGATGTCCTTGAAAATGAAGTCCCCCTGCACGTATTTGTGCAGATGGAACTCGATACCGTCCTCTCGCTTTACCTCCCGTCCCGCCAGGCGGGCTGTGACGTAGTCCGGATTAAAAAAATCCAGAACGAAAACCCCGTTTCGCCGCAGTCCGGATTGCACATTTTTCAACACCTTCAAGTCCTGAGATTCCTTTTCGAAGTAGCCGAAGCTGGTGAAAAAGTTGAAAATGTAATCAAAATAGTTAATCCGGAAGGGAAGCCGCATGTCGTGTTGAAAAAAGGAAAGGTTGGGCTGCTCGTAGGCGCGGGCTTCCCGGATCGAGTTCTCAGAAAGGTCCAGGCCGGTCACCACATATCCCTTTTGGGCCAGAAAACGGGAAAAGCGTCCCTTCCCACAGGCGAGGTCCAGGATTTGCGCCTTTCCGGCGGGTTTCAAATGGGCCAACAAGACGTTGATGAAACGGTGTGCCTCCCGATCATCACGATTGCTGTACAGGCTGTGATAATAGGGCGAGTCAAACCAGGTACGGTACCAGCTTTCTTTCAAAGGCTCGGAAGAGGGTTGCATGGCCATTCAGGTTTTTCAGGGCCAAATATAGGCCTTAAGACAGGTTCGCGGATCAAACCGGATGAGAATCCTCCCGGGGGAGTAATGCTGTATTGTTTTAATGCGGTAATGCGGTAATGCTGTAATGTTTTAATGGTGTAATGGGATAATGCTTTCGGGCAGGCTTTCCCTTCAGGGAATAAAAGGGCGCGGGGGGATAATACGGTATCGGGTATCAGGGATCAGATCGGAGCGCAGCGGAGATCCTGACAAGCGGGGGGATAATGCTTTAATGCTGTAATGTTTTAATGCTGTAATGCTTGCGGGCAGGCCATCCCTTTTATTGGCCTGAGCCTACAGGAATATTAGGTCTGTACCTATTGCTAATCCCCATAAAAAGCAGCCTCGTAGGCCCGATTTGGAAGCGAGGGGCCAAAAGGAGATATTGGGGCCCATAAAACCAATCCATTTGACGCTCATTAAATCCATTTCCGGTATTCGCGGGACCCTCGGCGGCCGGCCCGGAGAGAACCTGACCCCCCTGGACATCGTCAGCAGCACCGCTGCCTTTGGGCAGTGGCTCATCCAGAATCAAAAACCCCGAAAGGTAGTGGTCGGTCGCGATGCCCGTCCTTCGGGGCCCCTGGTGCAGGCTCTGGCCATGCAGACTTTAGTGGGCCAGGGTTTCGAAGTGGTGGACCTGGGTTTAAGCACCACCCCTACGGTGGAAATGGCCGTACCGGCCGAAAATGCCGGTGGAGGGATCATCTTTACCGCCAGCCACAATCCCGTCGAGTGGAATGCCTTGAAGTTGTTGAACGACAAAGGAGAGTTCATCTCCCGGGCGGACGGGGAGTCTCTGCTTGCCTTGCTTCGCGAGGGCCGGTTGTCCTTTGCCGGGGTAGAGCAATTGGGAGTTATCGTTGCCAACGGGAGCTATCTGGATTACCACATCCGGCGAATCCTTGATTTGGATCTGGTGCCGGCGGAAAAGATCCGGGAAAGAAGGTTCCGGGTGGTGGTCGATCCGGTGAACTCCTCCGGGGCGATCGCGCTTCCGCCCTTGCTGGAGAAGCTCGGTTGCGAGGTGGTTCTCATCAACGGGGAGCCCAACGGCCAATTTGCCCACAACCCGGAACCCCTGCCCGCAAATCTGCAGGAGCTGTGCGAATCGGTTGTACAAAACCAGGCCGACATGGGCATAGCCGTGGACCCGGATGTAGACCGCCTGGCTCTGGTAACGGAAACCGGCGGATGGTTTGGCGAGGAATACACCCTGGTGGCGGTGGCAGACTATGTACTCCGCCGCCGGCCGGGAAGTACGGTTTCCAACCTGTCTTCCACGCGGGCCCTGGCCGATGTCACCCATGCCCACCGTCAGAACTACCATGCCGCCGCCGTAGGCGAGGTGAATGTGGTGGAAAAAATGAAGCAAGTGAGCGCTGTCATTGGCGGAGAAGGCAACGGAGGCGTAATTTTACCGGAATTGCACTATGGACGGGATGCCCTGGTGGGGGTCGCCCTGATCCTGGCCGCTATGGCGGAAAACGGCGAATCCCTGGGGGGCATGCGAAATCGCTTCCCGCATTATGAGATGGTAAAGGACAAGATCGCCCTTAAGCCGAACCTGGATCTGCCGGATCTGCTGAATCGCTTGCAGGAAAAATTTGCCGATCGGGAAGTAGACCGTACCGATGGTCTCAAGGTCCATTTCCCAGACGGCTGGGTCCATATGCGGGGTTCCAATACCGAACCCATTATTCGGATTTACGCCGAAGCCTCTACTCAAGAAGAAGCCCAAGCCCTGGTGGAGCAGGTACGGGGTGAGGTCAATGAATTGATTTGAGCAGGTGAAAATCCGGGATTTTTTAATTCCTTACCTTTCGTACATACCCGATACCAGATCTTCATCATCATGCAGCTAACGGGACGCACAAAAGTAAAGTCCAAGCTTGAGGCCTACTTCAAGCCCTTCCACGATAAAGTGATCGGGACGCAGGCCCGTTTCCGGACTTCTTTCGGGGAAAAGCCCCTTTTGTATGCCGACTGGACGGCGAGCGGCCGGTTGTATCAATCCATTGAAGATCGCATCTGCCGGGAAATCGCTCCCCTGGTCGGGAATACCCATACGGAAACGACCGTCACGGGCCGGAGCATGACCCTGGCTTATCATCATGCCAAGGACCTCATCAAGGAGCACGTCGGAGCGGATCAGCGGGATGTGTTGATCTCCTCCAACTCGGGCATGACCGGGGTGGTGAATAAATTTCAACGAATCCTGGGCTTGAAAGTGCATGAACGCTTCCGCCCTTCCATTCAACTGCCGGATTCCGAGCGGCCCATCATTTTCGTGACCCACATGGAACACCACTCCAATCAGACTTCCTGGATGGAGACCCTGGCTGACGTAGTGGTCGTACCGCCCGGAGAAGACGGACTGGTGGATATGAAGCTATGGGAGGCGTTTCTGGATCGCTTTGCCGATCGGGAGAAAAAGATCGCCGCCATTACTTCCTGCTCCAATGTGACCGGCCTGCCGACCCCTTATCACGAGATCGCGGCCCTGATGCACCGGCACGGTGGGCTTTGTTTCGTGGACTTTGCCTGCTCGGCCCCCTACATCAACATCAACATGAGGCCGGAAGATCCGGATCGACATCTGGATGCCCTCTACTTCTCGCCGCATAAATTCCTGGGCGGCCCGGGCTCTTCAGGCATTCTGGTCTTTGATCCCAAATTGTACACGAATCGCATACCGGACAATCCGGGAGGAGGTACGGTCGATTGGACCAACCCCTGGGGCGGGCATAAGTACATCGACGAGATCGAAGCCCGGGAAGACGGCGGCACCCCGGCCTTCCTGCAGACCATCCGGGTAGCGCTGGCCATTCAGCTCAAGGAGGAGATGGGCGTGGAGCGGATGCTGGCCCGGGAGGAAGAGCTGCTCCACCGGATCTGGGATCGATTTGACCGGCTGCCCCGTTTGCATCTGCTCGCCGGCGAGCATAGGCATCGGCTGGGGGTCATTTCCTTCTTCATCGAAGGCATGCATTACAATCTGGGGGTCAAGATCCTCAACGACCGCTTCGGCATACAGGTGCGGGGCGGATGCTCCTGCGCGGGCACCTACGGGCACTATCTGCTCAATGTGGATGAGACCTATTCCAAAACGATCACCGATAAGATCAACATCGGCGACCTGTCGGAGAAACCCGGCTGGCTCCGCATGTCCATCCACCCCGTGATGACCGATGCCGAAATGGACGCCATCCTGGATGGGATCGAAGCCCTGCACGACCATCATGAAGAGTGGGCCCGGGACTACGAATACCACAACCGCATCAACGAATTTACCTGCCAACTTGCCGGTCCGGATGAAAGGGATCTGGTGGAAGGGTGGTTCTCCGGGAATCTAGGTTAAGTGGTGGACGGGTTAGGGGATAGACCCGGGTCACTTGATCCATTCCTTCAGAAAACTCCGCGATAACCAATTCCTGCTGCCCCTTGTTATTCCGATAAACAGTCGACATTCATATGCGCATCTTCTTCGATCATGCGGCTACGACCCCTCTGGATCCGGAGGTAAAAAAGGTCATGCTGGAAGCCATGGACAATCTTCCGGGCAATCCTTCTTCCATTCATCGGGAGGGTAGGGAAGCGCGTTCGGCGATCGAAGCGGCACGAAAATCGGTGGCCCGGGTGATCGGGGCCTCCATCGGGGAAATCTTTTTCACCTCCGGCGGTACGGAATCCAGCAACATGGCCCTGAAAGGAGCCGTACACGATCTGGGTGTCGAACGGATCATCAGTTCGCCTACCGAACACCACTGCGTTTTGCACTCCCTGGATCGTTTGTCGGAGGCGGGGGTGGAAGTCGTCCATCTGAATGTAGATCCCAAAGGTCAGCCGGATCTCGGGCGGCTTTCTTCCCTTTTGCAGAAGGACCCTAAAAAAACCCTCGTATCGCTCATGCATGCCAACAATGAGATCGGTACGCTGATCGATCTTCAGGCGGTGGGTTCGATCTGTCGAGAGCAGGGGGCGCTATTCCATTCCGATACGGTGCAGACCGTGGGCACCTATCCCATCGATGTCCAGGAGATACCCATTGATTTTCTGACCGGCTCGGCCCACAAATTTTTTGGCCCCAAAGGCGTGGGTTTCATCTACATCAATAGCGATGTTCAACTCCAACCCTTTATCGACGGGGGCGCCCAGGAGCGTAACATGCGCGCCGGAACGGAGAATACCTACGGCATCCTGGGACTGGCCAAGGCGCTGGAATTGACGGTACTGCATCGCGAGGGGAGAAAGGAATACGTGCTGGCCCTGAAGAACTACCTCAAGGCGCTGCTGGATGCCGCCTTTGAAGATATCCAGTACCTGGGCGATTGGGAATTCGGGCACTACAAGCTTTTGAATGTCTCCTTCCCGCCTTCACCCAAGGCGGATCTGCTGCTGCTCAATCTGGACATGGCCGGCATCAGCGTTTCCGGAGGCAGTGCCTGCAGTTCGGGCGCGGACGCGGGTTCGCATGTGCTGCAGGCACTGCTGGGCGAGGAGAACGAACGGAAATCCATCCGGATCTCCCTGTCCCATCTCAATACCCACGAGGAGATCGACACCCTGCTGGAAAAACTCAAGGAGATACTCCAGGTGCCTGCCGGAATCTAAGCTTTTACAGGGTGGGTGGGCCCGGCTGAAAATCATTGATATTTTTCAACCGGGCACACACTCTAAACTCTTCACCCTAAACTCCAGACTGTGATCTAATTCTTCAGCTCCACTTTTCCTTCCAAATCCAGCATAAAGGCATATTCCATGGCCGTCTCCCGGTAGCGTCGAAAGCGGCCGGATGCGCCCCCGTGGCCGGCTTCCATATTCGTATGGAGGAGCAGAGGCTTGTTGTCGGTCTTCATCTCCCGCAACCTGGCTACCCATTTGGCGGGCTCCCAGTATTGTACCTGGCTGTCGTGCAGGCCCGTGGTGACCAGCATCGAAGGATAGTCTTTCGCTTCTACGTTGTCGTAGGGCGAGTAGGATTTGATGTATTCGTAATAGACCGGGTTGTTGGGATTCCCCCATTCGTCGTACTCGAAGGTGGTGAGGGGAATGCTTTCATCGAGCATGGTAGTGACCACATCCACGAAGGGGACCGCTGCGACAACCCCGTTCCACAGATCGGGCCGCATATTGACGACCGCTCCCATCAACAGGCCGCCTGCGCTACCGCCCATGGCATAGAGGTGGTCTGAGGAGGTATAATCGTTGGCAATCAGATGCTCGGCGCAATCGATGAAATCGGTAAAGGTGTTCTTTTTGTTGAGCAGTTTACCGTTTTCATACCACTGTCGCCCCATCTCTTCCCCGCCCCGGATGTGGGCGATCGCATAAGCGAAACCGCGATCCAGCAGGCTCAGGCGCACCGAGCTGAAATAGGGATCCAGGCTGTTTCCGTAAGATCCGTAGCCGTACAGGAGCAGGGGTTGTTTGCCATCCCTTTTGAATCCTTTTCGATAAACAAGGCTGATCGGTACTTCGGCTCCGTCCCGGGCCTTGGCCATGATGCGTTCGCTTTCGTAGTTCGCGGGGTCGAAATCTGGATCCATCACCTCTTCTTGCTTGAGCTGGGTAAATTCCCGGGTCTTCATGTTGTAATCGAAGATCGTATTGGGCGTAGTCAGCGAGGTGTACCCGATCCGGAGCAACTCTGTATCGAACTGGGGGTTGGTGGAGGTATAGGCCAGGTAAGCCTCCTCCTCAAAGTCGATGTAGTGTTCGTCGCCCTCCCAGGGGCGTACGCGCAGTTGGGTGATGCCGGCCTTACGCTCCGACAGCACCAGGTAATCCTGGAAAATATCCATGCCTTCCAGCAGCACGTCTTCCCGATGGGGGATGACCTCTTTCCAGTTTTCCCTGGAGGTCGCGTTTTCCGGCGTTTCCATCAGGCGGAAGTTCTGGGCGTCCAGATTGGTGCGGATGTAGAACTTGTCTCCGTAATGGGCGATGTCGTATTCCAGTTTGCGTTCCCGCGGATGAAAGACGCGAAAATCGCCGAGCGGTTGGTCCGCTTCCAGGATCCAGTACTCATTCGAAAGGGTTTGAGCGCTTCCGATCACCAGAAATTTGTCCGATTTGGTCCGGTACACCTCGCAAAAGAAGGTGTCGTCTTCTTCGGTGAACACCTCCACATCTTCGGAGGCGGGCGTGCCCAGTTTGTGGCGCATGACCCGATATGCCCGAAGCGTCTCCGCATCCCGCAGGGTG
>CAZXIX010000034.1:21516-37659 GCA_964640855.1 uncultured Saprospiraceae bacterium
GCCCCATGGGGGATCAAAAGAGGAGCGGACATGAAAGTGCTGGTTGTCTGCGGCCCAGGCCACGCGGCCGGAGGTGCCCGGTATGTTATCCTCCAGTATCTCGCCGGTTTCCAGGTCTTTTACCCGCAGGGAATAAATGCGCCGGCTAAGCGTATCCTCTCCGTAAGCCAGGTACCGGTTGTTGAGGCTTACGTCGCGGCCCCCCACGGCATAATAATCGTAGGGTTCCGCCAACTCGTTCACATTGAGCATGATCTCCTCTTCCGCTTCCAGGTTTTCTTTCTTGCGAGAGTAGATGGGGTATTCTTTTCCTTCTTCGTAGCGGGTAAGGTAGTAATAGCCGTTGTCCTTGAAGGGTACCGACTGGTCGTCCTGCTTGATCCGGCCTACGATCTCGTTGAAGAGTTCTTCCTGAAAATCCCGGGTATGGGCCAGGACTTTGTCCAGGTATTCGTTTTCGGCGGTCAGGTAGCGGATGACCTCCGGGTCTTCCCGCTGGTTTAACCAATAGTAATTATCGATCCGGATATCTCCGTGCAGGCTCAGCTCTTTGGGCTTCTTCTCGGCTACAGGTGGGGTGATTTCCATTTTTTCAAAGGTGCTCATCAGGTTTTCGGAAGCAGTTTCTGTTTCACAACTCAAAAGGGTTAAGGTAAGGATCAAAAGGGTGGCAATAAAACGCATTTATGGGAGGGTGTTGTTGAGCTATAAATATAACCAAGAAGGATAGCATTGTACCTCAGCTCGTAAAAAAGTGCAACTTGGTTTCAAATTTGTCGGGATGAATCCTGGATTATTCGCGAAATGAAAACGGGAACGACCCTTTTTTCTGTTGTCTTCTAAGCAGGAAAGTAGTATTTCTGGCCATCCTCCACCGTCTCGAAATCCATAATGTTGGGCCAGAGCGGTTCGGCCAGGTCGGATTCCCAGTTTTCGAGCATCTCCATCAATTCACGAACGACCTCAGGCTGCTCCTCGTAGAGATTATGCTTTTCCTCGAGGTCTTTTTCCAGGTCGAAAAGCATAAAATACCCTCGCGATTCGTCCACGATCATTTTCCATTTGCCTTTGCGGATGGCGCTGCTCGGCCCGGCTTTCCAGTAGAGCGCTTCGTGGGGCGGCCTGGTCTGCTCGCCCTGCAAATAGGGAAGGAGGTCTTGGCCGTCGAACACCCGATCGTCCGGGAGGGGGGTCTGGCTTTGCGAAACGGCGGTACCGAAAAAATCCATGAGAGTGACCGGATGCTCGAAGACCGTTCCGGCCGGGATCTGCCCCGTCCAGCGCATGGCGAAAGGCACGTGGATGCCGCCTTCGAAATGGCTCATTTTCCCTCCTTTGAGGGGATCGTTATCCGTGGCCAGGGTATAGGTGGCTCCTCCGTTGTCGCTGGCAAAACAGATAAGGGTGTTTTCTCCCAGCCCCAGACTATCTACGGTGGCCATAACCCGGCCGATCGCATCGTCCATCTGCTTGATCATGGCGTAGTAAACCCGTTTGTTGCGGTCCTTTACATGGGCAAACTGGTCGAAATAGGCGCGGGTAGCCTGAAAAGGCGTGTGGGGCGCATTGAAGGGGAGGTACAGGAAGAAGGGTTCCTCCTGATGCTGTTCGATAAAGCGGACGGCTTCATCCGCCAGGGCATCGGTCAGGTAGCGTTCCTCCCGGATCTCTTCTTCATTTTCCCGGATGGCGCATATGCCTTCTCTGCCTTTCCCCCAGATGTAGTCATTGGAGAAATCGTTGTGTTGCTGATTGATCACAAAGGGGGCCGTGGTATCGGCAAACAAGGTGAAAGCCTCATAGAACCCGTACATACGGTCAAAACCGCGGGCAGTGGGGCGGAGGGTTTCGTGATGTCCGAGATGCCATTTCCCGATCAAAGCCGTAGCATAGCCGTTGGCGTCCAGCAATTCGGCGAGGGTCAATTCTTCTACGGGCAGTCCCTGGCGGAGCATGGCCTCCCGGCTGGGGTATTGCATATTATCGTTCACTTTCCAGTGATCCGTGTTGATCAGGTATTTGAAAGCGTAGTACTGCAGGCGATTGGCGGGATATTGGTTTTGGGGTTGCATCTCGTAGCCGAAGCGCTGCTGGTAACGTCCGGTCAGCGTAGAGGCGCGTGAGGGGCTGCAAATGGCGGAGGTAGCATAGCCGTTGTTAAACTTCGCCCCCTGGGCAGCCAGCAGATCGATGTAGGTCGTCTCCAGATGGGGACTCCCGTAGAGCGAAACATCCGTCAGGCCCAGGTCATCGGCGGTGATGATGACGACGTTGGGTTTCGAACCGGAAGCCTCGTCGGCCGCTGCAGACCGGATCCGGTTCAGGTGAGCTTCTTTCCGGGCCAGCTTCTCTTCATGGATGGTTATGTTGTACCGTTCGGAGGTCATGGGCATAAGCAGGAAGAAAGCGCCTGCCAGAAAGGAGAATGCCATGATAGCGTTTCTCGGTCTGAGGAGTCTTTTCATGGTGAAAATGGTCTTGCGGGGCTTGGATGATTTCTGTTGAAAAAAGGCGACTGGAATAAGTTCCGAAAATAAGGGACATTCTCCTTTCCCGAAGAAAATAAGGTGTCGATTTTGCCAAAGATGTCATATCGTCGAAGTGGGTGGGGGTTTTTGGGAAAGTCATGCGGGAAGCCATTCCGAAAGTCTTTTCAATCGGGTTACATTTACCGGTATGCGCGTGAATACGTCTTACCGGCAAATCCTTTCGATTTCGACCCCGATCATGTTGGGCAGCGCAGCACAGAATGTCATTGCGTTGAGCGACGGTGTTTTTTTGTATCACCTGAGCGAAGAAGATTTTGCTTCCATTGGTTTTGTGGGCGTGTTTTATCTGGTCATAGCGGCGATCGGGTACGGATTTTCACGTGGGGGGCAGATCATGATCGCCCGGAGAATGGGGGAGGGGCGGCCGGAGGAAGTTGGGCGTACTTTCCATGCCATGCTCTGCTTCGAGCTGGCGCTTGCTTTGGTCATGTTTCTGTTTATGCGCTATGGCTGCGCACCGATCTTCGACTGGATGGTGGCCTCGGATGTGATCTATACCAAAAGCCTCGAATACCTGGAATACCGCTCCTGGGGGGTCTTCTTCAGCTATGCGGGGGTAGCGATCATCGCTTTATATACCGGAGTGGCGCGTACCGTTTTCATCATCGTCGATACTTTCATACTGGCCCTCGTCAACATCCTTTTGAATTACGGCCTGATTTTCGGCAAGTGGGGGTTGCCGGCCATGGGGATCGCGGGTGCGGGACTGGCGAGCACCCTGGCGGAGGTTACGGCCCTGGTCATTTTCTTCATCTACATGCTGCAGAGCAAAAGATCCCGTCTGTACCGGCTTTTTTCGATGAAAAGGATCCTGCTGGAACAGATCCGCCTGCAGTTTGTGCTATCGGCACCGATCGTTGCCCAGGCGATAGTCGGATTGGGCAGTTGGTGGGTTTTCTTTGCCTTCATCGAAAACCTGGGGGAGCGGCAATTGGCCATTTCCAATCTGGTGCGGATGGTTTATCTGATCCTCTCCATACCGACCTGGGGGTTTTCCTCCGGGGTGAATACGCTGGTCAGCAACCTCATTGGGCAGCGGAAACGCATGGCGGTAATTCCCATCATCCGGAAAACGGCCGGCCTCGCCTGGTTCATCACTATGGTCATCGCCTTGCCGGTCGTCCTGTTCCCGAAAATATTCCTGTATCCTCTTTTCGGCGGGGAGGATATGTCATTGATCACGGATGCCCAGCCGGTCTGGTACGTGCTGTTGGGGATCTTGACCGCCTTTGCTTTTGGGGGGATCTTCTTCAATGGGCTCGCCGGCACAGGAGCTACCCTGTACGGTCTGGGCATTCAAACGGTAGGCGCCCTTATCTACCTCTCCTACGTGTACACGGTGGTTTACCATACCCGGAGCGGCTTGCCCTGGGCCTGGGGCGCCGAGATCCTGTATTGGGTTTTTATACTGGCGGTGACCAACTGGTATTTGCACTCCAATCAGTGGCATGGGGTGAAAGTGTGAACCCGGGTTGACGATTGTTCCCGAAAATGATCTCAAGAAAAGAACAGTGGAACAATAGAGCATTCGATTATTCATGTATTCAATGGGTCATGCATTCAAAGAACGATTCCCTCTGCATGCTACGGGTTAACGAGGTGGTAAGCCCTGAAATGCCGGCAAAACTTATCTAATCATTCGCTCTGCTTATCCCAACTTCTCCAACGCTTCCTTCAAGCGGGAAATCGCCTCCTTCAATTCCGCCTCCGAAGCCGCATAAGACAGGCGAAAGCAGCCGGGAGCCCCAAAGGCATCTCCCGTGACGACGGCGACATGAGCTTCCTGCAGGACGTATTCACAGAAATCGGAAGCATTCCGGATCTTATGTTCTCCAAAGGATTTGCCAAAAAAGGAGCGGATATCCGGAAATACATAAAAGGCCCCTTGCGGGTTGTTCACCTTCATTCCATCGATCTCCTTGAGCAAACGCAAGACCAGGTCCCGCCGGTGCAGAAAGGCTTCCCGCATCCGATGGGTCGGTGTCATGTCGGCATCCAGCGCATAGGCAGCCGCCTTTTGTCCAAAAGCCGTCGCTCCGGAAGTCACCTGCCCCTGGATCTTCGCACAGGCCTCAGCCAGTTCGCGCGGCGCCGCCATATAGCCTAACCGCCAGCCGGTCATGGCGAAGCCCTTCGAAAAACCATTGACGGTGATGGTCCGGTCCCGGACGCTCTCAAGGGTGCCTATACTGGCGTGGTTGTCCGTGAAGTTGATGTATTCGTAGATCTCGTCCGAGATGATATGAATGCTTTCATGGGGTGCTACGACCTCCGCAATGGCCTCCAGTTCTTCCATCAGATACACGGAGCCCGTAGGATTGCAAGGGGAGGAGAAGAGCACGGCTTTGGTCCGCTCCGTGATGGCTTCAGCTACCTGCTGAGCATCTACTTTGTAGTCCCGGTTGATGTCGGCGCTCACCTGCACCGGTACGCCGCCCGCCATGCGCACGATTTCTGAGTAGGATACCCAGTAGGGCGCCAGTATGATCACCTCGTCCCCTTCGTTGAGCAGGGCCAGCATGATATTGGCAATGCTTTGCTTGGCTCCGTTGGATACCACGATCTGATCTGGCGTGAATTCCAGCCCGTTGTCCCGTTTGAATTTCCGAACGATGGCCTCCCGGAGCTCCGGCAGGCCGGGTACCGGGGTATATTTGGTGTACCCTTCGTCCAGCGCCCGCTTGGCGGCATCCTTGATGTGCTGAGGGGTGTCGAAGTCGGGCTCGCCCAGCGAAAGGCTGATCACGTCTTTTCCCTGAGCCTTGAGCTCCCGCGCCATTTGAGCCATGCGAATGGTAGCGGACTCTTCCATGTGCAACAATCGGTCGGAGAATGAAATCATATTATTTTGTTGAGATGGCTATCCGGCAAATGTAGAAGTTTTGACGGCATTTTCAGCCCGTCATTTTTTCTGTGAAACTGCCGTGTACAAACCGTTATTTTTCTAACTTTCCTCTCCACTTCCGTCGCATTCTTTTTTTGCAACGGACCGCTTTTCCATTAAAAAATGACCACTTCGTTATGGATAACACCAAACTCAAGGAACTTCAGGACTACATCGAAAAGGCCCACCTGGGCGGTGGCCAGAAAAGGATCGACAAGCAACACGAAAAGAAAAAGCTGACCGCCCGGGAGCGGATCCACTTTCTGCTGGATCCCGGCTCCTTCGAAGAGATCGGCATGCTGGTGGCCCACCGGTCCTACGATTTCGGCATGGAAAAACAACGGATTCCCGGCGACGGGGTGATCACAGGCTACGGCACGATCCACGGGCGCATGGTTTACGTCTTCTCCCAGGATTTCACCGTCTTCGGAGGCTCCCTCTCTGAGACCCACGCCGAAAAGATCTGCAAGATCATGGACCTGGCCATGGAAAACGGCGCTCCCCTGATCGGGCTCAACGATTCCGGCGGCGCACGCATCCAGGAAGGAGTGAAGTCGCTGGGAGGCTATGCCGATATCTTTTACCGCAACGTCATGGCCTCCGGGGTGATCCCCCAGATCTCGGCCATCATGGGGCCTTGTGCCGGGGGGGCGGTCTATTCACCCGCCATGACCGACTTCACCATCATGGTTGAAGGGACCTCCTACATGTTCGTGACCGGGCCCAATGTGGTCAAAACCGTTACCAACGAATCGGTAACCGCCGAAGAGCTCGGGGGCGCCTCGGCCCACGGCACCAAGTCGGGGGTCACCCACCTCACGGCAAGCAACGATCTGGAATGCCTCAATCAGGTCAAAAGACTGATCAGCTACCTGCCCCAAAATTGCGAGGAAAAGCCGAAAAACCTGGAGGTGGAACTGGGGGAAGAACTGCGACCCCAACTCCGGGATATTGTCCCCGACAATCCCAACCAGCCTTACGACATCCGCGATGTGGTCAGGGGAATCGTCGATGAAGAATCATTTATGGAGATCCATCCGGATTATGCCGATAATATCGTGGTGGGCTTCGCCCGCCTCGGAGGGCGTAGCATCGGGATCGTCGGCAACCAGCCCATGAGCCTGGCCGGGGTTCTGGATGTGGACAGCTCCAAGAAAGGAGCCCGCTTCGTCCGCTTCTGCGACTGCTTCAACATTCCGCTTATGGTCCTCGTGGATGTGCCGGGATTCCTGCCCGGAACCGATCAGGAATGGAACGGGATCATTGTAAACGGGGCCAAACTGCTTTTTGCCTTCAGCGAAGCAACCGTTCCCCGCGTCACTCTGATCACGCGTAAAGCCTACGGCGGGGCCTACGATGTGATGAACTCCAAGCACATCGGGGCGGATATGAACTTTGCCTGGCCCTCGGCAGAGATCGCCGTGATGGGAGCCAAAGGGGCGTCCGAGATCATTTTCCGGAAGGAGATCCAGGAGGCCGATGATCCCGCCGCCATGTTGGCTCAAAAAGAAAAGGAATACCAGGAATTGTTTGCCCACCCCTACCGGGCAGCTCGCCGGGGGTTCATCGATGAGGTGATCGATCCGCAGGAATCGCGCCGCAAGTTGATCAAAGCCTTTGCGATGCTGGAGAATAAAGTTCGACACAATCCTAAGAAGAAGCACGGAAACATTCCGCTGTAAAGGGTTTTTCAATTCCCCTTGTCCGGTGGCTCTCTTCTTTCTGCTGGATAGGCTATTTTCAGGACGGACCAAAACGATAGGGCTATGGATCCGGTTGTCATCGGCGTAGATTTCGGTACCGACAGCGTTCGGTCTCTGGTAGTAGATGCTGCCACGGGAAACGAGTACGGAAAAGCAGTGGCACCCTATCCCCGATGGCGATCCGGCCTGTATTGCGATCCCTCTGCCCACCAGTTTCGCCAACATCCTTTGGATTATATCGAAAGCCTGGAGCAGTCGGTCCGGGATGCCCTGGATTCTTCCCCGGATGGCGCCCGGGACGCAGTGATCGGTATAGGGATAGATACCACCGGGTCAAGCCCGGTGGCAGTAGATTCATCCGGTACGCCGCTGGCCTTGCTGCCCGGCTTCGAGGAGGATCCCGATGCCATGTTCATCCTCTGGAAAGACCACACAGCCATCCGGGAAGCGGCCGAGATCAACGATCTGGCCGCCCGCTGGGAGACGGACTACACGCGCTACGAAGGCGGAGTGTATTCCTCCGAATGGTTCTGGGCCAAGATCCTGCATACTCTCCGGGTGAATGAGCGGATCCGGGAAGCAGCTTTTTCCTGGGTGGAGCACTGCGACTGGATCCCCTTCCTGCTGACGGGCGGTAAGGACGTCCTTCAAATGAAGCGCAGCCGTTGCGCGGCGGGCCACAAGGCCCTGTGGCATCCCGACTTCGGAGGCTTGCCGCCGGATTCTTTCTTTGAGGAACTGGATCCCTTGCTGAGCGGACTCACCGGACGGCTTTTTCAGGAAACCTATACCTCGGATCAGCCGGCCGGCACCCTTTCTGCCGAATGGGCGGAAAAATGGGGTCTGCACACAGGCGTTGTCGTAGCCGTGGGCGCTTTCGATGCGCACATGGGAGCCGTGGGAGGAGAGATCCAACCCTTCCATCTGAGCAAAGTCATGGGGACTTCCACCTGCGATATTCTCGTCGCACCCGTCGAAAAAGTAGGGGAGAAGCTCGTGCGGGGGATCTGCGGGCAGGTCAACGGTTCGGTGATCCCCGGTATGATCGGACTGGAAGCGGGTCAGTCCGCTTTCGGAGATGTCTATGCCTGGTTTCGGCAGATTTTGCTGTGGCCCTTTCGGGAATGGATGGGCCGGGGAGAGATCCTGGATAAAGAAGCCGAAGAGCGGGTTCTCCGGGAAGCCGAAGAGCGGATGTTGGAGGCCCTCCAGCAGGCCGCCTCCCGTTTGTCTCCCGGAGAATCCGGACTGATCGCCCTGGACTGGCTCAACGGCCGGCGGACTCCCGATGCCGACCAATCGCTGAAAGGGGCTCTTTTCGGTCTGCACCTGGGAACCGATGCTCCGCGGATCTTCCAGGCCCTGGTGGAAGCCACCTGCTTCGGGGCCCGAAAGATCGTCGAACGCTTTCAGGAAGAAGGGGTTCCCATCGAAGGGATCATCGGCCTGGGGGGCGTCGCCAAGAAGTCTCCTTATATTATGCAGACGCTGGCCCACGTTCTGAATCGCCCCATCCAGATCGTACGGTCGGAAGAAACCTGTGCTTTAGGGGCAGCCATGTTTGCCGCTGCGGCAGCCGGGCACTATCCCTCCGTAGAAGAAGCCATGAGCGATATGGGGTCCGGCTTCGAGCAGTCGTATCATCCGGATCCGGAAACAGCGGCTCGCTACGATCGGATTTACCGGCAGTACGAAGATTGGGGATCAGTCGTCGAGCAAATGATCCACTCCCGGCTTTAGTCAACTTGTATCATGAGCGTTTATCAGGAATTAAAACAATCCGCCTATCAGGCGAACATGCAACTTCCCGAACTGGGACTGGTGTTGTTTACCTTCGGAAATGCCAGTGCGATCGATCGGGAAAAGGGGGTTTTTGCCATTAAGCCCAGCGGCATCCCCTACAGCGATCTCAAGCCCGAAGATATGGTGGTGCTCGACCTGGACCTCCGGGTGGTGGAGGGCCATTTGCGTCCCTCCTCGGATACCCGAACTCACGCGGTTCTCTACCGTAATTGGCCTACCATCGGCGGGGTGGTGCACACCCATTCTACCTACGCCACGGCCTGGGCCCAAACGCAGCAGGATATTCCGATCTTCGGAACGACCCATGCGGACCATCTGACCGTGGACGTGCCCTGCGCGCCGGTCATGAGCGATGCCCAAATACAGGGGGATTACGAATACGAAACCGGCCTCCAGATCGTAGACGATTTCGCCCGCCGGGGTTTGGATCCGAAGGAGGTCGAAATGGTCCTGGTGGCTAATCACGCTCCTTTTACCTGGGGTAAAACGGTGGAAAAAGCGGTGTACCACAGCGCTGTCCTGGAAGAACTGGCTCGCATGGCCTACCTGAGCCTGCAGATCCGGCCGGATACGCCTCGCTTAAAAGAGACCCTGATTCGAAAGCATTACGAGCGCAAGCACGGCTCCCATGCCTACTACGGGCAGGAGTAATCCCAGGCGAAGCGGAACTTTCAACACCCATTCCAAACCTAAAAAATCAGATCGGTGATCACGCTCAAACAGTATGAAGTCTGGTTCGTTACCGGCAGCCAACATTTATACGGGCCGGAGACCCTCGAAAAGGTCAGCGAGCACGCCCGTGCCGTATCCGGGGGATTGCACGAAAGTGCCCACATTCCGGTCGAAATTATCTTCAAGCCGGTGCTGACCAGCCCGGATGCCATTTATCAACTTTGCCAGGAAGCCAACGCTTCGGAAACCTGCATCGGTCTGATCGCCTGGATGCATACCTTTTCACCGGCCAAAATGTGGATTCGGGGCTTGCGCTTGCTTGCCAAGCCCATGCTGCACCTGCATACCCAATTCAATCGCGATATTCCCTGGCCCTCGATCGATATGGACTTCATGAACCTGAATCAATCCGCTCACGGAGGGCGGGAATTCGGGTTCATCCAAAGCCGGATGCACATTCGCCGAAAAGTGATAACCGGCTTCTGGCAGGAAGAGGAGGTGCAAAGCCGAGTGGGAAACTGGACGCGGGTGGCTGCTGCCTGGGCGGATATGCAGGGCATGAAAGTGGCTCGCTTCGGCGACAACATGCGGGAAGTGGCGGTCACCGAGGGCAACAAGGTCTCCGCTCAAATCCGCTTCGGCTTTTCGGTAAACGGATTCGGCATGGGAGATCTGGCCGAACAGGTCCGGGAGGTGACCGATGGGGAGATCGATAGCTTGCTGGAGCGCTATGAGCAGGACTATGAGCTGAACGCGGAACTGCGACCCGGGGGCGATCGCCACGAATCGCTGCGCGAAGCGGCCCGGATCGAAGCCGGATTGCGCTCCTTTCTGGAGCAAGGGGCCTTCACCGCCTTCACCGATACCTTCGAGGACCTGCACGGCCTCCGGCAGCTTCCGGGACTGGCCGTACAACGTCTGATGGCAGAAGGGTACGGCTTCGGAGCAGAAGGGGACTGGAAAACCGCCGCCCTGGTCCGCTGCATGAAGGTCATGGGCGCCGGATTGGAAGGGGGGCATTCTTTCATGGAAGACTACACCTATCATTTTCAACCCGGAAACCAACAAGTCCTGGGGGCCCACATGCTGGAGATCTGCCCTTCCATAGCAGCCGATCGGCCCAGCTGCGAGGTGCATCCGCTGGGGATAGGCGGCAAAGAAGATCCGGTCCGCCTGGTCTTCCATTCCCGTCCCGGGCCCGCCCTGAATGCCAGCCTGATCGACCTCGGGCATCGGTTCCGCCTGCTGGTCAATACGGTAGAAGCAGTAGAGCCGGAGCAACCCTTGCCCAAACTTCCCGTAGCCCGGGTCTTGTGGAAGCCGGAACCCGACCTGCCGACGGCCGCCGCTGCCTGGATCCATGCGGGCGGAGCTCACCATACCTGCTTCAGTCAATCCCTGACACCGGAATTCATCGAAGACTTTTGTGAAATGGCCGGTATTGAGTATATATTGATCGATCGGGAAACCCGCTTGCGGCAACTTAAACAAGAGCTGCGCTGGAATGAGGCTGCCTACCGACTTTGACATTCCATTCTTTTTTGAAAAAACACACAGATGCGATACCTCCCTGTTTTTCTTTGGGTAATGAGCCTGACCCTCCTTTTGTCCGCTTGCGGAAATCCGGCCTCGGACCCCGCCAAAGAAGTAGAATCCACGGCTCGGCTGGAAGTGCAACCTCTCGGAAATACGCCGGAGGGGATGGCCAACCTATATACGCTTCGCAATGCCAACGGTATGGAAGTCATGCTGACCGACTTCGGGGGCATCGTGACGCAAATCCGGGTTCCGGATCGGGAAGGCAAGGTAGAGGACGTTACGCTCGGGTTCGACAGCCTGGCTCCCTACCTGGGGGAGCACCCCTTTTTCGGTTCACTGGTTGGCCGCTACGGCAACCGGATCGGCGGAGCCGTCTTTCGGCTGGAGCGAAAAGAATATACCCTGGCGGCCAACAACGGACCCAATACGCTGCACGGGGGCGTGCGCGGCTTCAATCGCTTTCTGCATGAGGCCACCCCCATCGAAGAAGGAAATTTCGTCGGCGTCGAATTGAGCCGCCTCAGTCCGGACGGCGAGGAAGGCTTCCCGGGAAATCTTGAGTATCGCCTCCGCTATCTGTTGGGGGAACAAAATCAACTTCGCATAGAATACATAGCCACCACGGATGCGCCTACGGTGGTCAACCTGACCCATCATTCCTATTTCAATCTTAAGGGCCAGGGAAATGGCGATATCCTGGATCACCTGTTGATGATCCGGGCCGACAGCATTACTCCGGTCAGGGAGGATCTGATCCCGACCGGAGCGCTTCAACCCGTAACCGGTACCCCCTTTGACTTTCGCGAACCCATGCCGATCGGAAGCCGGATCGAAGGGGAGTCCGACCAGCTCCAAAAAGCCGGCGGGTACGATCACAACTGGGTGCTCGATCGAGATAGCCCGGGTCTGGAACTGGCGGCCCGACTGGAAGAGCCCGAATCGGGGCGCTCCCTGGAAGTATGGACCACCGAACCCGGGCTTCAGTTTTATTCCGGAAATTTTCTGGATGGTTCGATCACGGGTAAAGAGGGCAGGATCTACACCTTCCGGTCCGGGCTATGCCTGGAGACGCAACATTTCCCGGATTCCCCCAACCAACCCGCTTTTCCCTCTACTTTGCTCCGGCCGGGAGAGACGTATGAATCGATCACCGAGTACCGCTTTGCCTGGGTGCTGAAGGAAAAGGATGCCCCCCTCTATTTTGGAGAATGGCCCGATCCGGAACCCGGAGCGGGGGAGGAAATAGTCGAACTCAAGGCGGCGGCCATGAATCATCGGGATGTCTTCATCACCCAGGGGCTTTACCCGGGTATTCGCTATCCGATCATCCTCGGATCCGATGGTGCAGGCCTTTCGGGCGGAAGGGAAGTCGTGATCAATCCGGCCTTGGACTGGGGCTCGGATCCCCGGGTGCAATCCTCCTCTTTTACGGTTTTGGGACTGCCCCGCGACGGTACTTTTGCCGGCAAGATCCGTATCCCCGCCGATCGACTGTACGACAAACCCGGGCATTTGTCCTGGGCAGAAGCCGCTGCACTTCCGCTCGGAGGGCTCACCGCATATCGCGCCTTGTTTACGCGGGGCGGGTTGAAAGCCGGCGAGAAAGTCCTGATCCACGGGGTAGGAGGGGGGGTAGCCCTTTTTGGGTTGCAGTTCGCTCTGGCGGCCGGAGCCGAGGTCTTTGTCACCTCCGGTTCGGAAGAAAAAATTGAACGCGCCCTGGATATGGGGCCCCTTCGGGGTATCCGCTACAAAGAAGAAAGCTGGGCCAAAACGTTGGGAAAGGAGAGCGGAGGGTTTGACCTCATACTGGAAAGTGCCGGCGGCCCTGGTTTCAACGATTTGGTTACTTGCGCGGCCCCGGGCGGCCGGATCGTTTCCTACGGGGGGACCCGCGGCAAGATCCCGAATGTATCGCCCCAAAAAATATTCTGGAAACAACTCTCTCTACTGGGCTCGACCATGGGCACGGATCAGGACTTTGAGGATATGCTGGCTTTTGTAACGGAAAGCCAGATCGTGCCGGTCGTCGATTCGGAACGCCCTCTTTCCCTCGCAGCAGCCGGTTTTGAGCGCATGGCCAAGGGACTTCAATTCGGTAAAATCGTTTTTCAGATCGGATGATCCGTATTGGCTTACTTTCCGACACCCACGGTTACCTGGACGAAAAGCTGTTCGATTTCTTCGAGACCTGTGAGGAAGTCTGGCATGCCGGAGACATCGGGACCATGGAGGTGGCCAGCCAACTGGAGGCCTTTCGGCCGCTGCGTGCAGTGTATGGGAACATAGATGATTCGACCTTGCGGACACGTTATCCCGAACATCAGGACTTCATCCTGGAAAACGTAAGGGTCTGGATGACCCACATCGGGGGGTATCCGGGGCGCTATCCCAAACGGATCCGGGAAAAACTGTCCGCCGAACCCATCGATCTCTTTATCTGCGGGCATTCCCATATCCTTAAAGTCATGCCGGACAAAAAGAATCAGCTTTTGCACATCAATCCCGGCGCTGCCGGCAGGCAGGGTTTTCACCACATGCGAACAGCCGTTCGTTTCACCTTATCGGCGGGTAAAGTTTCGGACCTGGATGTCATCGAGTTGGGGAAACGGGGCGCCCTTTGAGACGGATCCGGGTCTGCAGAGGTCAGATCTGCAGGGTGAAGCTCAGACTCGACCCATTGAACGAAAGGCTTTCCAGCAAGGCCCGGGTTTTGGGATTCTCGGCCGCCTGGGCGAAATAGACGATCAGGTCAAAAGTGAACAGGAATGCCCCCTGCAAAATGATCGACTGGCCAAAACCCCTGAGGCGATCGGCATTGCTCTCCGCATTTTTGGAACGCTCGATCAGCCAGGCTCCGCCTACCATATAACCGATATCCAGACCGGCATTGAAGAGAAGAAGGTTCTGGATCTTACGCTGTTCGGCCAGAGTCTGATACAAATCGAAGGAAGCCGGGTCCGCTTTGACAGCCGTGATGTATCCGAAGGTGGCAATGCCCAGGTTAACGGCATTCCAGCCGGCATTCATGATGTGGAAGTAACGATCCGAGCCGCTGCGCCCCGGGAAAAGGCTCAGGCCCAGGATGATGTTTCCGGCAGCCCATCCGCCCAATACCATCATGCTGGACTTTTGCTTGTAGAGACGATTCTCGTTGATCTCCTCCAGGCTGAAGGATTGGGCACCCAACCATAAGGGAAAAGACAGAAGGAAGGCGAAGAGCAGAAGATATTTGCGGCTCATAAAGAAGGATTTGGAATGTAACGGAAATCACCCGGGAATGTTGGCCGATTCAGGTGAGCTTATAGGCAAAGACAGGGATCCTTAAACCTTCAGACAGACTTTCGAAAAAATCTCCGGGCTTTCGAATCCCGGTACCCCGGATTAAAATCCGGCAACATCATCATCCGGACTACGCGGATCGCCGACTCCCATCCAATCTCCGCTCGCTGTTTGGTGAACGGCCTTGACCCGGGCAATACCCTCGATGGATTTGAGATCGTGTCCCATAGCCCTTAGGCTGCCGATGACTTCCGGCGCAAAACCGTCCTCTACGCGCAGCACATCGGGCAACCACTGGTGGTGAAAACGGGGTGCCTGTATGGCGGAGTCGAGGGGAAGGCCGTATTCCAGTACATTGAGTATCACCTGAAAGGTGCCGGTGATGATGCGCGGGCCCCCTGGTGCGCCCGCTACGAGGATGACCTCCCCGTCCTTCTCCACGATGGTGGGTGTCATACTGCTCAGCATCCGTTTTCCGGGCGCAATGGCGTTGGCCTCCGTCCCCACCAGGCCGAATTGGTTGGGAACGCCCGGTTTTACGCTGAAATCGTCCATTTCGTTGTTGAGAAAAAAGCCGGCCCCGGGCACCCAGACCTTGGAGCCATAGCTGGAATTGAGGGTGGTGGTCACCGAAACGGCGTTACCCTCCAGGTCCACCACGGAGGTGTGTGTGGTTTCCAGGGATTCGGTCTCCACGGGGATGCGCTCCCGAATATCCTCGCTTGGGGTATGGCTGCCGGCCGAAAAGTTGGCCATCTGCCCGGAGAGATAGGCCGAGTCCAGTAATTCAGCCAGGGGCACGGGATAAAAGTCGGTATCTCCCATGTACCGGGCCCGGTCGGCAAAAGCCCGCGACATGACCTCCGCAATCAGATGGATGGAGGCCGCCGTGTGAAAACCCATCTCCTTGAAATCGAAAGGCTCCAGCATTTCCGGCATTTGGAGAAGCGCGATCCCGCCGCTGGAAGGGGGTGGCATGGCTACGATGGTATAACCCTGATAATCGGCGACCAGCGCATCTCGCCAGATCGCCTGATAATTTTGCAGGTCCTGCTCCGAAATCCAGCCTCCGTTTTGGGCCATTTCAGAGGCTATCGTCTCCGCCACCGGACCCTGGTAAAACCCGTCCCGTCCGCCGCTCTGAATGGCCCTGAGCGTCCGGGCCAGTGTGGTTTGGATCAAGCGATCCCCCGCCCGCCACTTCTTTTTCAGGAAGGGGCTTTCTTCGGGGTGATATGTCCGGAAGATCTCCTGTCTGTCGTTCAGGCCTTTGGCCTCCGCCTCCGTAATGAGAAACCCTTCTTCGGCCAGTCGAATGGCTTCCTCCAGCAGGTCGCGCCAGGGCAGGGTCCCCAATTTCTGATGGGCTTCCCAAAGCCCCGCCACCGAGCCGGGTACGCCGGAGGCCAGCCAGCCTTCCAGACTCTTCTCCGGGATGGGGTTCCCCAGCGAATCCAGGTACATATCCCGAAAGGCTCTGGCCGGGGCCTTTTCCCGGTAGTCCAGCGCATAGTACCGGTCCTCGTGGCTCCAACGTATGGGAGCGAGAGTCTTGACTTCGAAACGGCGCCATTTTCCACCGGCCCGCGCTTCCACCGGGGTCCAGGGAATGTCCGGGTCTTTTCGTATCTGCTCCGGAGTGGGCAGGTCATCACCGTAAAACTTTTTGCGTCCGCGCGGGGCTTGTGCCCCGGGCCTGGCGCTGAGCCTG
>CAZXIX010000035.1:0-9298 GCA_964640855.1 uncultured Saprospiraceae bacterium
GCTTTTGAGCCATCCGCCACACATTCGGCCGATCTCGTCGATCCGTTCGGCGAAATCCAGGTGTTTATTGGAGGAGTAGAGAGCCAGGTCAATTGGACCGGCGGTTTTTTGACTTTCACAAATTATACTTTCCAAAGCGTTTTAGCACTGGTGATTTCAATCGCCGGGTGGAGATTCGCGCGGCGACTAAAGGTCGCCGCTACTGCGGAACGATCTTTTAACAAAAGTCAATTAGTCGCCGAAGGGCGGTACCACGCGGCGGCTGAATAAGATTCAGAAATTAAACGTTCCTGGAAAAACGGATCGGTTGCTCCTGCCCTGACATCTTGATCCTGACAGGCATAGCCTCGTCATGGAGGCTTGCTTCCTCAGGGTCAGCTCAGGATCCGCCAGTCCTTTGGAACAATTTAATTATGTATGTCAATGATCCACCAGTCCATGCCTACCTTAGAGGAATACAGCATTCCCGCATCAAAGAAAGCCCCGGAACCCATTTGCTCCGAGGCTTTATCAAGTCGTCAGACCACTCCAAGTGGTCCGACGACTCCACTACATGACTTGTCTTAAGCGCCCGCTAACTCCTGCCGGATCTTGTTGAGGGCGGAGCCGGCCCGCACCCAGTCGATCTGGGCCTGGTTGTAGGTATGGTTCACCTTGAACTCGTCGCTGCTGCCGTCGCTGTGGCGCAGGCGGATCGTCAGCGGCTTGTCGGGGGCCATTTCGCTGAAATCCGGAATGTCCACCAGGTCGTCCTGCCGGACCTTCTCGTAATCGTCCGGGTTGGCGAAGGTCAGGGCCAGCATCCCCTGCTTCTTCAGGTTGGTTTCGTGGATACGGGCAAAGGACTTCACGATGACCGCCTTCACGCCCAAATGGCGCGGTTCCATGGCGGCATGCTCGCGACTGGATCCCTCTCCGTAGTTGTCCTCTCCGAAGACCACCGTGCTGATGCCGGCGGCTTTATACTTGCGGGCCGAATCCGGCACGGGCAGGAACTCGGCCTTTTCTTCGGAGTCCACATAATTGGCCACCTTGTTCATCTCGTCGTTGAAGTAATTGACGGCGCCGATGAAGCAGTTGTTGGAGATGTTATCCAGGTGCCCCCGGTACTTCAGCCAAGGACCGGCCATGGAAATGTGGTCGGTGGTGCACTTGCCCTTGGTCTTGATCAGCAGCCGCATGCCCTCCACCTGCGCTTGGGTGATGGGCTCAAAGGGAGTCAGAAGCTGGATGCGGTCGCTTTCGGGATCCACGATGACGTCCACCTCGCTGCCGTTCTCCTTGGGCGGGATGAATCCGGGATCTTCTACGTCAAATCCGGTAGCCGGCAGTTCCACGCCGTGGGGCGGTTCGAGGTTGACTTCTTCGCCTTCTTCGTTGGTCAGGCTATCGGTCAGTGGGTTGAAAGTCAGATCGCCGGCTATGGCCATGGCGGTCACGATCTCCGGGGAGGCAACGAAAGCGCGCGTGGCGGTGTTGCCGTCGTTTCGCTTGCTGAAGTTCCGGTTGAAGGAGGTGATGATGGAGTTGGCCCGGCTGGGGTCGTCCATGTGGCGGGCCCACTGCCCGATGCAGGGGCCGCAGGCGTTGGCCAGCACCAGGCCGCCCATCTCGGTGAAAGCATCCAGCTGACCATCGCGTGCTACGGTAAAGCGGATCTGCTCGGAGCCCGGCGTCACGGTAAACTCCGATTTGACCTTCAGTTTTTTAGCCACTGCCTGACGCGCCAGGGAAGCGGCCCGGTCGAGGTCTTCGTAGCTGGAATTGGTACAGGAACCGATCAGGCCCACCTCCAGCTTCTGGGGGTAGTTGTTCTCCTTCACCGCTTTGGCAAACTCGCTGATCGGCCAGGCCAGGTCGGGCGTGTAGGGGCCATTGATGTGCGGCTCCAGCGTGCTCAGGTCGATTTCGATGACCTGGTCAAAGTATTTTTCCGGATCCGCGTAGCATTCGGGATCGCCGGTGAGATGCTCGGGAATCTTATCGGCCATATCGGCGACCTCAGCCCGCTCGGTGGCCCGCAGATAGCGGCTCATGGCTTCGTCGTAGCCGAAGGTGGAGGTGGTGGCGCCGATCTCGGCCCCCATATTACAGATCGTCCCTTTGCCGGTGCAAGAGAGGCTTTTGGCCCCCGGGCCGAAGTATTCTACGATGGCGCCGGTACCGCCTTTCACGGTCAGAATGCCGGCTACTTTCAAAATGACGTCCTTGGAGGAAGTCCAGCCGCTCATCTGGCCGGTCAGCTTCACGCCGATCAGTTTGGGCATCTTCAATTCCCAGGGCATGCCGGCCATGACATCGACGGCATCCGCTCCTCCGACTCCGATGGCGACCATACCCAGGCCGCCGGCGTTGGGGGTGTGCGAATCCGTGCCGATCATCATGCCGCCGGGGAAGGCATAGTTTTCCAGAACGATCTGGTGGATGATGCCCGCGCCCGGTTTCCAGAAGCCGATCCCGTATTTGTTGGATACCGAAGCCAGGAAGTCATACACTTCGGAGTTGACGTTGAGTGCGGTTTTGAGGTCGTTCTCCGCGCCTACTTCGGCCTGGATCAGGTGATCGCAATGCACGGTGCTGGGTACCGCCACATTATCCCGGCCTGCAGTCATGAACTGCAAAAGTGCCATTTGAGCGGTCGCATCCTGCATGGCTACCCGGTCCGGAGCAAAGAAAACGTAGTCTTTGCCCCGCTGATAATGCTGAAGAGGTGATTCCGGATGCAAGTGGGCATACAGTATCTTTTCAGACAATGTCAGGGGACGGCCCAGTTGGGTGCGGGCCTCATCTACCCTTTTGGGAAGTGTGTCGTAAAACGACCGGATCATGTCCAGATCAAACGGCATAATTATATCTGGTTTTGTTTGCGTGAAGGAATGTCATCAAGCCACAAACCTAACGGTTTTGCCATGGTTTATTGGGCTTGTTTCTCACTTTATAAAAAATCATGAAAGGCGTTTTAGTTTTATTCCGGACCCGGATTGGAGGGCTTTGCGGGAAATTATTTTTTGGAATTCCCCCATGTCCGATATGCCGTTCCCACCCATAAAAACGTTAAGGAAAGCAAAAGCGCGCACAGTGAAAGAGGGAAAAGGACCGGGGGCTATAATTTTGGGGATCCAACTGAAAAAGGGACTTTGCAGCAACGGAAGTCCACAATCCAATTACCGAATGCCAATTCGTGCTCTTCGAATGCGCTTGCTGTTCATTTTGATCTCTTTGCCCGTCTGGCTGATGCTTACGGCTTGCAGCAAGATCGAGCGGAACCAACTCTTCGAAATGGCGTATCCGCCCCTTGATTTTGTCCTTCCGGCGGGCTTGCCTCCCAATGCTTTGTGGGTGCAGGATTATCCGGGGCTGCCGTCCCCTTTTGAGAGCCTGGCCAACCAGGCCGGGGTGGATACAGCCCGGGTGGCCGGGGTATTCCCGCTTCGCGCCAGTCTGATCTCCCTGGATGGCACCCGGCTCGATTTTTTTCGTTCGATCCAGGTGCTGGTCTGCGTTCCCGGAACAGGAGAATGCAGCCTGCTCGGGGATGAGGTTTTTTACAACGACCAGCTGAATGATCGCGAAGACGTCGTCATCGATCTTCAGCCGGGGCTTCGCAACGTCAAGGATGAGTTTTCCAACGAATTGGTTCGCGTCCAACTGATCTTTGGGTTGACCCGGCCTTCCCCCCTCAATATCGATTGCCGCTTCCAGATGTCTTTTGAGGCCGTGGACTAAATAAAGACCCAATATCCCCCTAGGCTCTGGCCCATAAAAGGGGCACATGCTCCACGGGCAAAAGGGCAACCGGTACCGCTTGATCAGGTATCAGGTACAAATTAGGATATTCAGCTGGTTACCAGATACCCATTACCTTCCCGCGCCCTTTAATTCCCTGAAGGGAAGGCCTGCCCGCAAGCATTACCCCATTACAGCATTATCCCCCCGCTTGTCAGGATCTCCGCTTCGCTCCGACCCGATACCCGATACCCAATACCTACTCAACCGCTCAACTACTTCACCCTTCCCTGACCATCCAGGGAAACCTTACATTCCAATAATACGTCAAGAATAATGGATTTGCCCTTGGACCACATCCGGGGATCGGTAAATGACCTGAAACTATATCGGTTTATCCCACGACAATCTCCTGTGCCACGATCCTGGGCACGAGGCTTGCAGGTGGCATACCCTACTGATTACCTATAAAATACTACTTGTAATCCACTTGGCAGTCACTTGTGGCCTTCGAACTCTTGAAAGCGTTCCAGAGATAAAGGTTTTGAATCCTGTCTACTGGCGCAACATCACTTAATAGAAGGGTTCCAGGGGATAATTGGTCAGCGTAAGCAAGGTCACGATCCCCAGCGAGCGGGCTTCTTGTGCCGAGTATCCCTTGTCCATATAATAATCCTCAAAGTGGATCAGGCACTGAATGAAGGTGATTTTGAAAGCCTGCAAAAGCCTTTTATTGTATGCGCTTCGGGCAGACCACTCGGTCAATCCCTTACCTACCGTAGAGAACCAGCTTTCGGCCTGTTGGCTCAATTCCGGATTTTGTAAAGGGCCGGATAGGAAGTAGAGCTTGGATCTGCGGGAAGCACTGAGGGCCAGGGTCTGGGGGTCATTCCGGATGTCGCGGTTTCCAATGTCTTCGGCCAGGGCGACTGTGTAGCGCACTTCTTCCCAGTCGGTAAACCCGTCGCAGCTTTCGATTTTGAAATTGTCCAGGGCATAATCTTTAAATCCTTGTCGGGCGGCCTGGGATTCCTGGGCGTGGTTGAGGAACAGCCAGCAGGGGGCCGCGTACTCGTAGCCGGGTGCGGCATGTACGAAATATAAGTGGTGAATGACCTGGGTCAGGTTTTGGTAATTGTAATTCCGGTTGAGGTCCATGGGCAGGCTGTTGGCCTCGGGTTTGCCGGAATAGGCGGCGCGGAGGGCTTCCTGCATCAAACTGTTGACCCGGCTGCTTGGGCCCTGGGTGTTCATGAGGTAATAGGCCCGGTAGGCAAAGGCAATGGGCATAGATGAGCGCTCCAGAATGGAGCCGGACCGGTAGGGATCGGCATTGAGGTTGTTGATCGCGTATTGCATATCGTCGTTCGGCCCCACCCTTACGCTGAAGTCAAGACTTCGGGCTTCGGCCGTCCGTTCCTGTATTTCCCGGTTTTCGCGCATGAAGCGCTTAAAGGCATCCTGGGTCACCGTGCCGTAGTACCCGTCGAGCGTACCGGTGTAATAGCCTTCTTCCTTGAGCGCCTTCTGCAGTTCGAGAGTGGAGTTGCGCTTGACATCGGTCCGGTTTTCTGGGGTAGCTTGGGCTCCGAAAGGCTTTTGGGTACCCCCGCGGGTATTGGGACCATCCTGGGGGATGGGGATGAGGGGGCGCTTGGTATCCCCCAGCTCAAACTTACCCGCCTTATGCAAGGCGGCGCGGTCGATCTGCCGGACAAAGGCATCCGCATATCCGGCCGATTTGATCTTGCGTAACTCCAGGGAGGCGGCATTGGGGCTGGGGTAGCTGCCGGACATGAGTTTGACGACACTGCCCTGCACAGAGAAGTACAATTCGCCCAGATCGACGTATTTGCTCCAATTTACCCCACCGACGGCACTCAGGGAGGCAAACTGTACCGTGTAGGTGATACTGCCGGCTGTGGGTTCGGTTTGTGGACTGGCGTTATTAAACCCCAGGTTTCGGGCCCGCTGGGCTAACTCTCCGGCGGCCTGAGAGGTTGGGATACCCCCTCCGAGATAAACGGTTTGGTAATTGCCGGTTTGATCCTCCGCATAAACGAATCCGTAGGACTGCAAGGCCCGGAAGTTTTCGATCCGGGCATCGATAAAAGTGCCTATCTGGACGCGGTAAGTGGTTTGGCTCGCCAACTGTACGGCGAAGACACTTACCAGCAAAACCGGTAACAGGAAGCGTTTCATAGTTCCAGACTTTAATTTTCTCCCCAAAAATAAGGACAATTCGCGTGTTCTGCCCCAAAACATAGGGATTACGGCAGGCGTTGGCTGGATTTGTTGCCGGAAAAGACAGCGGAATTCCGAAGAACGGATCCGGGAAAGCGGGCCGTAGAGGCACAAAAAAAGGGTTTCTTCGAAAAGAAACCCTCAAACAATAGTTCTACTAAACCCCAATTTATTCGTCGTCACCCTTTTTCAGCAGGTGATCCTGTTGCTTTCGAGAGGCTAAAAATCCCGGCTCTGTTTCTAACCGAAAAAGGATTTCCCGGGAAAAGGAGCCGGGAGGCTTTAACACATTAGCCACTCACTTATCATTCGGCTTTTTGGTGTCTTCAGTAATTAACTGGAACAAAGATGAGGGCATTCCCCGGGCCTGACTTGGACCTATGTACTTATGTTTTGGACTTATGTACAAAAAGAAAAAAAGGGCTTCCCCTCGGAAGCCCTTGCGAAAAAAGCACCTACAATCCCAAACTCGGGGTTTCCCCCGCATGGATCCTTTTCGAAACAGAGGACCCATGCAGCTAAGCATCTCAATCTTCCGAAGACAACCGAAGGGTGCCCACAGGGGCGGCGTGAAGGTTTCCGGTTTTGGAGTGGGATTTTTTCGGCGTCCGTTTGGCTTTGGGGTTGAAAGATTTCCATGCCAGGACTTGACGCATGACTTTGAAAATGTCTGTTCGGGTTTCCATGGGTTATCGGTTTGGGTCCTGCTTTTCCTAAAAAAATGGCAAGTAGAGATTGAGACTTGGCCTTTTTGATGATGTTGATACAAAGGTGCAAGGACCGGCGCGGTGCTTTTTGGAGTTATGTGGCTATTTTTTGAAACTATGTTTAAATTTTATTCCGGATTACTGTTTTTAAACGGAATTAAAGTTGGTTAAAGTGGTTTTCGAGGGCAATTAATATGGCTATAGGGGTGGTTCTGTCCTTCCCGCCTTTTCGGGCCTAAAAGCGGGAAAGAAGACATGCCAAGAAAAAAGGTCGTATGGGAACAGGCTTTCAGATCAATTCTTCCAAGAACTTACATATCTCCAAGAATCGGAGACATAAGTCCAGGCTACCGGGTGTTTATCTACGGAACTTTAGAGCAGCTACAAAAAGAATAACAGACCTTATACTCAATGCCGTGAACCAAGTAAAACACATAGAGGAGATTGCCAGTGGGATTCTGGAAGCATTGCCCGGAAACTTATGTTACCATCATCTGGGGCACAGCCAAGAGGTGGTTCAGTCCGTCCAGTTGATCGGTCGGCGATCGGGTTTGCTCGCCAAGGAGATCGAGTGGGTGACCCTGGCAGCCTGGCTACACGACATCGGATATTCCCGCGCGTATCTGGGGCATGAGGAGATCAGTGCCTGCATGGCTGGTGAAATCCTCGAAACCATTGATATGCCTGAAGCCGAGATCCGGATCATACAGAACTGCATCCGCGCCACTCGCATAGGAAAGTCGCCCGAGAATCAGATGGAAGCCGTGCTTAGTGACGCCAATCTGGCTTATTTAGCCGGTCCCGATTTCGTAGAGAAAAGCCTTTCCCTCCGCAGTGAGTGGGAAAGGGTATTGAGCCGCGTATTTACCAACAAGAGTTGGTGGGAGCTAAACAAGCGCTTCCTAAGAAACCATAAATATCATTCCCACTTCGGTCAGCAAGTGTTGGAAAGAAGAAAGAAGCGCAGACTGAAATCGATCCTTCTTCAATATCCCAATACCGCCCCCCGTCCCAAAAAAGAATGGGGCAAGGATTTGGTCTCTGGTCTGAAGAGGGCCTGATAACGATAGTCCAGACTCCCATGCGGTTGACAGGGCAAAAGTCTAGAGGATGACACAACATCTGCTTCCCCGAACGGGTGCCGAACTTTGATCAGCCCTTTTCGTTGGCACCATAATCCCATGAACACGTATTGAAGCAGGTCTCACCCTCCTCCCGGAAATCGGGGGGAGGGATTTTTATTTCAGGTGATCTTTTTCTCCTTAGGGGAATGCTGCCATTCTTCTTTTTTTCCGCAACCCGGCCATTCTTATCACATCCTTTATTCGTATCTTTTTGGCAAGCCGATTAATCCTATTTTTGCCATGCCCGCCCGTATCCTGGTCATTGACGACGAGAAAGAGATCCAGCGTTTGTTCGAACAACGTTTCCGTCGTGAACGGAAAAAGGGACTGGTGGAATTCGATTTTGTCTTTTCGGCCCCCGAAGCATTGGCCTATCTGGAGGAGAACGGGCCCGATCAGCTCGCCTGGATATTGACCGACATTAATATGCCACACTTCAACGGGCTGGAGTTACTGGCCCGCTTGCAGTCCGAATACAAAAATCTGCGGGTCATGATGCTTACCGCCTACCAGGACGAAGAAAGAAGGCAAAAAGCGCGAGAACTCGGCGCTATGGATTACCTTACCAAGCCTATAGACTTCGAAGGGTTGAAGAAAAAGATCCTGGCTTAGATCCCGAAATGCGACCATCAGCTTTTGTTCCGGCAATCCTTTTCTGGGCGGTTCTCCTTTGCCTGCCCTCCGCTCAATATGCGCAGGACACGGATCTGGACGCGCTCAAAGAAGGCCTGGAAAAGGCTGAGGGGGAGGATCGTTTTCCCTATTTGTTCCAGTTGGGTGTCATGGAGCGGGAAAACCGGCATTTCAGGCGCTCCCTGGGCTACCTCGAAGAGGCGCTCGAACTGGCTCGAAGCCTCGAAGATGAGGGACAGGAACTCAAATCACTCGAATTGCTGGCCTCTGTTTACCAACGGAGAGGATGGCAGAAAAAAAAGGTCGAGACCGAATTGGCCTACCGGGTGCTTAAGGGAAAGGTCGATGAGCGAAACCGGAATCGATTGATCAACCAGTTCAATTCCGAATTGGACTCCCTGGACCTGGAACTGGACCTCTCCGAACAAGAAAAGATGGCTCTGGAGGTGGAGAAGGAAGGCATTCTTTACGAAAAGGAAGACGTTGTCAACCGCAACCGGGCCATTCAGCGCCGGTTAAGTGTTTCCGAGCGCGAGCGCCTGCAAAAAGATAGGGAACTGGAACGAATGGCCCGGATCCGGGCGGAATTAAAACAGCAGGCGGAGCATCTGATGGTGGAAGCTTATCAGGATAGCCTGGCCATCCTGGAAAAAGAACAGGAAAATGCAGATCTGGAAAATGAGTTGAGGCGCCAAAGGCTGAAGCAGTCTTTGACCGCGGCCTTACTGGTGATCGTGCTCCTGATTTCCCTATTTTTATGGTACGCTCTTCGCGAACGCAGAAGACGTTCGGAAGAGCGCATGGCTCTGCAGAAACAGCTGCTGATGCAGGAAAAACTGGCATCCCTCGGACAACTCACGGCGG
>CAZXIX010000035.1:9308-37382 GCA_964640855.1 uncultured Saprospiraceae bacterium
ATAGCCCACGAAATCAAAAACCCGCTCAATTTTGTAAATAACTTTGCGGAAGGCTCTTCTGAAATGACCGACGAGCTAACGGAAGCCCTGGAAGAAAACCGGGAAAGACTTTCCCCGGAAGATTTCGGGGAAATGCAGGAACTGGCCCTCGAACTCAAGCAAAACGCCAAAGATATCATAGCCAACGGGCAGCGGATGGACCGGATCATCCATTCCATGATGGAGCACGCCCGCGGAGAAAAAGGAGAGTCCTCACCGGCAGATATCAACCTTTTGGTGGACGATGCCATCAACCTCTCCTACCACGGCTTTCGAGCGATGGATCCCACCTTCAACATTACGATCGAGCGCCATTTCTCGGAAGAGCTCCCCTCGCCGGAGGTCGTTGGACAGGATATTTCCCGGGTATTGCTCAACCTTCTCAACAACGCCTGCCATGCCCTTCACCAAAAAAAGCAGGAGGCAGGGGAAGGGTTTGACCCTATATTAAAAGTGACTACCCGGCAGGTTCTGGATGGTATCGAAATCCAGATCCGGGATAATGGCCCGGGTATTCCCCCCGAAATCCAGGACCGGATTTTCACGCCTTTTTTTACCACCAAGCCCACCGGGGAAGGCAATATCGGCCTGGGCCTTTCCATCAGTCGAGACATCATCGTGGAAGGCCATTCCGGGGAGATTCGCCTGGAAAGCCAGGTTGGAGAGTACACCTGCTTCACCGTTTTCCTTCCCGAGCACGTTTCGGCAACGGGTTAACCCGATTGATCCATTCAGACGGCGGCCATTATCTAGGTACAGACCTGATATTCCTGTAGGCTCAGGCCAATAAAAAGGTGCACATGCTCTACGGGCAAAAGGGTAACCGGGACCGCTTGATCAGGTATCAGGTACCAATAGGATATTCAGTTTGTTACCCGATACCGTATTACCCTCCCGCGCCCTTTTATTCCCTAAAGGGATTCTGGCCGCACGCATTACCGCATTAAACCATTACAGCATTTTCCCCCCGCTTGTCAGTATCTCCGCTGCGCTCCGACCCGATACCCACTCAACTACTTAACTACTCAACTATTCAACCGATCCCCGATCCCCGATACCCGATACCTGATACCCTGACGAAGCGAATCGTCTTTTTCCAGGATTTGAATTTTCCCCCCCGATTGTCAGGATCTCCGCTGCGCTCCGACCTGATACCCGATACCCAATACCCACTTTCCCACTCAACCGCTCAACGACTTAACCATTCAACTCCATCACCCTTCCCTGACCATCCCGGGAAGCCCTACATTCCAATAATCCTTCAAGAATGATGGGTTTGCACTTAGTTATTAAAAAAGGCCAATTCAAGGTATTAACTTTACTGAGCGTGGATTTCCCGGCGGCAGGGCATCCACGGCTGATCGTTGGAGGAGAAGATGCGAAGAATGCCGTAAAGGTTGATTCTATTAAACCCAAAGCCTGCCGGTATCTTGAACCGGCGAGCGCATTCAGTGTGTGGAATGGCAATCCGGATATTAGTGGTTGACGATGAGCCGCAAGTGGAACGCTTGCTGCGTCAACGGTTTCGCCAGCAGTTGAAAAGCGGAGAATACGATTTTCTTTTTGCCTCCAGCGGAAAGGAGGCTCTGGCTATCCTGGAAAAGGAGTCCGATATTCCTATCGTCCTGAGTGACATCAACATGCCCGAAATGGACGGGCTCACTTTTGTGAGCAAACTGAGGCAAAACTGGCCTCAGATTAAGGTCGTTATGGTTTCCGCTTACGGAGATATGGGAAACATCCGGGCAGCCATGAACCTGGGGGCCTTCGATTTCGTCACCAAACCCATCAATTTCGACGACCTGAATGCCACTCTCCGAAAAACCCTCCGGGAAGTGGAGGTCTCCAAACAGGCCGAGCGAGCCCGCGAACTGGAGTTGAATAACGAAAAACTCCGCGAACTCGACCAGGTCAAATCCACCTTTTTCACCAACATCTCTCACGAATTTCGGACGCCCCTGACCGTGATCAGTGGCATGGCCGACCAAATCCAGGAAAAACCGGACCGTTGGATGGCCGAGGGGCTGCACATGATCAAGCGCAACAGCGACCATCTGTTGCAATTGGTCAATCAGATCCTGGATCTGGCCAAATTGGATTCGGGCCGACTCAAGCTGCGACTGGAGCAGGCGGACATCATTGCCTATCTCCGCTATCTGACCGAGTCCTTTCGCACCCCGGCCGAGCAATACGAACTGCAACTGGCCTTTGAGGCCAGCGAAGAAGAACTCCTCATGGACCACGACCCCGAACGCTTGCAGTGGGTGCTCTCCAACTTGCTTTCCAATGCCTTGAAATTCACTCCCAAAGGAGGCACCATTCAGGTATCGGTTTCTCAACGCCCCTCAGCGAAGCCTCCGGCCGAGACCCGTTCCGTACCGGGTAAAAATCATTTGTGGCTGGAGGTCAAAGATAACGGGATCGGCATACCAAAAGATCGGCTTCCCTTTTTATTTGAGCGCTATTTCCAGGTGGAGGGAACCCAAACGGGCCCCCAACAATCCGGATGGGCCGGATCCGGGATCGGGCTCGCCCTGACCCGGGAGCTGGTCTTGCTGATGGATGGGGCGATTTGGGTGGAAAGCGAAGAAGGAAAAGGCTCTACCTTCTACATTGTGCTCCCGGTTCGCCAGGAAGCAGAAAGGAAGGATCCGGGAATCCGGCAGACAGGCACCGGGGAAAAAGAAACCGAGAACAGCCCCTTGGAATCCCCGGCTAAGGAAGAGGAGCGCGTGAATATCCTGCTGGTGGAAGACAACCTGGATGTGCGGACCTACGTCCGCTCCTGTCTGGAGGATAAATACGGGCTGTGGGAAGCTCGCAACGGGCAGGAGGGGATTGAGATGGCCATCGAACAGGTGCCCGATCTTGTCGTGAGCGACGTTATGATGCCGGAAAAGGACGGCTTTGAATTGTGTGAAACCCTGAAAAGCGATATACGTACCAGCCACATTCCCATCGTGCTTCTGACGGCCAGGGCGGACCAGGAATCCCGGATCTCGGGACTCCGCTACGGGGCAGATGCCTACCTGGCGAAACCCTTCAATCGGGAGGAACTGGAAGTCCGTCTCGAACAGCTTCTGGAGAACAGGCGTAAACTGCAGGAGCGGTTTCGCCGCGCCGAATCCGGCGAAGGGACCGAAGACGAAGCCATTCGCCAGGAGGACGCCTTCCTCACCCGGGTTCGCGAGCAACTCGAAGAAAACCTCGACGACGAAAATCTGGGAATTTCCGGTCTGGCCCGGGCCATCGGGGTCAGCAGGGCCCAATTGCATAATAAGATCAAAGCGCTCACCGGACAGTCGCCCTCCGTTTTTGTGCGCACGATCCGGCTGCGCAAGGCACGACACTTGTTGCTGACCACAGACCTCAATGTAACCCAGGTAGCCTACGAGGTAGGTTTTCGGGATCCCGCCTATTTTTCCCGGACCTTTTCGGAGGAATACGGGCACAGCCCCAAGGAAACCCGAAGCGTGGACTCCTGAATTTTTTCCGATCGGGGTTGACAATTTGCTCTAAAAAGGGGAAAATGGATCAAAAGTTCTCCCATCATGAAACGACTCTGGATTTCCTTCCTTCTTTTTGGGCTCCTTTCTAACTGCCAGTCACAGGAAAAAGCCGGCTAGAAAACCGTGGGCGGCCCTTGTGAGGGATGCGAAGCCGTTTACGAATTCGGGGATGCATCCCTTTCCAACACCGATACGCTTCCCGGCTTTGCGGTAAATGAGCCCCAACTGAAACTCACGGGTGTCGTTTTCCAGGCCGACGGCAAAACGCCGGCAGCCGACGTTATCGTTTACATTTACCACACCAGCCGACAGGGCATTTACGAAACGAAAGGGGACGAAACCGGATGGGGAGAAAGACATGGCCATTATCGGGGCTGGGTGAAAACCGGAAGCGACGGCAAGTATACTTTTTTCACCTTTCGCCCGGGACCCTACCCCAACGGAGCCGAACCGCAACACATCCATGTCATGGTAAAGGAACCGGATAAGAACGAATATTACCTGGACTCTTTTTTCTTTGCCGACGATCCTATGTTGACCCGGGAGGTCAGATCCGGCATGCCCGGTCGGGGGGGATCCGGGATTGTGCAGCCCGAATCCAGGGGGGATTACTTCCTCGTCTCGCGGGATATCTACCTGGGAAAAAATATTCCGAATTACCCCTAAGTACAGACCTGATCTTCCGGTAGGCTCAGGTCCATAAAAGGGTGCACATTCTCCGCGGGCAAAAGGGTAACCCGGACCGGTTGATCAGGTATCAGGTACAAAACAGGGTATTCAATTAGTCGCCAGATACCCGGATACCCTACGAAACGAATCTTAGTCTTTCGGGGATTGAAAATCCGCTTCACTTCCATTGCGGGAAAGCGGATCTTTGGTCCGCCTCGCTTTTTCAGATTACCTTGTATGGGAGAAGGATTTTTTCTGAGAGGCCGACAGGTTAGTCCGCAGCCAATATCCCCGTATGGACACCTCAACTCTTGAAATCACCGTCCCAAACCAATATCCGGAGATCGACCGGGTGAAAGGAGCCTTCCTCCGGTTTTCCGGGGAGAACGGCATCCCGGATAAAGTAAAACGGGCTTTTATTCTGGCTTTTGACGAATTATTGAACAATATCATCTCCTACGGTTTTTCGCAACCCGGAGATTATCCCATTGCTATAACCGTCCGATTGACAAAATCGATCGTCCGGGCAGATATTGTAGATAGCGGGGTGCCGTTCAATATTTTGGAAGCTCCCCTTCCGAATGTAAAGACTGAATTGCCGGATCGTCCTACGGGCGGTTTGGGTATCTTTCTGGTCAGGCAAATGATGGACGAGATTCAATACCAGCGGGAAGGCGATTGCAATCGCACTACGCTGATAAAATTTTTGGGAAATAGCTAAGCCGTAAAAATCTATGCAGATAAGCATTGTTGAGAAGGAAGGCGTACAGATCGTTCACCTCCGCGGGAGCCTGGATACCCAGACTTCCCCCGTGGCAGATGGCCGGTTTCGGGAAGTGCTTGAGGGAGGCGCCACGCGGGTACTGGCCGATTTCCGCGAACTGGACTACATTACGAGTGCCGGTATACGCGTCCTTCTCGGGGCTGCCAAACATTTGCAGGGGAGGGGCCGGTTCGGGATTTGCAACCTGAATGAAAATGTGCGCGAAATATTGGAGATGACCGGTCTGGCCGGATTGGTTTTCCAGGTGTACGGATCCGAAGACGAGGCATTACATGAATTGTGAAACCTTCAGATGATCAAGACAGTCATCATTGCGGACAATCTGGTGAACGATTATTGCGGGCTGCGGGATCGCTACCTGGAAAACAACGTCCACATCGGCACGATCGCTGCGGAGCGACTTTTCGGTCGGGCGGACCTGGATGAAGAAGGGCCCATTCCCATTTTTTTGCACCGGATGCAGCAGCAGCCGGCTACCCATTTGCTTTTCCTGCGGGATTATTACGACCCGGAGGAAAGGACCAATACGGAGCAATTACAACGTCTGGGCAATCACTGTTTGAAGGGTTCCACAGGGGAAGATTTCGTAGCGGTCATTCGCGATTTGGTAAGCCCCGGGAATACCATCAATGACAAAGGTCTTTCGTTTCCCCTCGAAGGTCTCAAGGATGCCTTATGCGCTTTTGCCGACCTCGATCTGACGGATTTCGATCCGGAAAAGAACCGGGCTTCGGAGATCCGATTTCTGCTCATCGGGTTTCACACCGAAAGAAGGCTCTTTACCATCGCCAATGTGCTGCGCAATCTGTTCGGTTTCCAGCATGTGGCTGTTTTCTCCCATTTTACGGCCAGCGCCAATAAAGACGCCCATTTCGCTGCACTGCAATACCAGTTCCCCGACAACCTGATCAAAGTACTCAACTGTTCCAACGACCTGGCCGAATATATGGGCCTCGATCTGAGCTTTCTGGACCCCTTCCAGCTTCGGGCCGTGCGCATAGAACCGGAATCGGTACGGGCCCGGCTCAATGACGCACAAATCGACATCATCGAAGCGCTCTGCATGCATTGGACCGAAGCCCGCCTCCACAGCCTGAGCAGCGGCTACAGCAACAGCGCCCTTTACCTGGCCTACGGAAGGCAAGGCATTTCCAAAACGGAACCGATGGTGATCAAGATCGACGATCATTATCCCATACGGTTGGAGATCAAAGGTTACCACCTGGTAAAAGATTTTCTGGGCAAACATGTGCCCACGCTCACCTTTCCGGTCAACTCCGGCTCTTACTCGGGGATCGGCATGGAGATGGCCTCCATGGAAGGTACGCCCCTGACCCTGCAGGATCACCTGGAGCGCGCCCGCACCGATTTTGAACTTCGCGAATTTCTCATTATGCTCGACCGGGTGCTGACCTTGCTGAATGACCGGGTCTACTCCAATACGAAGATCGAACGCCTGATCGCACCCTATCGGCATTTCAAATTGCATCTCGAACAACATTCCAAATGGCTGAAAGCCAACATGGAAAATATTCAGTCCCACCTCATCGGGCAGATATCCGTTTCCCAGGAGTCCATTCTAAAGATCTTCGATGCCGTTCGCAAGAATAACGACGTGCTTCTGGGAGAACTCTGCATAGCCCATGGGGATCTCAACCTGGCCAATATATTGGCCGACGAGAACGGTAATCTCTGGACCATTGACTGGACGCACACCGGCCTGCATCCCATTTCCATCGATTTTGCCAAATTGGAAAACGACGTCAAATTTGTGCTCACCAAGGATCTGGAAGACGAGGACCTTCCGAGGTTGCAGATGCTGGAGGAATACCTGCTATTCAACCGGATCCCCGCCCCCATTGATCAGCTTCCCGATTCGTTGCGGTTTGTGGGCTGGGATATCCGTTTTAAGAAAATCTATCTTCCCGTCCGGGAGTTCCGCCTGGCCTACAGTCGTTTGCAGAGTGATCAGGAGTGGCTGGTTTACAAGATCGCCCTGCTGCGCTACGCTCTGCACACCCTCAGTTTTGATCAATCCCGGGACAAGGGGGAGTGCAAGCCCGTACAACTTTGGTATGCTCTGCTTTCGGTTGAGATCCTGGTTTTCCTGCTGGTAGGGGACGACTTCCATCTCAAGACCCGGAGCGAGAAACCGGCCGAGTACCCGGAGCGCCTCCGGATCCCGATCGATCTGGCGAATTGGAAAACCGAGTGCCCGGATTACGAACCTCCGTACTACGTATCTCCCGAGGTGGTCGAGCAGGATCGCCGCCGCAATCCGCAGGGAGAAGCAGATCCGGAAACGGAATGGATCTATCCCGATCTGGTCGAATGGGGGCGGGACTATCTTCGGGCTGCCGATGGGAAGCCCCTCAACCCAAATGGTCGGACCGGGATCGAGGGACGCGGTAGCCTTTGGCTTTGGGGAAGTAATCCCATGCTGTTTTTCTGCCCCATCTTTTTCAATGCAAAGACCGGACAGTTGGAGTGTCTGATCAATACCGATGAAAAGGAATCCGACATCATCAGTATACACTTTCGCCGAGGGGAGTCCTTCCGGGAAGCTTTGGTGCGGGCTCAGGAAAAAGTGAAGATCCAAATGGATGATCACTATTTCAAGATGTTGCATGAAGGCTATTTCTACGATCTGCGCCAGACGGATCACGCCTGGATCGATGCCCGGGCTTTCCTGGTTTTTCTGGACGGCGCCCACGAGGTACGGGAAGGAAAGAAGGGGGGCTTGCAATGGAAACCCGTCAATCATCATTTGATCAACAGCCTGCATCCCAGCTACGCCAACCTGCTGCGGTCGGCCCTGCTGCATTTGTTTGACGAAAATATCCATCGGGACGAAAATATCATCGACATCCTGGAAAAATCGGGCTAATGAAGGAATATCAGTCAATCATCGAAAAAGCCTTTCAAAAGGATATCGAGGCTTGCATCGACCCTTCGGATGCCAGGGAGTGGGCCCGGCTGGGATTTCATATCGCCTACCACCTGTATCCCCGGGTTCGAAGCTGGCATTACAGGATGGAGCAGATAGAGCAGGTAAGAAAGGAAGACGGTTCTCCCTCTACGGCGGTGGAAGTGGAGATGGAACAACTGGCCCGCAGGAAGCTAAGGGCGTTTTTTCCGGAAGCTGTTTTCTTTGGCGAGGAACTGGGCGACGAACCGAAGCAGAGCGAATACTTGCTGGTGATCGACCCCATCGACGGGACCCGTAACTTCCTGGCCGGCTTTGGCAACTATTCGATCACGCTGGGTATTCTGAGAGGAAAGATTCCTTTGTTCTCCCTGGTCTGCGCGCCCGTCTCCGGAGAAATGTATTTTCGAATAGGAAATGAGCAGAGCTTTCTTTTTCTGATTCCCGAAAGGGGGAAGAGCCCGGAACTGCATCCCCTTCCCTTGTTTACCCCCTCGGATGACAAGCCCATCCTGGTCAATCTCCATCCGTCCAGAAAAGCACTGCCTTATTTGGAATGTCTTTTCGAATTGTGGAGACTGGGCGAGATCTCTTTGCTCAAATCGGTGAGCGGTTCGCCTTCCCTATTGATGGCCGAAGCGGCGAAAACCGGAACTTTTTACATCAATACCTGGGACGATGCGCCTGCCCGGCCCTATGATCTGATTCCCGCATTGCATATCATCCGGGCTTCCCGCTCGCAAGCGATTCGTAAAGATGGAAAAGAGGTGGACGCCTGGAATCATCAGGGGTTATACGTGCTCGGCCCTGTGGGCCAAAAACTGAAATCCTTGACGGATCGCCTGGCGGCTCTGGACCCGGCATAAGAAAACGGTAGAGCGGAAATGCCTCAGCCGATGTATTTCAGGGCAAGGATCGTGAGGTCGTCGTTCAGAGAGGCCCCGTCCAGAAACTGCATGACCTCACCTTCGAGGCCTTTGACCAGGTCTTCCATCCGGCTCGGCCGGGCGCGGTTGAGATAGTCGATCGCTCTTCTTTCTCCAAACATTTCCTTGTCTTCCCGGGTGGCTTCCGATAAACCGTCGGTATACAGCACGAGCGTATCGCCGGGTTGGAGTTGTGCTTTTCCCAATTGATAGTGCCCGTCCTCCAGAACGCCCAGAATGGTCCCGTGGGGCAGATCCATGGATTGAAATTCCGAAGAGCCCCCCAGGGCAGCAAGAGGAGGATTGTGCCCGGCATTGGTAAACTGCAGGATCCCGGTTCGCAGATTGAGGACGCCTCCGAAAGCGCTGACGAACATCAGATCCTTATTGTTGCGGCAGAGAAGTCGGTTGACCGTGGAAAAAACGGCGCCGAAATCCGGATTGTCGCTCACATGATGCCGCAGGGAGGTAAAGGTGCGCGCCATCAGCAGCGAGGCGGGCATCCCCTTACCGGATACATCGCCGATGGCGAAATAAATATGTTCGGGGTCGAGGGCTAATGCATCGAAGAAATCGCCTCCTACCACGCGGGCCTGCCGGATCATGCCGAAGGCTTCTACCTCCGGTTTGTTGGGAAAGAGTCCGGAGCCATCCGGCACCATATTGGCCTGGATTTTGCCGGCCGTGGCCAGTTCTTTTTCCAGATGTTGGTATTTCAGTTGTTTCTCTACTCCGCGGATCAATGCCAGGTTGGTTCGTTCAAGCCGGCGCGCCATCATGTCCATGAGGTTTCGGATCCCCTGCCGGTTGACCGTCATCTTTTGCCAAAAAACCTCTCCCGGGATGAGGAGCACACGGGAAGCTTCGCCTGCGCGGGCCATGGCCGAGGTAGGGCGACGCATGATCAGGGACATTTCCCCCAGGCATTCGCCCGGCGAGATGGGTATGGGGATCTGCGTGTCGTCCTTTTCGAGAACAACCTCCAGATTTCCGTCCAGGAGCAGATACAGGTTTTCATTGGGAACGCCGGGCTGGATCAGAACATCCCCCGGCTCCAATTCAAGCAGGGTGCTGCTTTCGAAAATATATTGGACGACCTCGGGCTCCAGTCCCTTGAAGAGGTCATAGGATCCGAGGGTTTGAGTGTAGGGAGAAAGGTCCATGAGACAATACTGAAAGCCCCGCCTAATATACTAAGTATGGGCCTAATATTTCGGAAGGCTCAGGCTGATTGAAGGGGGCGCATACTCCACGGGGTAAAGGTAAGCTGAAACGGTTAATCAGATATTCAATTTGTTACCTGATACCCAATCCCCAATACCCTGACGAAGCGAATCTTACTTTTTTCCAGAAATTGAATTATCCACCCGCGCCCTTGGATTCCCCAAAGGGAAGGCTAGCCCGCAGTTTCGAAAATCCATATCCCCGAAAACCAATACCTACTTACCCACTCAACTACTCAACTACTCAACCGATACCCTGGTCCCCGATCCCTCTTCCGGGATCATGAGGCATAGTCCTGCAGTGGAATCACTTTCAATGCTTACGGGTGTGTAGTTAGACCTCCCGATCCGATTTGCTTCTTCTTACTCCCGCGGGGGAGTATCTTTTAGCGCTTTTCCGGGGGCAGTTCGATCTTGTTGGAATCGCCTTTCGCCAGATCGCCGAGATCTACGCCGGTGGTGTTTTTCAGTTGCTCGATGAGGGTCACCGCGCTGCGGGTCAGGTTCTTCACGTAATTCGACATTCCTTCTCCGCCATCGCCTCCATCCAGTATGGTCAATTTTTCGATGTGCAGGTTGTCGGCAATGACGCGGGTTGCCTTGTCGAAAAGGTCGGGAAGCATGCGGATCATGAAGAGTTCGTGCGCTTCGCCGTTCTGCCATTGCTCCCGCATCAGTTCGACGGCCTTGGCGGTAGCTTTCCCGTCTTCGAGAATGCGAGAGGCTGCTCCCTGGGATTCCATTTCCATGGCTTGCTTGCGGGCTTTGGCGGGAATCACGGTTTCGGCTTCCTGTTTTTTCGCACTGAGCTCTACCCGGAGTTTTTCCAATTCGATCTTTTCCGTGGTGCGGGCAATGTCGCCGGCTACCACCGCCTTTTGGCTGGCCTTGTTCTCTTCCCCCTGCAAGTTGAAACGGGTTACGGCCAGGGCGTTCTCTTTTTTGACGATCTCGAGCTCGGACTGGATCTCGGCTTCCCGCCCCAGTTTCTTTTGTTCGGCGGTTACCTGCCGGGCTTCCGCATCGGCCCGCGCTTCTGCTACTTGAGCATCCCGCAGTACCTCGGCATTTCGCTTCCGGCCGATGGCTTCCAGGTGGCCATGGTCGTCCGATATACTGAGGATCTGAAAAGAGTCCAACACCAGGCCCAGGTTTTTCAGCTCCTTGCGAGCCTCCAGGGTCGTGGATCGCATCACTTCTATGCGTTGGGTATTGGCGTCTTCCGGGCTGTAGGAAGCCAGCACACCCCGCAGGTTACCCTCGATAACTTGTTGGGCCGTTTTATCGATGTTCTCTTCGGATTTTCCAAGGAAACGTTCGATGGCGTTCTCCATGCCTTCTTCGGTCCGGCCGGCCAGCTTGATGTTGGCCCGCCCTTCGATTTCGATCGGGATCATCCCCTTGCAAAGCACTTTGGCCAGGTTGATCTTGATCGTACGGGTGTTCAGGGATAAACGGCTGATGGATTCGATGAAAGGCCATTTGAACCCGCGGCCTCCCCTAATGATCCGGTAGCCGACTTTCTGACCGTCGGGGCCCTTGCGTTGGCGCCCGGAAATGATGACGATCTCGTTGGGCTTGCAGATCACCACATTGGTCCGAATGAAGGCGATGAGGAGCAAAATGAAAATCGACCCAAAAAAAATAGCGATTCCGGTTATTTGTGCTACGTCCATGATGACAGGTTTCTCATTCTTGAGTTATCAGACGTTGAAGTACAGCATAAATTCGCTGGGGTGCGGTCTCAGGTTGATGTATTCCAGCTCTTCCTTTCGTTTGATCCGTACCCATTTTTCCAGAAGACCTTCCGAGAAAACCCCGTCTCGTACCAGGAATTCGTGGTCCTTTTCCAGGGCATTCAGCGATTCTTCCAGGGAGGAGGGAGTTCTTTTCAGGTCGGAGCCCCGCCCGGAGGCTACATACTCGTAAATGTCTTCATCCACCGGCTTGGGCGGAGTCATTTTCTTCTGAATGCCATCGATACCGGCCAGCAGGATGGAAGCGAAAGCCAGATAAGGATTACTGGATGGGTCAGGGGTGCGGTATTCGATCCGCTTGGCTTTGGGACTGGTAGCGGTGGCGGGGATCCGGATGCAGGCGCTCCGGTTGCTTTGGGAGTAGACCAGGTTCATCGGCGCTTCGTAACCGGGGACCAGCCGCCGGTAGGAGTTGGTGGTCGGATTGCAAATGGCACAAAGTGCCGGGGCATGGGTCAGCACACCGGCGATGAAGTGATCAGCCAGTTCGCTCAGGTCGGCATAGCGGTTGGGTTGGTAGAAGATATTCTCCCCATCCTTGACCAGGCTCATGTTTACGTGCATACCGGAGCCGTTTTCCTGATGCAAGGGCTTCGGCATGAAGGTTACGGTCTTGTCGTAGCGATCCACCACATTGCGGACCACATATTTGTATTTCACTGCCCGGTCTGCCTGCATGGTCAGGGGGCCGAACTTGAAGCCGATCTCTGACTGACCGGCGGCGCCTACCTCGTGGTGGTGCAACTCGGGTTGCAAGCCGACGAGCTTGAGGACCTGGGCGATCTTGGACCGGATGTTGTTGTATTGGTCTATCGGCGGAGCTGCCATGTAAGCCCTTTTTCGGGGCGCGATGTTCCCGAGGTTTTTACCTTCCTTTCCCGTACTCCAGAAGGCCGCCGCGCTGTTGAGGTAATAGTAGCCGAACTGGGTTTCCTGATCGAAGCGGACCTCGTCGAAAATGAAGAATTCGATCTCCGGTCCGAAAAAGGCGGTTTCGGCGATTCCTTTGGCCCGCAGCAATTGTTCCGCTTTTTTGGCAATGCCCCGGGGGTCCGAAGGATAAGGCGCATTGTCGCGTGGCCGGATGATGTCGCAGAAAAAAGACAGGGTGGGCTCATCGAAAAAAGGATCCTTGAAAACGGAAGACGGATCGGGGCGAAGGATCAGGTCGCTGTCGTTGATGGTCTGGAATCCCTTTACGGAAGAGCCGTCAAAAGAAAACCCTTTGACCAGATCTCCCTCGTCCACCTGATCAGCAGCAATAACCAGGTGCTGCAGCATGCCGAAGAGGTCAACGAATTTGAGGTCGAGAAACTGGATGTTCTCATCCTTGATTTGTTGCAACACAGACCGGATATTCGGTATTCTGTTCTTTCCCATAATTCGCTCTCAGGTTAAATGGCTCGGTCGCCCCGTTCTCCGGTCCAGATTTTGACGGCGTCATAGACTTCCGTGACGAAGATCCGTCCTGCTCCACCGCTGTTCATGGCGCCGTTGGAAATCGCCTCGATGGCCACTTCGACATCAGATTCTTTAATGATCAGTTCCATCCGCATCCGCTTGAAAAGGGTCACTTTTTGCTCTACGCCCCGGAAGGTTCGTTGTTCGGCGCGGGGAGCGGTCCCCAAAACGGGCATAACGGTGAAATGAAAGATCTCGGCGTCGGCGAGCGACTCCTTGATGGCCGGCAATTGTTCCTGTCGGATATAGGTGATGATCATTTTCATAGTGAGGCCCGTCGTTATTCGGTGGTGAAAATCTGGAAGCCGCTGTAGGATTCCATGCCGTGCTCCTCGATGTCCAGCCCTTTCAGCTCGGATTCATGGGATACGCGCAAGCCGACGATGGAGTCGATCGCTTTGAAAACGATATACATGCTCAGAGCCGTAAACCCCAAACAGGCAGTTACGCCCAGGGCCTGGATGCCCAAAGCCCCGAAACCGCCTCCGTAAAAAAGGCCTTCCAGAGGGGCACCGAGCGCCGTAGACCCGAAAATGCCGACACAGAGCGTTCCGAAAATACCGCAGATCCCGTGGACCGGGAAAGCGCCTACGACATCATCTACTTTGATGCGGTTCATCCATTCGACTCCGAAGACGACCAGCGCGCCCGACACCAGTCCGATGAAGATGGCCGAACCGCTGTTTACGACCGCACAGGGAGCTGTGATGCCCACCAGACCGCCCAATACGCCGTTGAGCGCCAGGGAAAGGTCCGGTTTGCCAAAGCGAAGCCAGGAGACGCACATGGCCGAAAGAGCCGCCACGGAAGGGGACAGGGTGGTGTTCAGGGCGATGCGGGCAACGGTCTCCGGGTCACCGAAACCCAGGGTGGAACCCGCGTTGAAGCCGTACCAACCGAACCAGAGGATAAAAACGCCTATGGCCACCAGCGGCATGTTATGACCGGGGATGGCGCGTGGTTCTCCATTCCGGGTAAATCTTCCGAAGCGGGGCTTCAGCATCCAGGCGCCTACAAGAGCCGTTACGCCTCCCACGGCATGTACTACGGTGGATCCGGCGAAGTCGTGGAAATTCAGGTCGGCCAGCCAACCTCCCCCCCACACCCAGTGACCGACCACCGGGTAGATGAAGGCTGTAATGATGAAGGAATAGAACAGGTAGGCGGCAAACTTCATGCGTTCGGCTACGGCGCCGGCGACAATGGTGGCCGCAGCCCCGGCAAAAACCGCCTGAAACAACCAGAAGGCTTCAACGGGCACCCCTTCCACCGGGGATTCGACCCCGAACATGAACCAGCCGGCCGTGCCCACGATCGGAGAGTCCGTACCATACATGATGGCATAGCCGAAAATGAAATATCCGAGGGCTGCAAAGCTGAAGTCAACGACATTCTTCATCAATACGTTCGCTGCATTCTTGGTGCGGACCAATCCCGCTTCCACCATGCCGAACCCGGCTTGCATAAAAAAGACCAGGAAAGCGCACAGCAGGATCCACAGGGTGTCTATTGCATTCATAGTACCGATACAGGTTGAATGAACCTTTTTCTTGTGTTGAAAGTCGTACCGGAGTTTTTCCGATACCTTTTGGCGGCTAGGACTCGAACCCGCAAACTAGAAAAATTTTGGGATTTCGAAATCCACCTGTTCAAAACCAAAGGAGGATATTTTAGCTATTTTCCAATCTCCAAACTAAGTGAAAAATCTTTGGTTTTGCCGCGTGGATGCAGGTTGGAGTGCGGGTCTGGCGGGCCATACGAGTAAATTCACCCTTCTACCATTTCCGGCCTGAACTTTGGGAGTAACGGCTGTGCGCAGCAAGATCCGGAGCTGTCTTATTTCCTTTTCAGCAAAGAGCAGCCCCGCTTTTTCATCCCGGGGGGATTTGTCAAAAAAAGGCTCTTTTTTTCTCTGGACCATTAAAAAAAGCCTCCTCCCCGGGTGAGGAGAAAGGCTTTCTCGGGCCCTTCGAAAGGGGTTCAAACAGGCCCGTGTTTTGGTTTATTGTTGGGTGGTATACAGAGCATCGGATTCGGGGCGGCCTTCGCGGGGTTTTAGGTGCGCCGGCTCAATAGGCGGCATATATCTCTTCCATTTTCGGAACATAATCAGCCATGTGCAGCTCCCAGGAAACCAAGGGTTGGCCGGACCAATAGATCAGACCGAGGGAAAGGAGGCAGATCAGCAGGGTAAGGGCTGCATGGAATTCCCGCTGCTCATTTCCCGGGTGATCCGGTTTGGCCGGAATGCTGTGGCGTGGACTCAATGGATTCATAACGGTGAATTTTAATGGGTTTGTTGATGGTGTCGTTATGAGTCCAAGATGCACTATATCCTCTTGTGAAAAGTATAACTATGTTTAAAATCGTTGGATTTATGTCTATTCGGCAAAACTTTATGCTCCTGAGGTCGAAATCGGCCTTAGGGGAAAGAAAATTTAAAAGGGCCTCCCTTTCGGGAGACCCTTTTGGGGTTTCGCCATTAGCCGATTTGGATTTCCTTCTTTTTGGGTTCCTTGACCTCGATCTTTTTTAAGGAGATCTTCAGTATCCCCTGTTCATAGCGAGCTTTCACCGAATCCGGGTCTACATTTTCCGGGAGGCGGAACAAGCGCTCAAAAGATTCGAAGTTGTACTCCCGACGGTGGTAGTCCTTTTCCTTCTCCTCTTTCTTTTCTTCTTTTTCGGCGCGGATCTTGAGCATACCCTCCTCCACCATAACCTGGAAATCCTTTTTGGTCATGCCGGGGGCAGCCACTTCGACCAGAAATTCTTTTTCGGTTTCGGAAATGTTGACGGCAGGTATTCGTTTGCCGTTTCGGAAAGCTGGGAGAAAATCATCATCCCAACCCATTCTTTCGAAGAAGGAAGGGATAGTTGGGAAAAAGTCCCGATCTCTGTTCCATCTAACGATTGACATGACGATAGATTTTTGTTAATGAATAAGTTAGCACCCATGAGTATAGCTTTTCCGCGCTAAAAAATCAATGACGATTGTCAATCGGGGCCCCCTGGATGAGGTGATATAGTTCAGAGGGATTGGAACGCAATCTGCATTCAAGTCTGGAGGGTCCATCTCGAAAGAACCGGGCCTCCCTCAACGATTTGGTCGTTTTCGGGCAGTCCCCGGCGACCGTTTTAGGGACATACATGCAGCCATCCATCATTGATCCAAAGAGACCCCTCCCAGCAATGGAAGGGGTCTCTTTTCCTGCCCTCAGTGGTCCGACGACTTGGAGTCGTCAGACCACTTTTGAAATGGCGGCAGTTGAAGGAGCCGCTACCGCGGCTGATATACTTATCGGTAGTCATGTGTAATAACCGTGAAAATTCAGCATTTTTTGCATAAATTTCACGGAATATAGAACCTATGTCCAAACTCCTGGAGCGGGAAAAAGATGTTGAGGCCATTCGGGAATTACTGGCTGTATTCCCGGTAACGGCCCTATTGGGTCCGCGTCAGGCAGGCAAGACCACTTTGGCTAAAACCTTCCAACCCGACCATACCTTCGACCTCGAAAATCCGAGAGATCTGGCAGCCCTGGAAAATCCTCAGTTGACGCTGGAAGGGCTATCTGGACTGGTCATGATCGATGAGGTACAGCGACGGGCAGACCTCTTTCCTCTGTTGCGTTATCTGGTTGATACACGATCGGATCTACGCTTCCTGCTCCTGGGCAGTGCATCGTCAAACCTCCGCCAGCAAAGCGGTGAATCCCTGGCCGGCAGGATCGGTTATTATTATTTATCGGGCTTCAATCTGGCCGAAACCGGATACGAAGACTTGGACAGGTTGTGGCTTCGGGGAGGCTTTCCCCGTTCTTTTTTGGCCGCTTCCGACAAGCTCAGTCGGACCTGGCGATCCAACTTCATATCCACCTTTCTGGAAAGGGATCTTGCCGTACTGGGGCAGGTCATCCCTTCTCCTACCATGTATCGATTCTGGACGATGTTGAGTCATTACCACGGACAAACGCTTAATTACAGCGAGCTGGGCAGGTCTTTTGGCATCAGCGACAGAAAGGTGAAGCAATACATTTCGCTGTTGGAGGATACCTTTATGCTGCGCCTCCTGCTTCCCTGGCGTGCCAATTTATCGAAAAGACTGGTAAAAAGCCCCAAGCTATACATCCGGGACTCCGGCATTTTTCATTCCCTTCAATCCATAGAAAGCATGCAAGATCTTCGAACGAATCCCAAGCTGGGGGCCTCCTGGGAAGGGTTTGCTCTGGAAGAGTTGGTAACCTTTCTTCGGAAAAGAGATACCGAGGTCTTTTTCTATGCCACGCATCATGGCGTAGAACTGGATTTGTATTGGCAAGAAAGGGGCAAGGCTTACGGTGCGGAGTTCAAATATCAGGACGCACCCAGGACAACGCGGTCCATGTGGCAAGCCATTCAGGATCTGGATCTGGAACACCTATGGGTGATTTATCCTGGAAATCGGTCCTATGCCCTGGATGAAGTGATAACGGTTGTGCCTTTGCGAGAGATGGGGCAGATAGCCAACGCAAGTATGTGACTATTGCAGCCGTCTGCGTATGGACTTCCGTCCTTAAATAGGGGGTTTCTGGAAAATGTTTTTGAGGGCGAAAAGGAACTTTGCAGCCCAAAGCCTGCCGGCGAGGCAGGGATATTCTCCAGACATACCCCAAAAAGAGCCCTCTTGCCGCGGCGAATGATTTCGCCGCTACCGCTGCCCGTCCATTTCAATGACCGCTTCGATCTGAGAGCTTTCCAGGTTCTTCCCTATAATGGTCCGGTCGGGATTCAGCACGTAGATCTCCGGCGTATTGTCGACGTAGTATTTGGCGTAAATGGAAGCATTGGTGGGGTCGAAGACATTGATGAAGTCCATCTTATTTTCCTGGATAAAGGCTTTCCATTTTTCCGGATCAGTATCCAGCGCAATGGCGAAAACCTCTACTCCTTTCGGCTTCCATTCCCGGTAAAACTCGACCAGCTTAGGGGCTTCCTCCTGGCAATGGTCGCATTCGGGATTGTACATGAAAATTACTACGTAGGGGGCGGTGATCTCATAGATTGATTTCGTATTTCCATTCGGGTCGGTGGAGACCACATCCGGCCCTTTCTGTCCGATCAGGCTTTGTGCCATTTGGCTTGCCCTTTCCTGCAGCGCGTAAAGGGTCATGGAATCTGCCCAAAAGGCTTTGTCATAAGTGAAATATTCTTCGACCATGCGCACGAACACCTTTTCACCGTCCATGATCGAAGTCTGCCCGGGGCGGTATTGGGAGGGTATCCAGTTGGCGAAGAATTCTACGTATCCGGATTCGGGAGGCACCTGGTCGATCAGGTAGTGGGCAGCAGCCAGGATGGAGTCGGCATTTTGAGGCGTCAGCTCGATGATGTAGTTTCGAAGCTTGTTGGCGATCACCGGGGTGCGAAGGAGGCGTTCATCCTCAAAATCCACACTTTCCCAAAAGGCTTTTTTGTAGAGGGCCAACTGCTTTTGCCGATCTACGCTACCATCCGGCAAACGTACATCCTCAACTTCCGGGTTCTGACCGGCCTTTTTGTATTGGGTGAAAAAGGAATCCGGATGTTTTTCAAATAGGGCCTCCAGGTCTGCCTTGCGTTCGGCGAGCAACCGATCCCGGTCCTCCAGAAGGTTGTTGTACTCGGCACTTCCCTCGGGAAGATCCCGCATTTGGAAAGTAAGTCGCTGAAGTTTTTCCTTGAAATCCTGCTCGTAGGCCAGGTTTTGCTGGAGCAGTTCATTGTCCAGGCTACCCGTCACTTCCGCAGATCGCTGGGGGAAATCCAGACCGGTCTCGATATGAAAGGTCTGATCCTGGTCGATCAACAACTGTATGACAGGCGTACCCGGGCCTTGCAGGGTATAAAAGCCGGATTCGTAAGGTTCGTCTCGTTTCAATTGCCCTCTGCCCGCAGCATCGGTCAACGCAGAATCAACGATGAACTGCTGGGCCTGGTAAAATCCGATCAGATAAACTTGGCTGTTGCTGGCTCCCGTCAGCTGAAAAGTGATATCGGGAGACTCTTTGGGCGGCCTCTGATCCGGTAAGCCGGATTGACATCCCAGAGCCGAAAGCATGATGAAAAGAGGCAGGAAATATCGCATAAGGGATTAATGGTCGGTCAGAAATGGAAGGCTTAAAAATAGTAAGCTTTCAAAACAAATGCCCCCTTACCCTTTATTTGTAAAAGGCAAACGCAACCCAGGCGGGGCGAGCGAAAAAAATGCCCAAACTTTTCTGCCATTTTAAAATGGAAAGAGCATCTGGCAGAAGTCGTTTCCCGGCAGTTTCTTGACCTGCTTATCTTAGCACAAACATTTATCAAAAAGGAATACTGCAAATGAAACCAACCCTATTGATTCTGGCTGCCGGTTTGGGGAGTCGCTATGGAGGAGTAAAACAAATGGATCAGGTAGGTCCATCCGGAGAAAGTATTATTGATTATTCCATCTACGATGCCATCCGCGCCGGGTTTGGTAAGGTCGTTTTTGTTCTGAACGAGCGGATCATAGATGACTTCAAAGAGATCTACGAGCCCCGTCTCGAGGGTAAGATCGATGCCGAATACGTGCTGCAGAAGCTGGATGATATTCCCGCCGGGATCGAGGTGAATCCGGAGCGGGTCAAGCCCTGGGGTACGGGCCATGCCGTGCTGGCAGCCCGCGACGTGATCAACGAACCCTTCGCCGTAATCAATGCCGATGACTTCTACGGTAAAAGCGGATTCCAATTGGTGGGTGATTTTCTTTCCCGGTCGAAAAACGATTCCACCGATTACGCTATGGTAGGTTATGTCCTCCGCAATACCCTTTCCGATCACGGATCGGTGAATCGCGGCGTCTCCGTTGAAAAAGATGGATTCCTCGTCGATGTGGTGGAGCGGCTCAACATCCATCGGGAAGGCGATCAGGTGGTTTTCGAAGAAGACGGGGAGCAAAAAGCCATTGATCTGGACTCCGTCGTATCCATGAACTTTTGGGGCTTTACCCCCAAATACTTCGAGCAAAGCGCTGAGGATTTTGAAAAATTCCTGAAGGAAAAGGGGCAGGAAATGAAGTCGGAGTTCTTCATCCCGCTGACCATAAACAAGCTGATCAAGGAAGGAAAAGCGACATGTAAGGTCCTTACCAGCCACGACAACTGGTTTGGCGTCACCTACCAGGAGGACAAGCCGGTGACCATTGCCAGGATCCGTGAATTGGTAGACCAGGGAGTTTATCCTGAAAATCTCTGGAGTTAAGTCCGCACGCTGGAGCCGTTACCATTGGATCGTCTGTTGCCGGTCTGGAATCTCCCGGCCGGAGCCATTGCGCGACCTTTCGGGCAAGGGCACATCAACGATACTTACCGGGTTGAGGTCGCTGGGAAAAGCTACATCCTCCAGCGCGTCAACGGCCGGGTCTTCGATCTGGAAAACCTCCGGACCAATTATGAGCGAATGGTCCCGGCTCTGCAGGAATACGAAGCCAGACGGGATGTTAAGCTCAGCCCGAGCATTTTACCTACTCGCTTTAACCGTTTCCACCATGTGGATGAGGGCCAGAATACCTGGCGGCTGGTCAAATTCCAACAGGGAAGCCGTACCCATTCCATTTCCCCCGATCCGGAAACATCCTATCGGGCAGCCCGGACCGTGGGGGCTTTCCAGCTTTTTCTCAATCGGTTTTCCCCGGCGCAGTTCAAAGAAACCATTCCGGGCTTTCATGCTTTAAACAGGCGTCTCGAAAAATTCCGGGAAACACTCCTTACCGGAGATCCGGCACGAATCGATCAGGCGAAGCCCGAGGTGGAACAAGTGCTCTCTCTTGCTCATCTGGGACCCCAGCTTAGCCAGGCGATCTTTCTGCTTCCCCATCGGGTAGTCCACGGCGATGCCAAGCTGGAGAACGTGCTTTTCGTCGGCGAAGAAAATCGGATCATTGATCTGGATACCGTCATGCCCGGCTTTACACCTTTTGACTTTGGCGACCTGGTACGCACTTGCTGCAGCCCGGTACCGGAAGACGATCCGGATACGGAAAAGGTGAAACTTCGACGGGATCACTTTCAGGCTCTTGCCCGAGGTTATCTCGAGGCCCAAAAGCCGGAATTAACCCTCCGGGAAAAGGAGAATCTGGTGGCCGGTGCCCTCTATATCGTTTTCGAACAGGCCGTCCGTTTCCTGTCCGATTATCTGATCGGCGACCTTTACTACCCGGTCTCTTACGACAACCACAACAGGGTTCGGGCACGCAACCAATTGGCATTACTGGAGGAGATCCTTGGCTCGCAATCCGATCTCCAGGCCCTCATGGCCGAGCCGGATGCGACAGCCTGATCACCCTGGATCTGGATATCGGACAACCTTCGGAGCAAACCCAGGTGGTGAAGGCCTGCGACGAGTATACGCTTCCGGGCGGCAGGATAGTCGATTCCAGTGGCACCTACCGGGATACGCTAACTACGCCCCAGGGTTGCGACAGCATTGTCATCACGGAGCTGGCCATTAGTTCCAGCAGTCCGGTAACCGATGAAAGGGTAACCGAATGCAACCGCTATACCTGGCCGGCAAACGGCGTTACATACGATCAGAGCGGCATCTACACCGCTACGCTGATCAATGCGACGGGCTGTTATTCCGTCATCCGGTTGAATCTGACCCTGACGGAATTGCTATTTGAAGTCATACCGTCGGATGGTTTTTTTACGGCAGTGATTCCGGAAGGAGGCGAGCTCCAATGGCTCGATTGCGATAACGACTTCGCTCCGGTAGCGGGAGCCACTGGGTCCACCTTTGCGCCGCCCGATTCCAGGGCCTATGCTCTGGAGGTCACTGCCGATGGATGCGTGGACACCTCAGATTGCCAAAGCCTGGTTCCGGTAGGGGTCAACGAGACCGCTTTTGAAGGCAAGCTCAGCCTGTTCCCCAATCCGACCACGGGCCGGATCACCGTGGGGCTGGGGAAGACTTACGGGGAAGTCCGCACGATCCTCCGCAACAGTTCCGGACAAAGCCTGGCCGAAACCCGTTTCGAACGAATCGAGCAGTTCGACCTGCAGGTAGAGGGCCCGGCCGGGGTCTACACCCTGGAGATCCGGACACAAAAGGGCGAACGGGCCGTGGTCCGCCTGCTGAAAGAGTAAAGGAGAAGGGTACTATCGGCTCGATATCCTGCTTTAAGGCTTATTCAATGGCGTTTAACACCTTCCGGGCCATTTCGGCCATGTGCCGGGGTTCGAGCCACCGGGTAACCAAAACGAGATAGTGTCCGGGATCGATCAGGATGTAATTCCCACCGAATCCGGCTGCGTAGTAGACCGAAGCCGGTATCCCTTCCATGTATCGGCCCCACCTCCGGCATCACACCATCGTGACATCGCGACATCATAAAATCATGACATCGCGACATCAAATCGTGTCCTGGATCACATTTTCCTCCAACGGCTCTTCGTACCTTTACATCATCAAATTTCAATCATGTCTGAGAACCAACTGATCACCAGGGATTATCTCGCCATTGAGCGTACTCGTCTGGCCAATGAACGGACTTTCCTGGCCTATTTCCGGAGTACCGTCGTATTCCTGGCCAGCGGGTTATCCATTATTCAGCTGGAGTCCTTGCGTGAGATCTACGAAATAGGCTTGGTGCTGGCTGCCATCGCGCCGGTCCTGCTGGCGGTCGGACTGGGGCGTTTCATTTATGTGAAAAGAAGCATCCGCAAGTATTACGTCGAGAGCCAGGCCTGACCCTTTGGGAAACGGACACCGGATCGGGCTTTTCCCGCTTTTCCCCAAGCGGTTTGCGATGCCACATCCCCAAGCGCTTTCCGGAGCGAAGCCAAAAGCGTATACATGAGCCGGTAACCTTGCCGGGGCGGGGAAAGGAGGAATTTTTATCGGGAAAAGTAATACCGGAAACAGCTAGACTTTTCATAAAACCCTACATTGAGAGGGAGTGGTTGAACCCACCAGGAACTGAAAAAATTAGCTATGCTCCATATTGAGATCAAGGGGGCACACATTCCGGTATTGGGTCTGGGCACCTGGCGATTGGAAGGTACAGATGCCAAGGATCTGGTGCAAGATGCGCTTGAAGCCGGGTATCGGCATGTGGATACCGCCCAGATGTATGCCAACGAAAATGAGGTTGGGCATGCCCTGCGCGGCTCCGGTATTCCGAGAAAGGAACTGTTTGTCACCACCAAGGTCAACCTCGAAAACCTGGAACGGACCAAATTTCATAAATCCGTAGAAGAAAGTCTCCGGAGCCTTCGTCTGGAATTCGTGGACCTGCTGCTCATCCACTGGCCCCACCCGCGCATGCGCATGGAAGACTATCTCGAAGACCTGGTCATGGTGAAAGAAGAGGGTCTGACCCGGCACATCGGGATCAGCAATTTTACGACCAGCCAGATCGCCCGGGCCGTGAACTTTGCTCCCGATCTGATCAACAACCAGATCGAATACCACCCCTTCATCGATCAGCGCAAGGTCTGGAAAGCCTGCCGCCAGCACGGGCTGTCGCTTACGGCTTACAGTCCGCTGGCCAAAGGGCTGGTTTCGAAGAATGAGACCTTGAGCGAAATAGGCCGCCGATACGACAAGACCGGCGCGCAGGTCGCCTTGCGATGGCTGATCCAGCAGGACGGCGTCATCGCAATCCCCAAGACCGCTTCCCGCCAGCGCCTGCAGGAAAATCTGGAAATTTTCGACTTCAGTCTTTCCGAAGAGGAAATGCAGCAGGTTTTTGCCCTGACGGCCGCCAACAATCGCCTGATCAACCCGGATCACGCTCCAGCCTGGAATTGATCGGTGTTGGGACGCCGCTATGATTCCTGTCTTCGAGCCGGCTTGCCCGCTCTGGCATTCCGGGACTATGCCGTTGTAAAGTCGGCCCGCCCCGGGGAGGAGGGGCAGATATTTTCCGAATTATTTAAACAAATTGTTTTAAATTTGATTGCAAATTAACCACTCAACCACTCAACCACTCAACCACCTCCCGTCATACCAGAGAAAACGATAATCTATGTTCGAACGTGCTGTGCTCCATCTGGATCTGGACGCCTTTTTCGCTTCGGTCGAGATCCTGAAGAACAGTTCCCTGAGGGGAAAACCTTTGCTGATCGGCGGAAGCAGCGGGCGAGGGGTGGTTTCTTCCTGCAGCTATGAGGCGCGCCGGTTTGGCATCCACTCCGCCATGCCGATGAAGATGGCCCTGCGCCTTTGCCCGGATGCCGTCGTGTTGCGAGGCGATATGGAATCCTATTCCCGTTATTCGAAAACCATCACGGAGATCATCAGCGAAGAGGCGCCCCTGTTCGAGAAAGCTTCCATTGATGAGTTTTACCTCGATCTCACGGGCATGGATCGCTACTTTGGCTGCTGGAAGTGGTCAGGCGAGCTGCGGCAGAAGATCATCCGGGAGACCGGGCTGCCGCTTTCGATCGGCCTGTCCGTCAACAAGCTCGTGTCCAAGGTTGGCGCGGGCGAGGCCAAACCCAACGGGTCGCAATTGGTGGAAGCCGGTCTGGAGAAAGCCTTCCTGGCGCCGCTGCCCGTGCGCAAGATCCCTTCCGTCGGCAAGGCCACCCATCGCAAGCTTAGCCTTATGGGCGTCCGCGACGTACGAATGCTCAGTCAGATACCGCCGCGGCTGCTGGAGCGCGAATTCGGCAAGCACGGCATCAGCCTCTGGAAAAAGGCCAACGCCATTGACGACAGTCCGGTCGTGCCCTACCACGATCGGAAGTCCATCTCTACGGAGCGGACCTTCCAGGTGGATACGACCGATGTGCGTTTCCTGCGCGACAAGCTCAGCGGCATGGTCAGCAAGCTGGCCTTCGAGTTGCGCGACAAGCAGAAGCTCACCAGCTGCGTCACGGTGAAGCTGCGCTATTCCGATTTCAACACCTTTTCCCGGCAAAGACATATTCCGTACACGGCCAGCGATGCGGTGATCCTGCGCCATGCACACGAGTTGTTCGACAAGCTCTACGAGCGCCGGCAGCTGGTGCGGCTGGTCGGGCTGCGGCTCAGCAGCCTGGTGAGCGGGAGCCCGCAGTTAGACCTCTTCGATCAGGATAAAAAAGACGAACGCTTGCTCCAGGCCATGGATCGCATCCGCAAACGCTTCGGAGCCGGAGCGGTGGGGACGGGGGCGGATGTGTAGATTTTTTGATGCGGGGATTTTGTCGGGCGTCAGCCGTTTGCCGTAAACCACTTACCGTTCATAGACAGGGATCGGGTCGACTGCCGGGCGGCGACTTCCTCTTGGCCCGTCTGAGAGCCGGAGCCGGGTTACTGTTTAAAATGAGTAGGTTGTAACCCAAAAAAATGCTATTTTTGGGTTGTTAAACACCCATTTTTTGCAAGAACTCATTCAGAGATCTGACTTATTGGTAAGGAGAGCCCCTCTTGCGTTTCAACGTCAGGTGCCGGGAAAACCGAACTGGGATTGGCGTATGAATGCCATTGTAGGGGCGCGGGGTGTCGGAAAAACGACCGTGCTGTTGCAGCGATTGAGGAAAGTTAGCGCGGAAGGGAAAGCGGGGCTTTATGTCACCCTCGACGATCCGTATTTCACCGAAGAAAAGCTGATTGGTGTAGCGGAGCAATTTGACCGGGAAGGTGGTGAGGTATTATTTATAGATGAAGTGCACAAATATCCAAATTGGGGTCGGGAACTCAAGAATATATACGATCTGCTACCCCAATTAAAAGTGGTTTTTTCGGGCTCGTCCGTATTGGATATTCATGCACAGGGAAAAGATTTGAGCCGCCGGGCTCTATATTATTCCTTGCCAGGACTTTCTTTTCGGGAGTATCTGAAGCTGCAAAGGGTTTTGGACTACCCGGTTTTGGCCCTGGAATCATTGCTCCGGGAGCATCGGCAAATAGCTAATGATATCCTGTCTTCCATAAAACCCATTCCTCATTTTAAGGACTATTTGAAAAAGGGTTATTACCCCTTTTTCGCAGAGCCGGAAAGGGATTATCAAATTACCTTAAGCCAACTTATTCAATTGGTTATAGAGGTGGATATGCAGTTTCTTGCCAATCTGGATCCTTACCAGGGGAGAAAGGTCGCTCAATTGCTGAGGATCATAGCACATTCACCTCCCTTCAAGCCCAACATAAGTAAGCTCAGCGAGCGTATTGGCGTAGAGCGAAAAACACTTCAGCGATATCTCCACTACCTGGACCGAGCCAGGCTTCTTCGATTGGCAACCCTTCCGGAGGGAAATACGAGTATTTTACAAAAGCCGGATAAGGTGTTTCTCGAGAACCCCAACCTCTACTATGCACTGGCGGGTGAAGAACCACAGAGGGGTAGCCTTCGGGAGACATTTTTTTTGAATCAAGTCAGTGCTTCACATCAAGTCAGCCTGCATCGGAAAACCGATTTCCTGGTGGATGAAAAATGGTCTTTCGAGATTGGGGGGCGAGCCAAGTCGAAGGCGCAGATCAAAGAATTGGAGAATGCCTATATCGCTGCTGATGATATTGAGATCGGATATGGAAAGACCATACCGCTTTGGCTTTTTGGCTTTTTGTATTGAATGATCAAGGCTGCTGCCCCGCTCGATCGGCCTGAGAGCTGTTGCCGAGCCGTAGAGTAGAGATAATGGGCAGAACAAATTACTCGGTTTATTAAGCAAATTTACCCGGCATATTGAGTAATTTACAAATGCCATTTTTACCCCCGTGCTCAAGTGCCAACGCTCATTTCGAAGCCTTGTCTTTAGCCCTAACGAAACCTCGTTTGTCAGAATCCTCGACCTTAGCCTATCGTAATTCCCATGCCTAACGAAAACTACACCTACGACCTGCTCATTATCGGCGGAGGTGTAATGGGCACCTTCCATGCCTACCATGCGCTTCAGGCAGGTCTGCAAGTGGCTTTGCTGGAGAAAAACCGGTTTCCGCAAGGCGCTACGGTCCGAAACTTTGGGCAGATCGTCCCTTCCGGGTTGGATACCCATTGGCAACCGCTCGGCCGGGAGAGTCTGAAGTTGTACCGGAGCATCCAGGAAAAAGGCGATATCTCGCTTCGCCACCAGGGGTCGGTGTATCTGGCTTCCAATGAGGAAGAAATAACTTTGATCGAAGAATTGGCTGAGATCAACCGGGAGAATGATTATCCATCGCAGGTGCTGACGGCTGCACAATGCATAGAACGTTACCCGGGTCTCAAAGGATCTTATTGCCGGGCTGGGCTCTTCTTCCCGGAGGAAGTCAATCTCGACCCGAGGCTGGCTGTAGGCCGGATATTGGAATTTCTCGTCGAACAGAAGGGATTGGCTTATTTCCCGAGTACTTTGGCTACCACCGTAGAAGATACTGGGGCAACTTGCAAAATCATTTCGGCTGACGATCGTAAATGGATGGCAAGCCGGGTCGTGATTTGCAGCGGGAGTGATTTCCGGTTTCTGTTTCCGGAGGAATTCAGATCCAGTGAAATCCAGGTGGTGAAAATTCAGATGCTCCAGACGGTCTCCCAGCCCGCTCAACGCATACCGGGATCTGTTCTGACCGGGAGGACGATACGGCGTTACGAAAGCTTTTCGGAATGCCCATCCTTTCCCGGAATAAAAGCCCGGGAATCGCAGGAAGACCCTTTTGTCCGGCAGGGCATTCACATTTTGTTCAAGCAAGCGGCTGACGGCTCGGTGATCGTAGGGGACTCCCACACCTATGCGCCGGTTGTCCGGGAAGATGAATTGGGCTTTGACGTCGAAGGGGAGATCAACGACCTCATACTTCGGGAAGCTCGGGAAATCTTTGAATTGGAGTCGTGG
>CAZXIX010000036.1:0-3469 GCA_964640855.1 uncultured Saprospiraceae bacterium
CCGCTCACGGCGCCCGCTCCAGGGCGATCTCAGCGACGGCGGGCTTGCTCCCGGCGTTCCTTCTTGGCCTCCAGCACCGGCTCGACAAGCGTGTCATGACTAAGCTCATAGGTATAGCCCTCGCCCAGGCGGGAAGGTTCCCTCCGCAGCAGGTGGCTGTCCACCAGTTTCTGCAACAGATCGGGACTTACCCCGTACTGTTCCCGGATCTGCCCTTCGGCCATGGGCGTGCGGGCCTTATCGCTCTCCACTACCAGCCCTTCCTCGATCAGCCGGCGGGCAGCCTGTTGGTTTTTCGGACTGCCCAGTTGGGCAATCCGGTCCTGGTAGTAGTTGCCGATCAGGGCGTCCAGGTCACCCAGGTCGGCTTCGGCAAGGGATGTGAGTTGCCCTTTCGACTGGCGCACCTTCTCCTCGAAGGACTGACAAAGGATCTGAAGTTGGATCCCTTCCACCCTACCCTCCCGGTCGGCCAGTTTGGTAATGATCTTTTGAAGCGCGTCGGGCTGATAGCTAAAAGGCGCCGTATCGTAGTCCCCCTCTTCCCGTGCCGGGAGTACGATGGCTTTTCGCGCCCCTTCCTTGCTAAGAGGCTGCAGCAGGTATCGGTTGCGCTGTATATCCGGCAAGCGGGAAGCCAGTCGGTCGAGCAGGTGGATACGGTCCGAGCGGATGGAGAAGATCACCCGGGGATTCAGCGGTTGATAAAGCTGTTTTTCCAGTGCAGGGGGTATATCAGCACCCAGGCTCCGGTTCAATTCCAGCATGCGCTCCACCCGGCTGGGTACGCGGTCCTGAAGCAGTTCGGCCAGCTCCCGTGCGAATGCATCGACCGTCTCAGGTGGATGGGTAAACAATTCCTCAAATTGATCGAAGATCAGCACCGGGGAGCTTTGTTTCACGAGCTCCCTCCACGCGCGCAAGTGGTACCAAAGGGAATCTTCTCCGGGAGGCATGACATTGGCCAGTTCCGGATCGGTCTTTTGTCCTGCGGCTTCACCCCCCAAGCGGAGGCGGGTCAGTGCCAGGGGCGTATTTTCGGGGAAGGATTTCGAATGAACGCCGATCCGGATCGGGATGGGCCAGAAGCCTTCCTTGTTCAGGTTCGGGATGAGGCCGGCATTCAGAAGCGAGCTTTTTCCCAAGCCCGACTTTCCATGGAGTACGCACAGGCTATTCAATTGGACCTCCCGGAACAAATCCCGCAGTTCCCGGTCGCGCCCGTGGAAGAGGAGTTCCTGTCCCGTAGAGAAGGGTTTCGTGCCTGGATAGCGGTTTCGGCTCATGCGATCAGGGCTTTTTGGATCATAGAGACCCCTTCGAGCAGGCTGTAAACGGCTTTGTTCCGATCCGCCCGGTCGGTATCATTCGCCCGTCCGCTCACAACCAGTTCGTTGAGCTGGTTGTAGGTGCCCATGCGCGACATGAGCTCGATCCGCAGATCCCCCAGCCGGTCGCCCGACTCTTCCAGTATGCCCATCAGGCTTTTCAACGCTTCCTCATGCTTGCCTTTCATGAAGGCCGTTTCGATACCTTTCAGCTTTTGCTTGAATCCCTGTACGTCTGCCTGGGCGATACCGCTCCCTTTGAGCAGATCTTCTCCACATTGTTCGTGCAATTCCCGGATAAAGGACTCCACATCGGGATTGTCCGGTATGAAGTGGATGTTGAACTGCTCCAGGACCTTGCTTTGCACCAAAGGATTGGGGTAACTGGCGAAGCGTTCCAGGGCGGGCGCTTTCTCTGTGATGCTGTGCAGGACCTGCAGCAATAACTGCAGGTACCACTTCTCAAAGGGCATGCCCAGGAAGATGAAGTTCTCCATCTTGTTGAGCAGTCCTTTCAATTCGGGCGCCATGCTCTTTCCTTCGAAGATCGACTTCAGGTACTCGAACAGGTCCTTGTGCGTTAGCAGAAGACTTTCCTGGTTCAAGGGATCGGCATCCCCCAGCATATTGTAGATCAGCGGCTTTTTCTGGGTTGATTCTGCCAGGCGGGCGTACTTGACCTCATCCCGATACTGTTTGCCTTTGGGGTAAAAATCATACATGTAGGGCGATCCCTCCAGTTCAAAGGCCGTATTCAGAAGATCATGAGCTCCCAGGTTAATGATCATCCGAAAGGGAATCCGGGCGATCTGCCGGAGGGTACTGTCCGGAGCGAAGAGGTGGGAGGTGTCTTGTTTGGTCTTTTCGGCCTGGTACAATTCCTGCAAGCGGAGGATGAACTGGTAGCGGGCAGGCCCATCGTGGAACAGATAGAATGCGTCTTCCGGATAGAATTTGCGGATCTGGGGATGGTTTTCACTCGTCACGCCAAGCTGCTTCTGGATATGTTCTTCAAGGGATTGGCCAGGGCTGTACCGGTAGGCCAAAGGGCCCAGGAAGAGGACGCTGTTTCCCCGGCGAAGGGCACCCAGGGTTTTATCCCAGTTGAACCGACTTGAGGAAGCGGAAACCTGCATGGGGATTTAGGTGGTCGATGTTGGCATTGGTTAAATATAGGAAATGTGAGGATAAATGTCCCGACCTCAGCCCCAAACCGTCTCGGCACAGCTGGACGGTGCAGGGGCTGGTACTCCCCAACCGTCCCTTCGGAGACGGCCGGGGCTGGGGGGTAAACATAGAGACGGTCGGGTTGGATGACAAAATGGGGATAGTCACAGCTGATAGCCCAAACCTTCTCGGCAAGGCCGGACGGTGCAGGGGCTACTCCTCACTCCCCATAAGGTATCTCCTGATAATCCACCACCGGGAAAATCCCCTGTTCACCTCGCATGTAATAACCCGCACTCGAATGCAGATAGTCTGCCGGATCCTCCACCAAACGCCACTTGCCAGAAACTGGATTTCGGTGGATGTAATTCATTTTCTGGAAGAAAAAAGGGTCCGTGAAACACATTTTGGCATCAAAGGAACGCTCAAAAACCCGATGCTTTTTTCCTCTGCCTGTTTCATGGTCAGTCAAATTGGACTGCAATCGGCTCAAAACCCCGCTATATTTTCTGCGCTGGAGTTCTTTCACAATCGCGTAAGCAAGGAATCGTTTTCCGTTACCTACAGCCTTATTTAGAATGGGCCCTCTCTCAGATAGATAAAGGATTAGATGAAGGTGATTCGGTATGATCACATAAGCCAGAATATATGTGCCTCTTTCGTGTAGGTAGTAAAACCATTTGTAGATGTCATCGTAGGTATCCGTCATTTCAAAAAGGGGAATCCAATAACGACAGGTGAAGGTGCAGAAATAGGGCACGCCCTTCTCGTGTTGGGTGGTGTGGGTAGCCATAACTGTGGGTTTGTCTATTCATATAGAGTCATGGAGAGGTGGGATTCCATAAAATTTGTGGTGTCTCAGCCCCAAACCGTCTCGGCACAGCTGGACGGTGCAGGGGCTGGTACTCCCCAACCGTCCCTTCGGAGACGGTCGGGGCTGGGGGGTAAGCATAGAGACGGCCGGGGCTGGGGGG
>CAZXIX010000036.1:3569-37354 GCA_964640855.1 uncultured Saprospiraceae bacterium
CTTCGGAGACGGTCGGGGCTGGGGGGTAAGCATAGAGACGGCCGGGGCTGGGGGGAAGCTTGTACCGGCGGTTTTGGAAGAAGGAAGGAAAGTGGTCAGACGACTTAGAGTCGTCAGACCACTCGGTGCTTAAAACCTACTCACATAGCCTACATGCAACTTGGGGGCACCGAAATTGATCGGTAAGTTCTCTTGCTTGCCGTAGGCGAGGCTCAGGCTAAAAATACCCGCTTTGGTATCCAGGGCCAGGCCGGCACCGAAGCCGAGTGGTGTATCGCGCCGATCCGTCTGGGTGGTGACGCTGCTGATCCAGCCGCCGTCGAAAAAGGTAAAAATATAGGAATTCGTATCGATCAGTAAGCGATACTCGAGAGTACCGACGGCGTAATGCGTCACGAAGAACTGCTGCTCGTCGAATCCGCGTAGGACCTTCGTCCCGCCGATCCGGAACTGCTCGTTGGCATAGATCGGGTTATCGGAGATCAGTCCACCCCCTTTGAAGCCCAACATCAAAGTACTGCGCCGGAAAACCGGGATGAAGTAAGCACCCTGCCCTTCCAGTCGAAACTGTACGGATCGCAAGGCAATGCTGTCGTACTGGGGTGCCAGATCCGATTCCAGGATGCGGGAATTTCGGCGCACCTGCTTGATGCCCGCCCCCGCCCGAAAATGCACCCGCCAACCCTGCCGGGGATTGAATCGGTAATCCAACTGATCGGCCGTATAAGCTATACCGAAGGAATTGGTCCGGTAATCCAGCGTATCCGGCAGGCTTTGCAGTTCATTCAGCCGGTCGGTGTTCAGGCTGAGCAGACTGGAAGACCGCAGGTTCCAGAAAGTACTAAGGTTATCTCCGCCTTCGAACAGCCACTGGATACCCAGAGTCACGTCCAGATCGAGGAAAGTGGTATCGCGTTTGTACAATTGAAAATCCACGTCCACGCCCAGAGGGAGTTCCAGCAGGTAGGGCACATTGGCCGCCAGATGCAGTTGCTGCGTTTGCGGGCGAAGTTGCTCAAACTGGGCGTACAGCCTTTCGCCCAGCCCAAATGGATTCATGAATTCCCCTTCGAAATCCCCCGTGATGATCAGTCGGCCGTTTTGGGAACTGTTGGGCAAAACACCGATCAGAAAATCGAATCGACTGGCCCGCCGTTTCTTCAGGTTCAGGTTGAGCGTAGCTTCCCGGCCCGAAAACAGGATGGAGGGTTCTTCCGCCAATTGCAAATAGGGCAATTCCCGCAGCCTTTTGGACACCCGCAAAAACTTTTCCCGGCTGTAGGGCTCTCCCGCTTTGATGCCCAGATAAGGCCGCAAGAAAGATGCCTTGATCCGGGCGTCTCCCAGGGGCAGGACGTCCTTCCAGACCAGGAAGGGCCCTTTGTCGATCACGAGGGCAGCCTCAACCTGGTTTCCGGACACCTCCAAACTGTCCAGGTAAACCCGGGCAAAAGGGTATCCATTATTCTCTGCCGCCGCCAAAGCGGTTTCCCGAACCCACTCGATCTCCTCCGGAGACAGTTCTTTGTCCCGAAGGTTTTTCCACCGGATGCGGACCTTTTCCCAGATGGGATCCTCCGGATTAGCCGGGTGGATGCGGTTCAGGCGCCAGAGCTTCCCTACGTAAAGCCAGATGGTGGCCTGCTTCTCTTGCCAGACCAGACTATCCACCGATACGCCCAGATAGGACTTTTGCTGCAATTGGAGTCGAATATCTTCTATCGCTGCCAACACCCCGAGGCTGTCGGTGAACTCTTCCGGTAGGTCAAGCTGTTTTTGAAGAAATTCTTCGGATTGATCGACGGGAATGATATTCAGCCCATAATCCATTTGAGCCGAGGCCGTTTGCGTATGGAAGATCAGGATCGAGCAAAAACAGACAAAGCTCCAGTTTACCGCAAAGAACCCGCGAAGAATGCAAAGCTTCGTTTTGGCATTCCCGGATTTTCGAATTCCCGAACTGGATAATCCCCGAATCATTTACCTTTCCCCAACGTTTAACCTACTCCAAAATTACGTTATCCACCGCCCATGGCCGGCATTTACCTCCACATACCCTTTTGCAAACAGGCTTGCCACTACTGCAATTTCCACTTCAGCACCTCCCTGAAGTACAAAAGCGATTTGCTGGAAGCCATGCTTTGGGAACTGGAAGCCCGAAAGAAATACCTGGGTGAAAAAGCAAGCATAGAATCCATCTATTTCGGCGGAGGCACCCCTTCCCTGCTCTCCGAAGCTGATCTGTTGGCCTTTTTTGAGGTCATCTACCGCGACTTTACCGTATCCGAAAAGGCGGAGATCACGCTGGAAGCCAATCCCGATGATCTGAGTCGGGAAAAGCTGAAGATGCTTGGGGGAAGTCCGGTCAATCGGCTCAGCATCGGCATACAGTCTTTTTCAGAAGTCGATCTACGGTTTTTCAACCGGGCCCATACTGCCGAAGAAGCAGAGCGCTGCGTTGGGCTCGCCCGGGATGCCGGCTTCGAAAACCTGACCCTGGACCTGATCTACGGGTCTCCCACCACCACCGACAACCAGTGGAAGAAAAATGTGGATCGGATCCTGCACTGGCAAATACCGCATCTGAGCTGCTATGCCCTGACCGTAGAACCCCGGACGGCACTGGCCCACCATATATCCCACGGGAAAGTGCCTTCTCCGGACGACGAACAATCCGCCCGACAATTCCAGAAGCTCATGGATTGGATGGAAGGGGCCGGATACGAGCATTACGAAATATCCAATTTTGCCCTGCCGGGCCGCCGCGCCGTGCACAACAGCAACTACTGGCTGGGCAAGCCTTACCTCGGCATCGGCCCTTCTGCTCATTCCTTCAATGGAGAAAGCCGCCAGTGGAGCCTCTCGCACAACCCCAAATACATGGCCTCCATCCTCGAGGAGGCGAAAGTACCTTTCGAACAGGAACCTCTGAATGCAGGCACCCGCTACAACGAATACGTCATGACCCGGCTCCGGACGACCTGGGGCTGCCGGGTAGAAGAAATCTCCGCGATCGGACCTGCCTATGCCGGCTTTTTCCGGCAACAAATCTCCCCTTTTCAACAGGCCGGTCACGTTATTCTGGAGGATAGCCGGTACAAACTCGCCCGTTCCGGGAAATTGCTGGCGGATCGCATAGCCATGGAGTGCTTTTGGGTGGATTAATGCAGGGAGAAGAGAATTCACAAATGCTCAGGTAAGCGGATATGGTTTATTTTAGCTGGATATAATACCCAACTACCTTTCATGAGATCTCTTTTTTGCCTTTCGCTTATGCTGATCTTCGCTCCCCCGGCCATGCAGGCGCAGGAGGAGGTGCGGGGTGTCCGGAGAGCCAATACAGCCCTTGCTGAGGTAGAGGAAGGAAAAAATTACCTGTTGGCTATTGGAGTTGACCAATATTCGAAGTGGTTGAAACTGGGAAATGCCGTAAGCGATGCCAAAGGGATTGTAGATTTATTCACGCAGAGTTTCGGCTTTGAAACGCCGGTAGAACCCTTGTATGACGCTAAGGCCACCCGATTGAATATCACCAAAAGCCTGGAGCAGGTCCGACGGATGCTGGAACCAGAGGATAACCTGGTTGTGTTCTTCGCCGGGCATGGCGTTACCCTGACGGATACGGTGGGCGATCAGATCATTGAATCGGGATATATCGTACCGGTGGATGGGGCCGGCCTCGAAACCGACGAGCGGGACACCTACTTCAAAATTGACCACTTGCTCAACCGGCTTTCCCTTTTTCCGGCCCGACATGTGAATATCATTCTGGATGCCTGTCACAGCGGCGTTGCATTGGGCGCGGAGGCCAGCAGCTACCGGGCAGAGGTCTTATACGAGAGGGAACTGGAGTCCAAACTCAGCCGAAGGATCCTTACCTCCGCCCGGGCCGAGCAACTCGCCTCGGATGTAGGCCCTTTAAAAGACCACTCTCTGTTTACGGGAATGTTGATCGACGGCTTGCAGACCGGGAGAGCGGATATAGACAAAAACGGATTGATCACCACCTCCGAACTCGGCTTGTACATGGAACAAAGCGTAAGCGATTTCTCCGAGGGGCGACAAATCCCAGACTTTGGATCGTTCGGGCTGGATGAAAGAGGGGAAATGACCTTCGAACTCAACAACAACAGCCCCTCTTTCCTGCTCACCAACGCATACAATCAACTGCGCAATGGGCAGGTAAATACCTTCCTGGAGACTTACCGCAAGATTGAAAAACTGGATCTGCCTATCGACAAAACAGCCTATCTCACTTATCGTTACGCCATTCTGACCCGAAAAATCGATCTGGCCCTATCGGTAATGGAACAGCGGCTCCAGGACTCCCGGTCGGGTATTTCTCCCCTGAGCGAAGAAGAAGAGGAAGGATTTGAAGAGCGCATTCCAAGCCTTAAACATTGGTCCGATATTCTGGGAACACCGAATCTGGACCCGGATTCTATTCAAGTTGAACTGTTGGGGAAGGACACTTTGGCCATCGTTCCCGTTCACGAAGACTCACTGGTCGTTGAATGCAAGCTGCCCAACGAAAGTCTCTACTTCTTCCGGATCACCAACAAGAGTTCCCGGCCCGTTTACCCCTATGCTTTGTTCGTGGATGAATCCGGTGATATTTTTCCAATCCTGCTCTTGCCTCACCACGAGAATTATCCCCAAAACGAACGGATCTACCAGAGAGGAATCGCTCCGGGTGAATCCACCTTTACAGCGCCGCTTTTTCATAAGTTTGGAAAAGGATGGTTTGTAGACCTAAAGCTCTTTTTCACCCATAAGCCCTACGATTACCTGGTCCTTTCCACCGTATACGTACACCATGAAACGTTTAGAGAAAAGATGAAAAGGCCGGAAGACATGGTTTCCCGGACTTTCCGGTTGATCTTCAGGTAGATTTTTTCGGGCTCAGGCCTTCCTGCAGGGAATTCAGTTGCTGGGCAAGCCGTCTATGCCACTCGTTGGGGTCTGCAATCTGTCCGAATACATCCCAGGCCCGAATGTGCTCAATCACCGCCTCCGGGGAAGGGGTCTTCGCTTCCCGGTCCTGGGTTTCCTCCTCTTCGATCAGGAGGATCCACCTTGGCAAACTTATCGGCCAGGCCCCTGTACGAATCCGGATCATCCCGTTTTTGATCACTGCTTTGAATTCAATGGCTTTCATTTTATCCATGTTTGTCTGTTTACCATTGGAGGAAAAATTCCCCAAATCCATAACTTCGGTAAAGCATACCCCCGTCTTGACTACAGATCAAAATCGATCTGATCTCCGGCATGCAGTTTCGAATCGGATTCTCCGGATTTTGTGCTTTGGGGATTTTTCTCCTGCACGGATATCAATCTGGCATCTTCCAGTCTATTCCCCAGGGCCTTCCACCCTTTGATTTCGATAAAATCTGCCAGATTCACCTCTTTATTTTGTTTCTGACGGTTGGCCATAAAAGCGTATTCCACCGTCGGATCTTCATGGGTAGTCGCATAGTAGAGTTTGGAGTCCTTGTGATCGCTGATGAAGGGGAAGCGCTGGTCCAAAGAGGCGGTCTCGATCATAAATCGCTTGACTACCGTCCGGCCTTTGTTGCCTTCGTAATAAATAGCGCTCACGGCATCAAGGGGATCGTATTTGGAAATAAACTCGATCTGATCGGGCTGGTATTTGCGCGTCAGGTCCAGTTCGTTCATTTCGTAGGTGCCATCCTTATATAGGACCAGGATCAAGTCGCCGGTATCGAAAGCGCCCAGGTAGCGGCCGCGTTCTTCTGTGTTCAGCCGGCCGCTTACCTCATCAATCCACACCTTTAGGGCGCCGAGGGTCGATTTACCCACCTCCAGCAGTTCTACTTTTCGGACGGGGTATTTCGTGACCGTATTCCCTTTGGAGCTTCTTCCTTTGATGTCCAGTTCGCCGAAATCAAAATCAAAGACTTTCTTCCGGGCCCGGGCGCTCTGGCTCAGATAGACCTGCACCACCTCTGCTTCTCCGTTCGGATTGGCGGAGAAGTAAAGGACTTTGGAATTGTTGTCGCCGCTGGTCAGATCGTATTCCCGATCCCGGGTGATGGCGCTGACGTTAAAACGTTTGGCAAAAGAACGGCCTGTCTTCCCGTCGAGGTAGATCAGATTGTAGGTCGTCCGTTCATCGCTCTTGTTCCAGACCGCTACGTGGAGAATGTTTTTCCCCATAAACACTTTGTCGGCGATCCGGGAGACCTTGAACTTGCCGTCCTTGCGGAAAACGATCACATCGTCTATGTCGGAGCAATCGCAGACGAATTCATCCTTTTTCAGTCCATACCCGATGAAGCCTTCCTTCCGGTTGACATATAACTTGGCGTTGTTGGCAACGACCTGCGTGGCTTCTATCTCTTCGAAAGTGGCGATCCGGGTCCGCCTTTCCCGCCCTTTTCCATATTTCTCCAGCAAGTTCTCATACCAGGAGATGGTATAGGCTGTGAGGTTTGCCAGATGATTTTTGACCTCTTCCAGTTCTTCGGCCAATTTCACCATCAGTTCCTCTGCTTTGAAGGTATTGTATTTGGAAATCCGTTTGATCCGGATCTCCGTCAGGCGGATCAGGTCGTTTTCAGAAATATCCCGGATCAGCAGCAGCCTTTCGTCGGCCTCTTCGCCCGGCACGCGCACATAGCGGCGCAGGCCGGTATCGATCGTTTCCAGCACGGCCTCCCAGGTTTCGCATTCTTCAATGTCTCGGTAGATCCGTTCTTCGATGAAGATCTTTTCCAGGCTGGCGAAATGGAGTTTTTCCTCCAATTCGTGCTTGCGGATCTCCAATTCCCGCCGGAGCAACTCTCTGGTTTGCTCTGTGCAAACGCGCAGAATATCCTCCACCGAGACGAAGTGGGGTTTTTCGGCGATGATGATGCAGGCATTGGGTGCAATGGAAACCTCGCAATGCGTAAACTTATAGAGGGCATCTATGGCCACCTCCGGGGAAATGCCGGGCGCCAGTTCAACCAGGACCTCTACTTCGGCGGCCGTATTATCCACTACCCGTTTGATCTTGATCTTGCCCTTGTCGTTGGCTTTCAGAATGGAGTCGATCAGGCTGACGGTAGTGACGCCATAAGGAAGCTCGCGAATCGCCAATGTCCCTTTGTCGACCACTTCCAGTGCCGCGCGGACCTTTACTCTTCCGCCCCGTTTCCCGTTTTGGTAATCGGATACATCGATCAATCCCGCGGTAGGAAAATCAGGGTAGATCTTCACTTTTTTATCTTCCAGGATCTTGATGGAAGCCTTGATCAACTCGACAAAGTTGTGCGGTAGGATCCGCGTGGAAAGCCCTACGGCGATGCCCTCTACGCCTTGTACAAGGACCAGCGGGAACTTTACGGGCAGGGTGATCGGTTCCTTTTTCCGCCCGTCATAGGAAAGTTGCCATTCCGTGGTCTGCGGGTTGAAGGCCACCTCGAGGGCAAAAGGGGTAAGGCGTGCCTCTATGTATCGGGAAGCCGCAGCACTGTCGCCGGTGCGGTAATCGCCCCAGTTCCCCTGGGTATCGATCAGTAGGTCGCGTTGCCCCATGTTGACGAGGGCATCACCGATGGCAGCATCTCCGTGCGGGTGATATTGCATGGTCTGGCCAATGACGTTGGCCACCTTATGGAACCGCCCGTCTTCCATCTCCCAAAGGGCATGGAGTATCCGCCTCTGAACGGGTTTCAATCCGTCCTTAATTGCGGGCACAGCCCTATCCAGTATGACATAGGAGGCATAGTCGAGGAAATAATCCTCGTACATGCCTCTCAGGTTGATGACTCCATTCCCGTTTTGATTCTTTTTTTCTTCCTCCATGGACTTGGGATTTTCTGAAACCGGCCGATTCAGCCCGCAACCGGTTCTCAAATGGAAATATGGTGAAAATTGAATTGAAAATACAAAAAAGCTTTGTTTTTTAAAACAAATTGTTTATTTTAAAATCCCGTTGGATGCTTCCCATCTTGTGCGAGAAGCTGCTCTTATGTGGGCTTCACCTAAAAATCCTTGCCTGGGCAGCGACCGAATAGGGCTATACGTTTTCTTTTTGTAATCCATCCTGCGAATAATACGTTGTGCATGTTAACCTTTCCGGTTAATTTTAGGTAACTGAATGCACGGATGGAAGTAGTACTCCCTATTGGATTGAACGAACAAGACCTGCTGGCGGCATGTGCCCGGCAGGAAAGATGGGCGCAGAAGATCCTCTACGAGGAATTTCACCGACCCATGATGGGGGTCTGTTTGCGTTATTCCAACCATGAGGAGGATGCGCGGGACATTTTACACGAAGGCTTTATCAAAGTTTTCAAGCACATCGGGAAGTTTGAACCAGGAACTTCCTTGCCGGCCTGGATGCGAAGGATCATGGTGAACACGGCGATCGATTATTACCGCAAAGTGATCAGGAGGCGAACCGAAGATATTGAAGAAGCTGTCCGCCTGCAATCCGACGATGTGGATGCGGTCAGCCAGATGTCGGAGGCAGAGATTCTGCAGGCCGTGCAAAAACTGAGTTTCGCCTACCGCGCGGTGTTCAACTTGTACGTGATCGAAGGCTACTCCCACAAGGAGATCGCCGATATACTGAATATTTCAGAAAGTACCTCCAGATCCAACCTGGTGAAAGCCAGAACGAGATTGAAAGAAATGATCCGGGAAGGATTAGACCGACATGAAGGACAAGGAATTTGACCATATCATTCGAAAGAAGCTGTCGGAACTGTCCGGACCGGTCGACCCTTCGGGTTGGGAGGATATCGAATCTGAACTGGACGCAGGCCCTCCCCTCTCCGATCAGGAGTTCGACCAAGCCATTTTTCAGAAGCTGCATCGCTACGAGGCCGGCGAGGCCACTGCAGGCTGGGAAGCTTTCGCCCGGAATTTGGAGCTGGCTCAGCTACCCGACCGCCTGCTTCGGCTCAAAGTACTGGAGCTCATGGTCTTTCTCTTCCTGCTCCTCCCCTTTACTACTCAGGATCCGGCTATCCACCCAGCCAAGCCTTCCACTTCCGAACCGACGGCTCCCATAGCTCAATCGACGGAATCCCTGCTTTCTCCGGAAGAATCCCTGTCGCAGTTTCCGGATGCCCTCCCCTCGTTTTTGAATACCCCTCCTGCGGAACCATCCCAAGCGGTAAAAAACACGGATTCCCATTCGAATCGGGGCTTCACCCGGCTGCCTTCCTCCGAGCTGATTGCCCTTCCGCAAAAGAAAGGTATCCCCGACAAGATCAACTTGACCTATCCCCCCCATACCTCTTCAATTGCCAACCCTTCGGAAGCCGCTTTGCACAAAGATGTGCTCCTGGGCCAAATAAATCCCCTTTCGTCGGTACAACAAGGGCTACCCAATTCCTCCTGGCCGGATATTCAGCAAAATCCCCCCGCAAAAAAGCTCCGCAAGCCCCTGATCCTGAGCGTTTTCAGTGGATTCAACTTCAATAAGATCGTCACCCCTGCTCAAGACAATTACGAAGTGCCGCCCATCGTGCGTTACCACCCGGGTTTCGAGGCAGGTGCGGACCTGGCAGTAGGACTGGGCAATTGGGAAGTATCCGGGGGCATCAAATACACCTCCTACCGCTACCTCCCCCAGCAGGTTCTTTACCTGGAAGGCAGCCTGGTGGACGGCGTATACGGTGCCGGGTTTAAAAAGATCGAACTGAGTGCTTTGAGTTTGTCTGCCGGCATCCGGTATCCCTTGCTGACTGCCCCTCGCTGGTCTGTTTCCGCCGGTGCAGGCCTGCAATTCAACACCATTTTCGACGTGCATCGTCAGGTAGCCGAATTGGATGCCTTCCTGCAGGAAAGCCCCGTACGGGATCTTCCACGCCGAGAGACCCTGAATACCAAGCCGGCAGCTATCGAGAGCAAGAATTACTCCAACGGATGGCTGGAAGGAGGTCCTTTTTCGGAAAACAATTTCCTCTCGGCCGACCTCAACCTGACCGGCGAGGTATTTTTCAGTCCCAAATGGAGTCTTTTCAGCCAATTATCCTATCAACCCTTTCTTCCCATACGCAGGCAAGGAGTGGGCCCGGATCGGGATCGGATCCATACCCTGGGGCTGAAGGCCGGCCTCCGGATCCGATTCATTCGCTAAGCCTTTCCAGAAAAGGCAGTATTTCATACCAGTTGGGATCGTGCCCCCCGGTGTAGTTCAGGATCCTCACCTGCGGGACACCTCCAATCCATTTCCCCAGCTTTTTTTCCCGGATCAGTGGATCCTCCGTTCCCCAGGCCAGGAAAACCGGAATATCCGTCCTGGGGAGCATTTTTCGGGCTACCGGCAGATGGGAAGCCGCATCTACGACTGCACGCCAGGTGGCGAAGAGACGCATGCGTTGAGAGGGGCTACCTAACTGTTTTTGAAGGAAGAGGCCATGAGCCTGGGAGATGAGGCCCCATTTCCGGAGGCTTGCTATTATCCACAGCCCGATCGTTGGATTTTGCATGCTGCGCTCCAGAGCACCAACGTTAGCCTTGGAAATGCGGCTGATCCACCCCAGACCGCTGGTGACCAAACCGTCGGGGGCCAGGAGCACCAGGCCTTCCAGCCAGGGAATCAATCCGCCCGAAGCAGCCAGGGCAAAGCGCGCACCCATGCTGTGGCCCAGTAAAATGAAGCTCCTCGCGCCCTCTGCTCTTCGAATCCGATCTACCAGGTCGATGAGGTCCCAAAGCGTAAAGTCTCCCTCCCAGCGGGTTTTTCCATGGAAAGGGAGATCCGGAGCCCATACCTGAAAGGATTGCAAAGTGGAAAGCGGCTGAAAATAGGACCCGGTCTTTCCGTAGCCGTGCAGGGCAATGATCAAGTTTTTGCCTTCCCCAAAGATTCGGACAAAGACCTCTTTGCCGCCGCCCGCCTGAATGGTAAGTGCATCCTTCACCCGGAAAAACTAACGAAAAAAGCTGAATGTCGATCTCCTTATCGTCTTACCGGTTGGCAGGAAAACCCGAGCCTGCTGCTACAAAAGCTTCGCTTGACCCTTGTTCGGATGCTACAAAAAAATTGTTCGGGAAAAGAGCTTTCCATCCGTATCAAATGCCCGGATGCCGATAGCGCTTCGCTTCGGATGCAACCCAAGTTGGTGCAGATCGTTTACCAGGTAAATCCTCTTTATGCTACGGATCACCCTGTGGGTTTCGATTGTGTTGCTGGCGATGGGCTGCCGGGTAAGGGATTATGCCTCCGACTCGCTCCCCGTCTCCCATCAGCGCTGGACCGATTTGCTGGAAAAACATGTAGACGAGGATGGCTGGGTCGACTACCCGGGTTTTATTCGGGACAGCGCAAAGCTGTACGAATACCTTGCGCTTCTCGCCAGCCATCATCCCAATCGTTCCAACTGGTCTTCGGAAGAAAGAAAGGCCTACTGGATCAATGCCTACAATGCCTTCACGGTACAACTCATATGCCGGCATTATCCGGTGGAGGGCATCAAGAAGATCAAGGCCGGCATTCCCTTTGTGAATTCGGTTTGGGACATCAAGTTTATCGAAATCGAGGGACAGACTTACGATCTCAACAACCTGGAACACGGTATCCTGAGGAAGAAATTCAGGGATCCGCGCATTCATTTCGCCCTGAACTGTGCATCCGTCTCCTGTCCCCGACTGCGGGGATCCGCATTTACGGCAGATTCTTTGGACGCACAACTCGACGAGGCAGGAAGACAGTTTCTAAGCGAAGATCTTCGAAACCGAATCCGGTCAGACAGCTTGAATATATCCTCGATCTTCAAATGGTACAAAGGCGATTTTGTCAGCCAGGACCAAAGCCTGATCGATTTCCTGAACCAGTTTGCTCCCGTGAAAATTTCTCCGGATGCCGAAATCGAATACCTGGATTACGATTGGCGGCTGAATCAACAAGGCGTAATGGACGGGACCGATGAGTAAAGAAGGGATGTTTTTCGCAGACCAGCTAAAAGCAAGGCACTTGGCGAGCCTTTTCACACCTCATTTTCACAAGGGCTAAATGGAAAACCTGAACGGGATCAGCCCGATCCGGGCAGACGCTAGATCCGTACTTTTTTCATCCTTTCCAGTTCCCGTTTTTGGTCTTTTTGTTTGATGGAGTCTCGTTTGTCGTAGTATTTCTTACCCTGTGCGAGGGCGATTTCCAGTTTCACCAGACCGCGGTCGTTCAGGTAAAGGCGTGTAGGCACGATCGTCAAACCCCGCTCTTTGGCTCTTTTGTGCAATTTTTTCAGTTCCTGCTTTTTGAGAAGCAATTTTCGGGGGCGACGAGCCTCGTGGTTGGCGTAGTTACCGTGCTCATACTCCGCGATGAACAGGCTGCGGATCCACAATTCGTCTTTCTTGAAAATGCAGTAGGCGTCCCGCAGGTTGACCTTGCCCTGCCGAACGGATTTGATCTCGGTACCTTGCAGCATGATACCGGCCTCTACCACCTCGAGAAATCGATATTCGAATGAGGCCCTTTTATTCGGGATTTCGATCGTGTACTCTTTCTCCTTTTTCTTCCTCGCCATAAACTTCTCGCTTCGCAGCATTAACCCGGAAATCCTGCGATTCGTTCGATCCGATGCCCGGGATTAGATTTTTTGGACTCCCCCTTATTTCCTGAGCTTGACGGCTGTTCCGTATGCCAGGATCTCCGAACAACCCTGCATGACCATGGCGGTGGTAAACCGGACATTGACAATGGCATCTGCTTCCATGCGTTCGGCATCGGCCTCCATGCGGGCAATGGCCTGTTCGCGAGACTCGGACATGAGTTGTGTGTACTCGGGAATCTCTCCGCCCACAATGTTGCGCAGCCCTGCAAAGATGTCTCTTCCCAGGTGCCGGGCCCGGACAGTACTCCCACGAGCGATGCCCAGGACCTCGGGGATTTCGTAACCCGTTACGGATTCGGTATTGGATAGGATCATGCCCTTTGCATTTGTACAGGAAAACTAGTAAAAAAGCCGGACTTGGCTGGCGAAGCCCGGCTTCTTCAGCCGGGCCGCGGATCAGGGTCTTGATCTGGCGTCTGATCCCAGGTTATCCCGATCGCCGCTCATCAATTTTTCCTGCAGGAAGTTGGTCATCTTCGTGTAGAGGTGGAGCGTGGTGTTGCCGCCGTAGATCCCATGGTTTCGGTTGGGGTAATAGTAGGTATCAAATTGTTTGTTGGCCTCCACCAGAGCGTTCACCATTTCTGCGGATTGCTGGAAATGAACATTGTCGTCACCCATACCGTGGATCAAGAGATAGTTCCCTTTCAGCCGGTCTGCAAAGTTGACCGGGGAGTTGTTTTCATACCCTTCTTTATTTTCCTCCAGGGTGCGCATGTAGCGTTCTGTGTAGATGGTGTCATACCACTTCCAGCTGGTGACCGGAGCTACGGCGATACCGGCTTTGAAGACATCATTTCCTTTGAACAAGCAGAGGGATGACATGTAGCCGCCGTAACTCCACCCGAAGATCCCGATCCGGTCGGGGTCGACATAGGGCAGGTTCCCCAGGTATCTGGCCGCCTCGATCTGGTCGATCGTCTCGTAATGGCCCAATTGGAGGTAGGTCATTTTTTTGAATTCCTCCCCCCGGCCTCCCGTGCCCCGGTTGTCGACACAAGCAACGATAAAGCCCTGCTGGGCGAGCATTTGGAACCACCAAAAGCGGGAACTGCCAAAGCGGTCTACCACCTGCTGACTTCCGGGACCGCCGTACAGATACATAAAGACCGGATATTCCTTATTCTCATCGAAATCAGGTGGCTTGATCATGTATCCGTTGAGCGTCACCTCCTGCGAGGTGGTAAACTGGAAAAACTCGGCGGGCTGAGGTTGATATTCCTCCATGGTCTCTTGCAAACTTTCATTATCCTCTATCACCCGAACGACTTCGCCTTTGCGGTTGAAAACCGTGTAGCTGGCCGGCTTGCGGATGGTACTATGATCGAGGATGTAGTAGTCGAAAGTGCTGCTGAACTGGGCGCTGTTCCAGCCGGGCTCGCCGGCTTCCACCCTTATCCCTCCGCCATTCAGGGCACCGCTGTAAACCTGGCGCTCCAGGGGAGAATTTTGAGCAGCCTGATAGTAAAACCGGCCGTTGGCCTCGTCTACACCGTAAAACTCGGTCACCTCCCAGTCTCCTTGTGTCAATTGGCGAATCAGTTTGCCCTCCATATCATACAGGTAGATGTGCCTGAATCCGTCTTTTTCGCTGGTGGTCAGAAAGTGCTTGCCATCTTGCAGGAAAACGATGTTGTCCAGTTGGGATTCTTCAATGTAGTATGGATTGGTTTCCTCATACAGCAAGCTGGATTTACCGGTTCGGGCGTCGACCAGGACCAATTCCAGCTTACTCTGGTGGCGGTTCATCAGCATAACGCACAAGTGCGCGGGATCCTGTGTCCACCGGATTCGGGGGAAGTATTCCGTATCTTCCCGGGCTACTTCCACCATGTCCACTTTTTCCTGCTCCAGGTCGTACAAATGAACGCTTACCCGGGAATTCTCCTCTCCTACCTTGGGATACTTGAAGGTTTCGTAATCGGGATAAAGCCCGCCCCGGAAATGGGTCATGGTGAACTCTTTGACCCTGGATTCGTCAAACCGGAGAAAAGCGATCCTTCGGCTGTCGGGTGACCATTCGAAAGCCCGGGCCAGGGCGAATTCTTCCTCATAGACCCAATCCGTTGCCCCGTTAATGATCTCGTTGGGCTTGCCGTCTTCCGTAATCTGTTGGATCTCTCCGGACCCAAGCTTCTTGACGTACAAATTGTTCCCGAATACGAAGGCGACCTTGGCCCCGTCCGGGCTGAGCGTCGCGTAGCGAATCTTTCCATCCGGAAAAACCCGGGTGAGTTTATCGTTTTCAAGATTGTATACAAAGAAATTGGCGCGGGAGGACCTCCGATAGATCCGTTCTACATCCGATTGGAGCAGGATCTGCCCTTCGTCCGGGCCGAAGCTGTAGCTGGAGATGAGGCCGGAAAAACCCTCCTTGCCCGAGAGCTCGTACCCTTCCAGGATCGTGTCTGCAGGCTGACCGGTAGCCAGGTCGTATTTCACGACCCTGTTGGATTCCAGCCGCGTGTAATGGCGTCCATCCTGCATAAAGTTGAACCCGGGTACTCTCCGGGCGGAAAAGACTTGTCTCCTGAAAATGTCCTCCAGTTCTATTTTTTGCTGTGCCGGAAGGGCCAGACTGATGCCCATAAATAGAATTCCCAATAGAAATCGAAAGAGGCTCATATGCTTCTGATTTTTGGCTGAAATTAGGCGAAATATGGTTTATGCTCTAAGCAGACCATTACCGGAAGAGTCCCTCCAGGCATTCCTGGATCCGCTTATTCTCTTCACGCTTTTGCACGATGACGGGAGGCGCTGCCCGCTCCCGACAATCCTCGATCGCACAGCGCTCGCAAGTCTTGTTGACTTCCTTGTGCTGGATGGACGGATCATTCAGAAAACCGACAACTTTCCGACTGTGTTCATCCAGCCGGAGTCCCAGGGTTACGCTGACGTTCTTGTGGGGAGAGGGATAGCCCGGGCGGGCCAGGGTGATACACAGGTATTCGTCATCTCCCCCGACAAATCGGGAACGTTGCGCACGTACAATGGTTTCCACGAACTTGCCTTCCCGTTGGAGATGATGGAGGTCTTTCAACAGGGAAATGGCCACCCAGCGGCGGCAGTAATGCTCCAGCAACTGATTCCCGTGGGGTGGGTGCCGACGGTTGAGGTGCAATTCGCGATCCATCTCAAACCCGTCATTCTCAGGTTCATGCAGAAAACGTAGGAAAAAAAGGTCCCGTAAGCCGAAAAACCTCGGCAAAACATTGGTCAGGCGATGATAAAAGGTCTCCGGGGTTACATCGTATCGGCGCATGATGTTCAGGAAGGCTTCCCCATCCCATTTGGGTTGTGCGAAAAAACCTTGCATATCTTGCCGGAAACTGGACAGGGGGATCAAAAGGCCGGCCGAAAAATAGATCGCCTTGGAGTGATTGAGCACTTCCTCGAAGACCCTTCCGCGCAAAATGGAGGAAGTATAGGCCCTTTCCTCCAGGCCCAGATACTGAAACCCCAACTCCTTCCCGCATTGAAAAACCAGCTGTTGGTTGGAAAGCCGGCTATTCAAAAGCAATTGTTTTTTGCCCGGAATGAATACCGAACGCAAGGACTTGAGTTCCGGATAGGCGTCCAACCCATTATCAATGATCGTATACTCGTATTTTTCCTCCAGCAACGCTTTTAAGGCAGAAGCTGAAAGGGGCCGTTTAGCAGAGAGTTTGTTCTCCCTGCTGAAAGCCTCAATAGCATCCTCTATTTCCTGAAAGTAATTGTCGTTCATTTCCAGGTACGACCGCAGAGCTCCAAAGTAGAAGTTCTCTTCCCTCAGGGCATAATTCCGGGAAATTTCAAGCAGGGTAGAGATGAATGCTCCTACCCGATCCGGGGCGTTGGCAATGATCTCAACCACCTTGTTCAGATCTATGCCAAAAAGATCGAGGGGCAACTCGTTGAGAAAGTTGGATTTCAAAAGATCCGAAACCGGAGATAGGCCATGCTGCAATTGGGGCGAAATCAATGCCGAGTATTTTGTCCCCAAGGCTTTGGCCAGCAGATGCAGTTTCTCCTCTTTCGGGAATTTCTTTCCTTTCTCGATTTCATTCAGATAAGACACCGACATTCCTGTAGCCTGGGCCAGCTTGGCAAAGGAAAGTTTCTTTCCCTGGCGCAATTGCTTCACCTTAAGCCCGAGAATGATTCGCTCGTTTTGCGATTTAGTGCTCATAAACCCAAAAGAAAGGAAATATTAGCGAATTTTCGCAAAGAATTTTAAGCCTACGCCCTTATCTGCGTCATTTTTGGCGAAAAAAATTGACTCCTGCCTGCTACCGCTTTATCCCTGCCGATTAAACGGTCATAAAAAAGCGAAAACCCGATAGAACCGCGAAAAATCCTCCCCGCCATCGGTCTCCCTGAATAAGTTTCCGATCTGCCATTCAGCGACAATGGAAAACAAAAGTGCTTATTCCGGTTTGACCTGCCCATCGATCAACTCCAGCTGTCTTCCATGTGACAACATCTTTCCGGGCAGCCCTTCAATTTGCCGGGGATGATTTTCCGAAGCTCCTGAACGGATTGCCATAGGAGCTGCTGAGGCCTTTTTGGGAAAAGGCATGGCATCCGTTTTCTTCAAGGGAAGTACAAATAAGCTTAAACCGCTCATGAAAACCAACTTCTTCGTCGTCGGCTGGATGGTATTCCTCCTCCCAACGACCTTCCTTTTCGGGCAAGATGAGGACTGGGATACCTTCTTCCAGAAAGCCGATCTTTTTTTCCAGAACCAGGTCCATGCCGAAGGCCTGATAGACTACGACAAGCTGCCGGAAAACCCCCTGTTCCAGGGTCTCCTGGAGCAAATCGGTCGTCCTTTCCCCAAAAGCGGGAAGGAAAACGATCGGAAAGCCTACCTGATCAATGCTTATAACTTGCTGGTCATAAAGGGGGTGGTTGACGCTTATCCCATTGCTTCCGTACAGGATGTGGCTGGTTTTTTTGATCGTAAACGGCACCGTTTCGATGGCCGGTCGGTGACCCTGAACGAATTGGAGAAGGAAATGCTGCTGCAAGAATACCCCGACCCCCGACTCCATTTTGCCCTGGTTTGCGGGGCGCTGGGCTGCCCGCCCCTGATTCCGGCCGCCTACCTACCCTCGCAGCTTGAGGAACAATTGGAGGCACAAACCAGGCAGGCGCTCAATAACCCGTCTTTCATCCGGGTGGACTCGGCAAACAAGGCCGCCGAAATATCTACCCTGTTTCAATGGTATGCCTCCGACTTTGGTGCCACCGCCACCGGAATCCTGAATTACATCAACTCCTATCGGGATCAACCCATCCCTCCCGGATATCAGCTGGATTACTATCCCTACGATTGGTCTTTGAACGGGACCATGTCTGACATAAGCGGCAACATAAATGCCAATAATGCCGCCCGCTATGTTGTTTCCTCTACCATTCCCAAGGGTACGACCGAAACCAAGATCTTCAACAACCTTTATTCAGAACGGACTCGAAACGGAGAGGGCGCATTCGACCAAAGGGCCACTTTTTTCACCACCATTGCCAGTTTTCTCTACGGGGCCACCCATCGCTTTAATGTCGGATTTGACCTTCGGTATCGCATGGTTCGCTATGGAGAGGCTTCGGATTCCCCTTTTCGGGCTTTCGCCGACCCGACCCGGCTGGGGGTGACTACCCTTGGCCCCAAGATCCGTTATGCTCCCGTAGCACGGTGGACCAACTTTTCCATACAAAGTGCTTTCTGGATCCCGATCGGGGAGGATCTTGCCGGCCGAAGCGGGGATCAACGCTTCTTAGATTGGGACGGACCTACCTGGTGGACGCAGGTATTCAACGATTTTTCGCTGGGCAACAAGTTTTCCCTATTCACGGAACTGGATTTCATATTGGAGGACATCGGCCGTCGGGAACGAGGGCGAATCAATCGGTTCTCTACACCTGTTATTCTGATCTTCAGCTACTTCCCAACCCCCAAGGCTACACTTTATGGCCTGGCCAATTATTCGCCTTTCTGGCAGGAAGATTTTGACTTTTTCTACCAACTGGGTGTCGGTGCCAAATACCAGTTTACACCCAATCTGGAACTGGAGGCTTCTTACACTTATTTCGCCAACGAATTTTTAATTCAAAACCAGGGCCGTGCGGCAACATACAATCTGGGAATCCGCTTTAACCTGTAAAAGGCCGGAAAGCATTCTGCAGGGCCCCGATACAGGGATTCATGAAATTTGGGATTTCTTCCTTATGCATAGTTTTATTCGCCTGCCTGTCCGCCCTGGCTCAGGACGGTAAAATAATTGCCGGAATTTCGTTTTCCGGCTGCAAGGCCAACAAGGAATTTTACTTGCGTCGCTTTATCAGCAGTCAGGAACAACGACCTTTCCAAAAAGCGAGGGCAGAATCGGATGCCCAAAGGTTGAAAAACCTTTACAGCGTAAGTCAAGCCCACTATCAACTGGAAACATCGGGAAAGGATTCCGTCCGATTGATCTTCTACATCGAAGAAGCCTGGACTCTTTTCCCGGTCCTGTCGATCGGAGGGGTAGAGGGCAACGTGTGGTTTGAGGTCGGAGTAAACGAAATCAACTTTCTGGGCAGAGGCATGAATCTTTTGGCGATCTATCGGCACATCGACCGGCGGAGTAATTATCAACTCTATTTCCGGCAACCCTATCTTTTCGGGACTCCCTGGGGGGTAGCCGCAGGGGTACATCGTTATGCTTCCATCGAGCCCTTGTATTTCCCGGAAGGAGGCGTCCGCTACAACTACACCAACCTGAGCCTGGAGCTGGGCGGCAGCTATGAATTCAGCCTGGGGCATACGGCCGAGTTGGGCGGAGTATATTTCATTGAAGAATACGAGAAACATACCGATCAGGAACTTCCGTATCCCCCGGGGCCCGCGGGACTCCGTTTGCCCAAATTGCTGGGGAAGTTTATCCACCGCTACGACAGGATCAACCATCACTACTTCTACCAGGACGGTTTTGCAAATGTGACCTTCCTGGAGACCGTTTACAATCTAAGTGACGGCACTTTTTTCAGTCAATTCCTTAACGATACTCATTTCTTCAGACGCCTGGGAAGGAAGGGTAATTTGGCCCTGAGAATCCGCCTGGGATTGTCCAACAACATCAGCACTCCCTTCGCGCCTTTTGTTCTTGACAGCCGGGTCAACATTCGCGGCGCCGGCAATCGCATTGACCGCGCTACGGGAACCATCGTGATCAACCTCGAATACCGCCACACGCTTTGGGAAAGCCGGCAATTTGCCGTTCAGGGAGTGGTTTTCTCCGACGCCGGCGCCTGGCGCAACCCCGGAGGAGCCTGGAACGACTTTATCAATCCGAACTATTTCCGGCATTTTGTAGGACCGGGCTTGCGATTCATCTACAAAAAAGCGCACAATGCCATTTTCCGCATGGATTACGGCATAGACCTCTATCATGCGGCGGAACGGGGGATCGTAGTCGGTTTCGGGCAATATTTTTAAACGAAATGCTCCCCCCCCCCCGGCCAGGAAGAGTAAAGGTGAAGGGAGTAGCGCCCCATATCCTCCTGCGGGAGGATTCGCTTTTTCCCAACCTGATTCGGAAGGGCCCTATATTTGCCCCCCAACCATCCCCTACCGGATAAAACTGTACATGGAAATCAATCAAAGATACAGGGAGCGCCAGAATCGGTTCCAACAGCTTGCCGACCGATACGCCCGGCAAGCCGGTTCGCTGAGCTTAGCCCGCCTGGTTTTCTTCCTGGCAGGGATTGCCGTCCTGATCTGGATGTACAGCCTGAGCTGGGTAGCCTGCCTGGTCGGGCTCCTGGTATTCATCGCCAGTTTCATGTGGATGGTACGCTCCCACCAACAGAAGATCAACCGAAGCCGGCACTATCGGCTCCTCGCGAAAATTAACCTGGCGGAATCCAAATACCTGGATCACCAATTTCAGGCTCGTCCCCGGGGCGACCGCTATCAGGACCCTTCGCACGCCTATACCTCCGACCTGGACTTCTTTGGCGCGCACTCTCTTTTCCAATACCTCAATCGATCGGGTACCGAATCCGGACAGGATCAGCTGGCCAAGTGGCTGAGCGCCCCCGCAGGGGTTTCCGAAATTCAGGAGCGGCAGGACGCCATCCTGGAACTCAGGGAGAAACTGGACTGGCGGCAGGAATGGCAGGCCCGGGCAAGTCAAATACAGGGAGATCGGCAAATCGAGCAAGCCCTGCGAAATTGGCTGGAGGATGAAAACCTGATCCTCAACCATTCCGGACTCCGCCTTAGCCTTTGGTTGGTCCCCCTGGGGTGGATAGCGGTGATCACAGCCGTCATACTGGGGGTCTCCTGGTCTCTGATCCTTTTGTATCTGGTCTTTCCAGCGATTTTGCTTTCGCGGAATGCGTCACAGGTTACCCGGCTTCACGAGCGCACGGGCAGGGCCTCGGGTCAGCTTTCCGGTATAGGGGATTTGCTGGCTCACCTGGAAGCCAAATCTTTCAGCTCGATCCGGCTTCAAGGCCTGAAAGAGACTTTATCCGGAGATCAGTTCCGTTTGTCCCGATCCTTCAAGCAACTGAGTTATTACGTAGCCCAGCTGGACGTCAGGTACAATGTGTTTGCCATATTGCTTAACCTGCTCATGCTGTGGGATTTCTTCTGGATCCTGAAACTGGAGAAGTGGAAAAATCGGGAGCGGCTGCGCCTTCCGGCAGGTTTTCGGGTGATGGCCGAGATGGAAGCTTTACAAAGCCTCGCCGCCAGTGCTTTCAATAACCCGGACTGGGCATTTCCTGTTTTTTCTGAAGAAAGGCATTTGTCGGCGAGCGGGCTGGGGCATCCCCTGATAGCCTCCGAAAAAAGAGTGGTAAATGATCTGAGCATGCCTACCGGATACCATCTGAAACTGATCACCGGTTCGAACATGGCCGGTAAGAGCACATTCCTGCGTTCAGTGGGGGTCAACCTGGTCCTTGCCCATGCCGGAAGCCCCGTCTGCGCAAGGGAACTGACCCTTTCGCCGGTACAGGTATTCACCAGCATGCGCACGCAGGACCAATTATCGGACAGCACCTCCTCTTTTTTTGCCGAGCTGAAAAGATTGCGCAGACTGATCGGGGAAGTGGAACAGGAAGGGCATACGGTATTTTATCTCCTCGACGAGATTCTGAAAGGGACCAACAGCCGGGATCGGCATCGGGGGGGAGAGGCCCTGATTCGCCAACTCATCGAATCCCCTTCGGCGGGATTAATAGCGACCCACGACCTGGAACTGGGAAAACTGGAGGGCGAGTTTCCCGGGCAGGTCGAAAATTGGCGACTGGAAGTAGAGATTGAAGAGGGAGACTTACATTTTGACTACCGACTCAAAAGAGGGATCAGCCAGAGCTTTAATGCCTCCATTCTGATGCGGAAGATGGGCATTCGGTTTGGGGAGAAACCGGCAGATGGGAGTTGAAAACCTGCCGGTTTCTTTCGTTTTATACATCCACATTGGCATTCAGAGCGTTTTCTTCGATGAACTCCCGACGAGGCGGCACTTCGTCGCCCATTAGCATGGTGAAAACGTCATCGGCGGCCATGGCATCCATAATCGTAACCTGTCGCAGGATTCGGGTATCCGGATCCATAGTGGTTTCCCACAGTTGCTCGGCATTCATCTCTCCCAAACCTTTGTAGCGTTGTACTTTGACCGAGCTGTCGTTGGGGCCGGCAGAATAAGCCTGTATGGCTTCTTTCCGCTCCGCTTCGCTCCAGCAGTAGCGAAAATTCTTTCCTTTTTTCACCAGGTACAGCGGAGGCTGAGCGATGTAGACGTGCCCGTTCTCAATGAGCGGCCGCATATACCGGAAAAAGAAAGTGAGGATCAGGGTCACGATGTGGCTGCCGTCGACATCCGCATCGCACATGATAATCACTTTGTGGTAGCGGAGTTTTTCCATGCTGAGCACGCGTTCGCCCAGATCGTTTTCCGTGATGCTGACCCCGAGTCCGGTAAACATATTCCGGATCTCTTCATTCTCGTAGATCTTGTGTTCCAGAGCTTTCTCCACATTCAGGATCTTACCCCGAAGCGGCAAAATGGCCTGGAAGTGGCGGTCGCGCCCTTGTTTGGCTGTTCCGCCTGCGGAATCTCCCTCTACCAGGAAAATTTCAGATTCGGAAGGGTCTTTGGAAGCACAATCGGCCAGTTTACCGGGTAATCCGCCTCCGGCCATCGGGCTTTTGCGTTGCACCATTTCGCGGGCCTTGCGCGCGGCATGGCGGGCCGTAGCGGCCAGTACCACTTTATCCATGATCCGCTTGGCCTGTTGCGGGTTTTCCTCCAGGAAGTGTTTCAAGGTTTCTCCCACGGCACGCGACACGATCCCGGTCACTTCTGAATTACCCAATTCCCCCTTGGTCTGCCCTTTGAACTGAGGCTCAGGGACCTTAACCGAAACGATAGCCGTAAGGCCCTCGCGAAAGTCTTCGCTGGAAGGGACGAATTTGAGCTTTTTGAAAAAGCCGTTGTCATCCCCGTAGCGTTTCAACACCCGGCTGACGGCCATGCGAAACCCGTTCACGTGGGAACCGCCTTCCCGGGTATTGATGTTGTTGACGAACGAGTGGATATTTTCTTTGTATCCGTTGTTGTACTGCAGGGCGACTTCCACCTCCACGTTGTCTTCCTTTCCCTCGACTTCGACCGTTTCAATGAAGTTTTGACGATTGTGATCCAGGTGCTGGACGAATTCCACCAATCCGCCTTCCGAAAAGAACTCCTGCTGCTTGAATTCACCCTTGGCCCCCTTCTCTCTCTCGTCGGTCAGGGTCAGGGTAAGTCCCTTGTTGAGGTAGGAAAGCTCCCGCAGGCGATTGGCAAGCAGATCGAATTGAAACTCCGTCGTCTCAAAGATCTCTTCGTCGGGGTAAAAACGAACGAGCGTACCCGTTGCGTCGGACGTACCCGTGACCTTGACGTCTTCCTGGGGCTTGCCCCGCCTGTATTCCTGTACAAAAATCTCCCCATCCCGATGTACTTCTGCCAGCAAGTGAGAAGAAAGGGCGTTCACGCAGGAGACACCTACCCCGTGCAGCCCGCCGGAAACTTTGTAGGTATTCTTATCGAATTTACCTCCGGCATGCAAGACGGTCATGACGACCTCCAGGGCTGATTTTTTCAACTTTTTGTGAATACCGGTAGGGATTCCCCGCCCGTTGTCGCGCACGGAAAGCGATTGGTCCGCGTGAATGACCACCTCGATCCGGTCGCAATAGCCGGCCAGATGTTCGTCGATGGAGTTATCTACCACTTCCCACACCAAATGGTGCAAACCTTTGGTGTCGGTACTTCCGATATACATCCCCGGTCTTTTCCGGACGGCCTCCAGCCCTTCCAGAGCCTGGATGTTATCGGCACCATACTTGTTTGCCGAAACGGTAGTATTTTGCAGTTCGTTTGTTTGACTCATTCTACAAATTTACGAAAAAAGGGCCGTTTAAAACTTTCTTTTTACGGCCTGAAAAGGGGATCCAATCCCTTATGTAAACAAAAAATTGACAGGGTAGTTTCTCCTGTACAGTCGGTTGAGAAATGGAATACATCATATCGGAGGAGAGAGAATTGACCGAGATCGCCCGGGCCCTGCTGGAGAAGCTCGGGAAGCGGCGGAAAGTGACCTTTTCAGGCGAGATCGGCGCCGGCAAAACTACTTTCATCCAGGCTATCTGCCGTGAATTGGGCATCCGGGAGGAAGTGACCAGCCCTTCCTTTGCCCTGGTCAACGAATATCCATTGCCTCAAGCCCTGAACGGCACAAGGATGGTCCGCCACATCGACCTGTACCGGTTGGAGGAGCCGCAGGAGGCCTGGGAAATAGGCCTGGATGAATATCTTCACGACGATCAGTTCTGCTTCATCGAATGGCCGGAGGTGCTGGCTCCCTGGCTACCTTCGGAGACAGAAGAAGTGGTTTTGGAGGTTCTCCCCAACTCAGATCGAAAAATTATATTTTTGTAGGAAGCCGGGCTTTAAACCGGCCAAACAGGCTTATGGGCGAACAGGAAGGACGGATACCGGTGCCGGGTGAATTTTTCAGCTCTCAATGGGCTACCCAGACAGAGACGCTTGCTGTGGGGAAGAAAAAGGACCGGCTATTCATAGGCATCCCCAGAGAATCCACGCTTCAAGAAAATCGCGTTGCGCTTGTCCCCTCCTCCGTAGCTACCCTGGTCGGCTACGGGCATCGGGTGGTCGTAGAAACAGAAGCCGGTAGCCAAAGCCACTTCTCCGATCACGATTATTCGGAAGCCGGTGCCGAAATCGCCTACGATAAGCGCAATGTATACCAGGCGCACATTCTCCTGAAGGTGGCCCCTCCTACGCTGGAGGAGATCGAGCTCATGCACCCCAACCAAATCCTGATCTCGCCTCTCCAATTGCCGATCATCACTACCGAATATTTGCAGCAACTCAGGCAAAAGCGAGTCATCTCCCTGGCTATGGAGTACATCATGGACGACTCAGGCACCTTCCCCGTCGTCCGGATCATGAGCGAAATGGCAGGACTCAGCGCTATGCTGACAGCGGCCGAGCTGCTGGCCAGCACCAGCGGGGGCAAAGGGGTTTTGCTGGGCGGCATCAGCGGAGTGCCCTCTGCCAAGGTGGTCATCCTGGGTGCGGGGATCGTTGCCGAATATGCTACCCGGACCGCTCTCGGCCTCGGAGCCGAGGTACGCATCTTTGACAACAACATTTACAAACTCAAGCGGATCCAGAACGAAGTCGGTCAGCAACTCTATACTTCGGCCATTAATCCTGTCTACCTGGAACGCGAACTGCTGGATGCCGATGTCGCCATCGGCGCTATTCATGCCAAGAATGGGCGGACTCCCCTGGTCGTCAGCGAAGAAATGGTTAGCCGAATGAAACCCGGCTCGGTCATTATCGACGTCAGTATAGACCAGGGGGGATGTTTCGCTACCTCTCGCATGACCACCCTCGAAAAGCCGACCTTCATCAAACACGACGTCATCCACTATTGCGTACCTAATATGGCCTCCCGGGTTTCCAGGACCGCATCCGTCGCCGTTTCCAATATTCTGACTCCCATCCTGCTGAAGGCCGCCGAATCCGGGGGCATCGAATCCCTGTTGTACAACAATCACGGGCTCCGGCATGGGGTATATACCTACAAGGGTTGCCTCACCAATGCCTATCTGAGCGAACGCTTCGAAATCAAATTCACAGCCCTCGACCTGCTAATCACCTCCAACCTCTGAGGCCTTCCCTTCCGATTCCTCCTTCCGGATAAAACCTTCCAGCAGAAAACGCTGGCACGGTAAAAGGAAAAGCAAATAAACAGCCGTGCCGTACTGGGTCTCAAGCGGCATTTCCACCAGAAAAGAACTGAGCATTATCAGGTGAAAGGAGGCATTGAAGAGATTCCGATGATTGTTCCGAAACCACAGCGGGTACGTCAGGATCCAAATAAACAACAACAGACCTCCCGCTCCCAAACCGGCAAATACAAACAAATACTGATTGTGCGGCAAGGCACCGCTCCCCTTCAATACCGGATAAAACCGGGAAAAATAGCGGTCTACCTCCTGTTGAACATCTCCCACGCCAACACCGGCCAAAGGATGCTCCAAACCAATAGACCAGCCCGCTTTCATCGAAGCAACCCGCTTGGGGTCGCTGGCATCGCGAACCCATTCCTCCTTGTCGAGTTGCTCCAGACTCCAAAGGGTGTAGGCCAGCTTATTCTTTAAGGTAGGAATGGAACGGAAGGCCAGGAACATCAACAAACCCACCCCACCCAGCAGGAGTAAGCCCCGAAATACGTTTTTTCGCCTGGTGATATATCGGATCCAGAGAAAAAAAGCCAGCAGATAGAGACACATCAATCCGCTCCTCACGGCTAGAATGTGTAGAAAAACAGGAATAAAAAAAATACCGAAAAGCAGCACTCCCCGCTCCCAGGAGAAGCGCAACACATATTTTTCCTGAAATAAATAGATACCGGCCAGTACTGCCAGCACCAGCAAAAGACTGAAACGGATGTGATTGATCGGGGTCGGGAAGACCTGCCCCCTTCCGTAGGCATCCGCAAAAGTGGCCAGCTCCGGCAGGGTCGACGCCAACGTATACAGGGACACGACCAGCATCCACACGAAAAACAAATACAGATAGCGGTACCACTCCCGTTTTCCGAATTCCGGAATAGCCAGCAGGGCAATCGGAAGGGCCAGAAAGGGGAGTTTCACCCGGATCCGGATCCAGAACTGCGCCAGATCTTCGGACCAGAGTCCGCTGAGGAGATAAAGGAGAAAAAGGAGACTCAGCGCAGGCAAAGGTTTCCACGACCAGAACCTTTGCCAAATGAGGGGGATCCGCAGCGGGTAAAGGAGAAAATTCACCACCAATACGATCATCCCGATGCTCAACATCGCCCGGGAGACCAGCATGCCTACCAGAAGCGTCAGCAAACCCGCCAGACCCAATAATTGCTGCAGCCTCAACCATCTCGCTTCCACCATCCCTTCAAATAATTGATCAGCTGTTTGCGACCTGACCCATCGCGATGAATTCCGGATTCAACAGGCTCTCCTTATTGTACAGCAGCGGCCCCCGGGAATCAGCCACTTCCACCCGGCCACCCGCCTCTTCCAAAATGATCTGCGCGGCCCCGGTGTCCCACTCCATAGTAGGTCCGAGACGGGGATAAACGTGGGCTTCGCCGGCTGCAATGATCAGGAACTTCAGTGAACTTCCCCGGGAGACTTTCTCCGGCCGATCCAGGCGATCGATAAAGGCCTGGGTGGCGGGGTTCAGATGGGAGCGTGAACAGACCACTCGCAAACCCGGGTCCGAATAACGAAAAGAGAGGCTCTTCAATCGCTCCACCCGGCCCTCCTTCTCCATCCAGGCCCCTTCGCCCTTGATCGCCCATGCCAATTCCTCCATCACAGGAGCGAACACGAGCCCGAGAACGGGATGCCGACCGGCAATCAAGGCAATATTCACCGTAAATTCCCCATTGCGTTTGATAAACTCCTTGGTGCCATCGAGCGGGTCCACCAACCAGAAATGGGTGTAGCTCTTTCGTTCGGAATAGGGGATCTGCTTGTTCTCTTCCGAAACGATGGGGATCTCCGGCGTCATCTCAGCCAAAGCCTCGCATACGATCTGATTGGCAGCCTTATCCGCCCGGGTCAGGGGAGACTTGTCGGATTTGGCTTCCACACCGAAATCCCCGTCCTCCTGGTAAACATCCAGGATCGAAGCTCCGGCCCTTCGGGCAATATTTTTTAGGGGGTCCAGATATGCATGGTAATTCATAAACGGCGAATTTTGCCAAAAGTATGGATTGGCAGAATACGGGAACGGGCAATACGCCAAAAAGCCTTTTTTGTGTATGGGTCCGATATCAAAGAAATAGGCTTTATGCAAAAAAAGAAAAAAATCCTGGTCACCGGTGGTTGCGGTTACATCGGCAGCCATACGATAGTCGATCTGCTGGATAACGACTTTGAAGTAATCAGCGTAGATAATCTTTCCAACTCCAGCGAAGTCGTTTTGGAAGGCATAAAAGAGATCACGGGAGTAAGGGTCCAAAACTATGTACTGGACCTGACCGACCTGGAAGCTACCCGGTCCATCTTTCTCGACCACCCGGAGATCCAGGGAATCATCCATTTTGCAGCTTCCAAACGGGTGGATGAATCCGTTGAAAAGCCGCTCTTCTATTTCCGAAACAATCTGAACTCGCTGTTAAATGTGCTGGATTGTATGCAGGAGTTCGGGCTTTCCAACCTGATCTTTTCTTCTTCCTGTTCTGTATATGGCAATACCACGGATCTGCCGGTAACGGAATCCACGCCCCTGGGGGAAGTCGAATCCCCCTATGCCCGGACCAAGCAAATGGGCGAGCAGATCATTCAGGATTTTCTTCCCTCTTCGCCGGAGGCCAAAGCCATTTTACTCCGGTATTTCAATCCGGCAGGCGCCCACCCCAGCGCCCGGATCGGTGAGGCCCCCGCCAACCGGGCCACCAGCCTGGTGCCGGTCATCACCGAAACGGCCATCGGCAAAAGAGACCAAATGGTCGTTTTTGGTGCCGATTACGATACCCGCGACGGTTCCTGCATCCGGGATTACATCCACGTAATGGACCTGGCACATGCCCATACCCTGGCTCTGAATCGTCTGCTGGAAGAAAAACAAAGCCGGCCATGCGAGATTTTTAATCTGGGGATCGGTCAGGGAGTAACGGTGCTGGAGGCCATTGAAGCTTTTGAGCGCGTTTCGGGCAAAAAACTGAATTACAAGATCGGCCCCCGCCGCCCGGGAGATGTCGGTGCTGTTTATGCCGACAACCGTCTGGCCCGGGAGGCTTTGGGGTGGGTTCCGGTCTTCCAGATCCAGGAAATTATGGATTCGGCCTGGCGCTGGGAGCAAGAACGCACGGAAAAAGTCGTACCCTGAAACCGGTTTTCCGGTCTGCTTTAGAGGGCAGCCCCCTTTCTGCACTTTCCCTTGTTCCGCCGGATAGAGCCTTTCCGGTTTGGAGAAAAGAAAATTTTGGCTGACTTTTCGGATAGATTGAGCAATTGGCGGCCTCAAATAGGGGTTTGATAAAGTGGAGCCACAATTTTTGGGTCCCTGAAGCCAAACCGAGCTTTAATTCCCTTATTTTGTATGGTTCCGGTAACGGTTGCAGATCCCGTCGACCCACAAGGCACCCAAGCATGAAGACATCCTTTAGTTCGAAAAAAGAACCCGCGGCCTGGGAAACCGATCCCAGGAAACACTCCCTGTACAGAAAGCCCCTGGATGAAAACCTGAAGGAGCCTCTCCAAAAAAACAATCTGGATTTGCCCGCGCTCAAACCGATAGACGGTGACTCGTCTGCAGCCGGCGAAGAAAAAGCCCGGATCACAGCCATCATCCCGACTTTCAACGAAGAGAAGAATATCGTCCGGGCACTCCGGTCCGTTCAGTTTGCAGACGAGATCATTGTGGTAGACTCCTTCAGCTCGGACAAGACCCTTGAAATCGCCCAATCCTTCGGTGCCCGGATCCTGCAACGCGAATATCAGACTTCCGCCATCCAGAAGAACTGGACCATCCCCCAGGCAGAACACGACTGGATCATCCTGCTGGACGCCGATGAGTGGCTTCCGGAGCCCTTGCAGGAAGAGATCCAGAAGACTGTTGCGGGAAACCCCGTCGAAGTAGCCTTCTGGATCGGCCGCAACAATACCTTCATGGGGCAGCGAATTCGCTACAGCGGCTGGCAAAACGATAGAGTCATCCGGCTTTTTCGAAAATCCTTCTGCCGGTACGAGAACAAACAGGTACATGCCGAGATCGAAACCGAAGGGGCCGTCGGCATGCTGGTCAACCGGATAGAGCATGATACCTATCGCGCCTTCGACCACTATGTCGAAAAACTCAATCGTTATGCCTGGTTACAGGCCTACGACTACGACAAAAAGGTGAAACGGATCACTCTGATCCACATCCTGGTCAAACCGCCGGTTCGGTTTTTGAAGCATTACGTGGTAGGCCTGGGCTTCCTGGATGGTTTTCCTGGCTTCATGATCAGCGTACTGCAGGCTTACGCGGTGCTCAGCCGTTATACCAAACTCTGGCTGATCCGGAGAGGCATTAAAAAATAAATCCTTCGCTATTCCGCTTCAGGCACCGAACGCTTTGCCTTGTTCTTCCTCCACCGCTCCATCAATTTGGCTTCTCTGAGAAAAACGTATTGGGCTGAACTTCGGGCTATCAGGTAGCCGTAGAATCCATCCCGGAACCCCCCTTTGAAAATGTATTCCTTCAGGAACCGGAAGCCGGGCTTAAACAAAAGCCTGCCGTAAGAGCCTTTTTTCCCCAGGTTAAAATAGGCCTCCGCAGCATCGCTACTGGCTCGATTCTCCTTGAACATCCGGTCGTGGTAATTTTCGCTCGTGTAATGCAGAATGTCTCCGCGTATGCGGGTTGTGCGAGCGCCTTCCACCGGGATGAAACGGTCGTGCGGGTTGGTTCCGCCTACAAATATCTTCCTGCGGTCAAACAAGCGGTAAAGGCGGTCGGGATACCAGGCGCCATGGCGTATCCAGCGGTCTCCCATGCGATTGAGGCGATTTATGTGGTAGCAATCTGCCGACCAGTCTTCCTTTACGCGCAAAATGGACTCTACCAGTTCATCCGAGAGCACCTCATCGGCATCCAACAGCAGCACATAATCGAATTGGGCAGAATCGACGGTGAACTTTCGCTGCTCCCGAAATCCCTCCATGGGATGTTGGAGGATCCTCGCTCCCAACCCGGAGGCAATCTCGATCGTACGGTCCGTAGAGAAACAATCAACCACCAACAATTCGTCCGCTACCTGGCTCATGCTGGAAAGACAACGGGCAATGTTCCTTTCCTCATTTAAAGTCATTGTAACCCCAGATAACTTGATCATGATTCAGAAGCCTGGAAAGGTTGGACGCATATTAAGTAGCTCTAAAGGTCTTAGAATTTGGTGAAAGCTAAAGCCAATCGATCAAAAAATCCCCGATAACCGAAATTTTCCCGGCGGTGGATGGACAAGGCAGGCCGACCGAAAATATTTTTTGTTTCACTTGTTGACTAAATAAACTTTTTGTTTTAATTTGGTATCAAATTCACATCCAATGAATCTTCAGATACTTGTCAGTAAAAAGGGAACCCGGGTCGTGACCGCCACCAACCTGCATAAATCCCTGGGATTGCCGGATCGACAGTACATGACCCATGTCAGCCAGTGGCTGCAGGATATCTACGAATTCAAGGACGGTATCCGGAAGCCGGAGGCCATGCGGGATTACGCACGTCGAAAGGTCAAGGACACCCCGGTGATCAACGACTACTACCTGAGCATCGAACTGGCCAAATTGATTACGCTGACTTCCAACAGCAAGGAAAAGATGAAATATGCCCGTTGGCTCTTTTCCCTGGAAGAAAAGGTCGAACACGGCGACTTGATCAGCGTGGATCAGGTTATGGCCGTTATGGAACTGACCAAGGCTATGAGGCTGGTAACCTGCCAGGAAAGCGCCGAGCGCGAACACCTGAAGACCTACAAAACCCGCAACGGAGGCTTACCCAGCAATTGGTGGAAGTACCGGACCCGTATTCTGGGCTATTCCCTGAAAGACCTGAAACGCAAACTCGAGGCCCGGGGAAAACCCGCCAGGGGCAAAAACGGGAGGCAAGTATTATTTCATGCCGATAAATATGAAATGGTCAGAACCGGGATCATCGATCTCTTCATGGCTATGGGAAAAAGCGAACGGTACGCCCGAAACCTGGGGGATCTGGCGAAAGTCATGGCCCGGGAATTGAAATTGGAGATCGTAGACGATCGGGACGGCGGATCGCTTTTTCAAGCCGACGTCAATCCGCATACGGCGGAAGAGATCCGGACGTATCATCATGGAGAACGCTTGGCCGTATGGGCTGACTAGACTATGAGCACCCGTGACAAAGCCGGGAGGCAAGCACAGGATCCTAGGGAAGGGCTGCCTATTGTGCAATCTCTTCGCCTAACAATACCGATAAGATTTGACTGGCCGCCTCTGCGATTTTGGTCCCGGGACCAAAAACGCCGGCAACGCCCTTCTCAAAGAGAAAGTCGTAATCCTGAGAAGGGATAACTCCGCCCACCACAACCATTATGTCTTCCCGCCCCAGGCGTTTGAGTTCATTCAGGGTTTGGGGAACCAGCGTTTTGTGTCCGGCCGCCAGGGAAGAGACGCCCAGGATGTGGACATCGTTCTCGGCAGCCTGCAGGGCTGCTTCTTCGGGCGTTTGAAAAAGCGGCCCGACGTCAACGTCAAATCCCAGATCAGCAAAGCTGGTCGCAATGACCCGGGCGCCGCGATCGTGACCGTCTTGCCCCAGTTTGGCCACCATAATTCTTGGCCTCCGCCCTTCTCTTTCGGCAAATTGGTCCGACAACTCCTTGGCTTTCTTGAAAGCACCGTCTTCGCGGATTTCCTGTGAGTATACCCCGCTTACGGTTTGAGAAAGGGGCGTGAAACGTCCGAAAACATCCTCCATCGCCTGGCTGATCTCCCCCAGGGTTGCCCGCTCACGAGCTGCCTCGATAGCCAGCGCCAGTAGGTTGCCCTCCGCCCTGGAGGCTTCCCGGATGGCCGACAGGGCAGCTTGTACCTTCTTATCATCGCGACTTTTTCGGATGGCCTCAATCCGTTTTATCTGGGCATCCCGGACCGCAGCATTGTCCACCTCGAGGATGTCAATCGCTTCCTTCTCTTGGGTAGGATAGATGTTGACGCCGACTATCTTCTCCAATCCGCCGTCTATACGGGCTTGTTTACGGGCCGCCGCTTCTTCAATGCGCAGTTTGGGGAGTCCCTCCTCAATGGCTTTGGCCATGCCGCCCAGTTGTTCTACCTCCTGGATGAGGTCCCAGGCCCGGCGAGTCAACTGGTCGGTCAGGTATTCTACATAATAGGACCCGCCCCAGGGATCGACAGCGCGGGTGATATCCGTTTCCTTTTGCAGATAGATCTGCGTATCCCGGGCTATTTTGGCGGAGAAATCGGTGGGTAAGGCAATGGCCTCGTCCAAAGAATTGGTATGCAAGCTTTGGGTACCTCCCAGGGCGGCTGCCAAAGCTTCCACCGTTGTACGGGTGATGTTGTTGAAAGGATCTTGCTCCGTCAGGCTATAGCCACTGGTCTGGCAGTGGGTCCGCAAGGCCATCGACTTGGACTTTTGCGGTTCGAACTGTTTTACCAGATGGGCCCACAACAAGCGCCCCGCGCGCATTTTGGCGATCTCCATGAAGTGGTTCATCCCGATGGCCCAAAAGAAAGAAAGGCGAGGCGCGAAGTCATCGATCTGCAGTCCGGCCTTCAAGCCGGTGCGGATATACTCCAAGCCATCAGCCAGGGTATAGGCCAGCTCCAGGTCGGCGGTAGCGCCGGCTTCATGCATATGATACCCGCTGATGCTGATCGAGTTGAATCTGGGCATGTGTCTGGCCGTGTAAGCGAAGATGTCTCCGATCAGACGCATGCTGGGTGCCGGCGGATAGATAAAGGTATTCCGAACCATGAACTCCTTCAGGATATCGTTCTGGATGGTCCCGGTCAACTGCGCCTGGTCTACCCCTTGTTCTTCAGCGGCTACGATATAGAAGGCCATGACCGGGATCACAGCCCCGTTCATGGTCATGGAAACCGACATTTTATCCAGC
>CAZXIX010000037.1:0-19279 GCA_964640855.1 uncultured Saprospiraceae bacterium
CCATGTTTGACAGAGACCGCTGGGAAGAGATTTTCAACTCAATCCGCCGCCACAAACTTCGGACCGCTCTGACCGCATTGGGCGTGATCTGGGGCATCCTGATGCTGGTCCTTTTGCTGGGGGCCGGCTACGGCCTGCAAAACGGCATCGATTATCAATTCAGTGACGATGCCACCAACAGCATCTGGATCCGGAGCGGGACCACCTCCAAAGAATACAAGGGGCTGCCCAAGGGTCGCTACATCGAGTTCACCAACGACGATTTTGATTACCTGGATGAAAACTTTCCGGAGATCGAACACCTCTCGGGCCGCTTTTGGCTGTCCGGCGATCGGACGGTAAGCTACCAGCAGAAAACCGTTTCCTACCAGATCCGTTCGGTTCACCCGGGCTACCGTTTCATAGGGAAAATCCATCTGGAGGAAGGCAGGTTCCTCAATCAAACGGATATCGATGCCTTTCGCAAGGTAGCGGTCATCGGCCAGAAGGTAAAAACGGATCTTTTCGGAGAGGAGGATGCCATTGGAAAAGAAATTGCGATCGGCGGCATTGTGTTTTCGGTCGTCGGCTGGTTTTCGGATCCCAACGAGCGGGAAACCCGGGTCTTGTATCTTCCCATATCGACGGCTCAGAAGGTATACATCGGCACGGAGGAGATCCACCAGCTCATGTTCACGGCCGGTGACCTGAGCGTCTCCAAAATGAATGATCTGGCCGATCAGATTCATTTCGCCATGGCCCAGCTTCACCGTTTTGATCCTACCGACCGGCGCGCGGTCAATATTTTCAACCTGGCGGAACAATACGAGGAATTTCAGAACCTGATGTTTGCCATCCGGGCCTTTGTCTGGTTCGTGGGCATCGGCACTTTGCTGGCCGGGGTGATCGGGGTGAGCAACATCATGCTGATCATCGTTAAGGACCGTACCCGCGAGATCGGCATACGCAAGGCCCTGGGAGCTACTCCGCGTTCGATCGTGACCATGATCCTGCAGGAAGCCATATTCCTGACCGGCCTGGCGGGTTACATTGGCCTCGTGCTCGGGGTGGGGATCCTTTACCTGGCCAGCCCCTTCGAGTCAGAGTATTTCCGTAACCCGGAGGTCAACGTAGGCGTGGTGATCGCCGCTGTGGTCGTGCTGACGATAGCCGGCGCTCTGGCCGGCCTGATGCCCGCCCTGCAGGCTGCCCGCATCAACCCGATTACGGCTATGAAATCCGACTAAATAAAGATACTCATGTTCGATCGCGATGAATGGCAAGAGATACTGGCAAGCCTGAGCAAGCACAAGCTCCGTACAATCCTGACCGCTCTGGGCGTGTTCTGGGGGATCTTCATGCTGGTCTTTGTCCTGGGCATGGGCAAGGGGTTGGAAAACGGGGTGGTCCGCGGCTTCGGCGCACGCGCCAAGAACGTCATGTACGTCTGGGCCTGGCGAACGTCCTTGCCCTACAAGGGCTTTCAGGCGGGCCGCATACCCTGGCTGACCTTTCAGGATATGGAAGCGATAAAAAATCAACTGGACGAGGTCGAATTCGTTGCCCCGAGGCATTCGATCAATGCGCCAGTGGTATACAAGGAAATCAGCGAGAGTTATGAGATCCGCGGCGAATGGGAGGACTTCATCCGTCTGGAGGCTTTGCAGGTGCACAAAGGTCGCTACATCAACGAACGCGATGTAGAGAATAAGCGAAAGGTCGCAGTGTTGGGAAAACGAACGGCAGAGGTATTTTTCGGTCGGGAAGATCCGATCGGAAAATCCGTACGGATACGAGGCATTGAGTTCAAAGTCGTAGGCACCTTCGGGCCCTTGCAGGTAAAACCCTGGACCGAAAGCGACCTGGAAGCGGTCGTCGTTCCCTTGTCCACCATGCACCAAACGCTTTCTGCGGGTAATCGGGTCGATTACTTCATCTGCAGTGCCGTACCGAACGTCCGGGTGAGTGAGATCGAAGGCCTGGTCAAAAAGCTGCTGAAAGAACGCCATGTGGTTGCCCCGGAAGACCCCCAGGGCATCGGCTCTTTCAATCTGGAGGAGGAATTCCGTTCCATCACCAGTCTGTTCACCGGCATAGAGTTGTTTTTGTGGATCGTAGGGATCTTCACCCTGCTGGCCGGAATTCTGGGCGTGAGCAACATCATGCTGATCACGGTAAAGGAACGCACCAAGGAGATCGGCGTCCGAAAAGCACTGGGCGCCACCCCCCGATCGATCATCAATATGGTGATTACGGAATCGATTTTCATCACCTCGCTCTCCGGATACCTGGGACTGGTGGTCGGCACTCTGGTGATCGGCAGCATCAACTATTTCATGATCGCCAACGGCATCGAAAACGATAATTTTCACAATCCACAGGTCAACATCTACGTGGGCTTGAGCGCGGTCGTTTTATTGATTTTGGCCGGCGCTTTCGCAGGCCTGATCCCGGCCAATCACGCCGCCCGGATCAAGCCGGTTGAGGCCCTGAAAGACGAATGATAAAAATTTCGAACCCGACTACCTACATTCAAAACAAAGTAAAAAATGAGAACTTTTCTGATTGCATTGGGTGTCTTTGTGGTGATCTCCGCCATTGGCCTGGTCATCTATTTTTCCCAGCAGAGCAATAAAACCAGTGAGAACTTTGAAACGGAAAAGCCGGCCATCTCGGATGTCGTCCAGAAATCCGTCGCTACCGGGTCCATCAAACCCCGCCTGGAGATCCAGATCAAGCCCCAGGTTTCGGGCGTCGTAGAGGAGATCTATGTGGAAGAAGGCGAACTGGTGACCAAAGGCCAGCGACTGGCCAAGATCAAGCTCGTGCCCAGCGAGGTCAACATCAACTCGGCGCAGTCCAACGTGGAGTTGGCCCGTCTGCGCCTCACCGAGGCCCAACGCGAACTCCAACGGCAGAAGGAGGTCTACTCCAAGAACCTGGATGTGGAGTCGGCCCGGGCCACTTACGACAATGCATTGGAGCAGGAGCAACGGCAGCGGGAACTGCTGGATGAGGGCGTCATCTCCCAACAGGCCTACGACCAATTCAAACTGGACCTCAATATTGCCAAGGCGGCTTTGGACAATGCCAAAATTGTGGCCTCCAACAGCCTGAAGCAATTCGAAACGCAGGTCGACATCCGCCAACAGGAGTTGTCGGCCGCCATCAACAACCTGCAATTGCTTCGGGAAGGGGCATCCAGCAACTCCCGGCAAGTCGCCAACGTCATTGTGTCTACCGTAGAAGGTATGGTGCTGGACATACCGGTCAAAACGGGCTCCTCGGTCATTGAACGCAACACCTTCAACGAAGGGACGACCATCGCCACGGTCGCGGACATGAGCAACCTGATCTTCGAAGGCAAGGTGGACGAATCGGAAGTGGGCAAACTCAAAGAAGGTATGCCCCTCAAGCTGACGGTGGGCGCCATAGAAAATTACAGCTTTGATGCCATCCTGGAATTCATCTCTCCCAAGGGCGAAGAGGAGGAAGGGACGGTCAAGTTTGAAGTCCGGGCAGCAGTACAGCCCCAGGGGGAAGTATTCCTGCGGGCCGGCTACAGCGCCAACGGAGACATCATTATGGATCGCCGGGAGAAGGTAGTTACCGTAAAGGAGCGGGACATTCTGTTCGAGGACGACACCAGTTACGTGCAGGTACTCGTGGGGACCTGCGAATTTGAAAAGCGCCCGGTCCAGTTGGGATTATCCGACGGCATCCTTGTCGAAGTCGTCAACGGGGTAGATACGGCTTCCCAGATCAAAGTTCTGAAAGGAGACGGCCAGGGCTAGCGCTGGCTGAAGGGTGATCCTGTATCGTCTTAGGAGTGGTCGGTCAGGATGGAGCTGGATATCCATACTTACCTGCCTCCTCTTACTTTATCCATCGATCCCGTCTTTCCGGATTCCCTTATCCATGGGGCCTCTTGGTCGTTTTTCCATCCGGCTTGGTTGTGAAAAGAGGAAAGGGGCCTCCAATGCCTGCACCTTTGCATCGAACCTACCGACATTCCCACACATCATGAACAGCTCGACCTATCTTTTTCTGGGTCTCCTTTTTTGTTTTCCCCTGGTATCCACGGGTCAAGGGAGCGACCTGCTGGCCTCCCTCGATCCGGAAAGGGCCCCGGCGCCCCATATCCGGGTCTTTATGCCCAGTACCAGTCGGGGAAGCTCTGCGCCGTCGCGATTTCCGGGGGGAGATCGGGAACTGGTTTCCCGCCTGTAAAAACAGATCGATTATCCTGAAACGGCCTACACCCACGGCATGGATGGCGTCGTTATTGTGCGTCTCTATATCGGTTCTTCCGGCCTGCTACACGATCTTCAATTGATCCGGAAGGCCGGTTTTGGTATGGACGAAGCTGTCCTGGATGCTTTGTCTCGTTTCACCCAGTGGCAACCGGCTTCTTCGGCCGGCCGCCCAACGGCTTCCACTCGGGACATCCAGGTCCGTTTCAGCCTCCTACCGGCTGGAGAATTGCAGAATTAAAGGAAAAACCCGACTGTCAGATTCGAGAAGATGAAAGAAGTCATTTGTTTCCAAATGGCTTTTTGTTTTTGGGTTCGAAATACAGCATATGCTTGGTTTTCATGCATCTATTGTTTAAAAAAGTTTTCCCTTGTCCTGGCAGAGATTCCTTTACTTTACATCATAAACCATAAGGACCAATGAAAATCATTGCGGCATTTGTATTGGTTTTTCTCGGATTGGTAAATCTTCCTCAGACCCAGGCCCGAGACACCGTGCTGGTCCTCTCGGATTCGTGGATGCAGGCCATGACCGAAAATGACCTTCAGACCCTGGGGCGTTTCCTGACGGAAGACTTCTACCTGATCCTCACCGGGCGGCGAAACGCCCGGATTCCGCGCACGGAATGGATCAACAATTCAAAATTTTACGAACACCTGGGTTATGAAAACGCCCATGTGATTACGTTGAATTCCACGATCAAGGTTGTCACGGCCAAAGAGAATTTCAACGTCAGCGACGAAGCCTGGTATCAGCCTTCGGTTAAGACCTGGGCACCGGTGGTCGACATCTGGGTCGTTGAACAAGGCAGGTGGAAGGTCAAACGCCGGATCGTCGGGGATTGGGCTCTTTTCCTTTGGTGGGATCGGGGGCTGGGATTCTTCTCCGGCCTTGTTTTTGCCGGATTGATCCTGTTTCTCCGCCGTCTTATACTCCAATGGAGAAAAAACAGACGGTCGGCCCGGGCAGAGGTCGAGAGCTAAAGGCAAATCCCGGTTTTGTAGCTCCCTGGATACGACCTGGCAAAATCCCATGAGGGAATAAACTCTTTTTCTGTGTTGATAATTTTTATTTTACCGATATGAAACGGTTTCTCCTTCCATGCCTTCTTAGTTCGTTTGTTGCCTGCACGTCTTCCAACCCGGACTCCCAAACTTCGAATAATTCCGATGCGGCGGAGGCATCCCGGAAAAGCTCTGCTGTTCCCGGCTCAGGCCCGGAAGGAATGGTCTGGATACCCGGCGGCAAATTCGTGATGGGCAGTGAGTCTGACCTGGCTCACCAGGTGGAAGGCCCGACCCACGAAGTGGAGGTTAAGGGATTCTGGATGGATGAGACCGAAGTGACCAATGCACAGTTCCGTGCCTTTGTGGAGGCCACCGGATACCAGACCGTGGCCGAGCGCCCCGTCGATTGGGAAGAGCTCAAGAAGCAGGTCCCTCCGGGCACTCCCAAGCCGCCGGAGGAGGTGTTGCAACCGGGTTCCCTCGTATTTACCCCTCCGGACTATCCGGTTCCCCTGGCAGATATGAGCCAATGGTGGAGTTGGGTCAATGGCGCCGATTGGAAGCATCCCCGTGGCCCGCAGAGTTCGATCGAAGGCCAGGATGACTACCCCGTGGTCCACATCGCGTATGAAGATGCCCAAGCCTATGCCGAGTGGGCCGGCAAAAGGCTGCCGACGGAGGCGGAATGGGAATTTGCGGCACGGGGCGGACAACCCAATCAGGCCTTCGCCTGGGGAGACGAACTGACTCCCAATGGGGAATTTCTGGCTAACTTTTTTCAGGGCCATTTCCCGCACGACAATACGGCCCAAGATGGTTTCCCTCGCTCCGCCCCGGTCAAAAGCTTTCCACCCAATGACTACGGCCTGTACGATATGATCGGCAATGTCTGGGAGTGGTCCACCGACTGGTACCGCCCGGACACCTACAGCCGGCGGCCCAGCGGGTCGGAGGTCGTCAATCCTACCGGCCCGGCGGACAGTTGGGACCCCCAGGATCCCTACAACCCCAAGCGGGTAACCAAAGGAGGATCTTTTCTTTGCAGCAACGAGTTTTGTTGGAATTACCGGCCCAGCGCCCGCATGGCAACGGCTTTCGACAGCGGCCAGGAGCACCTGGGCTTTCGCTGTGTCCAGGATGCCGAGTGACGGCAAAGGGTGAGCCATGGGCAGTCTTGTCGATGCCCGAAGCCTAGGCCGGTAAGCTATCTTTAATTTTCTTCCGACTCCGGTAGTGGCGTTGAATCCTTGTATTGGAGGGTCCGATAGGGAAAGGGGATCTCTACTCCTTCGGCCCGATAACGGATGACCATACGCTCCAGGATATCGCATTTCAGAACGAATCCATCGGCCTGGGAGGCAGTCCAGGCCCAGGCTCTCAGGGTCACAAAGAAATCGCCCAGAGCAAGCACCCGAACCTGAACCTTGGGCTGACCTTCGGCGATTTGCTCGGGATTGCGATTGTCGATCAGCAGCGGGTGTTTCTCGACTTCCTCCCGAAGCAACGCCTTGGCTTTGGGGATATCGGAATCATAGGCAATACCGATTTCGATGAAATTACACACCTGCTCTTCCACGAGGTCCGAATTGACGATCACCTCATCGCTGATGATGCTATTGGGTATGACGATGCGCTGATTCTGGAAATTCCGGATCACCGTATGCCGCAGGGTAATATCCTCCACGACTCCCTGAAGGATGTCCCGGATCACCACCCGGTCGTTGATGCGATAGGGTTTGAACATGACGATGAAGACCCCGCTGACGATATTGCTGAAAGCCTTCTGGGAGGCTAAACCCACCGCGGCAGCCAGGATACCGGCACCGGCCAGCAGCGAATTAGCCAACCCCCGGAGCGACTCGATCTGGTAGATCGCCAGACCAAAACCCGTGAGATAAATGACAAAGCTGATCAAGTGGCCGAAAAAGCGATAATTCGTCGGATCCGCTTTTTCGAGTATAGACCTTTTAATCACGCGCCAGTAAAGCCAACGGACCAGAAAGGCAACGATAAATGTGGCCAGGATGATCCCGGCAACGATCAGGAAGGGTAACGATTTTTCCAGATTATCCATGTAGTTTTCATTCAAGCCGAAATCCAAGATCTGAAAAATTGGATCAGTGGAATAAAAAAGAAACCGGTCAACCAACATTTGACCTCAGAAGCCGGGAAAACCTCCTGATTTTCACCTCTTCTCCTTTCTGCCTTTCTTATCGGAAAACAGTAGATTGACGTCCTATTGATGGCCACCAGCAACTCAATTATGGGAATCCTCGTCAAGCAACTGTCCTTTTTTTCGCTCCTTCTTCTTGTCCTGTTCCTTGCTTTGCCCGGTTCCTTGCAAGCCCAGAAAAAAAAGCAAACCCAGGCTATGCAGGCTGCTGAGGAGGCTATTGAACTGAGCGTAGCCGAAATCCGGCTCATGGTAGAGCGCTTCTACGAAGACTTTTCGCTGGATGTCATGTCCGGGGCAGACAGTATTTATCGAAGGGCCGACGACCTGGAGATCCAGCGCAATGCCCTCCGGTGGAAGATCGCGGCGACCACGGCGATCCAGCAATCCATCCTGGTCCAGGATCCCTTTGCCGGTCTGGTCGATCAGGCCGCCCTCACCTATCAGATGGATCACTTCTTCAAAGACGGAACGGGAGGCTCCCTTTTCGGAGATCATCAGCCCATTGCGAGACGAACCTGCCAAAGGCTGCGGCAAAAGGTACGGCAGATGATCCGCAACCTCTCGGAAGACCGGGATCTGGACCGGGCCGAAGCCTTCCTGGAAAATTTTGCCGTCAAGAACCCCATCGAAAACATCTATTTCATCCGGCCTTCCGCCTTGCCCGAATTCGGGGAATTGCTCGGGGGAAAGGGAAGCGGGATCGGAAAAATTACCCGCTCTCTCGAAGAGTCGATGGAGCGACTGGCCTTCACCGTTAACGCTTCCATCCTGCTGCTGAGCGAGCAAGTGATCTGGCAGGCAGAGCTCACCGCCCTGGACATGGCCAAAAATCTGAAATATCCGGCTCAACTGGACACTGCAGTAGGAGATGCTTTCCAACGAATAGACAGCCTGACCCACCAACTCAGCCGGGTGCTCAAGGTTGTAGAGCATACTCCTGAATTGGTCGATCAGCAACGTTCCCTCGTTATCGATGAAGTGGAAGAAGAAAGAGCCATCGTACTGAGCGCGATCCGGAGGGAAAGGCTCGAGACCATCCGGGATCTTCAGGTCGAGATCGACAGCGCCTTGTATCAGGTGACGCGCGAACGGATCGCTGTCCTGAAAGCGGCAGAAGAGATCAGCGAGGAGCGGGTCGATCAGGCATTTGAGAGGCTGGAGCGCGTGGTTGACCGGGCGCTCCGCCGTACGGCCCTTTTCGGTGCCGTGGCCGGTGTGGTGCTGGTAGCCGTCCTATTGCTTGCCCTCTGGATCCTGGTGAGAGCGGTCAGGAGGTGATGCCCTCTACCAGTTATTGAAAAACAACTCTACAACCGTCCCCAGTCCAAAACTGCCCGCCGTTTTCAGAACCGTCATCCGGTCAAGTTCAAATGTATTGCTGAAAGCCAGCCAAAGGGCCCACAAAGCACAGAAGGTAAATATCAACCTGCCGAATACCGGAATACTGCTGTCGAACAGCCCGACCAGGTTGAAGAATAGGTCCAGGATCACCGTAAACCCGAACAAAGCCAGGGTGAAGTTGGCTTTGGTATGTCCGATTAATAGATAGCCCCCGGCTATCGATAATTCCACGCACATGACCAGAGGGGCAAATTGATCGTAATATGCTTTTTGAAAATAGCTCCCCAGCACGATGGGAAAATTCAAATTGAGGAAAAAGTATAATCCAAGCCCCAATCCGATCAGAAGGAATAAAATGGCGATCCACCTCTTTTTCAGGTACAATGATTTTACAGTTTTACCTGGCCAAGATTCCGTTTCCAGCTGAAAAGGGCCGCTGTTCACCCCTACTTCATCGCCCGAATGCAATAGACATCTTGCTTTTTTAGTTTCATTTGGGTGGTTTTAATGTCTTTCAGGCCCGCAGTTTCAAGAAGGCCCTCAACCTCCTCCCGATCGTACAAAGCGAATCGTTCTCGGGTAAATCCCGCTTGCCCCAGGGACGCTTTGGAAGCAAAGGAAACCACAAACCGCCCATCTTTTCGCAAAACCCGTTTCACCTCACGTAGCACCTGCGGGGGATCCTTCCAAAAGCAAAGGGTATTTACCGTCAGGACCCGACTAAAGCGATCGGCCTGAAAGGGAAGTTTTTCAGCAGCCCCCTTCAGTAAATGGACCCGTCCTTGCTGGATCTCTTTTCGATTCCTCTTGCCAGCCTGCCTAAGCATAGTATCGGAAATTTCCACACCGCTGTACGATCCGGGTTGTATCCGATGTAGGATTTCCGCAATGAAAGCACCATTCCCAGATCCAATTTCCAAAAGATCAATCTTAGGCCTCAACTCCAGCAGGTCATAACTAGCCTCGTACATGGGGCGATTGGTTAGGTTCATCATGTTGGCGACCCACCCCCCCCCAGATACCCTGGGGCCGGCTGAGTTGTTTGCCCAGTTGGGTTTCCAACCATTTTATCATTTGGATTTCAAATTGCCTTTTGCTTTTTATCCATAAAATGCCGGGAGTGGAGCGTCCAAACTACTTTCCTTCCTTCCCGCTCGCCCTGCTTTTCTCCCTGCCGACTTCTTTGCTATTCATAGCTTGATCTTAATTAGGAGGCATGACGAATCCAATCACAGCATAAGAGATCAGATTCGCTGTGCCGTGGGCGATCCATCCGGGCAGGATGCTTCCATCGGCTTTTTTTTCATTCAGGTATCCCATAAAAAAGGCGCCGGCGGTGGTGAAAGCCAGGATGAAAAGCAGGAAAAAAGCATTTTGGGTCAAAGCCAGGAAGATCAACCCGTGCAGCAATCCGAAGAGCAGGGCCTGCGCCCAGTTTCCCCGGAGGTAGCCCAGCCAGCCGATCAATCGTTTGGCCAGAAATCCACGGAAAAAGATCTCTTCCGAAAGGGCGGTTTTGAAAACGGCAGCAACCACCAGGATCAGGACAGTCTCCAGGCCCAATCCCATGGTCCGGAATTTTCCGGTCATGGTCTCGGGCTGAAACAACAATTCACGAAACGTCTCGCTGACATAGGCCAGACCCACGGTAGGGACCAAAAAGAAAAGGCTGCCGAGCAGAGCCAATCCATTGGCAAGGGAATTGGATCGCTTCCATCCGATGTAGGATGCGAAACCCCTCACTTTTTTATACCGGATCAGATAAACCGTAAAGGGGATCAAGCTGAGGGCAAGGATTTGCAGAACAGCATTCAGGATTTCTTGCAGCATAGGGAATTCGGGTGTGTTATCTCAAAATGAGAGAACTACCGCTCACATCCCTCTTTTTCTAGACGGTTTGGGGTATTTCTTCGATGATCGCCTTCGTCTTGTTACCTGAGGGGGTCCGGGATATTCTTTCCTGCACTCGCCTATCTGCAGTAAGCTATGTTGGCATCCTCATAATCACCATCTCCGCCGATCCTCTTCCTCCAGGCTCTTCTCCCGAAAGCCTTTGAAGTTCTGAAAGTTGTAAATGAAGTTCAACATGACATAGCGCTGGAGCACCTGTGTGGTCACATCTTCGAAGAAGGTCTCCGTCACGTTGCGGGTCACGCTGGCGTTTTGCCCCAGGATGTCAAAGACGCTCAGGTTGAGCTCAGCCCGATTGTTTTTGAGGAATTTTTTGCCCAGATTGGCGTTCCAAAGCACAAAATTTTGATCGAAACCCTCGCTCAGGCCCGTATAAAGCTGGTGGGTGAGATTCGTTCGGAATACAATGGCAGGACCGAAGGTCCAGACCACTCCCAACTCCGTCTGCTGGTTGAAATATTGGTTGTCCAATTGCTGTTGCAGCGTATTGCGTACCAGGCCGATGTTGCTCCGGGACCCAATCGTGAAATCCAGGTTTTCGCTGATGTTGCTGCTGATGGTGACGCCTATGTCAAAGACGGTCGATTTGGAGAAATTCAATTGCTGGTCTACCTGTCCGGGTTGACGGGTGAAGGTAGTCCCGAGATTGAGGTTCAGGTTGGATTTGACGAAGGAAAGCGGAAACCCATAGGTCAGGAACATCCGGGCATTCCAATAGCCGTCGAGATTCACCGGCAGGGTCATCTGCCCCCCGGCTGGGATCAAGACGCCATTGATCGTGGTATCCACTCTGGAAAATAGGGTGCTGTTGGCAATGTAGTTGGCTGTGTATCCGCCGTATCCCATCAGGTAAAAAACGGAGGAGCGTTCGGTATGGGTACGGTTGTAGCGAAAGAAAAGGCTGTGCTCGAAATTCTGATCCAGATTGGGATTGCCGGTGCGCAATTGCAGCGGATTGCTGTTGTCCACAACATTTTGAAGTTGGTTGATCGAAGGAGCCCGGGTGCGCGAGCGATAGCCGAACCGGAGCTGATCGTTGTTGTCAAAACGAACCCGGGCGAAGAGCCGCGGCAACACGGAGAAGAAGCGGCGGTTGACGTTTTCGGAAGCAGGAAATTCCTGGGTACCGTCCAGCACAGCCCATTGGGCATTCACCGTGAAATTGAAAGACATCTTCCGGTCTCCCCATCGGTAGCCGATACCCGGTTCGTGAGTCGTGTAATCGGTCTTGTAGACATTGGATAAGCCGGGTACCAGATCCTCATATTCACCGGAAGACTCTATGAAGTTGAAGGTCTCCCGTTGGGCATCGTCTACCTGGTAATTGATCTCGTATTCCAGCTGCAATTGTCCTTTCTTACCGAGCGGTTCGGTGTAGCGGACCTCCCCTTCTACCGACCATCCGTCGCCGGCGATATCCGTCCACTGATCCAGCGTATCCGAACTATTGGGCCGGTTGATGGAGGTCAACTCCGACAGGAGGAAGCTTTCTCCGTTATTCTGCTCATAGCCGTTTTCGAGGTTGAATACGAGAGAGCGGCCTCTTTTGTCGAAATTATGCCGGTAGAGGATATAGCTTTCCAGATCCAGAGCGCTGATGCTGGAGCTGTTGCTGTAGCGGCTGGTGTTGATCAGGTTGGAACCGGCGGAGGTCTGCCCGGTCGTGAATTCAAGGCGATCGGTACTCTGGGCGCTCAATCGCGGACGAAACAAGAGGGAATTCCTATCGTCGAGTTCCCATTCCAGCCGCATATTCATCCGGTTATTGAAGATCTTATTCTCGGACTGATTGTCTTCCTCATAGATCTGGTCGAATTCCTCCTGCGAGAAGAAAGTCTGACGTCTTTGTTGGTCGGCTGTATTGTTGTTGTTGTTGAAAAAGTAGCTGCCGGATATCTCGACCTTTTCGCCCCATTCGTCGGAGTAGTTCAGCCCGGCGGAGTGGGTTGTGGAGATTCCCGGCTGTTGGCCGACCAGAAAATCACCGGCGCTTCCGCCGCGGCCCCGCCACCTTCTGCCTCCCCCACCCCCGGCCGTAATGCCGGCCAGATCCTCGCTGGAGAAGTTTTGCTGGTTGATGTTGTTGGACTGCCCCAGGACGGTGATCCGCTGGGCTTCGTTAAAGAGATTGACATTGGCCCCTGCCTGGTAGACCTCGTCGTAGCCATAGCCTCCGTAGGCCCGGCCAAAGGTGCCGTTGCTCATGCCGGGCTTCAGGATGATGTTCATGGATTTGATGGTCTCCCCGCTCTCGTACCCGCTGGCCTGATCTTCATCCGAGGCCCGGTCAAAAATCTGTATCCGGGATACGATCTGGGCGGGGAGATTCTTTAAGGCGGCAGAGGGATCGTTCCCGAAAAAGGGTTTGCCATCGACGAGGACCTCCTGCACCTGCTCTCCCTGCGCCTGTACGCCGCTGCCGTCCACGGTGATACCGGCCATCTTGCGAACCAGATCCTCGGTGGTAGCATCCGGATTGGTTTTGTAAGCGTCGGCATTATAGGAGGTCGTATCTCCTTTTTGGGTGGCCAATACCTGTTTGCCTTTTATCTCCACTTCTCCCAGCAAGGTTGCGCCGGTTGCCATATACAAGGTACCCAGCCATTTGTTTTCTCCCCGGGCCAGGTTTATGTCCTGTCGAAGGGTATCGAAACCGAGATAGGTGATCTCCAGCTTGTAAGTGCCCCCCGGCAATCCGGTAAATCGAAACAAGCCGTTATCGTCGGAAATCCCGGCCTGGGAAACGGGGCCTTTCAACAGGACATGCGCTCCGGGTAGGACCGCTTTTTCGGCGGCATCCTCCACCTTACCCACGATTCCTCCATTCTGAGCCCATACATTCGTCCCGACCAGAGCGAAAAAGACCAGGAAAGCGAGTTTTTTCATATCCAATAATTGACCCGGGCCTGAACTGTACCGGGAACGCAATCCAGGAGAACCCGGGATTGGCCCGCCGGATTCCGCTGCAACATCCGAAAATTGATACCTTCCGGTCTTTGCCGGAAATAAATTCAACCAACCCATCTTATTTATCAATCAAGCGGAAAGGAAGGTTATCCCCAACCCTTCGATGATAAAATGCGGGCGATCAAGGGCTTTCCAGCCTTGTTCATTGAGTAAACCGGAAAGGCAAAGGCGGCTTTCTTATTTTTACCGGGATGAAATCCGGTTTTCAAGGGCGATGGTTTTGGCATGTGCTGGCATGGCTTCTGCTTTGGGTTGCCTACACCCTCATGCTGGGCGATCCGGACGATGATTACGTCCTGGGTATGCAACGCGGGCTTTTGCTGGCCAGTGGCCAGGCAGTGCTCTTTTACATCAATAGCTGGTTCCTCATTCCCCGCTTCTTTTTTCAAAAGAAATACGTCTACTACGGACTTTTCGCATTGGTTTTCCTGGGCACTACCACTTACGTAGCCCAGGAGATCAGCTCCTATGCCCAATTGTCGCCCTGGTCGCACAAAAAGAAACAGGAGATGAAATATTCCGAAGAGAAGGAGGTTCGCACAATAAACCCAAATACATCCCCAAAGGACAAAGAGGACAAAGGACGCTCCTGGACGCGAAAAAATTACCAATGGTGGCGCTGGCTCAGCCGGGCTTTCCCTTATCTGATCGCCCTGGCTTTCGGTACGGTTTTCAAGCTCACCCAACTGGCCAATCAACGGGAACAAAAAGCATCGGACCTGCAAAAAGAGAAACTGGAGACGGAATTAAAATTCCTGAAATCCCAGATCAATCCACATTTTCTGTTCAATTCCCTGAATAACATCTATACCCTGTCCGTACTCGGTTCCGGGAAAACGCCGGAAAACCTCCTTAAACTATCGGACATGCTTCGATACATGCTGTACGAGGCCGACGCGCCTACGGTCAGTTTGAATAAAGAGGTCGACTATCTGAAGAACTACATCGACCTGCAATTGCTGAAAAACAGCCAGGGGTTGAATGTGGAGGCCGATCTGAACCCCGAAGAATCCTCTCTCCCCATAGCGCCTTTGCTGTTGATCCCCTTCGTTGAAAATGCGTTCAAACACAGCAACATAGAGGACTTGAAGAAGGGATGGATCAAGTTGCAGCTTAGCACGCAGGAGGGAACGGTAAGGTTTCGGGTTGAGAACAGCGTGTCCGAAAGCCGGGGAGCCAAGGATGTATCCGGCGGAATTGGTCTGCAAAACGTAAAGCGACGTTTGGACCTGCTCTACGAAGGAAAGTATAGCCTGGAACTCCTGTCGGAGGAAAAGCGATTTCTCGTCGACTTAAAACTGGATTTGAAATGAGGGTGCTGCGGTGTTTGGTGATAGACGATGAAGAGCTGGCTCGTAAATTGCTGGAGCAGTACATCTCCAGAACTCCGGAGCTGGAAATGATCGCCGAATGCCCCGATCCACTGGCGGCCCTTCCCTTTCTGAACAGCGGGGAAGTGGACCTGATCTTCCTGGATATACAGATGCCCGAATTGACCGGGATCGAGTTCCTGAAAAGCCAGTCCGATCTGCCTCCCGTCATCTTTACCACCGCCTACCCCCAATATGCGCTTGAAGGCTACAGCCTCGACGTGCTGGACTACCTGGTAAAACCCATTCGCTTTAAGCGGTTCCTGCAGGCAGCCCAAAAAGCCCGAGCCCGGATCATCCCGCCTTCGCCCGGATCTCCGGCCCATTCTCCTGCCAAGGACTACCTGCTGGTCAAAGCCAGCCACAAGATTCACAAACTGCCCCTGAAAGATATATTATACATCAAAGGAATGCAGGAATACGTTGCTTTCCACACCAAAGAGGAGCGTATCATCTCCCTGAACTCCCTGCGCAAACTGGAAGATGAGCTGCCGAAAAATCAATTCCTGCGCGTGCACAAGTCCTACATCGTTTCCCTGGCGGCCATTCGTACGCTGGAAGGAAATCAGTTGGACCTCGGAACGGAGAAGATCCCCATCGGATCCAGCTACCGGGACGAGTTGATGCAAAGGGTGTTCAGTTAGAGGGAACTCATCCTACGGCCCCAACCGAGGAGACTTTTCGTCGCACAGACCGGATGCGGGAATGGGAAAGGCTCTTTTGAGGTACCCGGGTAAAGAAAACAGAAGGAATGGGTGCCGACAGAGCGGCTAATCCCCCTATTCTTCCATCGGGTATCACCCCACCACCACATTGATCATGCGGCCCGGAACGACGATGACTTTCCGGATCGTCTTGCCGTCGATCCACTTTTGCAGGCCCTCCAATTCGACAGCCGCTTTTTCCAGTTCCGCCTTCGAAGCCTCGGCCGGGAAAGAATGGGTAAAGCGGGTCTTGCCGTTTACGGCTACAGGGTACTCTACGGAATCTTCCACCAACATCGCCTCGTCGTATTCGGGATAGCGTTGTAAGTGAACGCTCCCTTCGCCGCCCAGTTGATGCCACAATTCTTCTGACAGGTGCGGGGCAAAAGGAGCCAACAGGATCGTCAATTCCTTCAGGATGGCTTTATTGCTGCATCCCAGCTTTTTCAGATCGTTCACGGCGATCATGAATGCCGAAACACAGGTATTGAAACTGAATCGCTCAATATCCTCCGAAACTTTCTTTATGGCGGCATGCAGCACTTTCAGTTCTTCCGGCCCGGGTTTCTCATCGATCACCTGCCAGGTCCCTTTTTCGGAATAGAACAGGCTCCAAAAACGGCGCAGGAATTTACTGACCCCGTCGATGCCCTTGGTATCCCAGGGTTTGGCCTGGTCGATCGGCCCCAGGAACATCTCGTACATGCGAAAACAATCTGCCCCGTACTCTTCCACGACGTCATCCGGATTGATCACATTGTACTTGGACTTACTCATTTTCCCCACTTCGGATTGGGTCAGGAAACGGTCGCCGCCCTTGGAAAAGACGAATTTGAAATCCTTGAATTCCGGCCGCCATTGCTTGAACTGCTCCACTCCTTCCGGACTCAGGTAGGAATCCTGGCTTCCGTAATCCGAGACGTAATCGATCAGGACCGGAATCTGGGCCAGCTCCTTCTCCGAGTATCCATTGATCAGATCGGCACTCAGGAATTTCTGTTCGGATTTGACCAGGTAGATGTTTTCAATCACCCCCTGGATCATGCCCTGATTGATCAATTTCCGAAAAGGCTCCCGGGTCGGAACGAGGCCCTTGTCGAACAAAAACTTGTGCCAGAAGCGAGAATACATCAAATGCCCTACGGCATGCTCCGTTCCACCTACATACAGATCTACGTCTTGCCAGTAGGAAAGGGCTTCCTGGGAGGCGAATTCTTCTTTGTTATGGGCGTCCATGTAGCGCAGGAAATACCAGCTGGATCCGGCAAATCCCGGCATGGTATCGGTTTCGCGGGTCCACCCACCGGGCAGGTTGACCCAATCAGTGACGCGGGCAAGGGGGGATTTCCCGCCGGATCCGGGTTGGTAATCATCCAGCTCCGGCAATTCCAGGGGCAACTCACTCGCGGGCAAAGCATGCGCTACGCCTTCCGGATCGTAGGTAATGGGGAAAGGCTCGCCCCAATAGCGCTGCCTCGAATAAATGGCATCGCGCAATTTGTAATTGACTTGGCGCTTGCCCAATCCACGCTCTTCGATCTCCTTCAGGGTGCGCTCGATGGCATCGGGGACCTCCATGCCGTCCAGAAAGCCTGAGTTGATCATTTTCCCCACCTTGTCCTCGATGGTGGCGCCCGGATACATCGACTTGTCGATCACCTCCACAATATCCAGTCCGAATTTTTCGGCAAAGCGGCGGTCCCGTTCGTCATCGGCCGGTACGGCCATGATGGCCCCGGTCCCGTAATCCTTCAGCACATACTCCCCTATCCAGACCGGGATCTTTTTTTCCGTAAAAGGGTTGATGGCATAACTTCCCAAAAAACAACCGGTTACCTCTTTGACGTCGGCCATGCGTTCCCGCTCCGAGCGGGATTTAACGTATTCGAGATAGGCTTCCACTTCTGCCCGCTGATCCTCAGTGGTCAATTCCGCCACCAGATCGTGTTCGGGTGCCAGAACCATGTAAGTAGCCCCGAAAATGGTGTCGGGACGGGTCGTATAAACCTCGATCCGGGCATCGGAATCTTCCAGTTCGAAAAACAATTGGGCTCCCTCCGAACGTCCGATCCAGTTGCTCTGCATTTTTTTCATGGCTTCCGTCCAGTCCAGCTCTTGCAGGTCCTCCAACAGGCGCTCGGCATAGGCGGTGATCCGCAACGACCATTGCAGCATGGGCTTTCTTTCCACCGGATAGCCACCCCGCTCCGAGACGCCGTCCTTAACCTCGTCATTGGCCAGTACCGTACCCAGGGCCTCGCACCAGTTGACAAAGGTCTGTTTGCGGTAGGCCAGCCGATAGTTCATCAGCACGTCGTCCTTTTGGGCAGCCGACATGGCCTTCCAATCCTGTGCCGTGAAGGTCTCCTGCTGGGAGGAGGCCGCTTGCACCCGGCTGTTACCCGACTTTTCGAAGCGGGCGATCAGGTCGGAAACGGGCACCGCCCGGTCCTTTTGCAGGTCGTAATAGTGATGGAACAGCTGCAGGAAGATCCATTGGGTCCATTTGTAATAGGCAGGATCACAGGTGCGTACTTCGCGGCTCCAGTCAAAACTGAGCCCCAGGTTATCCAGCTGGGCGCGGTACCGTCGAATGTTTTTTTCGGTGGCTTTAGCCGGGTGCACGCCGGTCTGGATGGCATATTGTTCTGCCGGCAGGCCAAAGGCATCGTAGCCCATGGGATGGAGCACGTTGAAGCCCTTCAGGCGCTTGTAGCGCGAAAAGATATCCGAGGCAATATAACCCAGCGGATGCCCCACGTGCAGGCCTGCTCCCGAGGGATAGGGAAACATGTCCAGCACGTAAAATTTGGGCAGGCGATCGTCAGCCTCCACCCGATAGATCTTTTCTTCCTCCCAGAATTTTTTCCACTTTTTCTCGATGGCCCTTGCCTGATACTCCATGACGTATATAATATGGCTTAAACAAGTGGCGAAATTAGCCAAATCGAACCAATAACAGAACGGAAGAGCCGCTGGATAAATTCCCTCGGCCCGGCCAGAGCCGTCTTGATCGAAAAAATGCTGCCGGTGAAGCAAAAGCCGTTATTTTGGGAAGCATATGAAAAGAAATTTTCCTTGTTTGAAGTGAAAAAAGGAATGCTATGAAGAATCTGATCACTTTGTTGATTGTTGTCCTTATCGCTATCATCGGGTACAACTATTTTGCCGGAACGGCAGAAGAGAAAGAAACCAGCAGGGAAATCATTAACACGGCCAAAGACCTGGGCGCTGCCACCTGGGATCTTCTCAAATCCGAAAAGGAAAAGTTTGACGAAGGCAAATACGACGGCGTCATGGAGGAAGCCAGAGGGCTATTCAACAACCTCCGCGATGCCGCCAATCGGCTGAATGACCGGGCTTCTCTGGATCAGGTCGACGAATTGGATCAACGCCGCGAGAACCTCCAGGAAAAAATGGACCAGCGAGGAGGAATGGACCCGGAACTCCGCCAGGAGATGAAGAATCTGCTCGAAGAGACGGAAGCCTTGATGCAGCGGATGAACCAGGAAGGTTCTTGATGTCACGATGTCCTGATGTTACGATGTCTTGATGTCACGATGGCGCAAT
>CAZXIX010000037.1:19379-36404 GCA_964640855.1 uncultured Saprospiraceae bacterium
TCTTGATGTCACGATGTCCTGATGTTACGATGTCTTGATGTCACGATGGCGCAATATCGCGATGGGGATATTTTAGCCATAGAGAGTTCGCGGCATGTTGAAATGGCGACATCATAATCACAAGGAGGCTCGGGTACAGATCTTGACCGGGGTGATGTTGTCCAGAAGAATATTGCCGGGGTAATTAAAGGGGCCTTCCCGAAAATGGGCCTCAAAGGTCAGATAGTGAATGATCTCCTTGGGGGTAAAGGTGACTTCAAAGGTGGTCCAGTTGTCATCCTCGATCATCTCCGTTTCCAGCAGGAGTTGCTCCAGTTCGCACTTTCCGGGGCCGCCCCAGATCCGGAGTTTCAGGCCACCCGAATAACCGGCGTAGGTATCGGAATGCCCCACATCTACTTTGAAAACATAGCAGCTTCCGGGTTGCAGCGGTTCGCTGAGCCGCTGGCCGATGCTTTCGTGCGATCCATTTTCCCGGGTGATCAGCCCTACGTAGGTATTCCCTTCGGAAGGTTCGTTGTAGACGCCCCAGGGCCCGGGCAGAATATCCGGCGTGGTACCCGGTTCGCAGGGAAACCAGCCTACGGGAACCGTGGCATCCTGAGGTTCTCCTTCAAAAGAGGAATTGACCAGTTGGATCTGCCCGGAGGTAAGCAGGGGTACCAAAAGAAAAAAAAACAGATGCGAGGATCGGAGCATAAACGAAGACCAATGGTTTTGTTGTGTAATATAAAATGCCTCGGGTGATACCGAAAAGGATTTTGTGATTTTCCCGGCTGCGGTTTTATCTGCCGTCCTTTCCCGGGCGGAAATTCGGGAGAGGGCGTCTGCAGGTCTGCCGGGCTGCTTCATTTTTCCGTACCTTGTTTTTCAAAACCGGTAGCAGGCATGTCCAAACGCGTTAAGACCAATTCTTTCTATGCCATAGTCGGGGTTTCCCTGGTCCTTTTCCTACTCGGTGGCTTCGGACTCAGTTTGTTATATGCACAGAACCTGGTCGTCCTTTTCAAGGAAAGGATGAATGTACTGGTAGAATTGGAGGAAGGAAGCACCCGGGAGGATATTGCCCGGCTTGAAAAGGAACTGGCCCAAACTCCGTTTGTCAAGGAAGGAAGCGTTGTTTTTATTTCCAGAGAAAATGCGGCAGAACAAATGCGTTCGGAATTCGGCGAAGATTTTCTCAAGCTCAATTTGCCCAACCCCTTTTACGATATGATCACCTTCAACCTGCAGGCCCAATACATGGAGATCGACAGTTTGAAGAATATCGAAGCGCAGATCAGGCAATTTCCCATCGTGGGAGATGTTTATTACCAGGAGAATTTGATCGACCAGGTCTCTGCCAATTTGAAAAAGCTGACTTATGTGGCGGTGGGAATTGGCATTTTTATCATTTTTGTGGCGCTTTTGCTGATTTACAACACGATTCGGCTTTCCCTTTACGCCAACCGCTTCCTGATCAAGACCATGCAGTTGGTGGGGGCATCCTGGGGATTCATCAGCCGTCCTTTTTTCTGGAAGGCAGCCGGATACGGGTTGATCAGCGGGCTGCTGGCCCTGGCCGCGCTTATGCTGCTGCTGCTATGGATGTGGCAGGCCTTGCCGGAATTACGATACGTTGACGACTGGTTCTCGATGGGTATGCTGGCTTTATCGGTCGTGTTGCTGGGGGTGCTGCTGTTTTCGTTCAGTACCTACCTGGTCGTGAATAAATACCTGCGGATGCGGGTCGATGATTTGTATTGAAAGAAATAACATGAGCCAACCGAAGAAAAAGGTGGTGGTCACCACCGGAAATAAAACCAAGGGAACGGAATCCGATCCGAAGAAGGGAAAGGTACGTCCCAAAACCAGGGCCAAGGCCACCCCCAAAACCAAAAAGGAGGAAAAGGCCTCCGGGGAATTGGTTTTCGGACGCAAGAATTACATCCTGATGGGGATTGGCGTGATCGCCATTTTCATCGGCCTGCTCCTCATGACCGGAGGCGCGATGGAAAACCCCAACGAATGGGAACCCGAACGGATTTATAGTTTCCGCCGCACCGTTCTCGCTCCCATCTTTATTTTGGCAGGATTATCCACCGAGATCTTCGCTATTTTTCGTCGGTAAATTACCTATTACATGAGTGATATTTTGCAGGCTATTGTCCTGGGCATCGTCCAGGGCATGACGGAGTTTTTGCCGGTGAGTAGCAGCGGACATCTCGAGATCTTTAAATATCTGATGGGGGATGATTCCTCTGCCGAGGAAAGCCTCCTGATGACGGTAGTTCTGCACGCGGCTACGGCCCTGAGTACGTTGGTTGTTTTTCGAAAAGATGTATTGGAATTATTGATCGGCCTGTTCCGGTTCCAGTGGAATCAAGAGACCCGCTATCTCGCTATGATAGCGATCTCCATGCTCCCCGCTGCAGCCATCGGCCTCCTGTTCGAAGAGGAAATGGAAGCCCTGTTCGGGGGGCAGATCCTGCTGGTGGCGGCCATGCTGGTGGTGACAGCCGGACTGCTTTTTTTTGCCGATATATCCGACGATAAAGGCCGTAAGGTCAACTTCCCTAGAGCCTTTGGCATCGGTATAGCCCAGGCTATTGCCATCCTGCCCGGCATTTCCCGCTCGGGCTCCACCATCTCCGCCTCCCTGATCATGGGGATCGACCGGGAGAAAGCCGCCCGTTTTTCTTTTCTGATGGTCGTGCCCCTGATCCTGGGCAAAATGGCCAAAGATATTTTGAGCGGCGAATTGATGGCCAACGGGGATTCCGGTTTTGCCCTGGGCATGGGTTTCCTGGCCGCTTTTGCTACCGGTTACCTGGCCTGTACCTGGATGATCAAGCTCGTAAAAAACAGCCAACTGCGTTATTTTTCAATATATTGTATATTCGCGGCTCTATTTGCCGTATTTCTCTTTTTCATGCGGTAACCATTTACCGCTGAGAAAAGGCATCCGATCGCAGGGTTGCCCGGAAAGCCGGGTAGGTTTCGGAAAATAGTTCCCGTAGGATTTCAGAGGCCATTCAGCAGAAACCCGTACGGTGGTTTTCTTCCGAGCGGATTGCTGACCGCTGAGATCTTATCCCTGGGAAGGAAAATTTCGCTTTTCAAGGCTCGAAAATCCGAGCTTCTGGTCAAGTTAGTTGGTGAAATGAAAGATGACGTTCCTCTTCCGCCCTATGATTTCCAATCCGGGGCGCTTCTCCTGGTGAACAAGCCCAAAGGCTGGACTTCCTTCGATGTGGTCAACAAGATCCGGCACGCCCTACGCAAAAGACTGGGCATCAAAAAGATCAAGGTCGGCCATTCCGGCACCCTCGATCCCATGGCCACCGGTCTGTTGTTGATCTGCACCGGAAAGTTCACCAAAAAACTGCATGAACTGCAGGGCTTGCCCAAAAGCTATACCGGCACCTTCGTGCTGGGAGCCACCACCCCCTCCTACGATGCAGAGACCGAGATTGATCAATCCTACCCCATTGACCACATCAAGCCCAAAACCATTAAACAGTTAGCTGAGAACTTCCTGGGGGACATCGAGCAGGTACCTCCTATGTTTTCCGCCATAAAAGTGGACGGGCAGCCTTTGTATAAAAAGGCACGCAAGGGAGAACAGGTCGAGATCATGCCCCGCAGAGTACATATTGATACCTTTGAAATCAAGCGGGTTGAACTGCCCGAGGTGGATTTCAAAGTGGACTGCAGCAAGGGTACTTATATTCGTTCATTGGCCTATGACATGGGATTAGCCCTGGATAGCGGCGCTTATCTTTCTGCCTTAAAGAGGACCAGAATCGGCCCTTACAAGCTGAAAGACGCCTGGAAACTGAAAGATCTGCTGGGGTACATCCAGGAAGGGGAACTGGTAGGGGGTTGAGCGTCTGCCCCGGAGAATTTGCCTTTCGAATGCTTTAAGTGCCTCTGGCAGGTTCCTTGCTCCAGGGGCGCTCGGAAGTCCCTGCTGGTCGGCTTCGAGAAAGCCGGTTAAATACATCCGGCATATTCAGTCGGGAAAGATTCCCTGAGGCTTTCAAAACCTTTCCCCCAAAGTCTCGTCCCTCCAACCCTCAACTCTAAACTCCTGACTATATTTGGCGCCAACAAACGAATATGGGTACGAGAGAGAAAAAGGCTGTCGGTGTGATCGGGGCGGGATCTTTCGGATCGGCGATCTCAAATTTACTGGCCCTGAACACCGAGGTGCTTATGTATGCCCGGGATTCGGAGAAGGTATCTGAGATCAATAATCGGCACGAAAACATGGGCATCTCGCTGGATAAGAAAATCCAGGCGACCAACGACCTGGAGGAGGTGGCCCATGACTGTAGGCTGATCTTCCCTATCGTCCCTTCTTCCGGATTCAGAAAAGTCATGCAAATGCTGGGGCCTTTTTTGCGCCCGGAGCACATTCTGATCCACGGTACCAAGGGCTTTGATCTTTCTCCCGACGTCCAATTGGAGGAAGGCGGAATCCTGAAACCCAAAAAGGTACATACCATGAGCCAGGTCATCCGGCAAGAGAGCTGCGTGTTGCGCGTGGGTTGCCTGAGCGGCCCCAATCTGGCGCGGGAGATCATCGATGGTCAGCCGACCGCTACTGTCATCGGAAGCCACTTCGATGAAGTGATCCGGGAAGGCAAAAAAGTCTTGAGTAGCGGTCACTTTCACGTCTTCGGCACCTACGATCTCTTGGGGGCCGAGCTGGCGGGAGGTCTGAAAAACATCATTGCCATCGGATCGGGCATCTTACGCGGCCATGGTTTTGGAAAAAACCTGCAAGCCATGCTGATCACCCGGGGACTCACTGAGATGGTCCACATCGGGAAGACCATCGGGGCCGATGCCAGCGCTTTCTTCGGCACGGCCGGGATCGGCGACCTGGTGGCGACGGCGACGAGCAGGGACAGCCGCAACTTCACCTTCGGATACCGATTGGGCCAGGGAGAAACCCGGGAGGAGATCCTGGCCTCCTCCGAGGAAGTCGCCGAAGGCCTTCGGACCCTGCAAATCACCTATCAACTGGCCAAATACTATAAATTAAGACTTCCCATTACAGAGATGCTGCACCGGGTCGTCTTTGAAGACTACGACGTCGAAAAAGCCCTTAATTACCTGATCACCTACCCCTACGACGTGGATGTGGATTTTTTGTGACGGCCGACAGCTGGCAGTGAGCAGCACACGATGGGAAGGTCGTGCCTGAAAGGGAAGGTTGGCCTGCTCTGGCGGGCAGAAACGCCTGTGAATCTCCATCCCGACATGGTGCCACCAAGCCATCGCGACATTGTGCCATCGTGACATTGTTTTATCTTAGCCCATCACACGATTCAAGCGCAAACCATGTTACCATCCCTTATCCAAAAAGTCTGGCCTCACCTACTCTCTCTAGGCGTCTTTCTCGCCTTGAGCATGGCCTTTTTCTACCCTCAACTGGAAGGGGAAGCCGTCCGCCAGGGCGATTTGACCCAATACCGGGCCATGTCAAAAGAATCCCGGGACTATCAAAAAGAGACAGGCCGCCGTATGCTTTGGACGAACAGCATGTTCGGAGGCATGCCCACTTACCAGATCAACACCATCCGGGATGGTAATTTGCTCACGAATGTGGACCGGGTGCTCCGGCTTTGGATAGGCCGGCCGATCGGTCGTTTTTTCATGGGAATGGCAGTGTTCTATTTCTCCATGCTGATGCTGGGCGTTCGCCCCTGGATTGCAGCTGTGGCGGGGATAGCTTTCGGTTTAAGCACAAACCATTTTGTTCTTTTCGAAACGGGCCATACGAGCAAAATCAATGCCATATTCTACCTTCCCCTGGTGGTGGCCGGGGTTGTACTGGCCTTTCGCAAGCAATACCTGACCGGAGGGCTGGTCTTCGGTCTGGGCATGGGTATGTCCAATTGGGCCAACCATGTGCAGATGACCTATTATTTCGTGATGACTCTCGGTATTTTCGGGCTTGTCCAGCTTACTGACCTGATCCGCAAACAGGAATGGAGCGTCCTGGGAAAAGCGGTAGCCGTGCTGGCCCTGGGCGGGCTGCTGGCGGCCGGGTCGGCGGCATCCAACATCCTTCCCACCCGCGAGTTTACAGAAGATACCATGCGGGGCGCTCCCATCCTGGAACCCGAAGGGCGAGCGGACGCATCCAGCAGCAGTGAAACCGAGGGACTTGCCTGGGATTATGCCAACCAATGGAGCAACGGCTGGATCGACCTGGTAGCTACCTTCATACCCGGGGCCGCGGGAGGCAGTTCCAATGAACGAGTGGCCCGCTCCTCCAAACTGGCAAGACTGACCAACCAGCAGATCCTGCCCCTTTATTGGGGCCCCCTGCCGTTCACCAGCGGCCCGGCCTATCTGGGAGCGGTGGTGTTCCTGCTTTTCCTCGCCAGTTGCTATTGGGTGAAGGGGCCGATCAAATGGTGGCTGGCCCTGGGAACCTTGCTCACCTTTCTGATCTCCCTGGGCAGCAACCTGGAAAGCCTGAACCGGCTGTTCTTCGATTACCTCCCACTGTTCAACAAGTTCCGGGCGCACAGCTCCGTTCTTTCGATCACGCCCCTCCTGATGACGGCGTTGGGCTTCATCGGGCTGCAGCAGATAGTGACGGGTAAGGTGGAGAAAAAAGATGCTTTGATGGGGCTATACATCAGTGGGGGCATCCTCGGCCTGATCGCCCTGTTCTTCTGGCTGGCGGGCCCTTCGTTTTACGAGATGCTTCGCCCGCAGGAGGCTCAGTACGATCAGCGCATACAGGATGCTTTCCTGGATGACCGCGCCAGTCTGATGCAGAGTGATGCGTTGCGGTCCCTGGCCCTGATCCTACTGAGCGGCGGCTTGCTTTGGGCAGCCATACAGCAAAAGCTGGATTCCAAAATCATCTTTGCGGGCTTGGGAATCCTGGTCCTCTTTGATTTCTGGAACATTGACCGGCGTTATTTCAACGAAAATAATTTCGAACCCAAGCGCAACCAGCGCGAAGCTTTTCAAGCGCGTCCGGTAGACCAACAGATCCTGCAGGATCCGGCCCTGAGCTACCGGGTGCTGGACCTCTCGATCAATACGTTCAATTCTGCCCAGGCCTCCTATTTCCACCAAACCATAGGCGGATACAACGCCGCCAAGCTGCAACGCTATCAGGACCTGATCGATCGTCACATCTCCCGGGGTAATCAGGCCGTGTTGAACATGCTCAACACCAAATACATCATCGGCGGCCAAGCGGGCCAGGAACAGGTACAGATCAATCCGGGAGCTCTTGGCAATGCCTGGTTCGTGGATAGTTTGATCCGCGTCCAAACCCCCAATGAGGAGATCAATGCCCTGACCGGTCTGGACGCAGGGCGGGTTGCCGTGATCCGGGAACCGGAATTCGGCGAATACGTGGAAGGGTTCCGGGGAGGATCCGGATCCGTAGAACTCACTTCCTTCGTTCCGGACAGGCTCACCTACCAGAGCAACAGTAACAACGGCGGGTTGGTCGTCTTTTCCGAGATCTGGTACGGCCCCGACAAAGGCTGGCAAGCCTACATCGACGGGAAGCCGGCGGATCATTTCCGCGTCAATTACATCCTCAGGGGCATGATGGTACCCGCCGGTGAACATGAGATCGAATTCCGGTTTGAGCCGGCTACCTATCAGACCGGAAAAACCGTTTCGCTCCTTTCTTCCGGACTTTTGTTGCTGGGTCTCCTGGGCATTGTCGTTTGGGAGGGTCGAAAAGCCTGGGAAGAAATGACCCGGACCCCACCCCCTGCTCCGCAACCAAGCGCAGGCAAGAAGAAAAAGAAAAAGGTCAAAAAGAAGAAGTAATGCGGAGGGTCCTGATCGTCACCTACTATTGGCCGCCGAGTGCCGGTAGTGGCGTGCAAAGGTGGTTGAAACTGGCTAAGTACCTTCCCGACTTTGGCTGGCAGCCCGTGGTTTTCACCCCGGAGAATCCGGATTTTGCGCTGAAAGACGAGACCCTGCTGGCAGACGTTCCTCCGGAAGCGGAAATCCTGAAACGGCCGATCTGGGAACCGTACAGCCTGCTTCGTTGGCTGCCGGGAAAGAAAAAAGACCAGCCGGTGAACGCCGGCATCGTGAAGGAGGAGAAAGAGAAAACCCTGAAGGAAAAATTCCTTACCTGGGTCCGGGGAAACTTTTTCATTCCGGATCCAAGGATCTTTTGGGTCCGGCCTTCGGAAAAATTCCTGCTCGCCTATCTGAAGGAAAACCCCGTCGAGGCCGTTATTACCACGGGGCCACCGCACAGCATGCACCTGATCGGCCTGCGTTTGAAAAAAAGGTTGGGTCTGCCCTGGATCGCTGATTTTCGGGATCCCTGGTCGAACCTGGATTTTCTCAAGCATTTCAGCGCGGGCAAACGGGCTCGGAAAAGAAATGAAAAACTCGAGCAGGAGGTCGTCCGGAAAGCCGACCGGATCCTGGGAGCCAGCCCCAGCATGGTGAAATTGATACAGGACCAACCCGTAGGTAAATACATAACCGTGACCAACGGATATGACGAAAGCGATTTTGAGGATTTCAGGCCTCGCCCAGGCGAACGATTCGTCCTTTTTCACGGTGGCCTGCTCAATCGATTGCGCAATCCGGAAGTCCTGTGGGATGCTTTGGAAACCAAAATGCGGGCAGAGCCGGACTTTGCCCAACGGCTGGAGATCCGGCTTTCGGGTATCGTAGACCCGGATATAGTTGCCGATCTCCGGCAGCGATTCCCAGATCGCTTCGTATTTCTCGGCTACCTGTCGCACAAAGAGGTGCTTTCGCAATACGAGGAAGCAGATATTCTGGTTCTATTGATCAATAATACGTTCAATGCCAAGGTGAATATTCCGGGGAAGATCTTCGAATACTTTGCTACGGGAAAAACCATCCTGGCTTTGGGCGCACCCGATTCCGATGCCGTCGGACTGCTGCAAAATTACCCCTGCGCCCATTCCTTTTCCTACGACAGCCCGGTGGAATCGGTTGCACGGGCGTTGAATCAGTCTTTTGCGGAGCGGGGGAAAATGAAACCCGATCCTTCTTACAACCCAACGATCCATTCCCGAAAAAATCTCAGCCGCAAGGTATCCGCTATATTAGACGAAATTGGTCAAGGCAAACAGGCATAATCTTACCCCGTTTCGAATCAGCACTCATGCAAAAAAGGCATAAGGATCGCGAGTTATATTTCCAGGAACAGGCCCGAACCATGGAGCGGCATGTGATACCTTTTATTGAATCCGCGCGGGCCCTACCGGAGAACGCCCGGATCCTGGAGATCGGCTGCGGAGAGGCCGGTAATCTGCTCCCCTTCCTGGATCAGGGATACCTTTGCACCGGAGTCGATCTGGCAGCTCACCGGATCCAAAATGCAGAACGCTTCTATGCCGATCATCCCCACCGCAGCAACCTCAAGCTGGTGATCTCGGACATTTACGAGGCCGAATCCTTGCTTCCCGACCCCTTCGACCTGATCTTCATGCGGGACGTCATCGAGCACATTCCGGATCAGGAGCGTTTCATGGGATTCGTCAAGCGGTTTCTGAAAAGAGAGGGCATGTTTTTCCTGGGATTTCCGCCCTGGCAAATGCCCTTCGGCGGGCACCAGCAAGTATTGCAGCATAAGTGGCTTTCCAAAGTCCCATATTTCCACTTGCTCCCCCAGGGAGTGTACCGGACTATCCTGGAAAAAGCAGAAGAATCCCCACGAAAAGTGAACGAACTCATGGAGCTGAAAGAGACCGGCATTTCCATCGATCGCCTTGATCGCATCATTCGCCAGGAAGGATATCATGTGCTGCGAAAACAACTGTACCTGATCCAACCCAATTACGAGACGAAATTCGGTCTGAGGCCCAGAAAGCAGATGGCGCTGATCGGCTCCATTCCCGGACTGAGGAACTTTTTCACCTCTGCCGCCTACTATTTGCTTGCTCTCCATAAATAGACCCCATGAAAAGAAAAGGGAAATCGCTGCGAAGATTCCTGTACAAAAATCTATCCTTCGAACAGTATCTGTGGCTGCTCAGCCAAGGCTATTTCTTCACTTTCCGGACGGGTTTGCTCAAGGGGAACCCCCTCTACAAGTACCCCTATTTCATACCCCAACTGGTCGAGGCCGGGGACTATGTGCTGGATATTGGCGCTAATCTGGGATATTTCACCACGCTTTTTGCTCGCCTGGTGGGGCCAAAGGGCAAGGTCTTTGCGGTGGAACCCGTGGAGCCGGTTTTGAAGGTGCTGGGCTGGAATACCCGGGGGTATAAAAATATAGAGATCGTACCCTTTGCCCTGGGCGACGAAAACAAAAAGATCCGCCTGGGGAATAACACCCGGCTGCGCACCGGCTATGTGGCCACCGGTTCCCATTTTGTCCTGGATGACAGTATCCCTTCCACCGATCATGCCGATCAGGAATTTGAGGCGGAGCAGCGCCGGGGCAGCGAACTGTTTTCGGACCTCCCCCGCATCGATTTCATCAAATGCGATGTGGAAGGCTATGAGACCGTCATCCTGCCGGAAATGGAATCTTTGATCGGCCGGCACAAACCTCTTGTTCTGCTGGAAACCAAGCGGGAGAAGCGCAAGCAACTTCTTCCCTTTTTTGAGGAACTCGGCTACGAAGCCTATTTATTGATCGACGGAAAATTGCGCCCCATCTCCCAATTTCCGGACAGCCAGGAAGACATTTTGTTTGTGCATGCAGAGAAAAAGGGGAAGTTACCCGGATAAAGCCCGGTAAATCAAAGGAATTTAAAAGTGAAAAGATTTAATGGCTTATTGCTTTTTAAAGCTTTTTGTTTAACAAAAGAATTTCCTTGACTTTAAGGTGTCCCGACAACCCATCTTGTGGACAAGTCCATTTGTCACTCAACCCATTGCGCCCTTAGCGCCTTCGTAGCGTGCTTCGCGGTTTACAGGTGAGGTTCCCCATTCACCGCAAAGTACGCAAAGGAGCCGCCAAGTACACAAAGAAGAAATGATCAACCCCAGGTTCGCTTGCCCGTACATTTAGGTTCTAAACCTCAGCAATCAATAGCACGACAGCATTTTCGTTTTGAAAACTTGATTGCCGGACAAAAGGCAAGAGGCTGTTTCCCAGGGGTGTAATCTCTGACCCAAAGTTTCCCAGAAGAAGATGGGTTTGGGATAACTTCCCAACCAGGCTGATTTTCCTGCCACTTTTAAACTCTTCAACTTTTATACGCTTAAACTCCGGCAGCTCACCTTACCTTTAATGTTTCAACCATCCAAACGGCATGAAAACACACATCGTCACCGGCGGCTGCGGCTTTGTAGGCCGAAACATGGTCAAACGGCTTTTCCGTACTACCCCGGATCGTATCCTTTGCATTGACGACCTATCGGTCGGTACGCACCCATCCACCTGGCTCGAAGCTCCCTTGAACCGGAAAACAGAGGATGCGGAATTCTTCGGCACCAAGGAGCGCGTCATCTTCCTGCAGGAGGATGCCCGGGTGCTTCTGCGAGGCATGCTTGATGACGAGAACTATCTGCAAAACCGGTTGGGCCTGGAAAGCGAGGCCATCGGCGATGTATTCCATTTCGCCGCTATCGTCGGCGGTCGGGCCAAGATCGATGGCGACCCGATGATGGTAGCGCTTGACCTTTCCATCGATGCGGAATTCTTCTACTGGTGTACCCGTCGCAAGCCGGAACGGATACTGTACCCGAGTTCCAGCGCCGCCTACCCGGTATCCCTGCAAACAGAAGCAGACGCCATTGCCCTCAGCGAATCCGATATCGACTTCAACAATATGGGCCAACCCGACATGACCTACGGCTGGAGCAAGCTGACCGGGGAATACCTGGCTTTCATTGCCGCCAAGTACTATGGTCTCAGGGTGACCTGCATACGTCCCTTTTCCGGCTACGGGGAGGACCAGGATCTCTCCTACCCCATTCCGGCCATCGCGCGTCGAGCTGCCGGGAAGGAAGACCCCTTCGAGGTATGGGGTACGGGCTACCAGGGGCGAGACTTCGTCCACATCGACGATGTGATGGATTGCATCCTGCTGGCTATGGACCACATCCACGATGGTTCTGCCATTAACATCGGGCAGGGGAAGCTGACGACCTTTCGGGAGATCATCGCCCTTTTTACTGAATTCGCCGGCTACGAGCCCGAGATCAAGCAACTGCTGGATAAACCCATAGGCGTCCACTCCCGCTATTGCAACATGGACTACGTCAAGGAGCGTCTGGGTTGGGAGCCGAAGATCTCTATTCGGGAAGGGATGAAAAGGGTATATGAGGAGGCCGTAAGGCGGTTGGAGGAGGAAACCCATTAATCGATAGCTGACACTGGCACTCTTCAATGGCTATCCGGATCGGTTCGGTTAGGAGGAATCGGTCCTGCCAGCACATGGACCTACGGATTATTGACTTCCACAAATTATACGGTCCACAGCATTTTAGTACTGGCGATTTCAATCGCCAGGCGGAGATCCTCTCGACGACGAAATGCTGACGAAGACCTTGTCTTGTCAGCACCCGGGATCGCCGTTATTTTGAGAAGATCATTTAAAGAAGGTCAGTTTGTCACCGTTCGACGAATCAGGCTAGGGGTGATTTTCCGCCCGGCGGTTAAAACCGCCGGTACAAGAGACAGATTTCATACGGACGAAGGCTTGCCTTACATCGAGTACACCACCAGAATTCGACGGGAAAGAATAAAGTAAATCCTATGTTTGCAATCCTCTTCCTATAGCATTGGATGTAAATCATGAGCCATTCTAAAAAAACCATTGTCTGCTTTGGTCCGGGTCCCAAATTCAAGGGGGGGCTGGCCAACTACAACACTTCTTTGGCCAAGGCCCTGGATAAACGATCCGGGACGGAGGTCCACATCGTCAGTTGGACGCAACAGTATCCGGCCATTATCCCCCGGGAATTTGTGGATAAGTCGTCTAAAACAGACTTGCTGGAAGGAACGGATGTACAGGTTCAATACCTGACCAATTACAATAACCCCTTGAGTTGGACCCAGACAGCGGAATACATTGCCTCTCTCCAGCCGGATAAGGTGGTTTTTCAATGGTCGATCGCCATTCAGGGGCTTCCTTTGGGAAGGATTATCCGGCGCCTCAAAAAGATCAGTCGGGCGGAGATCATCATCGACTGCCATTTCATTTTGCAGAAGGAACAGAGCAAGCTCGACGCCGCCCTTGCGAAATACGGGATCGGGCGGGCGGATACCTACATCGTACATGCGATGAAGACGTATCGTGAACTTGAGGCACTCTTTCCGGATCGGGAATACACCCTCACAGAGACGGGGGAAAGAAGTTCAAGCGTGGAGGAGGTTAGGAGTGCAGAATGGGAAGAAGATCCAACATCATCCAAAACCGGCGCCAGCCGCACATCCAGCCATCCAAAACCGGCGCCAGCCGCACATCCAGCCATCCAACCCTCCGCCCTCCCGTCTAGCCCTGTCCGTCAAACCGTCATCAAGCTCTACCACCCCATCTACGACCTCTTCCAACCCGATCCGGATTTTGATGTAGAGGGATTTAAAAGAGAGCAGGGCTTACGGGAGAACGTATTCCTGTTTTTCGGTTTCATCCGGAAATACAAAGGATTGCACCAGGCGATACGGGCTTTCCGAAAAGTGGCGGAACAGCGGGAGGATGTGAGCCTGCTGATCTGCGGGGAAAGCTTCTGGAATACGCTCGACAACAAAAAGTGGAGTACCCGATTGAAGAATGCCACTTTTGGCCTGGCCAAGAAGATCTTCCTCAACCAGCAGGACAATGAGCAGGATTACCGGCCGCTGGAAATGATACCCGAGCTGGGACTGGAGGACCGCTGCGTGGTCTTCAACGAATACATTGCCAACGAGGACGTGCACAAATACTTCCAGGTGAGCGACGCCGTAGTGCTCTATTATCTGACAGCCACCCCATCCGGGATTGAGTCTTTGAGCTACAACTTCCATTTACCCATTCTGGCGACCAAGGTGGGTCACTTTCCGGAAACGATCCGGGAGGGTTATAACGGCTACCTGGCAGAAGACCGGGATATCGACTCCATGGCCGAGCAGATGATCCGCATGCTGGACCATCCGATCCCGCGGGAAAACGTAGCGGAGAAAGCAAAAGAGATGAGTTGGGCGAATTATGCGGAGGCGGTCATTGCGATAAGATGATCTGATGGGTAAGAAATCTGAATGTAAAGCCTCATTTATTTGTTGAGTATTTCCACCTGAATTTGATCTAGAAATTCTCTTACCGATTCTACGAGAGGCAGAACCTGATGGCTTTTGAAATCCACAAAATCAGCATAATCTCCCCGATGCCGCCAGTCGAATAAGTCCGAATAAAGTTTTCCAAGTTCCTTTTCAAATCTGTCTTCTTTGATGTAGTTCAGGAAAAACTGAGTCTTGACTCCTGTATGAGACCTGGATTGAATCTGGGATCTCGCCAAAAGTGCCGATACCGCGTAGAAGCAGGCGTAATAGAACCTGTTGACTGCAGAATTCCATTTCTCGTTTTCCACTAGAAGCAAGGCGACTTCGTAGGTTTCCTCTGCTAGTGAAAGACGATACCGTATATATTCCTCAAGAGTTAGATCGCTCATAGCAATACGCCTTCCTCAGAAATGCTTTTGTGCAACGGCGTAACGCTGTATTTCCCTTTCCAATCTGTTTCAGAAACAGCCAAGGTAGAAATAGACAATCCGAACTGGACCTCTAGTTCAAAAAGTTTATGCCGGAACCGCCGTTCCAATTCTAAGTCTGCCTTGCCTTTTGTCATAATAAGAAGATCCCAGTCAGAATCTTCTCTCTGGTCTCCCCTTGCTCTGGAGCCATAAAGAATTACCCTGGCATTGGGATCAACTTCCATAACCAGTCTTTTTATTTCGGATAGTATGAATGGCTGATCTTCGCTCAACTTCATGATCGGGAATGAAACTTTAGCCCGCTTTTTAGACAATGAAACTGCCTAAGCTCCAAAATATTAATCCATCTCCCTAAAATTTGAGAGGGTGGTATTACTTGAAGTTACAAAACAACTACCTATTTCGTTCCAAATCCCCAATGCTTTGGAAATGAGCTGGAAAAATTATGCGGAGGCGGTGGTGGGGAGTGGGTTATCCGATACCTGAGCCTTACCGGATAACTTCAGGTTTCAACTCGTCAGAGCCGTATGCCAATAAAAGGCTCGTGTAAGCGATGGCATACCATTTCACCACTTTACGGAAACAATCGATCAGCCAGTTCTCGATGTAGTAATCCTTGGCTAGAAGCCGTGGCGTGTAGCGAATGATATTCAGGGTTGACATTACCAGCGCAATGAATACAGCCTTAAGGCTGGTATAAAGGCCGGGTTCCATTCTTCGCGAACGAACAATATCTCTCCCGGTGGCAAAGGCGGCTTCCAATTGCCAGTCCACGGTCTGCTTGTATTGGGGTACCAAATGGTTTACGTACAATTCCGGATCAAAACCGATGGGCTCATCCGCCTTGTGTAGGCGATCCTGGAATTCGGTCTCGTCCGCATAGCCGATTTTCTCCCCTTTCATGCCCAGATCCAGCCGGAATGCTTCAAACTCCTTAAACAAGGATCGATGTATGGCCATACAAAAGCCGGTGACGGTTTCGCCTTTGGCCATCCGGGAGCGGACCCGGTATTTCGGAACCCGGATGTATCGGTCTTTGAACCAGCGCGTTCTGCCCACAAAGTACCAGGGTACTTGTTTGCCGCCAAACATCCTGAACCGCCCCTCCCGAGCGATCTCAAGGGTTTTTTCGATCAGGTTTTCCGGCGCCAGGAGGTCATCGTCCAGGAAAAGCAACCAATCTGCCTGTGATTCCTCGATCCCCCGATTGCGGGTATAGGTATGCCCAACCTGGGTTTCCAGGAAGGCCTGAAAATGAGGATTCCGCCGGGCAAAATCCTCTGCTACTTCGGAGGTATGATCCGGCGAATTATTATCAATGACCAACACCTCGTACCGGTCTGGAGTTACAGACTGCTTTTCGAGGGATTGCAGGCACTCCCTGAGTATGTCGGCTCGATTATAGGTGCCGATGATGACAGAAATATCAGGTTCCCTGTTTGGCATATCATTTCATGTAAAATAACCTCAGATCTATCTGTTTGAAAGGGCGTAAAGATAGGATATCCTGAAAGGTTTCGAGATTTGGATTAGCGATGGAGATCTCCTCTATTCCATTACCGCTTTAAAAGGGACCAGGCCTTTTTCCACCAAGAGGCTATCCGGATTACAATTAAAAAGCGCATTTTGGGTACGGCTTAGTTCCCTGATCATGAAGGGGAATTTATCCAGCATGCTTGTACCCTTGTATTCCAAAGCGGTGAAGTGCGTATTTTGCTTTCGCGACAAAGTGGTTGTCCAATCTTCAACAACCATGTTCAGCTCCTTTATTTCATCATCAAAGAAATAGCCACTTGAGTTGAGGTCTACCCCGATCAATTTGATCGTATAACCTGGAAAAACGATCGAAATATAATTGAGCATAGACGTCAGGCTGGAACGAAAATGAAACATCTCTTCATCCAGATTTTTGGCCCATGGGCCATCCACCAGGTGATTGGAAGCTTGAATAAAGTCGAATGAAAAGGGGTAAGGCAGATGGTAATAGGGTCGATAGGGAAACCCTTTATACAGGCTGAGGGGGTTGTATTTCAAGGCGTAATAGACCAACCCTTTTTGCTTGAAAAAGAACCTCCGCATCTTTTCATTGACCACGAATTTCATGTCCCAAAGCTTTTCTCTAGCACAGAGGTCCAGGATGTATTGAAATACGTTTATACTGACGTAAGAGAAATGGTCAACAAAAAATACGTGGGTGGGAACTATTTCGGCTTTCTTGTAAAAGGCCGTGAATTTGTTTTGGGCAAATTTTACCGAACTGGAATTAATATAAGCGCGTTCTTTTGCGCTAAGCGAATTGATAGACTCCCCACTGCCCAGAATAAATAGCTCTTTTTTCAATTCAAAAGTGATTAGTTAGTCGTCCCTGAAAAAGCCCTTTTTAGGCCATTCGGGGTTGTAAAA
>CAZXIX010000038.1:0-35963 GCA_964640855.1 uncultured Saprospiraceae bacterium
CTTGCTCAAACTTAATCTCTCCGGTGATTCTATCTTGTAGGACAAAACTGCCCGACGTATTGGAGGTGACCAGGGAGCCCGGGCTTCGATGCTGGTCTACTTTTTCAAAAACCTGTTTTTTGATGTCCAGTCGCTCGACAACCACCTCTATGGTCCAGTCGCAGTCCTTGATCTGCTCGAAATCATCTTCAAAGTTTCCGACCGTGATGCGGCTGGCGAAAGATTTGTCGTACAGCGGCGCGGGTTTGCTTTTGATGGCTTTGGCCAGTGCTTCCCGGGCTATGCGGTTCCGGGCTTCAGGCTGGTCCTTTTCTTTTTCATCGAGATCGCGGGGGACGATATCCAGCATCAGAACGTCGAGGCCAATGTTGGCGAAATGGCAAGCCAGGCCCGAACCCATAACGCCGGATCCCAGTACGGCAACCTTTTTTATTCTACGACTCATGAAAGAAAGATTATTTAGTAAAGTGCTGTAAGAAAGAATATTTGACAGGAGAATCCGGAAAGCAGCGAATTTTCGCTGGGCTAAGATAAAAAAAGTGGAGGGATTGTTTCCTTTTCGCCCCGGATCTTTGATACGCCGGGAACGGACGGAGATTCAGGCAAGGAAGGGTTCTATTTCCTTCCTTGAAGTTGAAACAAGCGACATTCTGCTTTTTGCCGGACGAGGACCGTTTGAAACTGCTGTTGCAGCGAATCGATCCGGGCCGGATGGGTTGCGAGGACAAAGCCGCGGGCGGGGATCTCCTTCAGCGAATGGGCTATGTGGACGATACGGCCCTGTTTTTCTTCGATGGCCTTGTAAAGCGCCAGTTGGGGGGTGTTCCGACGGGCATAAGCCGTGATCTCGCGGAATTCCGGCATCCCCCGGGTGGCCTGGATCAGGAGACCGAATTGATCGTGTCGGAACTCAGGCTGGTGGTGATATACCCGGCCGAGCGTGGAGCGGTAAGGAAATAGAAAGATCAGGATCAGGGCGATCGCCCAAAAAGCTTTCTTGAGGGGCGGCTTTTCCGGGAACAGGCGGTCGGCCGAAAACCGAAGGATTTGCACAAGGCCTGTCGCAGCCAAAAAGGAGAGTAGGGGGATCAAATAGGCATCGTACCAACTCAGTTTGGTAGCGGAGAAAGAAATGGTGACATAATGGGACAAGCAGACCAGAAGGAACAGGAGATTCAGGTCCTTCAAAGGATTTCCCGGGCGAGAAAGAAGGTGGACTATGCCAAAGGGAAGCAGGAACAACCACGGAAAGAAAGAATGCGTGTACAGCCTCTCCAGGTAGTATGAAAACCCATGTGCATGGCCACTCAAGGTGCGGGTGAAACGCACCACCTGCCCCCCTTCCGTGCGATAAAAGTCGGGGAAGATCGTGTCCATGTAGGCGTAGTAGGTTCCGATGGCTCCGGCAATCAGCAGGGCTGAAAGATAAATCCAGGGGTCTCTCAGGATGGGAACGAGTCGTTTTTGCAGAAGGAGATAGATCAACATGCCCGGGAAAAAAAAGAAAGCGGCTATGGTTTTGGTTAGAAAAGCCAGGATGACCAACAGGGTAAAAGCGAAGAGGTACTTTTTATTCGACCGCTGGGAGGTGGATTTTTGGTAATACCAGAAAGCCAGCAAGGCGGCCAAATTGAGAAAGGCGAGCGGGGCATCATGGTCACCGGTCCGGGCTATGTGCAGGTTCAGAAAGCCTCCGCTGGTGAGCAGGATCAAGCCCGATAGCATCCCTAAATAGAAGCGGGAGGTCAGGTCTTTGGAGATCCATAGAAAGAGGATCAGGATGCCGAGCGTAGAGAGGGCAGAGGGTAGCCGGAGGCTGAGTTCGAGATAATCCGGTCCCAGAAGCATAAACAGCAAGGCCTGCAGGAAAGTGATCAGAGGAGGTTTGTAGTTGCCGATGGGAAATACGCCTTCGTATTCACTGAAGGAAGTCAACAGCTTTCCGTGGTCGACCAGGTAGAGCATCCGCATACCGAACAGGCTTTCGTCCCAGTTGAAAACGGGTGGCCCGTCCAGGTGCAGGAAGATCGGAAAGTAAGCAAGCAGCAGGAAAACAGCGATGAAAAAGTAGTCCGGATCGATTCGTTTAAACATCAGCCAGTCTCCGATTCGAGAGTAAATAAGCTGAGCAAAATAGAATATATTTAGCCCTTACATGCGGTGCAAAATCCGGAAGTTCGACAAAAAATCGTATTCTGCCATAACGGGGATAAGCGAACCTTTTTTGGTTTAACAGGTAATTGGCCCATTTCAATACGCGTTAACACAACAGACATAAACACGAAATATGAAGCTTAATTCCCTTTTCCTGTTCCAAACGGTGGATATGGAAACCACCACCGAATCCCAAAGTCTTTTCGACATCATTACGCAGGGCGGCCTGATGGGGCTGATCATCGTGATGGTGATACTGGTCCTTTTTATCGTGGCTATGTACATCTTTATCGAGCGCTATTTATCCATCAAGCAGGCCAGCCGGATCGATGAGAGTTTCATGAACAACATCCGGGCCAACGTCACTGCCGGCAACATTCAGGCCGCCCGGGCCCTTTGCCAGAATACAGACTCGCCCGTAGCGCGCATGGTGGAAAAAGGTTTGGCTCGTATAGGCAAGCCCTTGCGGGATATCGACGCGGCTATCGAGAACGTAGGCAACCTGGAGATCTTCAGAATGGAAAAGAATCTGTCTACCCTGGCGAGTATCGCCGGGGCGGCTCCGATGATCGGCTTCTTCGGCACGGTGACGGGGATGATCCTGGCCTTCTTTAAAATGTCGACCGAGCAAAATGTGACCCCTACCGTACTGGCGGGAGGGATCTATCAGGCTTTGATCACCACCGCTTTCGGTTTGTTTGTAGGCATTTTGGCCTTTATCGGCTACAACCTCCTCGTCGCGAACATCGACAAGGTGGTCTACAAGATGGAGCGGTCCACCACCGAATTCATGGATCTGCTGCAAGAACCGACTTCCTAGAGTTGAGAGTGGTGGTGCATCAAATGGTTAAGAAATGGCATTAAAAAAGAGAAGTAAGGTCAGTGCGGAGTTCAGTATGTCGTCTTTGACGGACATCATTTTTCTATTGCTGATCTTTTTCATGCTGACCTCCTCTCTGGTGCAGATCAATGCTTACGATCTTCCGCAGTCGGATAATAAAACGGTTGCAGCACAGTCGGTGGTCGTGGGGATTCGCCGCGACGGTACCCATACCCTGAACAATCGGGAGATTTCTCCCCGCCGGATCGAGCAGGCCATACGCGAAGCAATAGCCAACAGTGAAGATGCCGATTTCACCGTAACCATAGCCGCCGAGAAAGGTACCCCTTTCCAGTGGGTACTCAACGTCATGAAAGCGGCCAACAACCAACGCATCAAAGCCATTCTGGCTACCCAGCCGTCGGAAGGATAGTTTTGAAGGGTTCTTTTCTCTCATGTTTGGCTGCAGATGGCTTACTAAAAACGAAAAAGACAAAGCGTGGGATTAAAAAAGAGAAGCAAGGTCAGCGCTCAGTTCAACATGTCCTCCCTGACGGACATTATCTTTCTATTGCTGATCTTTTTCATGCTGACCTCCTCGCTGGTGGCTCCGAACGCCTTGAATCTCAAACTACCGGGAAGTTCACGGGATCGGGTGGTCAGCCAAAACAAGATCGATCAGGTCATGGTAAGCCGGCAGGGGCGATACTATTTGAACGGAAGACAATACACCTTGTCAGAACTGGAGCGGGAACTGGCCAGCCGGACGCGGGGCGTTAGCGGCAAGGTCAGCGTCATGATCGATTCCCAGAATGGTACGCCGGTAGAGGCGGTCGTGGCTGTGATGGACATTGCCTTGCGTTACGACATCAACGGAATACTGGCTACGGATTAAAGAATGTTAACTCCCCGCAAAGGCTGTAGCCGGGGGAAACTTTTTACCCCGGCCCCGCCGTTGGGAAGAAAAAAGGAAGAGAACTATGTCGGTTGCCTGGAGTCCTAGAGAGATACGAAACAAGAACAAGGCTCGCCTGTGGACGGCACTGTGGGTGGTCTTGTTGCTCATCTTGCTGGTGCTACCCATACTCACCTACCAGGACCCGCCTCCGGGTCAGGAGGGTATTCTGGTCAATTTGGGTTTGCCGGATCAAGGTCAGGGAAATGAAAATGCCGGACCTTCCCAACCTCAGGAAGAACAGCGGGAAGAGCCCGAAGAACCCCGGGAAACCCAGGCCCCGTCAGAACCGGAGCCGGAAGCTGAGGTGACCGAAAAAGAAGTCGTTACGACCGAAGACCCAACGGCTGTAGCCCTGGAAAAGGCCAGGGAAGAGCAGGCGCGCAAAGAACAGCAGGCCCGGGAGAAAGCCCAACAGGAGGCAGAAGCCCGCCGGAAGGCAGAAGAGGCCGCCCGAAAAAAGGCCCAGGCCGAAGCCGAGGAACTGAAGGACCAGTTGGGCGGACTGTTCGGCACCGGTGAAGGAAAAGGAGAAACCAGCACCAAAGGAAACCAGGGCGACCCCGGCGGCGATCCCAACGCCGACAAGTTGAAAGGCATCAGCACCGGGCCGGGTGACCTCGGGGGCGGTTTGGGCGGCCGGGGTGTGTTGAGCGCTCCGGATTTCAACGATCAATCTCAGGTTCAAGGGTCCGTCACCATCAAGGTCTGCGTGGATGAAAATGGTAGCGTAACCTCTGCCAAGTTCACGCAATCCGGATCCAGCATTTCCAATGGCGAAGTGATCCAAAGAGCGGAATCGAATGCCAGTAAGTGGAAATTCACTCCCGGGAAAAAAGCTTGCGGGACCATCACCTACAAGCTTAAATTGAAGTAGAGAAACGGTTGGCAGCCGAAGAAAATAGCCCTCCAAAAATAGATGCTCAACATCCAGATCGAGGGGTTCTTTGCAGGGTAAAGAATCTCTGGAGCGGGTACAAAGCCCCCAATTTCAGAGAGTTTTCAGGAAAGCGGACATCCAGGAAGTACTTCTCATGTTACACCCTCATGGGAACAGGATCCTGCTTCATTCCAACGTTACGGGCTGCCGGGATCCCAAAGACAATTATCCTTTGGGGCTGGCTCAGCAGGCTTGTGCTGAATACCCGGTGACAAAGTCCTTTTTAACTTGAAAAAGTTTAGGGAGCCCCACATTCTTACCTACCCGGAATTCAAAAGAATATTCCAATCCATTTTTAGATTTGCCGGATGCCAGTATTATCCTATCAAGAGGCGCTGGACTATCTGTTCAGCAAGTTGCCCATGTTCCAGCGGATAGGGCCTCCGGCTTTCAAAAAAAGCCTGGAGAAAACCCGCCTGTTGATGGAGCGTCTGGGAAATCCGCAGGACCGGCTCCGGTGCATACACATTGCAGGTACCAACGGAAAAGGATCTGTTGCCCATATGTTGGCCGCGATCTGTCAATCGGCCGGTTATAAAGTGGGCCTGCACACCTCTCCCCACTACCTGGATTTCCGGGAGCGGATCAAACTCAATGGGGCCCTGGCCCCGAAATCTTTTGTGATCGATTTTGTCTGGAAGCACCAGTCTTTCATCGAAGAACTCGGGCCCAGTTTTTTTGAGGTATCGGTGGGTATGGCCTTCCAATATTTCGTGCAGGAAAAAGTGGACATCGCCGTCATCGAGACCGGGCTGGGCGGGCGGCTGGATTCCACCAACGTGGTCACTCCACTCTTGAGCATCATTACCAACATAGGCTACGACCACCAGCAATTCCTGGGGGATACGCTGCCTGAGATTGCCGGAGAGAAGGCAGGAATCATCAAAGCCGGGATACCGGTACTGATCGGAGAAAGCCAGGAGGAGGTGAGGCACGTGTTCGAGCAAAAAGCGGAACTGGAGCAGAGTCCGCTATTCTTTGCGGATGGGCTGATCCAGGTGGAAAAGGCAGGCGGATACGAAGCCGGGCAGGTCTTTAATGTGAAGAAGAACTCCGGATCCCGGGTGGATGGTCTGCGACTGGAAGCTTCGGGGGCATACCAGCAGAAGAATCTGGCGACGGTTTTGGCTGCGCTGGAATTGTTGAAGCCTACTCTCAAGGTGGAAGAGAAGAACATAAGAGAGGGACTGGAAGACTTGCGAAATCTAACCCGTTTTCTGGGCCGATGGCAGGTGTTGGGCAACAAGCCCATCGTGGTAGCGGACAGCGCCCACAATCGGGATGGTGTCCGCTATGCCATGGATCAACTGGCTACCTATGACTACCGCCGCCTGCATATGGTATGGGGTATGGTGGCCGACAAGGATCAAGCGCCCATCCTGGCCCTGCTGCCCAAGGAGGCTGTCTATTATTTCGTTCGGCCGGACATTCCCCGGGGACTGGATGCCGAAGAACTGCGCGAAAAGGGAAGGGTTGCCGGTCTCAAGGGCAAGAGTTATGGATCCGTGAAAAAGGGAATGGCGGCGGCCCTGGAGCAAGCCTCCGAAAAGGACATGGTTTTTATAGGCGGGAGCATATTCGTAGTCGCTGAAGTGCTGTAAAGGGATGGCTCCCGGGAGCCCCATTAGCGTGCAGCCCGCATTATTTTCCTCTCGAGGGGTTACATTTGCCGGAAGCGACTTGTCAGCCAAAAAGAATGAACAGCAAGCCCAACTTGATATTCGCCCTGTTTTTCGGGATCAGCACCCTTCTTTTACTGGGGCAGACGGGCCTGACGGCCGGGTACCGGAACTACTTCGGCCCTTTCTACAGCCCTCTCGTCTGGACCTTTTCCGGTATAGGAATGTGCTTGTTGGCCTGGGGCTACTTGTTTTTCCGAAAAGAGAGTGAGCTTGCCGGAGCGGGAAGATCTTATCCTTTTGAGCGGGAACTTCCCTTGCTGATCTTGCTGATCGGCAGCCTTTTTGCGGGATACGAGCTGGCGGAGATCCTTCCGGAATTTCCCATAGACCCCCAGAACTCGGACATCATCCCTGCGCTGAAGCTTTATGTGACTCGTTTTCTGTCCGGGGAGAAAGTTTACGCGCCCATGGACTTCGGGGGCTGGACCGTTATTCCCAACTACCTGCCGTTGCGGTGGATGGTATTTGTGCCTGCCGAATGGTTGGGGATGGATTATCGCTGGTGGAGTTTTCTCGTTTTGATCGGCTCGCTCGTGCCCTGGTACATCAAGATCGGAAGGTCGGAAGGGTCGCTGGCCGTTCGGTTAGTCATGTCCACGCTCCCTATGTTGGTTCTTTTCTTGCTGCTGGTCGGGGATCCTGTGTTTTTCGGTATGACCGTGGAATTGATGTTCGTGGCCCTCTACTTATGGTTGGGTTTGGCCCTCACCCAGAAGTCGCCGGTCTTTTTGGGGATGGCGGTTTTGTTTTGTCTGCTTTCCCGCTTTTCCTTCAGTTTCTGGTTGCCCGTTTTTTTTCTGGCCTACTGGATTCAGCAGGGTTGGAGGAAAACCCTGCTTGCCTCCGGCATCATCGGTGGGGGCGTAGTGCTGATTTACGTTATACCTTATTTATCAAAAGATTGGTCCCAGTTTTCAGACGGCATGGCCTATTATCGGTCTGCGGCCCTGGATCATTGGCGACCTGAATTTTGGCAGCAACCGGATGAGTTGCCTTTTTACGTGGGAAACGGGCTGAGTTTTACCTATCATTTTTACAGTCTGCCCGATGGTGAATTGGCGGATAAGTTAGCCTGGGCCCAGGAAAGCCTGAAATACGGTGGCTTGCTGGCGGCCTTGTTGCTCTTCGCCGGTTATTGGTGGGTACCGCTCTTTAGAAAAAACTGGCCGCTTTATTGGTGGATGGGCTTGATCTTTTATCTGTACGTTTTTTATTCCTTCATGTATTTGCCTTTTCCTTATCTGTTTATGCTGCCTGTGCTGCTGTTTTCCGTCGCTTTCATTCCGTTCCTGAGAGGTAGAAAAGAAGCTGTCGGGAAATCCTGACTTCCCGCTTTCTTTTGCAGGGCATTTGCTTTTCCGGGGGGAAAAGAGCGAGCGGTGGCCTGCCCCGAATTTTTCTATTTTGTGCCGAATTAAGGAAGCGACTTTGAACTATGGACCTTCGTGAGCTTGCTGTATCGACTCCTCATTCGCCCCGGCACCCCTGGGAAACTTCTCGCCTGGAAGTGGTTTGGAATCTTATGGGTCCGGTTTTTCGGGAAATGGGACGGGAGATCGTGATCCTGGATGTGGGATCGGGAGACGCTTTTGTCATCAACGCTTTAGCCAACCGCCTGCCCGAAGCCCAATGCCTGGCGGTAGATATTTTCTATTCGGAAGAAGATCTGGAAAATTTGAGGGAACGCTATCCCCGGGTTCAATTTTTCAGCCAAGTTGAGGAGGCCCTCAGCCAGGTTGAAAAGGTACACCTCGTGACCCTTCTGGATGTCGTAGAGCATGTGGAAGACGATCGGGGCTTGTTGTCCGGTCTCGTCGGACAAGACGAGATCCATGCGGATACTCGATTTTTGATCACCGTTCCCGCCTATGAGGACTTGTTCACTACGCATGATGTTTTTATGGGGCATTTTCGGCGCTACACCAACGCCAGCTTGAAGCAGGTACTGGCCGACTCCGGATTGTCGCCGATCCGGACAGGCTATTTTTTCTTCAGCCTGCTGATGCCCCGGATGTTGAAAGCTTTCCGGGAAAAAATACTTGTACCGCCCGACGATCCACCCCGGGAGTCGGATCTGACGGCCTGGCGAGGGGGGCGTTTTTCCGCGACCGTGATCAAGCAAATACTCCTGCTAGATTTCCACCTGGGGCGGATCTTAAGGAAGATCGGTCTGAATCTTCCCGGCTTATCGAATTTCTGCCTATGCCGACCTACTGCATAGTCATTCCCTGCTACAATGAGGCCTCCCGGCTGGATCGGCGGGCTTTCTTGTCATTTGTGGAAGACCGTCCGGAGGTCCGTCTGTTGTTTGTGAATGACGGAAGCCGGGATGCTACGCCGGAGGTATTGCAGTCCTTATCTGCGGAATCCCGGCAAGTGGAGCATCTGGACCTGCCGGAGAATGTCGGGAAGGCCGAGGCGGTTCGGCAGGGTTTTCTGAAAGCCCTGAGCGGCGGATACGACTGGATAGGCTATCTGGATGCCGACCTGGCGACCCCGCTTTCGGAATGGTGGCGCCTGGCCCGCATCACTCGGGAAAACCAGTGGGAAACCGGTTTTGCTTCCCGGGTCCTGCTCCTCGGAAGCGAGATCCAACGCATCTGGTTGCGGCATTATCTGGGGCGTATTTTTGCCACGGTAGTAAGCCTTATGACCCGGATCGCGGTTTACGACACACAATGCGGGGCCAAAGTCTTTTCGGCCCGAGTCGCTGGCGAAGTTTTCGAGAAACCTTTTATCAGCCCCTGGTTCTTCGATGTCGAGATTTTATACCGGATAAAGAATAAAGGGTTTGGGCTGGAAAAGACCGGGGAAGTTCCCCTCCGGATATGGATTGAGCGAAAAGGCTCCCGACTCAAAATAAGGGACTTCCTTCGGGCCCCTCTGGAACTATGGCGGATGTGGAGGGTATATCATTAGACCGGTGAAGGCATTATATGATCGACAAAGGGAATTCTGGAGATCAATGAAATTTTGGTCGGGAAAACATCCTGTGGCAGAGGGGGTTTGGGTGATCCTGATGGCTACCGGGCTCTTTCTGCTGAAGTTCGACGGGTTCATTCTGAATCCCTTCGAATATGAATGGTTGCTGATCCGCGGATCGGATGTCAGTCTCGATTTCCTGGCCTGGATCTTTTACCTGCAGTCGCCCTGGACTTTTCCGATCGGGATGCTCACCGGTTTTGCTCACCCTGCCTCCATTTCCATTGTCGCAACCTCCGCCCTGGGTTTATTTGCCCTGCCGGCTAAATCACTCGGCCATATCTTCGATCTGGGCCTCTTCCAATATTTCGGCCCCTGGATCTTTCTGTGTTGTCTGTTGCAAGGCCTCTTGGGTTGGGTATTGCTCAGGGAGGCCGGCATCCGGAATCCGGCGATCCGGGTTTTGGGAACGGGTTTTTTCTTGCTCGCCCCCTGCTGGCTCGACCGGCGCCTGCACATGTCCCTTTTCGGGCACTGGGTGGTCCTGCTGGCTTTGTACATGTATTTCGCCTACCGAAACAGGCAGGGTTTTTATCCCTTTCTTTGGTGGGGGCATGCTGCCCTGTCGGTGCTGGTGCATCCTTATTTTGTGGTTTTTTCGATTGTATTGGCTGTGGCCGGCTGGTGGAAGCAATTCGCCCGCAAACGCCTGCTTAAGGTCGGGCTTTTGTTGGCAGGTCAAGTGGCCGTTTTGCTTCTGATCCTCTTCGTTACCGGATATTTTCACACTTTAAAAGGAGACGAAAGACCAACGGGTTTCGGGCTCTATTCGGCCAACCTGAATACGTTTTTCAACGCCCAGGGGCGCGCATCCCATCCTTTTCTGGATCTGCCGACCTATTCTTTTGAGCAATATGAAGGTTTTGCCTATCTGGGTTTGGGAGGCCTGGTTCTGGTTGGTGTATTATTGGTAGCCCTTTTCGGCCAGAAATCGCTCCGGTCGCAACTGCTGAGCAAGATCCAGTCGAACCTTCCCTTGCTCACGGCCGCTGCTGTCCTTTTGGCTTACAGTCTGTCTCATGTCCCAACTTTTTTTTCCGCCCATCTTCTCATACCTCTTCCGGAAAACGTTCTGGACTGGCTTTCCATTTTCAGATCCAGTGGTCGATTCATCTGGGTGCCCTTTTACCTGTTGGTTTTGACGACGATCTGGGCTGCAGAAAGGTATACCCGCGACCTTCGGATCGGCATTTCCTTGCTCGGGATCTGCCTCTTGTTGCAGTTTTGGGACGTACAGCCTCTGTTGAAAAAAGATTTTCGAAAAGACCAGTGGGAGAGTCAGGGCGAATATTTTGATCGGGAGCTGGCGCGGGCTGCCATCGCTGCTTCGGACCGGGTCATTACCTATCCTCCTTATCAGCGAAGTCTTTTGCATCCGGATGATATCCTGGATTGGGTATACCTGGCCGGATTGGAAGCCAAGCCGATCACGGCGGGCTATTTTGCCCGGTTTGACGACCAGGCGAAGAAACCCTTGATCGACAGCCTTGCCGGGCTGGTCGAAAAGGGAAACTTCCAGGCTGCTCCCCGGTCTTTGTGGATCATCCAGCCGGAGCTTTTGCCTCAATTCTATGCAACAGCCGAAGGAGAGAACCCGCTGCGCCTCTTTTTATATTGGGGGTATGGCTTTGGGTTCGGGCCCGAAGTAGAGATCCCCCCGGCGTTCACAGAGGGACCTGCTTCCGACTCCCTGGAGTGGCAAGTGGTACATCTGGTCGATTTTCTGAAAGATCGGGATGCCGCTTATCTTTTGGTGAGCGTGCAAGATGATGCCAGCCACCGCATGGATGATCGGGTTCGGGACTATTTTCGAGATCGGGGGTCCCGGGCGATCGACAGCCTGGGTTTTCGCGAAAGCTGGGCGGCTGTCTTCGGGCCGGAGGGACTGGTCCACGAAAAAGCCGGGGCTTCGGATCAGGTTGTTTCGCTGGAAGTGAAACAAGAGAATCTGTCGGTGCGTTTGGAGTCTGCGGGCGCCGAGGCAGGCAACTTCAGCCGTATTGAAAGGAATACGGAAGATCTGAGCGTTGGTAAACGAGGGCTGAATGTGGTTTTACTGAACGCTGAAGGGGAGGTGACCGGACTCTATAATTTTGATACTTTTAACAGCTCCTATACCCTCTTGAAAAACGGCAACCGGACAGATGATGAATAGAAGGATCTCCCAACCCGTCTCTTTGGTTGCCTTTCTGGTCTGCTGCAGCTTTCTTTTTCTGGTTTCTAATCTTTATTACCCCAAATGGAAAAAACCGGCTACGGAGGCGACCATCAGCTGGGATGTGGCCGGCTATTATGCCTATTTGCCGGCCCTGTTCATCTATCAGGACCTGAAAGAGCTTTCCTTCGCGGATTCCATCCTCCAAAAATACCGACCGGTACCCGACCTGCTTTTTGCCTATCGACACGGGAGTGGCCATTATGTCATTGCCTACAGTTCCGGGCAGGCCTTGTTATTGTCTCCCTTTTTCGGATTGGGGCATGGGTACGCCTCTTTGTCGGACAGATATCCGGCAGACGGATATTCGCGTCCTTATCAGGTGGCCATCAGCCTGGGAGCGCTTGTTATTGCCTTCCTTGGCTTGTGGTTTTGCCGGCTTAATCTTTTATATTTTTTTTCCGATAAAGGAACGGCAACGGTTCTGATTCTGCTTGTTTTTGCCTCCAACTACCTCGAATACAGCGCCATCACGGGGGCCATGACCCATAATTCACTCTTTACGCTATATGCGCTTCTCCTCTATCTGACCATCGGATATTACCGGAATCCTACCTTGGGCAGGGCGATCGGGATCGGTCTGGTGATCGGCCTGGCCAGCCTGACCCGCCCCACGGAGGCCATCAGCGCTCTGATTCCGCTGTTGTGGGGCCTTCGGCGCCCCTTGGTATCCGGCGCAAAGGATAGGCTGGCCTTTTTGTGGGAACATCGGAAACACCTCCTTTTCGCTGCATTTGCCGCAATAGCCCTGGGGAGCATCCAACTCATTTACTGGAAGTACGTGGCCGGGGAGTGGTTGGTGTACAGCTATCAGGAGCAGGGTTTCAGCTGGTTGAACCCTCATTTTACAGACGGTTGGTTTAGCTACAAGGCCGGCTGGTTGGTGTATTCACCGGTTTTCTTTTTTGCCCTGATCGGGTTTATTCCCCTATTCCGGAAATGGGAGCATCTGTTCTGGACCACGGCGATTTTTTGCAGTTTGTTTACCTACCTTGTCGTTGCCTGGGACATCTGGTGGTACGGAGGATCGCTCGGCAACCGGGCCATGATCCAGAGTTATCCTCTCTTTGCTTTACCTATGGCTGCCTCATTGGATTGGATCTACCGGAAAAAGGCGAGGATAGCCGTTGCTTATCCGGTTTTTCTGCTTTTCATTTACCTGAATCTCTGGTGGACCCACCAGGCGCACAATGGGGGCCTATTCCATGCGGAGGAGATGAAAAGAGCCTATTTCTGGAAGGTGCTCGGGACCTACACAGTGCGGCCGGAGGATAAAAAGTTATTGGACACCAACGAAAATCCTCCCGCCCGGCACCAGCAAGTGCAATCACTGGCGGAAACGGATTTTAGTCAGGCACAGGATTTGGGTCCTTCTCCCTGCATGGACCATGCCCCGGAGGGTAAGTCCTATATTTGCCTGCACGGTGGCCGCCCCGAAAGCCCGGATCTTTTTGCGCCCTTGAGTCCGGAGAAAGGACAATGGGTGCGCGCAACTGCAGCTTTGAAAAGCCTGCAAGCGGAAACGGCCGTTTGGAATACTGCCCGGCTGGTGATCCGGTTCTGGGACCAGGAGGAACTGATCAAGGAGAGGGGAATCCGGATTTATCGGTTTATGAAAAGTTTTGAAGAAAGAGAATTGTCTGTCGACATCCAATCTCCACGGAAAAAATTCGATCGGGTAAGCGCTTCGGTGGTCTGGGATGCATCGGTGAACCCCCTGATCGTGATGGATATGCGACTGGAATCCTACCTGGAAAAATAAAAAAGGCACTCCTTGTAGATGGGAGCGCCTTCTAAACTATAAACAAACAAAAAACATTAGCGTGTTGGAAACAGGATGCCTAACAGCGTTTTTTCTAATGGGTTCACGGAGTTTTCTATTTTTCTCCTCAAACCAGCAAATATTTTTCTGTGCCTAAGAACTTGACCCGAATCCTGTTGTTTTTGGGGGTCTTTATTGCCCTGATTGTCTTGATGCGATTCGGTGCCTGGGTCATCCGCGTTCTAGTGGTTTTGGCTACTGCGGGATTGGCCGGCTGGCTGATCTATCAGTTGGTTCAATACCTGCTGGATCCCTCGGCTGCCCGCCGGGGAAAGGATACCCTGGAGGGGGAGATCGAAAAGCGTTTGGCCTATTGCCGGAGCCAATGGGAGGCCAACCAGCGGGAAATGGAAGAAATTCAGGACCATATTTTAGAGATCACGGATATGGATCCCGAAGGCGGAATGGGGCAAAAGAATTTGAGCGATCGGGACCGCTTGCTACAAGGTTTTCGTCGGGAGCTGGAAATGCGCAAGGCGAAGGGGGACTTTTTTGAAAGCGCCATCCAGAAACTGGAAAAGCTTTCGCACAACCAGCGCGTAGCCCGGCGGCTGGAGGAAAAAAGGAAAACGCTGGAGTCCCTGCAAGAAGAACATTACGAGGATCTGGCAGATCTCGAAGACCTCAAAACCCAAACTGAGCTCGACGTGCTTCACCTGCGCACGATCGAAGAACTATCCTCTCAGATGATGATCAGCGAATCCCGGGATGAGGCTCTCCGACTGCGCAGAGAATTGGAGACGCTTACCTCCGATCTGCGGAAACTTTAATGATGCCGCAATGTTGTGATGCCTATTGAGTGAAGGATGACATTAAATCCGGTGGATACTTGAATTTCGACTTCCCTTCCATTTGTATTTTGGCATTGCGTCATCGCGAAATCGGGACATCCATCAATCTTGTTTACCTTTGAATTGATATGAAGAAAGTTGTGGTGGCTCTGGGGGGATCGAGCGGTGCCATTTATGCAAAAGTGCTTTTTGACCGTTTGGCGGCCATCTCCGAGCAATGGGAAGAAGTAGGGGTCGTACTGAGTGACAATGCGCGTCTCAATTGGGAACTGGAATTGGATGAGAAGCTGGAGCCGGATGCATATCCTTTTTCCTTTTATCGGAAGAATGATTTTTTCGCCCCTTTCGCTTCCGGATCGGCGAGCTACGGGCAGATGATCGTCTGCCCCTGTTCGATGGGACTTTTGGGGCGCATTGCCACGGGCGTTTCCACCGATCTGACCACTCGTGCGGCGGATGTGATCCTGAAGGAGAGACGGCAATTGATCCTGGTACCGAGGGATACCCCTTACAACCTTATTCACCTTGAAAACATGCGAACGCTGACCCTGGCCGGGGCAACCATTGTACCTGCCTGTCCGTCTTTTTACAGCAAACCCAGGACCTTTGAAGCTTTGGCCGGCACGGTAGTGGATAGGGTGTTGGACCTGGCCGGCTTCCAAATCAAAACCTACCGGTGGGGAAAGGAAGCTCCGCCTCAATCTTGATCGACTATTTTCAGCATACCATAATACCAGAACATGAAACGCATCTTTATCCCCGCCCTGGCGGGCGGGCTGACCCTATTTTTTCAACCTGCATTTTCACAAACTACGTCCATGGACTCAGTGAGTTACAGCCTTGGCCTGATCCTTGCCAAGAACATGAAATCCCAAGGGGTGTCGGAAATCGACGTGAACTCCATGTCGCAAGCTATTTCGGATGTTTTCGAAGGAAAGGAATTAGCGATCCAACCGGCGGAAGCTCAAGCCAAAGTTCAGTCTTATTTCCAGGCGCTGGAGGCCAAAAAAGCTGAAGCAGCCACCCGGGAGGCGCAAGAATTTCTGGCCCAGAACAAGGAGCGGGAAGAAGTGAAAGAAACCGAGAGTGGCCTTCAATACGAGGTGCTTGAGGCCGGCAACAGCGGAGAAAAGCCCACCACCAGCAACAAAGTCACAGTCCACTACGAAGGGCGCCTGATGGATGGTAGTGTTTTTGACAGCTCCTACAAACGGGGGGAACCCGCCACTTTCGGGCTCGCGCAGGTGATCGCCGGCTGGACCGAAGGTCTCCAACTCATGGACGTCGGGTCCAAGTTTCGTTTTTACATCCCCTACGATCTGGCCTACGGTGCCCAGGGGCGTCCGCCGCAGATCCCGCCTTACTCCATGTTGATCTTCGATGTGGAATTGGTTGCTATTCAGTAAATAATGTCCCGTTGTCGGTATTTTGGGATGTCACAATCGGGTTTCCCTCAAAAAACAAGCTGTACTCCAGGCTTTAAAATGAGGGGAATTCTTCCTCCTAGTTATTGTGACATTAATGGCATCGTGAAATTAATATGCGCATAGACATTATCTCTGTTCTCCCTGAATTGCTGGAAAGCCCTTTTCAGCATTCCATCCTAAAGCGGGCCCAACAGAAGGGATTGCTGGAAGTCCGGGTGCATGACTTGCGTCCATACGGATTGGGAAAGCACCGACAAGTGGATGACTATCCCTACGGAGGCGGCGCGGGCATGGTGATGATGCCGGAACCGCTGGCCCGTTGCCTGGATGACCTGATGGCGGAGCGGTCTTACGATGAGATCATATACCTAACGCCCGACGGCCGAACGCTGAATCAATCCCTGGCCAATCAGCTTTCCCTCAAAGAAAACCTGATCCTGATCTGCGGGCATTACAAAGGGGTGGACGAGCGGATCCGGGAGCACTACGTAACCCTGGATATCTCCATAGGGGATTATGTGTTGAGCGGTGGCGAATTGGGCGCTGCCGTGCTGGTAGATGCCATCGGGAGGCTCTTGCCGGGTGTGCTGAACGACGAGACCTCCGCGCTGTTTGATTCTTTTCAGGACGGGCTGCTGGCACCGCCGGTTTATACCCGTCCGGAAGAATTCCGGGGATGGCAAGTCCCGGAGGTCCTGCTGAGCGGACATGAAGCCCGGATCGAAGCCTGGAGACAAGAACAGGCCGAAAAGCGTACGCGGGAGCGAAGGCCGGACCTGTTGGATGAGGATTGAGTGTTTTCCGTAATCGACGGGAAGTCGAAAATCCCCTCATTTTCTTACCTTTTGTTTTCATTTACCTTTTCTTATCCGGAATCGATGAATCGACTAACGATCACCTCTCTTTTGCTTTATTTTTCTTTTATCCTGCCGGCCCAGGATTTCTCGGTCCTGAAATATCGGGAACTGGGACCTTACCGGGGAGGCCGGGTTACCGCGGTTGCCGGGGTAGCTTCTCTTCCGGGGACCTTTTATTTCGGAGCAACGGGCGGAGGGGTTTGGAAAACCGAGGATTACGGTACCCATTGGCAAAACGTGTCCGACGGTTTTTTCAAGACGCCCTCCATCGGGTCGATTGCCGTGGCCCAGAATGACCCCAATGTGATCTATGTAGGTACCGGTTCGGATGGCCTTCGCAGCAACGTCATTGCCGGTAAGGGGATGTACAAATCCATTGACGCAGGCAAGACCTGGACACACATAGGCCTGGAAAAGGCCGGACAGATCGGCGCCGTCCGGATCCATCCCTTGTATCACAACATAGTCTATGTAGCAGTCATCGGGCAAGCTTTCCGACCCAATGCCGAAAGGGGGATCTACAAAACCACGGATGGAGGGAAAAGCTGGAAAAAGATTCTCTACCACTCGGAGAAGGTTGGGTTTTACGACCTGGAGTTCCTGCCTTCGAATCCCGATGTGCTTTTTGCCGCGGCCTGGAAGGCAGAACGCAAACCCTGGACGATCACCAGCGGCGGGACTGCCGAAGAGGGAGGTATATACAAATCTACCGACGGGGGACAGAATTGGGAAAAAATAAGCCGGGGACTGCCCGGGAATTTGATCGGTAAGATCGATCTGGCGCTCAGTCCGGCCGACTCCCGTATCGTATATGCCCTGGTGGAAGCCCCAGGAGAGGAAGGCGGGCTCTATAAATCCGTTGATCAGGGGGAATCCTTTCAACTGGTATCGAACGAAGTGGGTATCCGAACCCGGCCCTTCTATTACACCAATGTCCGGGTAGATCCCACCAACCCGGAAATCGTCTATGTGTTGGCGACGGGCTATTTCAAGTCGGAAAACGGAGGGAAGGAGTGGAGCCGGATGAGCCCCCCCCACGGAGACAATCACGATATGTGGATCCATCCGGAAAATCCCGACCTGTTTATCCAGGCCAATGACGGCGGGGCAAACGTCACCTTCAATGGCGGCAAGACCTGGTCTACCCAATTCAATCAGCCTACGGCCGAATTATACCAGGTGGAAGTGGACGACCAGTTTCCCTATTGGTTGTATGCCGGCCAGCAGGACAATTACTCCACGATCGCCGTACCGAGTATGCCGCCCTATGGGGTCCAGGCCAGCGGTATCGGTTATGTGATCAATACGGGGGGCTGCGAGACCGGCCCGGCTGTGCCCAAACCCGGGGATCCCAACATTGTGTACGCAAACTGCAAAGGCCGCTTTACCGTTTTCGATAAGCGTACGGGGACTGAAAAGGCTTATTATGTGGGGGCCTCCAACATGTACGGCCACAACCCCAAAGATCTGCGTTACCGTTTCCAGCGGGTTTCTCCCATTCACGTTTCTCCGCACAACCCGGATGTGATCTACCACTGTTCGCAGTTTGTGCACAAAACCACCGACGAGGGGCAAAGTTGGGAGACCATATCCCCCGATCTGACGGCTTTTGGCCCCGATAAGCAGGTGATCTCAGGTGATCCGATCACCCGAGACATTACGGGAGAAGAGTTTTACAGTACGATTTATTCCATTCGGGAATCTTCTCTCCAGGCGGGCGTGATCTGGGTCGGCGCCAACGACGGGCCGGTTCATGTGACTCGTGACGGGGGCAGGAATTGGACAAATGTTACGCCCTCCAGTCTGCCTAAAGGCGGCCGGGTGGATGCGGTGGAGCCTTCTCCTCACGACCCGGCCAAGGCATACATCAGTGTGCTTCGTTATCCATTGGGAGACGACAAGCCCTACATCTACAAAACGGAGGATTTCGGGAAAACCTGGTCTTTGCTAACGGATGGAGAGAACGGCATCCCAGGCGATTTTCCGGCGAGGGTCGTACGGGAAGATCCGGAGAGAGAAGGTTTGCTTTTCGCGGGTACGGAATACGGCCTGTTCGTTTCTTTTGATGACGGCGGAAACTGGAAGCCCTTTCAGCAAAACCTACCCGTCACGCCGGTTTCCGATATGAAGATTCATCGGGGGGACCTTGTGCTCTCTACCATGGGGCGGGGATTTTGGGTGCTGGACAACCTCGTTCCTCTTCGACAGTCGGATTGGATGGCTTCGACGGAGCCCGTTTTTCTCCCGCCCCGTAATACCGTTCGCCAGCGAATGCCCTCGGGATCCTGGAATAGTACTATGCCCCGGTATCCTCGTCCGGCGGTTATTCTGGATTACTTTTTGCCCGAAAAATCGGAAGCGATCCTGAAACTGGAGATCGTTGACGAGCAGGGCCGGCCTGTCGCTACCTATTTCAGCGATACCACGGATACGGGCGCTGATTTCCGGGTACTGCGGAATATGAGCACCAATCAGGTCGAATTTCTGGTCGAGCAAAGCCTGCAAAATGAAAAAGGATTGAACCGCTTTCGCTGGGACATGAGCTGCATGGGCCCCTGGCACCCCGAGGTGAGCCGGCGCTACCAGGGCGGACCGATGGCTTCTCCAGGGAAATATACGGCTCGTCTCACCGTAGAGGGGCGGAGTCTGGAACAGAGTTTTGAATTGCTTATGGATCCTCGTGTGAGTTCGGATGTTCTGAGCAAAGAAGCGATTGCCGGGCATCTGTCCTTTCAAATGAAAGTCCGGGATTTATTGAGCCAGGCAAGGCAAATGGAATGGGAGTTGCAGAAAAAGCTGAAGGCTTTGAAAGAAAAAGCGAACCGTACGGATCCCGAAGAAGAGCATTTGAAAAAGATCGAGACCACTCTGGCCCGGCTCCAAACGGAGGAAGGCACTTACAGGCAACCCATGCTGAGCGATCAGATTGCCTATTTGTATGCCATGCTCCGGGGAGCGGATCAGAAACCGGGTCGGGATGCAGTGGAGCGGTACGAGGAATTGCAAAGGGAATTCGAAGAAATAAAAGGGGAGGTGGATTGACAGCAGGCAGTAAGTGTACTGGCAAGTGAACTTGTGGGAAATTTTGAAACTTTTTTTCCTATCCTACTGCTCCGGGGCCAAAGTCGAGAGATGAGCGTCCAGAGAATAATTCCTTTTATTACTCGTCTCTGGTCTCTGGTCTGGCCCTCATCAAGATCGAGGCGAGAGTTAACCATTTTTACTATAAGTTCAATTGTCACTACAAGTAAGCAGCAGGAGAGTGGGCAGTGAGTATGGGGGTTATTTCCCTTCATGAAGTCTCAAATCCTTGAGCAGTTGAAACAACCTTTTGTCTCTGGAGATGCGGGCTCCGCTTTCCATCAGGTGGAAAAGCTCCAGTTCTCTTTCCTTTTGGTAGGTTTTGGTACCGTGTAAAAGTTTGAGCTGGGCGCCCGACAAGCGGAGCAACTGCATCATGGTTTCCGGGGCCTGGTTTTGGGTCAGGTCCAGTTCGGTTTCACCTTCGATTTTCAGGCCTACCATCTCCATGTGTTTGGGCCCGCAGTGGAAGATCCTGAGGTCTCTTGGGGAGCGAAATTCCAGAAATTCTACTCTTTCCAATACCTGCTGAAAAACCTGATCGCTGAAAATCCGGATGAGGCCGTCTGCTTTTTCCGGTTCCTCGGCTTTCAGCTTCTCCCATTCGGAGGCCGTAACGGTGTGGGCTGCCAGAAAACGCACGAATTCGGATTCCAGTTCCTCCAGTTCGTCCTGGGCCAATCGTCGGTATTTCATGAGTTAACTTAAAAGGGCTAAAATCCCATTTTTTTGAGAAATTGCCTGGCGTATTCCTAATTCCTAGAAACAGCATCCCAAAAATGACACCTGCCTTACTGCTTTACGACATGCCGGACTTTTCCTCACCGGAGGTGTGGGTCAGTCTGCTGACCCTCGTTTTCCTGGAAATAGTCCTCGGGGTCGATAACATCATCTTTATCACCATCGCGGCCAACAAACTCCCGGAAGAGCAACAGCCGAAGGCCCGAAATGTGGGCTTACTCCTGGCGATGGGGATCCGGATCGTGCTCCTGTTTGGGATTGGTTATGTCATTGCCTTGCAGGAAACCTTTTTTCACTTTGACTGGGGATTCATGGAAGGGGGCCTGACGGGGCAAAGCTTGATTTTGATGCTTGGGGGACTGTTCCTGATCTACAAGGCCACCCGGGAGATCGATCACAAGCTGGAGGGCGATAGTGGCCACGGGCCCGGTCAACTGAGAAAAGCGGCGAGTTCCCTGGTCAATGTGATCCTGCAAATCACCCTGATCAACATCATTTTCTCTGTGGATTCCATTTTGACGGCCATCGGCCTGACCGACAACGTGATCATCATGATCATCGGAGTGGTCGCATCCATCATCGTTATGATGTTGTTTGCCGGCCCGGTAGGAAATTTTGTCAATCAACATCCGACGGTGCAAATGTTGGGTCTTGCCTTTCTGATCCTGATCGGATTTATGCTGATAGCGGAAGGAGCGCACCTGTCTCATCTGGTGATTGCCGAGCAGGAGATCGGTTCCGTCCCAAAAGGCTATTTGTACTTTGCCATAGCCTTTTCTCTTTTTGTTGAATTCCTGAATATGCGCCTGCGAAGAGAAAACCGCAAGCCGGTGCAATTGCATGGAGTCCGGGAGGAAGCGGTACAGGAAGGTATGATCAAGCCTGCCTCCAAAGGCTGAGGATTCCGCCTTCTACGCAGGATTTCCGATATTCGGGTCCATCTTTTTTTTAACCAAGCGTCCGAGTAAGGCATTGCTGCACACTGACAATCGTACATCGTAATGAATAGATTTTCCCTACCCAGCTTGCTAATTCTGGTGTTGGTCCTGGCCGGCTGCGATCAGCCCCCTTCCGGTAAGGAGTCTTCCTACATGCGCTTGTCCGGGGAGACTATGGGCACGACCTACGCCGTTACCTATTCCGATCCGGCACAACGGGATTTTAAAGCCCAGATAGACAGCCTCCTTATAGAGGTCAACAAGCAGGTTTCGACCTACGATTCCACCAGTCTGATCTCTCGCTTCAACCGCGCGACAGATTCGCTGGTTTTGGGGCCCACTTCCGCTGAAAAGCGATTTACCCATTTCATCGTCAATTATTATCGGGCGCTGGAAATCTTTTCCGCCACCGACAAACTGTTCGATCCTACGGTCATGCCTCTGGTCAACTACTGGGGGTTCGGGTATCAGGGCGACAAACCCATCGAGGGTGTGGATTCGATGAAAGTAGACTCCTTGCTGGCTTTTGTGGGGATGGAAAAGGTGAGCCTGCAGGTGGGGGAGAACCTGGTCATGTACAAGACCAAAGCCGGCGTTCAACTGGATTTCAGCGCCATTGCCAAAGGCTATGGGGTGGATGCGGTCGGCGAGCTCCTGCGCGCGAAGGGCATCACGGATTTCCTGGTGGAGATTGGCGGTGAAGTGTTGGCCTCGGGCCAAAGCCCGCGGGGAAAAGCCTGGAAAATCGGGATCAACATCCCGGAGGAGGGCGCTTCTCCCAACGAGTACCAACGGCTGGTCCCCTTGCAAAACCGGGCTCTGGCCACGTCCGGGAATTACCGGCAGTATTATGTACTGGACGGCATCAAATACAGTCATACCATCAATCCGAAAACCGGATTTCCGGAGCGAAACCGCTTGCTGAGCGCTTCCGTATTTGCGCCCGATTGCATGACAGCGGACGCTTATGCAACCGCATTTATGGTGGCGGGCCCGGAAAAAGCGCTGGAAATCGCAAACCGTACCCCCCGTTTGGAAGCTTATCTTATTGTGAGCAGTTCAACCGGCGATATGGGCGTTATGCAGTCGGAGGGCTTGAAAAAAGACAAGGAGTAATGATGGAATTTCAGTTGGATCGGGATCTGGTTTTCCTCGACCTGGAGGCTACGGGGCTCAATGTGGTCAGAGACCGGATCATCCAGATCGGTATGATCAAATTCCCCGCCGGCGGTGACCCTCCCAAAGAATATGCCACCCTCGTTAATCCGGGTATGGTGCTGATATCGGAAGAAGCCTACCAGGTACACGGGATTTCCAGCCAGGACGTAGCCCGGGCGCCGAATTTTTCGCAGGTGGCAGAAGAGGTGTACCAGTTTATCGGGGATGCCGACCTCGTGGGCTACAATTCCAATCGCTTTGATTTGCCTTTGCTGATGGAGGAGTTCCATCGTTCGGGGATCGATTTTGATGTGAGCAGCCGGAGAACGATCGATGTGCAACGGATTTTCTACAAAATGGAGCCCCGGACTTTGAAGGCGGCCTTACGCTACTATTGCGACCTGGAAATGACGGACGCCCACGATGCCATGGCAGATGTGAGAGCGACCATTTCCGTTTTCAAAGGGCAACTGGAAAAATACAAAGACACCGATTACGAAGACCCGGATGGCGTCGTGGTACCTACACCGGTCCGAATGGATATCCAGGCCCTGCACGATTTTACCAACGACCTTAAATTTGCGGATGCGACCCAGAAATTCCGGTACGATCCGGAGGGGCAGGTTGTCTTTAATTTTGGCAAACACAACGGGAAGCCGGTAGGAGAGTTCCTGGCAGGAGATAAAAATTATTACAACTGGATGCTTAATGCCGAATTTTCTTTTCAGGTGAAGGAGATCATCAAACGGGAAGTGGAGGCCTATGAAAACCGGAAGCAGTAGAAAGTGGGGCAGCATGCAGGCCGCGGGGTTTCTCTTTCTCCTGGCCGGGCTTGCCGGCTGCTATCAGCCTATAGAAGGATGTCTGGACCGGGAAGCGTCCAATTTTGACGTTTCAGCCGATAATGCCTGCTCCGATTGCTGCGTCTATCCCTCCATGCGGCTGGCCCTGATCCATCGTATGGTGTTCGATGATACGACCCTCACCTTCCGGTTGAATGAGCGCTACGAGGATGACTTCGGTCAACCCTACCGGATCAGCCAGGTGTCCTATTTTTTTCAGGGGGCCAGCCTGATTAAGATCGACGGTGAGCGAATCAGGGTACAGGATTCCCTCTTGTTGGCGCGCGCAGAGGGCATAGGAGATACGGTACAGGAATTTTATGCAGACGATATTCTCCGGGTGGAGGGTAGCAATTTCCAGTTCCAGTCGCTGGGTTCCTTCCGGGGCTCCGGTTTCCTATCTTTATTCGAGCTGACCCTGGGGCTACCGGTTGAATACGTGCAAGTGGTACCTGCTTCCGTGCCTACAGGACATCCGTTGAGCCAAACCGATCTGTGGACCGAAGAAGAGGGCTACGCTCAGGTCCGAATGGTTCTCGTTTCGGAATCTCCTTCCGATACCCTGACCAAGGTGATCGAGATCCGTTCGCCTCAACCTTTGGGGTCAGGCGTTATTTCTGCGCCCACCACCCTGGTGCTTCCTCCCGGGTTTGGAACCGAGCTTACGCTTCAGGTGGACTATCGTACTTGGCTGCGAGGTGTCAACACATTAGAGGATGTCGAATCTGTAATAGCCGACAAAATCACGGAAAATTTGCCTAACTCTTTCGAATTGGTGAGTGTTGTCACCAAACTTTAAGGAGGTTCATCCTATTTTTAAGGATGAAGAAATACACGCCGAAGCCCTTCTCTTTGCCGTTAGCCTATTCCCGCCACTCAAAATATTGCAAAATGAAACAGATGAGTATTTCTGCTCTGATCTTGTTGTTGCTGGTATCCTTTTCCTGCAAAAACAACGACAATACGCCCCTGCAACAGGATCTGGATCTGCAGGTGAAAGCCCTCTATGGAGAGGAGCCTCTGGTTTTGTACCGGGAGTATGCGTACGAAGAAGGGATGAGCGTGTTCTTCCAGTTGTATCAATTCTATTTGTCCGATATCGAGCTGGTCAGAGCGGACGGTACGGCCGAGATGATCTCCGAGATAGAGCTGGTCCGCTTTGAAGACACGCAGAATGAGGCGAGTGCACGCGAAGGCGTAAGGGTGACGCTGGAGAATGTGCCGGCGGGTGAATACGTGAAGCTCAAGATGGGCGTGGGTGTTTCTCCGCGACTGATGCAGACTTCACCGGGGCAGTACCCGCCCGGCCACCCGCTGGCGGACAACTACTGGTCGGCGGCCAAAGGATACATTCACTCGAAGATCGAGGGGCGGGCCGATACGCTTAGTGGCGACGGCTTCGACACCGGGATCACTTTCCACGGCGGATCGGATGATATTTATTCCGAAGTGGAATTCCCGATCCAGCTGACCATTGATAACAGCGTTCCGGATCCTCTGGTGCTGATCAGCGACCTCCGGCGCGTACTGATACGGCCCAACGGCGAATTTCTCGATTTCCGAAAATATAATGTTGATCACCATGTGAATCCAGAGGTGTTCGAATTCATCGGAGGAAATTTATATCTGTCCATGGATACTGAAAAATGATCTTGTTCCGGCATATCGTACTTTCCGTTTTTCTGGGCCTGTTCCTGGCCCTGGGTTGGATATTGACGGCTTGCCAACAAGAGAAGAGCGAGGCGGGCTTAAAGGAGCCACTCTATTTTGTAAAGATGCAACAACCGGACTCGGCCGTGTTTCGGGCGGAGGTAGCCGAGTTGGGCAGGCATTTATTCTACGATCCCGTTTTGTCGGGTGACTGCAGCGTTTCCTGCGCTACCTGCCATCAGCAACAGCGGGCCTTTTCCGACGGCATGGCGGTAAGCGTCGGCATACGGGGTCGACAAGGTGTCCGTAATTCCATTTCGCTGGCCAACGTGGGGTACCGATACAAGGGGCTCTTCTGGGATGGTCGGGCTGGCACTCTGGAAGAATCCGTGGTTCATCCCTTAACCGACCATCGGGAAATGGATTCGAACTGGGAAGAGGTTCTTCGGTCCTTGAATCGGGATCCCTTTTACCGGGAAGCTTTTATTGGCGCTTTCGGGAAAAATGGATCTCCTATCCGGAAGGAACAGGTGGAAGGGGCCCTGGCTCAGTTTATGCGCAGTCTGATCAGTGCAGAATCCAAATTCGACCGGGTGTTGCTGGGGAGAGACAGTTTCAACGAACTGGAAAATATGGGGTTTCATATTTTCTTTGACAGCATGGAGGATCTTCCGGACGGGGAATGCGGCCATTGCCATACGGATCCCTTGTTTACCAGCCTGGAGTACGCCAACAACGGGATCGAGGCGGTTAAAGAACTCAAGGATATGCCGGACCTGGGACGCGCCCTGATCAGCGGGAGGCCTTTTGACCGGGGCCGGTTCCGCATTCCCTCTTTGAGGAATGTCGCTTTGACCGCTCCCTACATGCACGACGGGCGTTTTCAAACGTTGGAGGAGGTAATGGATCATTACGCCACCGGCGGGAATGTCCAACTCAATACCAGTCCGAATATTCGACCCTTACTCTTAAATGACCAACATAAAGCCGCCCTGATTGCGTTCTTACATACGTTGACGGACACGAGTTTTATCCAGGATAAACGATTTTCTAATCCATTTGCCGAGCAATGATGAGATTGACCTTTTATTTGTTTGCGATACAGTTACTGGCCGTTGTCTCTTGTCAGAAGAATGCGGTTACGGAGGATACCGATCTGATAGGAGGAGGAGCCTATTCTTTTGAACCTTTTGATCTCAATTTGCCGGATAACTACCCGCCACCCTTTCTGCCTTCGGACAACCCCATGAGCGTCAAGGGGGTGGAATTGGGGCGCATGCTGTTTTACGACCCGATCCTCTCGGCAGATAGTACGCAAGCCTGCGCGTCCTGCCACCAGCAACAATATGCCTTCACCGACGCCGTGCGATTCAGCAAGGGAATTCGTGGATTGGAGGTGAAGCGAAATGCCATGTCCCTGGTCAATCTGGCTTACAACGTCAACGGCTTTTTCTGGGATGGCCGAGCTCCTTCGCTGGAGGCCTTGACGCTTGCACCGATAGAGGACCCTCTGGAGATGGACAATACATGGGAAGCGGTGGAGGAAGATCTCCGCAATCATGCCGACTACCCGGTTCGCTTTAAAGAGGCATTTGGCATAGAAAAGCGAAGTGAGATCAACCGGGGCCTTGTCGTAAAAGCGATCAGCCAATTCATGCGGACTTTAATCACCACCAATTCCTTGTACGACAGGATTTTGCGAAACGAAGAGTTTCCACCCGCTGCGGTAGAACGCGGCCGCCAGTTATTTATCATAGAGCCGACCAATCAATCGGACGACCATCCCGGTTGCTCTCATTGCCACGGTGCCCCGCTCATGACCACGAACCGTTTTTTCAACAATGGCCTGAACGAGGTGAACAGCCTGGACGATTTTACTGATCCGGGAAGGGGAGGGGTGACGGGGAATCGCCTGGATAACGGCAAATTTAAAGCGCCCAGTCTTCGGAATATCGCGCTGACGGCTCCCTACATGCACGATGGGCGCTTCGAAACGCTGGATGAGGTTTTGGACCACTACAGCTCCGGCGGGCACCCCGCATTGAACGTAGACCCGAACATACAGCCCTTTAATCTAACGCCCCGGCAAAGAGAGGATCTGAAAGCTTTTCTGCATGCGCTGACGGATTCTACCTTCATAACGAATCCAGACTTTGCCAATCCTTTCAATTAGGGTACCGTACCCTCAAAAAATCGAGCCTTTTGCAAAAAAGTTTATTTATATCTTTTTCACAAATATTATTGTAAATAACTGATTTTCAGCTTATATTTGAGCCTATCACGAAAATAAGGATTCACAACAGTCCCTTTCTGTCTTTGAGTTAGGTAATTTTATTTCTCATCTTTGTCAGGAAGGTAGTTGGAAAATAGTCTTCCGGCGTTGACCCAAAAGAGTACAGAGGCCCTGAAACTTAGGAGTTGTTTTGATTGTTAAAGAGGGAAGAGGAATGAGGAGGAGAGGTTAAAGTTTTCCTAAGATGGAAATAAAGAAGGGCTTCGTCTTGTTAGTAATAATCCAAAGAGTTTTGAGAGGCTCTCACCAAAAACCGACTTTTTAAGATCTATTCATGGGATTATAATTTGTTAGTAGTAGGCTGTGCCGCTTTCCGCGGCACAGCTTTTTTTTGCTCCCCTCTGCCGGGCGTCATTTTCCCTGAATGGCTTGGATCCCGGGCAATACTTTTCCTTCGAGGAACTCCAACATGGCTCCGCCTCCGGTGGACACGTAGCTGATCTTTTCGTTGAGGCCCATTTGGTTGATAGCGGCAACGGAGTCTCCGCCGCCGACCAGGGAGAAGGCTCCGTTCTCGGTGGCATCGGCCACAGCCTGTGCAACGGCTTTGGTCCCGTGGGCGAAGTTTTCCATTTCGAAAACCCCCATGGGGCCGTTCCAGAGAATGCTTTTCGCTCTGGAGATCGCCTGGCTGAACTCGGATCGGGCATCGGGTCCGATATCGAGGCCCATCCAGCCATCGGGTATTTCCATGCTGGAGGTAGTATCGCTTTGGGCGTCGTTGGCAAATTGGTCGGCAATGACCGAATCGCTGGGCAGGTGAATGGTGATGTCTTTCTTTTCAGCCTTTTCCAGCAGACCTTTGGCGGTGTCGATCTTGTCTTCTTCGACGAGGGAATTGCCGGTTTTTCCGCCCTGGGCCCGGACGAAAGTATAGGCCATGCCTCCGCCGATGATGAGTTCGTTGACGCCGCCGTCCAGCAATTTTTCGAGCAGCAGGATTTTATCCGATACCTTGGCTCCGCCGATGATCGCCAGGTAGGGGGTGGCCGGATTGTGGAGGAGCTTGCCGGCATTTTCGACCTCTTTGCCCATCAGGAAGCCGAAGCTGGTCTTGTCGTTGTCAAAGAAACGGGCCACGGTGGTGGTGGAAGCGTGTGCCCGGTGGGCGGAGCCGAAGGCATCGTTCACGTAGAGATCGGCCAGGCTGGCCAGTTGGCGGGCGAAGCCTTCGTCCCCTTTTTTCTCGCCGGCGTAGAAGCGGGTATTTTCGAGCAGAAGCACTTCGCCGGGCTGGAGGGACGCGGCGGCTGCGTCGGCCTCGGGGCCGACGGCTTCGGAGGAAAATTTTACCGGTTTGCCGAGCAGTTCGGACAGGCGTGGAACGACCTGTTGCAGGGTGAATTTTTCCTTGTCGATGGAGCCGTCTTCCTTGAGTTTTTTCATGGGGCGGCCCAGGTGAGACATGAGTATGGCGGATCCGCCGTTCTGGAGTACATAATGGATGGTGGGCAGGGCGGCCCGTATGCGGGTGTCGTCGGTGACCTGATGCTCGGCATTGAGCGGTACGTTGAAGTCAACGCGGATCAGGACCTTTTTATCCTGGACATCGAGATTCATATCGAGGGATTAAAGGTGAAAAAAGGACCGGCCCACGAGGAGCCGGCCGGGAGCGTACTTATTTGGTCAGGATCAGGTGGGTCAGATCGGCCAGACGGGCGGAGTAGCCGGCTTCGTTGTCGTACCAGCTTACCACCTTCACCATGTCCTCGTTCACATCGGTGAGCAGAGAGTCGAAGATGGAAGAGTGGGTATTCCGGACGATGTCGCTGGAAACCAATGGGTCTTCCGAGTACTGCAGGATGCCTTTCATGGGGCCTTCGGCAGCCTCCTTGAATTTGGCGTTGATCTCTTCGCGGGTAGCGGGCTTATCGATCCGCACGTTCAGTTCGACCATGGAACCCGTGATCACCGGTACGCGGAGGGCGATGGCGAACAACTTCTTTTTCATCGGGTAGACCAGTCCGACGGCTTTGGCGGCTCCGGTGCTGGTAGGCACGATGTTGAAGGCTGCGGCGCGAGCCCGTCGAAGGTCCCGGTGGGGTCCATCCTGAATGTTTTGGTCGGCGGTATAGGCGTGGGTGGTGGTCATGGAGCCGACGCCCATGCCGAAGTTCTGGTCGAGGACCTTAACTACCGGGGCGAGGCAGTTGGTGGTACAGGAAGCGTTGGAGAACACATTGCCCCGGCGGTCCAGTTCATCGTCGTTGACACCCATGACGATGGTCTGGATGTCCCCTCCTTTGGCAGGGGCGGAGAGCAGCACATCCTTGGCGCCGGCCTTGAGGTGGAGTCCGGCTTTTTCTTTGGTCAGGAAGCGGCCGGTACATTCGAGTACCAGGTCGACACCCATATCGCCCCAGGGCAATTCTTCGGGATTGCGCTCGGCGGAGGCGTGAATTTCTTTTCCGTTGATGATCAGGGAAGAGTCGGTATGGTCCACGGTACCGTCGAAAGGGCCGTGTGCGGAATCGTACTTCAACAAGTGGGCTAGCGTGGCGTTATCGGTCAGGTCGTTGATGGCGACGACTTCTACGTCGTCCATTTTCAAAAGGTTGCGGAAGGTCAGGCGGCCAATGCGGCCGAAGCCGTTAATAGCAATTTTTTTGGGCATGATTTTCTGTTTTGTAGATGTCCAATAAAGGTAGTGATTTAAAGGCTTTGAAGGGTGGGAACCCAAGTGAAATCGCATCATTCAGGAACATAATTGCAGTCGAGGGCTTATAGCCTGCCAAAAAGAAGAGGTGACCAAAAATGCCTTGTAGGGGTACCATATCGAGTATGGCAAGGAGGTGGGTTCTATCTGTCCGGCCCTGGGAGCCAGTTAATAGAAAATGCCTGTTGATCTGTACTATTTGAACACCGAATTTTCCAAAAATCATTCCTTTTGTCGGAAACATTAAATTCGAAAAAATCGAAACGGTTTTCGATTTTTTTGGTTTAATTGGTATAGTACAAAGACAAAAAAGGATGCACTCTATCGATGAGATAATTGTCCCAAGCAATGCAGAGCAAGACTTGGCGCTCGCCAGCTACAAGGCGTTGAGAGATATATTAGAAAACAATGATATCGAAACTTTTATCGTCACCATTGATGGTAAGGAAATCGAGGTCCCTGCTATTGCCATTGATTTGCTGTTGCAAGTACTTAAGAATACCAGTGAAGGGAAGGCGGTATCTATTGCACCTATTGCCCAGGAGATCACCACCCAAAGGGCTGCGGACATCCTGGGTATAAGCCGGCTGACACTTAATAAACTTCTGAAGGAGAAAAAAATACCCTATACTCAACCGTCTCGTCACCGTAGGCTTTTGCTTCGGGATGTATTACAATACAGGGAAGAAGTAAGGCAAGAGCGTCGCCAGGCATTGATTGAGTTGATGAGAGAAAGTGAGGAAAGCGGGCTGTATGATACACAGTAATAGGTTTTCAGTTGTCCTGGACACCAACGTCTTGTTTCCCTTTGAAGTCCGGGATGTCCTCTTTTGGTTTGCCGTCTATGAATTCTACACTCCCAGGTGGAGTTCGGATATCATGGATGAGCTTCGGCGAAACCTACCCAAAGCGGGGTTAAGCGAAGAAAAGGTTGAACGGCTTATCCAGCGAACCACCTCAGTCTTTCCGGATGCATGGGTTGAGGGCTACGAACATCTTATCATTACACTTGATTTGCCGGACCCAGATGACCGCCACGTGGTGGCATGTGCCATTCATTGTAAAGCCAACCAGATTGTTACCTGAAACTTGAAACATTTTCCAGAAGCCGAGCTGGTAAAATACCACCTATCGGTAATTGATTCGGACCAATTTCTTCTCGATTTAATAGACCTGAACAGGCGTTTGGCAGTGAAGGCTTTTTTAGAACTGGTCCGAAACCGGAAGAGTCCAAATCAGAATGCCTATCAAGTCCTGAGGGCGATGCGGAACGCAGGCTTGAAAGATTCCGCGGATCTGATACATGCCTTGATGCCCTGACAAAGAATGAAGGATCTCCCGGAAGACCTCCAGATAAGACCTGAGTTTAGAAAAAAAGCCCCGGCAAGATGCCGGAGCTTTGGTCAAGTAGCCCGTACGGGAATCGAACCCGTGTTTCAGGAATGAAAATCCTGCGTCCTAACCCCTAGACGAACGGGCCAGTAGGCCACATCCGGAGAACGCTTTTGATCCGCCCTTAGAGCGAATGCACACCTTTTCTCCGAAGCGAGTGCGAATATACAATGATTCCAAAAAAATAAAAATGCGTTTTGTGATTTTGGATCTGTTTTTTCAGATAATTTTTCAACCCACTCCCCTGTCGATTCGTTCAGTCGGGCCCCAATTCTTTCCGTTAATTACACACCCATGACGGGTTTTCGGTACATTGAGAGAATAACAGAGCAGTTAGCCCGAATTATTAAATTATGCAGTTCAGTTGCACCAAAAAGGTCCTGGATCAAATGAAGAAGCATCGGCCCGTGCAGAAAGAGAAGGTGGAGCCCAACTTCTACAACTGGTACGTGGACCTGATCAACCTGGAGAGGAAAAATTATTTTTTGTTTACCCATTCCCTGACGCTTTTCAGTTTCTTCATATACTGCGGTACCAAACAGGAAAAAGAAAACCTGGAAGACCTTTTCAAAACGCAATTGATAGATCTGTTGTCCCGGGAATTGGCTTTGAATCCCAAACCATTAGGCCAGGCCCTGTTTGACGAAGCTCCCTTTACCTATCAAAAGACGAACAGTCGGTCTGTTTTGGGCTCTATGACTGATCTCAAGTTCCAGATCCAGGTACAGCTTGCCCATAGAGGCCCTTTGGACATATCCTACGACCTCATCAATCATTTGATCAACCGGGTTCCCATGAGCCCCTTGAAGTACCAAAAGCCTGTTCTGGCCATGCAAAAGGAACTGGAAGACCGGGGGCTGAAGCGGGTGGACCCCAGTTGGAATTGACCGGCCAGGAGTAATCGCAATAAACGCTTCCTATCCTTTCCGCTGGTTTTCAGGTTCCGCCGTCCTTATTTTTTTGTAGCTTCCAACTGACTTTTTCTCATACGTCATGGACAAGGACCGCATCTTCCTCTGCCACGCGAGCGAGGATAAACCTCAGGTGATCGAGATCTACCGCAAACTGAAGTCGGAAGGGTTTAAGCCCTGGCTGGATAAGATGGATCTACGCCCTGGTGAGTATTGGGAAAAAGAGATCAAAAAAGTCTTGCGCCACTCTCGATTCATTATCATTTTTTTCTCCAACTATTCCGTTTCCAAGCGCGGCTATGTGCAAAAGGAGTTTAAGCTGGCGCTGGATACGCTCCAGCAAATACCGGAAGGCCAGATCTTCGTCATTCCCGCCCGTCTGGAAGCGTGCGACATCCCGGAAGCTTTTGATCATATCCATTATGTGGACTTGTTTGATTCCGATGGTTTTGACCGTGTTATCCAGGTGATCCGTGAAGAAACAGGAAGTTCTGATCCTGACCATTCTGACAACCCCGCCCGGTTCAAAGGAGATGATCGTCCGGTGGAGCGGGTGTCCTGGGAGGATGCGCAAGGGTTTATCCAGGAACTGAATAAACAAACGGGCAAAGCCTTTCGCTTGCCAACCGAAGCGGAGTGGGAATATGCGGCCCGGGGTGGAAAATACAGCCAGGGGTACTTGTATGCGGGTAGCGATCGATTGAAGCAAGTGGGCTGGTATGATGAAAACAGTGGCAGCCAAACCCGTGAAGTGGGTCTGCTACTAGGTAATGAATTGGGCCTGTGTGACATGAGCGGGAATGTGTTAGAATGGTGTGGGGATTGGTTTGGTGAAAATTATTATGCTGAATGCCAAGAAAAGGGCATGGTGAAAGATCCGCAAGGCCCGTTATCGGGCTCTAATCGGGTGCTCCGCGGCGGCAGCTGGTTCGGCGATGCCAGGGGCTGCCGTTGCTCCTATCGGGACGGGGATGCGCCCGGCCTCCGCAACGGCAATATCGGTTTTCGGTTGGTCTTGCCCTTCCCAGTCAGTGTTTAGTCCCGGCTTTCCCGTGAGCTACAGGCCGAGCCACCGGCCGTTCGAGCCAGGAGGAGCGGGACGCGCCTCCGGTGAAGGATGGGCACGGGGGCGAAGAAAAATGGTTTTAGAAAATTTTCCGCCAATATGGTTTTCAATTCGGTCAAAATTTGGCCCAGAAAAAGTCAAATCTCGGGATTGAAATGAAAGGCATTATCATCTTCAAAAGTTTCAATAGGGAGCATTTCCTTCACCCTGGACTCAATATACTCTGCCCTTTTCACCATTTCGTTTAATTGTACAAAAGGTTAAAATCGAAAATAACGAAACGAAATTTCAGTATTTTCGTTTTCTTATTAAAGAATCAAAACTAAAGAAGATGCAATCCATGGACGAACTGATTATCCCTACCAATGAAGAACGGGAAATTGCCTTGGTCAGCTATAAAGCTTTATCAGATATGCTGCGCCAAAAGGAGGTGGCTGAAATGGAAGTCACCATCAATGGGCAATCGGTGAAAGTCCCGAGAATGGCAATTGAAATGCTCGAGGAAGTCTTGAAGCTCACCGGGGAAGGTAAGCCGGTGATGGTAGCTCCGGTAGCGTTGGAAATGACCACTCAGGCCGCAGCGGATATGCTGGGTGTTTCTCGTCCTTTTTTGGTGAAGCTTTTGGAAGAAGGTCACCTCCCCTATACCAAGTTGCGCCGGCACCGACGACTGAAACTCGAAGACGTCCTGGCTTACAAAAAGAAAATGCTCATAGATCGCCGAAAAAAACTGGACGAGTTGATCGAGGAAAGCGAAAAGACCGGCCTTTATGATACGCTCAAATAAGTTTACCTGCTTTCTCGATACCAATGTGCTTTTCCCTTTTGAGCTGAGAGACCTCCTCTTGAGCTTTGCCGAATACGACCTGTTCAATCCTCTATGGAGCGAGAGCGTATTCAAAGAACTGAAGGGTAAACTGGTAGAGAAGAATCAGATGTCTGAAACGCAAGCAATGCGCCTAATTACAGTCATGAAAGAAGCTTTCCCACAGGCCATGGTATCCGGATTCGAAGACCGGATTGAAGCATTGGATTTACCAGACCCCGGTGACCGTCATATTTTAGCTGCAGCTATAGTGGGGCAATCTCAGGTTATTATAACCAAAAATCTCAAGGATTTTCCGGCCAATTATTTAGAGAAATACCATATCCAGGCAAAAGGTCCCGACGATTTCTTATTGGACACCATCGACCTGAATCCTCCCTTGGCCATTGCCGCATTCAAAAACATGGTTTTACGCCGGAAAAACCCTAACCAGGACGAATTTCAGGTGCTCGACGCATTGACCAGGGCGGGCTATGGCGAGACCGCCAAAGAACTGCATGCCCTTATTTGGTAAAAGGGAAATAGGCACGACTAAATTTTATGATCTCCATCAAATAGAATCTGCGCAGAGGCGGCTTCAAGGGTAACTCCAATGCAGATGTGATGCCCTATAAAGTCCCAGATTTCTTAAAGACGTTGTGCACCTCCTCTTAATGAAGACTGGATAAGTGATAATGCTGGACCTATTTTTCTTTTATCTTTTTCTGGACTATCAACTTTTGTAAAGAATGCGGTATAAACATTTCTAATTGCAGGAATTAATCGGTGTTCTTGTCGAATATGGTCTGTACGAAGTTCTTCTTGCTTCTGCTTAAGGATTTCAAGCTCTTTTCTAATATCCCTTTCTTCCATAGCCTTTAAAGGTTGAGTTTCTTCTTAAAGATATTGAAATAAAGAATATGAAAATTCATTCTGCCCAGTGTAAGGTTTTTGATCTCAACAGGGGATGTACTAATCATACTGGATCATTAGAAAAATCAGGCCTTTGACAGCCTTATTCGATGTTCTGGAAGTATAGGGATGATAGGGGCCAGAGCGTAGATTTTCTGCAGGTCCGAGTAAAAAGTGTTCGATATTTCAACCACAGGGGCTACTTCCTCAAAGCCTCGGCATTTTGCCGGGGCTTTTTTTTAACGGTGAATTTATTCACCCCTCCACATCTAGTCCCGCCACTTTCAGCCCTTCCACGACCTTCTTTTTCAGATCCGCAAATTTCACATACATCCCGATCAGGTGCCGGGCTCTTTTGGGGAAGTCCGGCTTAAGCTCAAGGAGTTTTTCCAACTCTTTGCCGGCCTCCTCTTTCTTCCCGGCCAGCCCTAAAGAAAAAGCCTTGAAAAGGGGAAAAATGAAAAGGTCGATATCGGAAAAATATTGGGTTTCTGCAGCGGCTCCGGCAAAATCCCCCAAGTGGATGTGATGGAGGCAGGTAGCCATATGAAACCAGCGTGGATAAGAGGGACTTGACTCTATCGATTTCCGTATCAATTCCAACCCCTGTTCCCATTGGCCTGCCTGCGCAAGGATCCATCCGATCCCCCCCATAAAAAGATAAGCATTGGGGTTCAATTCCAAGGCTTTGTAGCAATAATGGATTGCTTTTTCAAGCTGACCGTCGATAAAATAAGCATAGGCCAAATAGCTCATGGCTACCTGGCTGTGGGGCTCTAGTTGTACGCCTTTTTCGGCGCATTTTATGGTTTCTTCTATAGTTAGTTGCCCCTGATAAACAATACTTCCAGCTACAAGCCACTGAAAATTAGC
>CAZXIX010000039.1:0-19814 GCA_964640855.1 uncultured Saprospiraceae bacterium
CCGCCGACACATGGATTTTCAGTCCATTGCTCTACCAACTGAGCTACCGCACCGTCTTCATCCGGGAAGAAATCAGCCCTTTTTCTGCCGATTGGGGCGGGTCCTTTGACCCTTATTTTCCGGGCGAGTGCAAATGTAGTCTATTTTAATGTTCTCTACAATAAGCTGTCTAAAAAAATAGTCTAAAGACTGAATCGACAACTATGATTTCCAGGTACTTTTTAGCTGCATTCCTCATGATGGCTTTGGTGTTTTTGTACCTGGCCTGGACCGAGGACAGCGGTTGGGCTGTTTTCATCATTCCCCCGGTCATCCTGGCTGCGGTTGCTTATGTTTTCAGCCCCCAGCTGGATTGGTGGCAGTACCGAAGGAATCCGCCGCCGGTTCCGAAGCCTTTCTTCCATATGATTCGCAAGAAAAGCCGATTTTTCAATCGATTGTCGCCATCGGGGCAAAGGCGCTTGCTGGAGAGGTTGATGTTGTATGTAAAGGCTCACCATTATAGCGGGCAGGCCATGAAAATGGTTCCCGAGGATGCCAAAATGGTGCTTGCGCATTATGTTGCCATGCTCACCTTTCATCGGGAAGATTTTCTGATGAAGCCCTTCGAGCGGATCGTTTTTTACCCGCATCCCTTCCCCAGTCCGGATATACCCGACCTGCATATTTCCGAGCACCACGAATCAGACGGGGTCCTTATTTTTTCTCTTCCTCACATGATGAAAGCCTTCCTGAATCCGCGGTCCTATTTCCAGCCGGCCCTTTATGAATTGGGCTTGGTGTGCCGGTCTTTGTGGAAAGAAGAGGGCTGGCCGGAACCTTTTCCAGCCTGGGAGGATCAGATGGCGGCTATCAGTGGTTTTCCGAAGGAAAAATTGGGAAAGGTGATCGGCAAGGAAGTGGATTTTCTGGGAGTAGCGGTGCATCATTTTTTCCAGTTTCCGGAAAGCTTTCAGGCGGCCTTACCGGACCTGTACCAGAGGCTGTCTTCCTGCTTGCGGGTGGATCCCCGGTTTCCGGATTCTAGTTCCAGTTGAGGGCCGACCGTTTTTCCCAGTATTCCTTGGAATCTTCCTTCAGACCGGCCAGTTTGGCAAATGCATCTTCCTGTATGTGTTGGACCAGCTTATTGGCCTTCAGGTTTGACTCCAGATGTCTTTCGGTGGCTGCACCGCTCAAGGTGAGATGAGCCCAGGGGAATCGGAGGATGAAAGCCAGGGCGATCGCATCGATACCCGCATGATATTTTTCGGCCAGGGATTCCAGGGTCGCTCTTTTTTCCTGAAAATCATTTTCCTGATTTCGCGCCGTGAGGCGGCCGTTGGCAAGCGCTTCTTTCACGATGATACCTATGCCTTCGGAAGCGGCTTGCTTCAGCACCGGTCCGGACGATTGCTCGAGTATGTTGAAAGTAGCTTGTAAGCTGTCGAAAAGGCGTTCGCCGTCTATCCGGACGGCCAAACCTTGGTCAATGATCTCGCTTTGATGAGGTCCGCTTACGCTAAATCCGACCCGAACCCCTTCTGCCTTGAGCTCGGCCAGGCGATGGAGCACAGCGGTATTTTCCAAAACCCCGGAAGCCAGCGTGGCGGAGTGTATCTGGTAAAGTTTGAGATAGGGTTGGAGTTTCCGGGACAGTTCCCATTGCCGGTCCAGATTTTCCAGATTATGTTCCTTGACCTCATGGACGGGAGCATCCACCTTCCATTCGGCCGTGTAGGTGTAGCCCCATTTGGAGCCGACGACAACCTGTTGGGGATCGACTTGTCTATCTTCCAGCCAGGTCCGCAGGAAGTCTTCTGCGAAGCCATAGGAGCGTGCTGCATCAAAATATCGAATCCCGTTTTTCCACGCGAGGTCCAGCAATCGGTGGGTCCTCCTCTTCATGGCGTCGACCACATAATTGGAGGCGAGGTCTTCCGCATGACCGAGGTTGATGTAGCCGGGGCGTCCCAGGGCAGCCAGGCCAAGGCCGAGGGCTGAAAGCTGTAAACCCGTATCGCCGAAATTATGGATGGGCAAAGGCATAAACGGAGCGTGTACTGGATTTTATAGGGTATTTCCAATTTCTGTTCGGCATCCCCATCGTCCCTGTTTCGCTGCCGGGAAGAATGAGTGATGCGCGCTTAAAGTACGGCACACTGGATCGACTACCAAAAAAAGTTGTGGATCGGGAGCCTTGTCTGTGGGGCCGTTGATTTCGACCCGCATGGGAAAATACCATCCAGTGGGCGGACCTGCGGCCCGTCGGTATTTACCTGAAGTACTCTTTTTCGGTTTTTACCCCTCCTTTTTAGGCGTAGCGGCAGGTTCGGCTTTGGAGAAAGCCAATTCTTCTCCAGAAGCGTTTATGAGTATGGTATCACCCGGGAGGTAGGTATTGGAAAGCAGTTGCTTGGATAATTCATTGACCAATTTCCGCTGGAGCACCCGCTTCATAGGGCGAGCCCCGAACTGGGGGTCATACCCCATATCTCCCAGGAGGTCCATAGCTTCTTCGGTAAGGATCAGGCTTAACCCTTTTCGTTCCAGCATCTTTTCCACATTTTTCAGCAGGAGTTTTAGGATCTGGTGGATTTCCTTTCGGGATAAAGGCAGGAACATGATCTGTTCATCGATCCGGTTGAGAAATTCCGGCCTCAGTTCTTCCTTGAGCAGTTCGAACACCTCCTCTTTGGTTGCTTCCAGGATTTCCTCCTGTTTGTCTTCTCCGACTGCCTGCAGGTCCTCGAAATTTTCGAGAATGATGTCTGAACCCATATTGGAGGTCATGATGATGAGGGCATTCCGGAAATCTGCTGTGCGGCCCCGGTTGTCGGTCAGGCGGCCATCGTCCAGTACCTGGAGCAGGACATTGAAGGTGTCGGGATGGGCTTTTTCAATTTCATCCAGCAAGACGATGGAGTAGGGTCGCCGGCGGATGGCCTCGGTCAACTGCCCCCCTTCTTCGTAGCCTACATAGCCGGGAGGGGCTCCTACCAGCCGACTGACGGTATGGCGTTCCTGGTATTCGCTCATATCGATCCGGGTGATGGCGCGCTCATCGTCAAAGAGGACCATGGCCAGGGTTTTGGCCAATTCGGTCTTGCCCACCCCGGTAGGCCCCAGAAAGATAAATGAGCCGATGGGACGGTTGCCGTCCTGCATGCCGGCCCGGCTGCGGCGAACGGCATCGGAGACGGCCCGGACTGCCTCGGCTTGTCCGATCAGGCGCTTGCCAATTTCCTCCTCCAGGTGCAACAGTTTTTCTTTTTCGCTTTGCATCATTTTGGCCACGGGGATACCCGTGGAGCGGGAGACTACCTGGGCGATATCGTTGGCGGTGACCTCATCTTTGGTAAAGCGGGCCTCCTCTTCCAGGCCTCTTAATTTTTCCTCTCCCGCTGCCAGCTGATTTTTCAGCTCTTCCAGTCGGCCGTAGCGGATGCGTGCCACTTCTTCAAAATCGCTGTTCCGTTCGGCTTTTTGGGCCAGGTGCTCCAGTTCTTCGATTTCTTTTTTGACCTCCTGGATCTCATCGACGATCTTTTTTTCATTCTTCCAGGAGGCTACGATGGAGTCCCTTTTTTCTTTTGCGTTGGCGATCTGCTCTTCCAGTTGTTTGACCAGGGTTTTGTTGCCTTCCCTTTTCAGGGCTTCCCGCTCGATTTCCAGTTGCCGCAAGCGGCGGTCGGCCTCGTCCACTTCCTCAGGCACGGAATCCAGTTCCAAGCGAAGCCGGGCTGCGGATTCATCGATCAGATCGATCGCCTTGTCAGGCAGGAAGCGGTCTGCAATGTACCGGTGAGAAAGCTCGGCGGCGGCGATCAGGGCCTCATCCAGGATCTCCACCTTGTGGTAAACTTCGTATCGCTCCTGCAGGCCCCGCAATATGGAGATGGTGTCTTCGATGCTGGGTTCTTCGATCAAGACGGTTTGGAAGCGGCGGACAAGGGCTTTATCCCGCTCGAAGTATTTTTGGTATTCATCCAGGGTGGTAGCGCCGATGGTGCGAAGTTCTCCACGGGCCAGAGCCGGTTTGAGAATATTGGCGGCGTCGACTCCTCCCTGGCCCCCTCCGGCGCCGATCAGGGTATGGATCTCATCCACAAAGAGGATGGCATCGCCCCTGGATGCGGTGACCTCCTTGATCACTCCTTTCAGGCGCTCCTCAAATTCGCCCTTGAACTTGGCTCCTGCGATCAAGCTGGCGATATCGAGGGTATATATGGTTTTGGAACGCAATTTTTCCGGCACATCTCCCTTCACGATACGCCAGGCGATTCCTTCCACGATAGCGGTTTTGCCGACTCCCGGTTCGCCGACCAGGATGGGGTTGTTCTTCTTTCGTCTGGAAAGGATATGGATGACCCGCCGGATCTCTTCGTCGCGCCCAACGATGGGATCGAGGTTGCCGCTTTCGGCGCGCTCATTGAGGTTGATGGCAAATTTGGCCAAAGACTGATAGGTGGCATCGGAGCCGGGATCGGTGATCTTTTCTCCTTTGCGAAGCTCCTTGATGGCTTTCCGGACCCCGTCTTCCGTAGCGCCCATACCCTGCAGCAGGGTAGCCGCCTTGTCCGTGCCTTTCATAATGCCCAGGAGCATGAGCTCAATGGAAATGAATTTGTCTTTGAAATCGGGGAGCAGTTTTTTGGCCCGGGCCAGCGCCTGGTTGGCCTCCTTGGTCAGGTATTGTTTTTCCGCTCCGTCCACCTTGGGGTATTGTTTGATGATCCGAAGCAACTTCTGTTTGAGGTTTTCCGATTCAACGCCGACTTTTTGCAGCAGGAAGTCCGCTACGTTCCGGTCCGTCTCCATGATCCCCAAAAGAAGATGGGTGGTATCTACCTGTTGCTGCTGATAAGCTTTGGCCAGTTTTTGCCCGGCCATGATGGCGTCTTGCGCTTTGCCTGTAAAATTGTCGTAGGTCATAAACCGTTGGGTTTCCCGTAAGTAAGGTAGGAAAGCGGAAGTCAATTCCCGAATTCCTATACTATATAAGCCCGAAATTGGAAAAAACTTTGAGAGGATCAACCGATTTTCTACCGGTGCCCGGACGGTCACGACCAGCGGCAACAGGGGGAGGACTTTTTTGCTTTTTGGGGCCAGATGGAACAGACCTTATCGCAGCGGCAGGTTTATCGGAGCCTCTATCCGTCCAACCGGATAAAGCATGTGTGTCGCTTCGTAGTGGGGGGAACGCTGATAGATCCAGTTGAGTTGTGCCCGGGCATTGTCGGCGAATTCCGGATCTTCTTTTTTCCGGCGCTGAAATTCCGCTTTCAGCCGGCTGTCCTCCTCCAGATATCGGGCTGCGAGATCTTCGAATACATAAGAAGAGAAGTATTCTTTTTGCATGAGGATGCCGTCGAAAAAATTCCACGCAAAATAGCTGTCGGGTGCCTGTGGCTCCAGGGTCTCAACCACATATCGGACCGCCCCTTCTCCGGCAAAGACCAGGAAGTCTCCCGCATAAAGTTGCTGTTTTCGGACCTCCTTTTGCAGCTCGACCCCGTAGTGCAGGAAATGGCTCTCGTAGGGGCGCCCGACGGTCTGGTAGTTTTGGATCCGGTACAGGGTCAGATCCAGGAGAGTGTCGCGGCTCAGCCTCCGAATTTCGGCTCCGTTCCAGCTCAGTCGGTCGATCACTTCCCGGTAGGCCTGCGGGACCACGTAGGCCCAGGGTTTGCGCGCCTGGCTTACCGGCCGGTAATAATCGAAGACCGGGATTTTTTTCTCAAAGGGCTGATCCCGGTCATAGTACAACCGATCCTGGCCGGTGACCTGGCTGGGCTTCATTGCGGATCTGAATCCCCGGTACAAAAAAGTATCGGCCCTTTCCCGTCGGATTTCCCAGGACAAGGGTATGGAGTCTAGTTCTTGCCAAAAGGCCCGGTCTTGTTTTCGGAGGGATTGGATGGTTTCCCCATGCTCTACCGTCAGTCGCAGCATAGTTTCCAGCAGGTCGTAGGTGCTCCTTACCCGGCGGGCAAAGGGTTTGAGCATGTGGGTTTCCGAGATGAAGGACAGTGTTTGGTGAAGGGCCGCATAGCCGCTTCCGTATCTCGGGAGGTCCAAAAATCCGGCGATGCCTTCTTCGTCGGGGGTGCGGCCCAGGCTGCTCATGTAGGGAGCCATGTGCCATCCCTTTTGCTGCATGCCCAGGTACAGCTGAGGAGAGAACGTATTTCGGAGAAAGTGGCCCAGAGCACCGCCCAGTTTGTCCGGTTGGGTATGGATCAGGGTCATGGTATGCTGATAGTCGGCCCCATTGGAGGTGTGGGTGTCCAGCAGGACGTGGGGTTGCAGGCCGCCGAAAAGTTGATTAAAGGATTGGGCATTTCTCGAATCAGCCTTGATGAAATCGCGGTTGAGGTCCAGGTTTTTGGCGTTGCCCCGGAAACCGTAGCTCAGCGGACCGTTCTGATTGGCGCGGGAATGGGAGTTGCGGTTCAAAGCTCCGCCCACGTTATAGACCGGTATGAGCACAATGACCAGATCGGGATGATCGGCCAGCCAATTTTTACGCAGCAAATCGCGAGTCCACATCATGCTGGCATCTATGCCGCAGGGTTCTCCGGCATGGATGCCATTGTTGACGAAGAACAGGGTTTTTTCCCGGCCCCTGATATCGGCCAGGCTGAATGTACTGTCGCCGGACAGTAAAACCAGGTGCAGCGGCTTGCCGATATCAGTCTCCCCGAAGGTGATCCACCGCATTTGGTCGGGATGGATTTGGCTCAGCTTTTCATAGAAGGCAAGTACTTCCGGATAGGTTGCCGACTGGAGACTGTCTTTTTCAAACGGGGTTAGGGGTTCCTGGGCCCAGAGCAAAGCAGGCAGGAGCGACAGCCAAACGGCCAGCCGGGTTTTCGGATTCCACATGAGGAAATTTTCTTGGGATGGCAAACTTAGGAAGAAAACCGACTCCTCCCAATACATGGGTGGCCCGTAATAAGAGGGGGGAAGAACTTTTGTCAGAGTCGGGCAATTCCCTATTTTTAAAGGCTGGAACAAAAAAAGGTTGCCGCTCGGTGCGTACCGGCGGCAACAAAACATCGGATTAGTATGAAAAAACACTCAGTAGTTCCAGAATTGGGAGGCTGTACCTTGGGGTACGGCCTTTTTCAGGCCACTCCGGCCCGATAAGCGAGCACAACCGCCTCCAGTCGAGATTTTACGCTCAGTTTTCGATAGATATTTTTCAAGTGAAAACGGATCGTATTCTGACTGACGTCCAGGCTTGCAGCCATCGCTCGTACGCTGCTGCCCTCGCATAAATGCAAGAGAACATCTTTCTCTCTAAGAGATAGATCGAATAAAGGGATCTTAGGTTGGTTGAAATAATCGACCAATTGCCTGGCAATGCCTGGTGACAACGGCGCTCCGCCATGTACAACTTCATGAATAGCTTCCAGGAGGCGGGATGGGAAAACCGATTTATCGAGGTAACCGGTTGCCCCCGACTGGAAAGTTTTGACGGCATCCTGGTCAGAGCTTCGATCTCCCAGGGCAATGACCCGCAGATCGGGGCATTGGAAGGTGAGCCGGCGAATCAGGCTGTTTCCGGAAATGTCTGGCAAACCTACGTTGACCAGGGCCACCTGAGGGTTCAGGAGGCTGACCTGATGGCAGACATCCCATTGGAGGGAGAAGGCATCTACACATTGCAGACCTTCCGTTCGATCAATTACTCTCTGTAAGATTTCTCTTTTGCCGCGTTCTGCGCCGACAAGGACAACGGAAATCATGGGTGTATTTTAAGTCGGGTGTAATGCGAACGTATCGCTGTCTACAAGGACCGGATAGAATCGCAATAGTTGCATGATAAGTAAGGGCAAATTTCATTTGTCTGCAGAAAGGATCGACCAAGGGCGGGTTTCTGGCCACGAAATAGGATTTCCGAATCGACCAGAGAGCCGGCCATCAGGCAGAGAAAGGGAGAAAGCGGATGCGTTAGCCCACTCGCGTAGGGGGAAGCCCGGGTTTGAATTCTTCTTCGCCGGAAAGCAGGGCGATGCGTTGGCGGTAGGTGAAGCGGGGCGTATTTTGAAAGAGTTCTTCGTACAGTGCGAGAGCTCGAACGCGGAACTCTTCTTGTTGGGCATCCGCCAGGAACATCCCGTACCATACGGCTGCTTCCTGGTCCTTGGCCAGTTCCGCTTTTAGCAAGCCCCGAAGCATATCGACAGCCTCCTTGGGCTTGCCTTGCAGGGTGAGTACCTGAGCTTCCACCAGTTTAGCCTGAAAGATCAGGTCCGGGTTGCCCAATTCCTTTGCCAGGCCGGCGGCTTCCTGGAAAACGGAGTACATTTTTTCCTTATCTCCTTTGGCGGCGAGAACCCCGCACTTCTCAACCAGGCTCATGCCGAGCACCAGTTTGTTTCCGATGTCGCGGGTCACCTCGATCGCCCGATCGTAAAAGTGAAGGGATCGGTCGTATTGTCCGAGGTAATAAAAGACGTCTCCCAGGGTATTTACGGCTTTCGCGATCCCTTTTTGATAGTTGAGCTCTTCGCTGAGCATCAGGTTTTTCTGCAGGTATTCGATGGCCTTGAAGAAGCGGCCCTGTATGCTGTGCAGATCGCCGATCAACCCCAGGGCAATGGCCGTACCCTGTTTATCGCCCAATTCTTCGACCAGTCGGAGGTCCTCCTCAAAATTTTTCATGGCCTCCCGGTATTTCCCCTGGCGTTGGTTGATGATGCCAATGTTGCCAATGGCCACGGAGCGGAGTTGTTTGCTACCCAGCTCAATACTGAGTTCCAGCCCTTTCTGAAAACTGTCCATGGCTTCATCATAGTCTCCCTTTTCGAGGTAGACGATACCCATGTAAGTGTAGATGCTGGCCATTCCCTGTTTGTCGACCTGCTCGATGCAATTCTGGAGCTGTTCTTGCTGAAGCTTGATTGCCTCCTCGTAATTACCCTGGTTCATGTGCGTAAGGGCCAGGTTGGAGACAATCTGCGGATCGGTTGCCGGGAAGGATAAAGTTTTGCTCATCAGCAGGCTGTTGGAAAAATAGGCTTTGGCCTCTTCATACTTTCCTTGTCGGAAATAGAGGTTGCCCAGATTGCCGTTGCCCCGGCTGATACCGGCTTTGTCGTTTATGGATTCAAAAATTCCGGCGGCTACCTGCAGGTAGTCCATGGCTTCGGAGTAGCGACCCTTGAGGGTTTGCAACCGCCCCAGGTGATTGTTGACCTGGCCCAGGAGGCTTAGGTCTTCCGTTCCTTTGGCCCGGTCCAATGCGCGCAGATAGGTCTGTTCGCTGAATTCCCAATCGCCGACCAATTCCAGAAGTTTTCCTTTGCTCAGAAGCGTTTCGACCCAGAGTATGCTCTTTTCGTCTTCTTCCTCCATTTTGGAGAGCAGCTTTTCGAAGAACTCCAGGGCTTTCTGGTTCTGATAGTTGAGTTTGGCGTGTTCGGCTGCTTTGAGGAGGAATTCGCAGGTTTTGTCATAGACGCCGGCCTGGTCGTAGTGGAAGGCGAGGTCTACAAAGCGTTCCTCCAGCTTATCGGTATATAATTTCTCTATGGCTTGGGCAATGGCGTGGTGCAATTGGCGAAGGCGGGTCTGCATCTGCATGCCGTAGGCTGCTTCCCGGAGCAAGGCGTGTTTGAAAGCGTACTGGAGGTCCCTGTTGGTTCGCCAGATCTGTTCTTCTTCCACTTTTTTGACCTGCTCGCGCAGATAGTGCGTGGCGTTTTCGGTTTGGAATTCGGATCCGTTCCGTTTCATGACCTCATTCAAAATGGCAAGTTCGAATTCCTGTCCGATTACGGCAGCGGCCTTGACAATCTCCTTGGCGGAAGCAGGAAGGCTGTCAATGCGGGCCGTCAGAATGGCGTGCACCGAATCTGCGAGAGAGACATTGGGATTTTCGACCGTCCAGAGGTCTTTCTTTTTCTGTAACATCCCCTGATCGTTGAAATACTCCAGAAGTTGCTCCAGGTAGAAGGGGTTGGAGCTGGTCGTTTGGAGGAGCATTTTCAGGAATTCTTGGTCAATGGGACCGCCCAGGGTCTCCTCGGCCAGTACCTGGACCGCTTCGGGACTCAACATATTGAGGTCGATCTCCAATACGGGTAATCCTCTGGAAGTGACGGTATCGTTGTCGCGCAGGAAAGAAGGCTTGCTACCGTCGGAATTGTAGCGGGAAGTGATCAGCAGGAGCAAATTGTAATTGGGCAGACCCCGCAACAGTTCCTGCATGAGATCTTTGGAGTTGTCATCCAGCCAGTGGCTATCCTCCAATTGCACCACCAGGGGCTGGATGCAGGCTTCTGCGAAGAACAATTGGCTGATGGCATCAAGGGTATTCTGATATCGGCCTCTGGCATCAAGCTGCTCCCAGAGGGAGCCGGGGTAGATGATGCCGAGCTGGGCTCCGAGTATGGATTGGAGACGTCGCAATTCATCAGACAGCCACTCCGCCCTGGGATGCTGAGATTTTTTGAGCCCCTGAAGCAGCGTTTTCAGCTGGGTTTCAAACCAGCGTCGATTGGTATCCGGGCTTTCGTCCGGACTCTGATGAAAGTAATCGCGCAGGAAGTAGAAAAAAGGATTGAAGGGCTTGCGCAGGATCTCATCGGCCGGGCAATAATACCAGTGCAGCTCGTCGCTCACCACTTTCTGGCGGAGTTCGTAGGTGAGCCTGCTTTTTCCCATGCCCGCTTCCCCGAAAATTTTGACGAGGCCTGCGGGTTTTTTATGGTGCAAGGGTTCAACCGCTTTCAAAAGGCGGGAAATTTCCTTTTCGCGCCCGAAGATCCTGCCCGTGAATTTTTTCTGGAAATCGTGATCCTTTCCCAGGAATTTGAAGGTCGGCACGGTCCCTTTGATCCCTTTGTAGCGGATATCCCCCTTGGGTTCAAAGCGAAAGTGTTCTTCCTTGCTCACCTCGCTGTCCACCAGTACTTCGCCCCAGGCAGCGTAGGTCATGAGGCGGGCGGCGAGGTTTACCCGATTGCCGACGGCTGCGTATTGGCTCCGTTCTTCGCCACCGATAATGCCGGTGAAGGCGGTGCCCATCGACATGCCGATCCGGTATTGCAAAGCTCCGTCCAGGATCTTATCCAGGAGATCCTCCCGCACGGATTCTACGAATTCGAGTGCCCGTTCGAGCACGTTTTCAAAGGTGATGGGCGCGCCGAAAAGGATGACCATCACCCCGCCCTTATCCCCAAATTCGATTTCTTTGAAATAGCCCGAATACCTCTCCACTTCTTCCAGCAGGCTGGTGGCCAGGGAATCCATCTGATCGTGGGTATTGGCTCCTTTGAAGGCCAGAAAAATGGAAATAACGGTACGGAATTCCCCTTCAAAATTGCCTTCCCAGATGCCTCTGGGAAAAAAGCGGACCAGCGTTTTGGGAGAGACTTCCGGTATGCGAAGGCCGTCCGGGGGTTTCCAGACCAGATTGCCGTTGTCTTCAAGCAGCATATAGGGCGCTTCTATGGCCTTGAGGTTGTAGGCTTGCCCCTGGAATTTGGCCTGAAAGCTGGGATCCAGGAGGATTTCCCGATCCCGGGCTTTTTGCTGGCATTCCGCCGCCTTGTCGATCGGGGCTCCCCGGAAATAGAATGACTGTTTCCTTTGGGACCCCACGAGGCCCCATTCGGTTGTGCCGGCTGCCAACCCGATTCGCAGGCCAATGACAAACTCACCAAACTGGAAATCCCGCTCTTCGAACAGGGCCCGGACCCTGAGGGCCAGCTGGGCGACCGTATGCGGGCTGCAATCTTCGCAGGGAAATACGGCGGCAAAGGAATCCCCGGCAAAACAGGGAATATGGCCTCCGCATTGGTAAACGACCTTCACCATGGGGGCAAAGATCTCGTTCAGTATGTGCGATAACTCATCGGCCCCTTCCTTGCCCCTCTGCATCAGGGTCTCGGTCAGGGAAGTGAAACCCGACAGGTCCACCAACATGACCAGCGAATCGATCTGGCCGCGATGGTGTCCATTTTCCGATTGTTGAGCAATGAAATGGGGAATCAGGTTGTTCACAGAAATATCCGATTGGCAAAATTATCCATCCAATTTACGCAAAGGTTTACATGCAGAAAAGCCGCGATGGGAATAAGGCCTTTTCCCTGTTTCGGAAGGGTGGGTCCGAATCACCGTATGGTTGGGAGGAGTCCATGGATGTAACGGGGCAGGGGCTCCTGTTTCGAAGGAAAATTCAGCCCTTTTGCTGCAAGCCTTGAGCGGCTGCAAAGTCCTGAAAAGAGCACACACCCAGCCCGGGTTGCAGCCTCACCTTTGCATCATCCTTCTTTCCGGTCGGGTCCGTCTTCCCTGCGCATGCACGCTTTTGGCCATCCAGGCTTACCAATCCGGCATTCGGGCCTTTTCAATAAGCTTGAACCGGGAAGTGCCATCCAGTGTGGTGATATAAATGTCTCCATGCTCTGATTCGTCGTTAATCCGTTGTACGAAAATGATCTGGGAACCGGTAGGGTTGTATATCGCGTCCAGGTCGTTGAAACCGTCGATATTGAGCCCGGTGGTTACCGCTGAGATGTCGAAGGTGGTATTGAAGGCATCTCCGGAGACCTCGAAAATATGAGCATTGACCTGACGGCCCTGTAGAGAATTCGTACTGCCTACGATATCCCGGGTATACAGGAAGCTTTCGACGACCGGGGAAAGGTTTGGTCCTCCTATCCGTCCGGAATTTTGTCCGCCCTGCTGGGTGAGGAGGGTATCGGGCGGGACTCCTTTGAAGGGAGAAAAGAAAAGGATGACGGAAGAATAGGGGTTTATCTCGCGAACCCTCACGCCAATAACCAGTTCTCCCCAATCCACTTCGGTGAAAGCCCAGCCCACCGGTGTTTCTGCAAAAAGAGAAAGGCCGGTTCCGTCCCGGTTAATCTTGAAGAGTTGTCCGAAATTCATGTAGATCAGTTGATCACCGGTTGGCGACCAGCTGAAATCCAGTTCCTCTTCATCGTATCCGCTCACGGGCACGGACTGGGTCACCTGAAACCGTTCTGAGCCGTCCCGGTTCATCGTAAAAAGGTGTGTTTGTCCTCCCACCCGGGATAAGTAGGCTATTTTATCCCTTTGGGGAGAAATGCGCGGTCGCCAGCAGCTTTCCTGCCCGCTGGTAATGGGGATGGACTCCAGGACCAACTCAACATCTCCATTTTGATTGGGGTCCAGGTCGGTCAGGTCTTCCGGGGGGCCTTCACTGGCATAGATGACGAACTTTTCGTTTTCCTCGCGGACGAAGTGAATGGGGAAATCGGGAAAGGGGGTGGTTTGAAAGCTCCATACCGGGCCGTTGACGGGTTCATTCGCTCCATCGGATGCGATGACCTGCCAGAAGTAGGTTTTTCCGTAATGGAGATCATCCACCGCCAAAAAAGTATCGCGGATCGACGAGCCTATTTGCGTCAGGGCGGTTTCCCCGTTGATCAAAAAAACATCGTAGGTCACATTGGTGGAGTCGTCGGGGTCGGCGCTACTCCAGGAAAGCACCACGTTCAATCCAACACTGTCGGCTTGATCCTGAGGGGAAGGCTGTGACGGGATGGAGGGCCTTTGGTTGGTCGCAAGCAGTTCGCGCAGTACAATGGTGACATCCCGTTTATTCGTCTCGGTGATGTCTACAGTGACCAGTTCGTCGATGAAGCCGTCTTTGCTGGCTCGCAGCGAATAAGCGGCAAAGGGAATGGAGTCCAGCGAAAAGTTTCCGTTCTCGTCGGTCAATACCAGATTGGTTGTCGGATTGGTGGAGATCAAGACCTCCTTCACGGGGGTTACCAGGTCCTCCAGGATAACAGTTCCGGTGATGCGGCCGACAGCGTTGGGGTTAAAAGTGGTCGGCTCGCATCCGAAGAGGATGATCAGGGTGCAGAGCCAGAAGGAGACGTAATGGATTATCTTTTTCATGGGAAATCTGAATGGGGATGATCGGTTTAGAGGATGTAATCAAGGTTTGACGTCGCGTTGGTTAAAAAGAATTCGAAATCCGAGCTGACCGCCGTAAAAGAAGTCATTGTACTTACCCATATTCAGGCGATCGATGTTGTCGTTCATGATGAAATTGACGTCGAAGTTCAGCCCTGCTGCGAGCCAGGGTGAAAGTTGATATTCCAGGCCCAGCCCTCCGTTCAGGTAGCCGTAATTTCTCCGCTGCGGGGATTCCGGGGTCCCGTCCTGATCAAAAAGCACGCCTCCTCCTCCGTAGAGGATGGGACTCAGCCGTTCGAAGGGTAGCAGTCGGAACAGTCCGTTGAGTTTGGCGTAATAGATCTGTTCGCTGTACAGGGAATTGGTGTTTAGCCGGCCTAAGCCACCGCCGGCGGAAATGCCGAAGACCGGGCTGATCTGTCCGTGCAGGGCAAACTCGCCCCCGAAACCAAAATCGGGATCGGGATAATCTCCCTGGTAGCGCAGGGAGGTTACCCCTACAGACAAACTAACGCCGGTATGGGGATCCAGCCTTTTTCGGCCAAAGGCATCAGTAAGGGCCATGCGTTCCTTTTCCTTCTGGTAATCTCCGATCAACCGGTCTTTTTTCCCTAAGTCTATCAGGTTCACTTCCCAGAAGCCATCGATCAATCCTTCGATGATCAGGCTGTACACGGCCTTTTCTATGGCTTCCATGACGGCCATCTGAGAAGGCTCGTTGTAGGTAAAACCGGTCTCCACTTCCAGCAGGCGGCGGAAGCTCACGAATCGAAAGAGACCGGCATCGACGGCCTGTGACAGGATGGTCTTTGAGGTATAGATGGTCTTGAGGATCTCTCCTGTATTGGAAGAAATGGCTCTGAGATAAACCGTGACCCGGTCCTGGCGATATTGCCCCGAGCCACCGGCTCCGAAATAGCGCAGGCCTGCGCCTCCCGTGACGATGTTGGCGTCATAGGAGACAATTCCGCCTTCAATGATCATACCCGCGAAAAGAAGCGGAGGAAGCAGGGCATCGCCGTTGCTCTCTCCGTATTGCTGCCGACTGGAGCGAATGATCTTGCGCTCATTCAGCAGGTTGCCTACGTTTTCGCGTTCGATCACCCGGAACCAGCCCGAATCCTCCAACGCCTTGATCAGAATGTTGGTGGCGCCCTGGGTGACGGCGGTGGAAAAGCTGGAGCCCGACTCCTGGGGTTTGTACTGCCCCGTCTGGTCCCGAAATTTATAAACCGCTGTGACCACCGGTTCCTGAGGAGCCGGCAAGTCACTCAATATGGTGGTCAGGGGAGTGGACTCGCCCAATCGGGCATTCCGATCTCCCAGGGGTTGATGCAAATAATTACCGCAACCGGAAAAGAACAACAGCAAGGCTACGGCAATCAGCAGTTTGGTGATTTTGCTGAACATGGAAAATAGAGTTTGGAAAAAGCCCAGCTTCCTGTCCCGGAGTCTGCCGGGAACGCATGTGTTCGTCAGGCAGGAAAAGAGCCCGGCGAGGCAAAGCCCTTAAGCAGGGCCATACCTTCACCGAGCCTTCCAAACTCTAAGACAGGAAGGCTGGACAATAGAATCAAGAACAATATTGGTGTGCAGGGTGCCTCGGTACCGGGTAAGAGAACCCGGATATCTTCTAAAAGTAGGGTACGGTGATTTGCGATTGTCCTCCGGTGCTGAAATCGGTGATCGTAATGACCAGACCATTCGCTCCCGGACTTACTTGTACCTGCAGGTCTCCAAATTCAAAACTACCGGCTTCCAAAATGTTATTCTCGCCAAATTGCTGGTCAAACACCTGCTGGGCGATCTGGCTGAGCACTTGCCGGTTAAGACCTTCCGAAAATTCGGTAAGCGGATCCGTCGAGAAATCGTCGAAGTCACCCGTGCTGCTCGGGGCGGAAGTCGTGTTCTGTGCATTGGCCGAATTCAAAAGCCAGCTGTAATTCAACGCGTTGCCCCCGAAAGCTGAATTTTTGGGGGTATAGATCAAATCTTGTCCGTACATGCAGCAGTAGGTGGACATAAGAAGGAAAAGGGATAAGATGAATTTCATGATACTAGAGTTTGGATGCTAAAAAATGCCTGATCCTTTCAGATCATCCTTTTCAAGGTCTCTTTCCGTTTGGTTTTGAGTCGCTACCTGTTGAGCCAGATAACCGGCAAGTCCGTCGGCCAGGTATTCCAGGTCGTCGTAGCGGGTCGGCAAGGGCCTTCGCAGGATCTCGTCATCGTTGTAGAATACGATCAGGAGGGTTTGCCTGCCGCGCCATTGCAGTTCTTCAATCTTGATGATGTAGTCGCCTTCGAGCTCTCGAGCTTGCCAGTTGGAATAGAACAATTGAAATAGGTTCTGTCCGGCAGGCGTGCGGGTGTTATCGATCACTAATCCGGATAACCCCAGTATGGGGGCGCTGATCACCGGATCGGGATTATCTTTGGCTTCGGGTTCGCCTAGTCTCTCTTTCTCTTTCGTCCGCTCTTTTTTTTTTCGTCCGAAGCGACGACTCTACCGTTGGAATAGATATCCAACCTGAACTCTACATCGCCAACGCTATCCGCATGGACAGAAAAAGTGGATAAAATCTTTTCGGTCTCAGGGCCTATTTCAAAATTTCCTCCCTGTGAAGAGGAGGACTTATTGTTGTTGGAATCCACCTTAATGAAAAAAAAGCGATAGATAAGTTTGAGGTCAAGCTCGGTGGGGTTAATGCAAACCGCCTCGAAGGTGATCATCCCGGAACTGTCCTCGCTGCTTCTGACCTCGGCCACAAGATCCCGGGCCAGGTTGCTATCCTGGCCATTCAGCGGCTGCAGAGCGGCGAACAGGACAAAGAGGAGGATCGTGCCGGAGAAGAGCTTCATTTCTTATTGGTTAATGGGTATTAGTTGATTGATCTGATTGATTTCCAGGGTCATGTTGCCCATTTGTTTGATCTCTATCGGTCGGGAGGTCGATCCGGGCAGCACGTTATTGAAATTGGTTTGATTGATGCCCATTTCCAGGCCATTGTTGTTGTTGAGTTGGATGACGTCCAGGTTCAGGTTCGAGATGTTTTGAAAGGTTTGTTCTACCTCGTTGAAGTTTCCGTTCTGGATAAGCGAGAGGTCGTTGTCTCTTCCCCTGAGGTTGAGGTCGTAGCGATTGTAGTTCCCGATTTGCTGGACCTGTACGAGATTGCTTTGCCCGGAGGTTGCTATTTGGGCGTCATTGCCCATCCCTCTCTGGATGAGTTCCGTGCTTTGAGCTTCGGGGCTCAGACCCAGGCCGCTGAAAGAACCGAGTTGGAGCAGGGATTCATTGGCCAGGGATAGTTCGTTGAACTGGAATTGCAAAGCCTGATTTTCCCGATCGGCTTTGTCTCCCGGTATCAGGGAGGGAGACTGGGCCAGGGCGGATTGGCTGAGGAAAAGAACTCCGAGCAGAGTGAGCCATGAAGCGTTTCTCATAATTCCTGAATTGGGTAGGCGGAAAAAATATTTCTGATTAAATATAAGGAGGAGAAGGGGGTGAGCCCTTCTCCAATCCTGTCAAGATCGGATCGATCCTAGTTGTTCTGAATGATCAAAGCGTTGTTGCTGTTGCCGCCTTGCTGAACATTCGCACGGTCGTTGTTTTGCATCTGGTTTACGACAGCTTCCTGGCCCATTCCATCCTGGTTGATGAAAGCCCAGTTCTCATTTCCAACCTGCTTGAGGCTGGCGTCGTGGTTTTTGCCGTCCTGGTCCACTTTTCCGTAGTTGTCATTTCCGTCCTGAAGGAACATGATGTTGTGGTCGGATCCGTTCTGAGTCAGTGCAGCACGGTTGTCTCTACCCAGCTGGCGGGCGCCGAATTCGTTGTTAACGACATTCTCTCTATCGGTGCGGTCGCCATCGATCTGAGAAGAACCCACTCTTCCGATGTTGTTGTCGGAGCCTTGCTGGTTGACATACATGTTGTTGCCGCTTCCTACCTGGTTAGTGGAAGCTTCGTTGTTGGACCCGTTCTGAACGCCGGTCAGCATGTTGCCAGGCTGTCCCATGCTCTGCTCCTGCCGTACGTAGAACTGATTTTCAGGAGAAGTGCGGCCTTTGTTGCCTCCGCTTTGGGTTACATAAGCGGTGTTGTTGCTGTTGATCTGGCGGATCCCGACGTCGCTCATGTTGCCGGTTTGCTTGGTAGCAGCCTCGTTTCCGACGGCACTGCTCGCATCCTGCTTGATTTCAGACAGGTTGAAGTTGCCGGACTGGATGGAGCTGGCAGCGTTGAAGCTGGGGCCTGTAACCGCGCCTTTTCCAGGTACGCCAACGGTGTTTGCCGTACTGGGGGTGATGGGCCCCTGGGCATAGGAAGCAACAGCAAACGCCATTGCGATCATTGAAAGCATTAACTTTCTCATAGTAAAAAAGAATTTAGGTTTTAAGAAAAAATTGGATTACACAAACTGGGTGTTTCGAGAGGGATCTCTCGAAAAGTGGTAGGTAGATAAGCTCGAAAGCAGGATGGAAAAGAAGGGGAGTTGGGGTTTACTTTTTCCTTACTGCACTGTAAAAGTAGGGGGACTAAAATTCACAATCCTGACCATATATTGCACATTTCGGCCAAATTATATTAGGGTTCGGTGGTTTTTGTCGAGGGATCGGTTGGATTTCGCTCAGGGAAACCAAAGCGGATGTCTTGGTAGGGCCGGCTTCCGAAACGTTTTTGGTACAGCCTGGAAAAATGACCGGCGTGCAGGAATCCGACCCGCGAAGTGAGTTCGGTGACGGTGGCAACCTGACCGGTTCGGATCAGGAAACGGGCTTTTCGAAGCCGGACTTCCCGGATCAAGTGACTCGGGCTGCAAGAAAAACACTTTCTCACCAACCGATGGGTGCTTCGCTCGCTCAAAAAAAGCTGAGTGGAAAGAGTGCTGACGTGATAGTCAGGTTCGGCTAAACGAGCGTGGACAGCCAATAAAATGGCCCTCCTCTCGCTGAAACTGGAGTGCATGGGTGAGGTTCAGTAGTTTCAACACCCAAATTATAGTAATACTATCAAAGTTGCAATAAACGCTTTAAATAATCGGATCTTTTATATCCTACTTTGCTGGCGATCTGTTGAAGAGTCAGGTCAGGAGAGGCATCGGCCAGGAGCTTGCGTGCCAGTGCCAGGCGATGGTTTTGGATGTATTGATTCGGCGTATGCCCGGTGATCCTTTTCATCTTGCGGAAGACTTGTCTTTCGCTCAGATGAAAGGCCGCAGCCAGGTCAGCTATGAGGATATTTTCTTCGGCTTCCAGTTTGCTGGTGATGAAGGCATCTACCTCATCCATCCATTGCTGGTCAATTGGGGACATTTTTTCCGGGTTTTAATCTCCCGCTCCTGGTGGCTCCGCGCAACGGTTTGCCGTTCTGCAAGGAGGAGGCTGATCTCACCGGATCAAAGCCTCTGACCGACAGGTAGTCTTTCATTCAACATGATCCCGGGGGGAGAGGGATACTCGGGGTAACACTTGCTATCCGCGCTTTCTGGGAGAAAGGGTATTTATTTCGGTTTTTTGGGTTTTCCCAGGGCATGAGCCCTGCTGAAATTCGTATTCGTGAAAAATTTGGGTTTAGCTCAAACGGCTTTAGCCGCGGACGAAATTACTTACCGAAAAACCAACAGGGTGTAGCGGGAAGCAGAAACCGGGGTTCTGCTGTCACCCGCACCCTCTGTTGACTTTTTCCGAAAGGTATTTTCATCTGAATGGAGCACTTAGTTCATGCCACTCACAGCAACGCGCTGTGTATGTCCGGCATTCAAGGCGGAGGCGTTGCTTTTCCTGCGATATCCGCTTCTGATCCGGCTCACCGGGCGGAATCCGTAGGTTTTTTCAAAGATTTTGGAGAAGAACTCGGTGCGCATGTAGCCCACGCGGATCGCCAGTTCGCTTACGCTGGA